>JBNGDL010000101.1:0-5473 GCA_049975205.1 Anaerolineae bacterium | reverse complement strand
GCCATCACAACGGACCTGCGCACGGGATCTGCTTGTAGGATGGGATAGGTCTCGCCATCAGCCGTGACCGCGCGGGGCGCCCGATCCAATCCGTTGATCGTGAGTTCGATGTGCTCATAGGGCGGTTCAAAGGCACCTTCGCGTATCCACGCTAGAGAAAGCGTCGTCTTGCTCTGCTCGAGGTGGAAGTGGCTGACCCGGTAGGCGCCGTTGAGATAGTCCACACCTTCACCCGCGTCCTCGTAGAGCTCGGAGCAAGCGGAACCCGGCGTGCGGAACGGATAGAGCCCGAGACGTAAGAACTTGGTCTTCCGTTGCTCGACGCTCTGACCACTCTCTCCCATCGTTAGCACGGTGCCCTCGCGAATCAGCAGCGGCATCGTCTCAAGCGACGCGTACTGCGTCACAACCTGATCGCCTGAGTGATAGCGGCCTGTCCAGAACTCGTACCAGCCGCCGGCGGGAAGCCTGACCTGGCGGCGCTCCGCGTCGGGCTCGACAATCGGGGCGACCAGCAGGGCGTCACCGCAGAGGAACGCGTCATCGACATCCCAGAGCGCCGGATTCGCAGCATCGACCCACGCCAGCGGGCGGACGACGGGCCATCCCCGGGCGCACATCTGCCACAGCGCCGTGTAGAGATAGGGCAGTAACTCGTAGCGCAGTTCTATGAAGCGCTTGACGATGCTCAGGAAGGGCTCTCCGTAGGACCAGGGCTCCTGATCCGGGGTTCCCCTCGCCGTATGAGATCGGAAGAAAGGCATGAAGGCGGCCATCTGGATCCAGCGCGTAAAGAGCTCACCCTCTGCCGTTCCCGCGAAGCCACCGACGTCAGCACCTGTGAATCCCAGGCCAGAGAGTCCCAGCCCAAGGACCATTGGGATGGTCAACCTCAGTGAGTCCCACGTGCTCTCGTTGTCCCCCGTCCAGGATGTCGCGTAGCGCTGCACGCCTGCCCATCCTGAGCGGGTAATGACGACCGGGCGAGCATTGGGCTTCAAGGCGCGAAGCCCATCTCGCGTTGCGCGCACCATCTGCATCCCATAGACGTTGTGGGCTTCGCGATGATTCCCTCCGACCCCTTCAAGCGCGTGCCGTAGGGTCTGCGGAAGCGTGGGATCGCCCGTCGGGGTAAAGACTGCCGGCTCGTTCATATCATTCCAGAAGCCGGCAAGCCCGCTCTCCAACAGAGGGGCATACAATTCTCCCCACCATTCTCTGGTGTCAGGATTCGTGAAATCGGGGAAAGCGCAGTTGCCGGGCCAGACAGGGGCATGGAAGATGCGGTCATCCGGCGTTCTGCAGAAAACACGGCGTCGCACCCCCTGTTGGTAGACGGCGTACCCGTGACCCTGCTTGATCCCAGGATCGATGATACCGATCAGCTTGATGCCCTGTTTCTTCAGGTCTTTCGCCATCTCGCTTGGTCGAGGGAAGCTCTCACTATCCCACGTGAAGCACCGATAGCCGTCCATATAGTCAATATCAAGATGAATCGCGTCACAGGGAACCTGATGCTGCTTGAAATCCGCCGCGAGCTGGCGCACGCGTTCCTCGGTTTCGTAGGACCAGCGGCTCTGCTGGTAGCCAAGCATCCAAAGCGGCTGCATCTCGTGACGGCCTGTTAGTTCGGTATAGCGCTCTATCAGCCGCGGCAGCGGACCTGCGGCGAGATAGTAGCGCAGCTCGCCGCCGACGAAGCGGTGCTCCGCTTCCTCGGATGCGGTGGCGCCGAGATCAAACTCGGCGTAGTTCGCGTTCTCGTAAAAGACAAGATAGGTTGACGGATTCGGTCCTGCGTTCGGCACCACACCCACATAGACCGGGATGTTCAGATCGATTGGGTCGTCTCCGCTGACGTATCCAGCGGGATCCGTGTTCCACAGGACGTGCGTGCGCCCACGCCTATTCCAGGGCGTCGCGCGCTCCCCTAAACCGTATAGTCGCTCGCCCTCGGTCAGGGCCACGATGTGGCGCAAGGCGCCCTCTTCGGCCCAGCCAGTCTCAATGTCAGCTCTGAGGAGGTCGCCGTCCGGTGTCGCGTAGAAGCACTGGGCGGTGTCAAGCCGTACCCCGACCACCAGGTCCTCTGTGACCAGGAGATAGGCGTCCGCCGTCTGCAGATGGACGATCGGCGGTGTGGGCCAGTCGTCGGCCGGCTTGGCTATCGCGTAAGGCAGGGGCTCTCGGGGCCCTGCCGCGTCGCGAGGACGGAATCGCACCCTGACCAGATCAGGCGCGAGGAAGCGAACCTCGATGGTCGCCTGCTCGGTTTCCAGTGTGGCGCCGTTCGCCTCAGGCCGGATGTACTGCACAGCTCCTGGCGTGATCCACGTCCTGGGCCACCGCGGTGAATGCCCGGTGAGCGATTGGAGGTAGCCGCGCCACCGCCCAAGGCCATGCCGAGGTTGGCCCGCCAGCGTCCATGATGCCTCAGCCCATGCCTTGCGCCAGGGATAGGACGCGGCACCCGAGGTGGCTCCCAGACTAAGCCGCGAGAGGTGATCCAGTAGTGTCCCAAATGTCATGGTTGTTTGCCTTTCCCCCGCGCACTTCAGAGTCCCAGAATCCATTCTGCCACAGAGAAGTAGATAAACAAACCGGTTGCATCCACCAGCGTACTCATGAGGGGGCCGGAGATCAGGGCCGGGTCGACGCCAATGAGCGTCGCAAAGAGGGGCAAGAGCGAACCAATGGAGCTCGACCAGAACACGATGGCGGCAACGGCTACCGCGATGGTCAGGCCCAGTGGGATGCTCTGGTTGAAGGTCCAAGCCCGGATGAAGCCTGCGACACCGATGAGCGCACCGAGCAGCAGCCCGACGCGCAGTTCGTGCCAAAGGACGCGCAAAGCGTCCTTCTTCTCGATCTCGCCGACGCTCAACGCGCGGATGATCGTGGACGTTGTCTGCGAACCGGCATTGCCGCCCGTCCCGATGAGCAGGGGGACGAAGAAGGAAAGGACGACACGTCTCTGCAGTGTATCTTCGAAGAGTTCCAGCACGTTAGCCGTGATCGTCCCTGTTACAAAGAGCAGCAGAAGCCAGCCGACGCGACGCCGTGCAATCTCCCATGCTGAGGTCAAGAGATAGGGTTTCTCGAGGGGCGCAGAACCACCGAGGCGTTGGATGTCCTCTGTGGCCTCATCCTCGATGACGTCGATGATGTCGTCGATGGTGATGACGCCCACGAGCTTGCTGGTCTCGTCCACGACCGGGAGAGCCGTGAGGTCGTATCGGCTCATCAGCTGGGCACAAGCCTCCTGATCTGCATCCACGGGCGCTGAGATGAAGGATCGGTCCATAATATCGATGAGCTTTGCCCGGGGTGGGGCCCTGAGGATTCGGAGAACACTGACGATACCCACGAGCTTGCTCTCTCGGTCGACGACGAAGTAGTGGAGATAGTCCTTTTCGGTCTCCCATTGCCGGATTGCTTCCAGGGCACGATCGGTCCACATCTGGTCGCCCAACGCGAGATACTCCGAAGTCATCAGGCCGCCAGCTGTCTCGTCCGGATGGAGCAGCAGAGGGCTGATTTCCTCGAAGGACTCCATCAAGTGAAGGACGTTGATGGCCTCTTCGGCATCGAGGTCGCCGAGGAGGTCCGCGGCCTCGTCGGGCTCCATCTCGTCGAGGATGTCGGCCAGCTGCTCCGGCGGGAGCCACTTGGCCACCTCGGTGACCTCCTCATCCTCTAGTTTCTCGAGGATGTCGGCGGTGTCCTCCAGCGGTAATCCCTCGAGGACTCTGCGCTGTTCGTCGGGCTCTAGATCGCTGAAAATCTCGGCCTGGTCAGCCGGCAGGAGAGCCTCCAGGATGATCTGAGCTTTCCGGACCTCATTGCGATCGAGAAGGGCGGTTATGCGATCGTAGAGCTCATCAACCCAAGCCTCGCGTGTCACATCTTGTTTTTCCATAGATACCTCCTGCGCTCGGGGAGTCAGGCGGCAGCGCGTCGATGGGTCCCGACCTGGTCTGAGAAAGAGCCACCACAGCTCAATCCCACCCAAATCGAGCCCGTAACCAGGCTACTAGCCTGACACGCACACAGGGCTACAGCGCGCGCTGTAGCCCTGTGTTCCTGGATAGGAGGAACAGCTTCAGTTGGCGCTGTGGAGCCCGTGAATCACCTTGTCGGATTCGCGCCAGATACGACTGGGAGGCTGCGAGTCCTCATTCGTACAACTGCTGTCTTGCTCGTTCATATCCCTGGGCAAAACGGCCCCGACACACTCCTGTCATCTTCAATGGTCAAGGAGACAATGTGCTCGCGCACTATGGTATCCTTACTTGTGGCGGTGTCAACAAGCACCACTATCACCAAGCATCAGCCTGCAGACGGATGAATCTGAGATCGCCCCACGAGCGGGTAAGATACCGGTTGCCTATGGTCGCAACCTGCTTCAGCGCCGGCTCGGCTCAGCAAAGGCCCGGGGAGGCGCGTGAGAAGCAAATGCTTGAGGCTCTACGACGGCGCGGTCAGAGACTGACGGTGCAGCCGAGACCGGGGACATCGGTGGCGATGAGCCAGCCATCTTTACTCACGAACCGGGGTTGCGTTGGGTCCTGGACGAGATCGATGTGCCCGTCCAGATCGCCATAGCGCACGGCAGGGCTACTCAGGGCGAAGGCGAGTTCGGCTGCGATGAGCAGCGCTGGCTCGTGCAGACAGCCGACCATCGTGGCTAGATGGGAGGCCCGAGCGATGGCGTCCATCTGACGGGCTTGGCGGATGCCGCCGCATGTGGCGAGCTTGATGCTGATCCCATCAGCAGCGTGGAGCCGCCCGATCTCAAGTGCCGATGCGGCACCCACGGTGCTCTGATCGGCCAATACCGGAACCGGGCTCTGCGCCGTGACTTGTCGGAGCGCGTGTAGCCCCCTGGCTGGATCGACGGGTTGTTCGAGCATCTCCAGTTTTCCTTTGAGGGCGCGTGCCACCCCGATCGCCTCTTGAATATCGTAGCCACCGTCCGCGTCGAGCCGGACTTGGACGTTGGGTAGCGCGTCGCAGACAGCACGGAGCCTCTGGACATCCTCTTCGGGGCTGAGTCCTCCCTTGATCTTCAGAGTTCTATACCCCTGCCTCGCGCGGTCGAGGGCCATCTCAACTGTCTCCTGAATGGGCGCCAAACCGACGGTGACCGAGGTCTGGATTCTGTCACGATAGCCACCAAGCAGCCGGTAGAGTGGCATACCCGCAGCGAGACCGAGTAGATCGTGGAAGGCGATGTCAAAGGCGCAGAGAGCGGAGGGGCAGGTCTCTGTGAGACGCTCTAGTTCGGACAGGGCATACTCCGTGTTGAGCGGGTTCAGGTCCAGCGCTCGGTCCGCGCAGCGGTCGCAAGCGTCCGTCACCTCGCTCAGGCTCTCGCCCGTGATGGCGGAATCGAAGGCTGCGCAGCCCCACGCAACGCTGCCGTGCTTTGTCTCTAGCCGGACAAAGACGACGCCGATCTCCGTTATGGGCT
>JBNGDL010000100.1:0-7051 GCA_049975205.1 Anaerolineae bacterium | reverse complement strand
TGCATATATTGCGACGGTCGTAGCGAGTGCTACCAAATCGAGGACTTCGATGGTGAGGTCCTCGTCAAGGTCAACGCCATCGAGCTCCTGCGTGACGAGCTCTCTCGCAAGCAGGCCAAGGGCCTGATCGCGCTAGGCTCCATGAACGACTGCTATATGCCCCTGGAGCGGGAAGTCCAGCTCACGCGGCGCGCTATGGAGGTCATCGCCGAGTTCGGCTTCCCCGTACACGTCCTGACCAAGAGCGACCTTGTCCTGCGCGATCTGGCGCTCTTCCAGGAGATCCACCGACGTGCCCGAGCCGTGGTGAGCTTCACCATCACCACGGCGGACGACGACTTAGCCAGAAAGGTGGAGCCCGGCGCACCTGCCTCTTCCGCCCGGTTCGCGGCAATGGCGCAAGTCGCCCAAGCCGGCGTCGAGACCGGCGTCATGCTGATGCCGGTCCTCCCCTTCATCGAGGACACGCCCGAGAACGTGACCGCCATCGTCGAACGCGCAGTCGAGGCCGGTGCCAGCCACGTCGTGCCGTGGTTCGGCATGTCTATGCGCGATCGCCAGCGGGCACATTTCTACACGCAGCTCGACCGCCACTTCGCCGGCGTCCGACCGAGGTATCAGCGAACCTATGGCGACCGATACAGCTGTGAGTCTCCCAGAGCGGCTGAGCTCCACGGCTTGCTCGATCAGCTCAAGACCCGCTACGGCTTCGCTACCCACGTAGAGCCCTATCACGCCGTCGAGGCCGCACAGCTGGCCTTGTTCTAGTTCCCCCTTGTCGGCGTACCGGGGGCTTGATAGAATGTCGACGATTTCGTGTGTCAAGTTCAAGTAATGCCTGTCGAAAGGAGCTCCATGCCATTCCGACACATTGGAGTAGCCGAGCTGATGGTGATTCTCGCTATCTTCGGGTGTCTGAGCAGCCTGCTCGCAGTCGCGGTGGGGGTCGTGGTGTGGCTGATTGCCAGGAAGCCAAAGGAGTAGATGCGGACGGCGGTCTGCTCCTCGTAGACTCAAGGGGAGCGGAAGTTCCGGAGTTGCATCGCTAACCACTGTAGAGCTACATCGCCCTGCTGAGATATCCAGCACCGAGGCACAGGTGCTCGGGGATCAGTCAATAGGTGGTTGATATCGCGCTAGGATGCGTGTCGCCTCCTCCCGCGCACGCCTCACGAGCTCGGCGGGTTCAAGGACCTGCGCCGCGCCGCCATAGCTGAGGACCCACCCCAGCGCCCAGTCGAGATCTGACACAGCCATTCTGAGGACGACGGACCCATCTTCACAGTCTTGCAGTTCTACCCAATCCCCGGTATGCTCCCGCACATAAGGGGCGATTCCTGAGTCGAAGTGAACGACAACCGTGTAGCGGTTCTCGAAGCGCATAGCGCGCTCGATATACTCCCGTGCGGAGAACGTCTCAGGGATGGTAAAGGTGGTGTGGCGCCTCTCCACGGCCTGGATGCGATCCAGACGGAAGGTGCGCATAGCTTCCCGTAGATGACAGAAGCCGACGAGATACCAGTTACCCCACCGGAATGAGAGCGCGTAAGGATCAACGTCTCTCTGGGTCTCCTCCAAACTGAAGCTGCGGTAGACGAGCCGCACGGTATGCCGCACCTTGATCGCCTCCCGCAGCGTCTGTAGGATTTGCGCCCACGGACGCAGATCCCTCGACGCCAGGCCACAGACCACGAGGCTTTGCTGGGCTTGCTCCACCTGACGGCGCAGATCGTCGGGGAGCACGTTGTCGAGTTTTGCGGTGACGCTTGTGATGGCATCGTGATACATCTGGCCCCAGACCTGCTCGACCAGGTTGGTGCCCATATAGAGCACGGTCGCTTCCTCCGCGGTGAAGATGAGCGGCGGTAGCTTGTAGCCCCGCATCAACGAGAAGCCACCATAAGGCCCTCGCTCAGTGTAGATAGGAATACCCATCTCCTCCAGCATCCCCATATATCGGTGCACAGTTCGCTCCGAGACGTTGAGCTCCTCGGCCAACTCAGCAGCCTTCCAGAGCGATCTGGTCTGCAGGAGCATGATCAGGGAGATCAACCGAGTGGCTACATTCCCCATACGGTCCTCCGTCGACACGGCCTCCTAACTGCTCAACACAATCATGCCGTGTTCTGTCATGATTATAGCCACGTGGACCGGAGCACAAGAGAGCCCCTGGCTCACTGGGGAGAACAGGGGCTCTTCCGGCTCTTGATGTTAGTCTGGTCAGCTACTCAAGAAAGACCTGCATCGCTGCCGCTACGCCAACACCTGCATCGAACTTGTATCCAGCTGCCGCGAGCCCGCTCTCGACAGCGCCCACCGTCGCCAACGCATCCCCTTGGGAGACCGTGCCCATATGGCCGATTCGGAAGTACTCCCCCTTGATCTCCGGGTGCAGGCCCCCTGCGAGCACCACACCCGAGGCCTTGATCTCAGCCAGAACCCTCTTCCCATCGATGCCCTTCGGAAAACGCGGAGCCGTCATCGTCACAGCGGCGATCTCATGCGCAATAGGCACCTGGTCCATACCCAGAGCCGTCACCGCGGCCTTGATCGCCCGACTGACCCGTGCATGGCGCTCGAATCGTGTCTCCATCCCTTCTTGCAGGATGAGGCCAAGGCTCACATTCAGGGCAGCAATAAGGTTCACGGCAGGCGTGCCGAAGTAGCTGGGTCGCCGCGCTTCATAGGCTTCCATGATGGGTAGCCAGTTCGTCCAATCCGCGTAGTAATTGGCCACCGGCGCCTTACGCTTCCAGAAGGCGTCCATAGCTTTGGGACCGACCATCACCAGCGCCAACCCCGGAGGCGTGCCAATGGCCTTCTGTGAGGCGGTCAATGCGACATCGACGCCCCATTCCTCCATCCGCAGCTCCTCTCCCGCCACCGAGCAGACGCCATCAACCACGATCAGCACATGGTGACGGCGTGCGAGCTCCGCCAGCCCCTTGACGTCGGTCGCCACGCCCGTTGAAGTGTCGACGTGGGTCACGGTGAGCAGTTTGTAGTTGTCAGAGGCGAGGGCCTCATCAACCTCCTTAAGTGACGGACGCCCTCCAATCGCCGCTCGAACATGGGTCACCTCTGCACCGTAACGTCCGAGCAGTTCACCGTAGCGATCTCCGAAGTAGCCTGTGTTGACCACTAAGGCCTTGTTACCAGGCTCGACGAGGTTCGCCCCCGCCAAGTCCATCGCCAAGGTACCAGACCCCGCCACGATGAAGGGTTGGCCTTCCGGAGCCAGGAAGACCTCGCGCATCCGCTCGAGAGCCTGCCCGAAGGCCTCAATGAACTCCGGAGCAACGTGACTGGTCGTGGGGGCACCTAACGCGCTCAGGACACTGGGCTCAAACTCGATAGGACCGGGGATCATGAGCAGCTTACGATCTTTCACCATCTACCTCCTTGTTGGGAAGCTGGCGCTTTCTGTGGATTTGCGCAAGGTTATCGTGGGGCTTGGGCAAATCGTGACCAGAGCTATCCGCGTAGCATAGCCCCATCTGGCCTAGCCGGCTCGCTACGTGATCACAATTTCGCTCGGATCACCACCCTCCCATGCTGGATAGGCCATCTGGAGATTCTGCAACGTGGATACCATCGTGCTGGCGATGATCAGATTCCGATACCACTTCCGGTCCGCGGGGACAAGATACCAGGGTGCCCACTCGGTGCTGGTCTTGGTCAGCACATCTTCATAGGCCTCAATGTAGTCGTTCCACAGAGCCCGCTCGTCGAGATCCCCCAGGCTGAACTTCCAGCGCTTATCGGGTTCATCAAGTCGCGCCTGCAGCCGCTCTCGCTGCTCTTCCTTGCTGATGTAAAGGAAGAACTTCAAGATCGTAGTGCCCTCGTCTGCCAACATCCGCTCAAAGGCATTGATGTGGTCATAGCGTCGCTGCCAGACCTCCTCCGGGACGAGGGAATGCACCCGCACGACCAGGACATCCTCATAGTGGCTCCGGTTGAAGATCACAATCTCGCCCCGTCCGGGCGTATGCTGGTGGACCCGCCACAGGTAATCGTGGGCCAGCTCTCGCTTCGACGGCTGCTTGAAATTGGCAACCTTCACACCCTGAGGGTTAACGCCCTCAAAGACGTGTCGAATCACCCCGTCTTTGCCCCCCGTATCCATCGCCTGCAACACGATGAGAAGCCGGTGCTTGTCCTCAGCGTAGAGAAGCTCCTGAAGGCTCTCGAGTCGATTGTTAAGCATTCTCAGGACTTCTTTGCCCGCCTTCTTGCTGCCGTCGAAAGCGCTCTTGTCCCTGGGGTCCCAATCCGCAAGCGTCACCTGGGCATCGGGGGGTATCTTGTATCGATCCATCGTGAAGGCCTCCTTCTGTGACATCTGACTCAGGACAGTCTACAGTCCCAAGGCAATCTGCGCAAGCTTGATCACCTTGAACGGCACGATCCCCGCATTGGCATCCAACTCCTCCTTGTCGCAGACGGTCGAGGTGTTGGCGGCATCGATGCGAGGCTTGAGTCTGTGCAGCGCTGCTTCTAGCTCAGACGGTCCCGACGTCGCTACCAGCTCATCGATGGTCGCCATCAGGGCCCTGGCTTCGGCGATGCGGGCCTCCGTCTCCTCGGCTTTCTCGGCACTGATCAAACCAGCCGTCTTCTTTACTTGGTTGAGCCGCCGTCCTGACTCATAGGTCACGTCAGCTAGGGTATCGCGGTCCATCCACTGCGTCTCATAGGAGAGGATGTGCTTCCAAGTAGGTTGCAGCAATAGCCGACGGTGATCTTCTAGCGTCCAGGCGTGACGAATGTAGCCGTAGCGCTCAGGCTGCTCATAGGCCAGGCTGCCGGGATCCAAGAAAGGCGCCAAGGGGGACGTGAAGGGAATCAGCCGACCATCACCAAAGCGGCTAAGAAGACCCTGGCAATAGTCGATAGTCTCCAGAGCCGATGCAGCCGTCTGCTGGGACAGCCCGATCATAAAGAAGAGGTCGAACCGCTGTGCCCCGGCGGCAAGACAAGCTGCAATGGTCTCCTCAATCCCCTCGCTGCTATAGGGCTTTCCCGAGGCGCGTCGCACGCGCGGGTCGTGGGATTCCGGCGAGAACTCCACAATGAAGTTGGGCAAGGCCGCAGCCAGTTCCTCTGCGAAGGGCCGCTCGACTGGGCGGAAGAACTCCACGATAACAGGTCCATTGTACCCCTGGATCTCTCGGAAGAACCGTCGGGCATAGTCCATGCCGGCCTGTCGGAGATCCCCCAGCAGGAAGACCGGTGCCCTGCTCATGCTCCCGAGCCGCCGCACATCCTGCGCCAGGAGCTCAGGCGCGCGGTAAGCCGGGCTCGACCGTGCAGTCAAGTGGCGACTCGCGAACGCGGAGCCCCCGCAGATCGTGCAGTTCTGCGTACACCCCTTCACGGTAAGGGAGGCCATGATCGGATACTCCATCCAGTGGCTGAACGGCACATAATCCGCCAAATTCATCTGTCCCACCACCGTTCGTACCATCGGGCGGTAGTCCAGTGTCAAATGGTCAAGGGACTCCGGCACGTAAGTGAGAGGGTTGACGTGAACCTCCCCATCCCCCGCCTTCCACGTCAGGTTCGGGACGTTTCGCGGTTCGGTTCCCTCTACGATATGCGCCATTAGCATCGCCAGGGGCTCCTCGGTCGAGTCCCCACGCAGCACGAAGTCCACACTGGGTTTGTCGATTAACTCGCGATGGAAGTAGCTGGCGGAGTAGCCCCCCAGAATCACAGGAGATGAGGGGTGAGCAGCCTTGACGAGGCGGGCCACCTCCAAAGCACCATGGGCGTGGGGCAGCCAGTGAAGATCAATACCGTAGGCACGAGACGTCGCGCTCTCGATGAGGCGCTCCGGACGAAAACGACGCGACCGAACCATCCTGGCCGCCAGGTTAGCAATCCGCACCCTATAACCTACCCGCTGAAGATGCGCCAGCATCGTCGCGAAGCCGATGGGGTACATGTCGAAGACGGGTGTAGATGGGACAAGATCTGATATAGGTCCCCAGAGCGTCGCGCGCTCACGGAAATCATAGACGCTGGGGGCGTGCAGAAGCGTAAGGTCGACCATAGATCCTCAAGTCTAACCGCAAATCCACACCCGGCAAGGCCCTGACGGGACCCCGATCCGTTTATTAGAGTTTTATTAGATATCTCGAAATCTATCACGACCTTCATTGACCGCGTTGGCTTCCGTGTTATAATTTTTCTAGATGATCGCCTTCCAAATGGAGGCGCACAAGACAAAGATGTTATCAGACACCAAGGGGGTCAAAGAGCATGGCTTTACTAAACGACGAGATCGTCCAAAACGTGACAGAGATGTTGTCCGACTTACCAAGTGCGGTGAAGCTGACCGTGTTCACGGACCAGCAGAACTGCGAGTATTGCGACCAGATTGTGCAGTTGGTCAATGAAGTCGCCGCCACGAGCGACAAGGTCGAGGTTGAGCAGTTCGAAATTCATGAAGACGCCGATCAGGCGGAGGCACTGAATATCCCGCGCGCCCCGGCGATTGCCATTTTGGGGGAGCGCGACTACGGTCTGCGCTTCTTCGGCATTCCCTCGGGCTATGAGTTCTCAACCCTTCTCCACGGCATCCAGTCCGCGAGCCAGGGCGCGTCCGATTTGGGCGATGACGTCAAGAACTTCTTGGGATCTCTAAGCAAGCCGGTCGAATTTCAGGTCTTTGTGACCCCCACCTGCCCATACTGTCCGCGCGCGGCGGTCTTGGCGATGGATATGGCAGTTGAGAGCGAGCTTGTGAATGCTCACATTGTTGAGTCGGCTGAGTTCCCCGAGCTAGCAAACCAGTACAACGTTATGGGCGTTCCGCTTAGCGTTATCAACGACAAGGAGCGCGTCGAAGGCGCAGCGCCGGCGCAGATGATCGTCGACGCGATTCGGAAGGCCGTTGCCTAGGTCCACGAATTACGGTTAGCAGCTACCCAGGCCCGGCAGATTGCCGGGCCTGTTGCTGCGGGTCAGGCGTCTTGCAGCACCTTTAGCAGTCTTGAGCGCAGCTGATCTGCAGTGGAGTTGGTGATGGAACCCAGCGTTTTTC
>JBNGDL010000099.1:0-7077 GCA_049975205.1 Anaerolineae bacterium | reverse complement strand
CTATACCAGGTGTTATCCCTTCTGCTTGGCCTTAACTTGATGCCTATGGGGCGCAGCATGCTGCGCCCCTACACCACGTCCATCCACGATTCCATTGCCCACCTGTTGTGGGGCACAAAACATGTCGTGCGCAGACGCCACGTCCATCGACGATTGCGCCGACCGCCTCTCATAGGGCACAATATGTCGCGCGTAGATGACACGATCCATCGATGACCGCGCCGCCCGCCTCTCGTAGGGGCGCAACATGTTGCGCCCTGGACGATGAGCGAGCACCGTCGTCCTTGAGCGCAATCCACTGGACGAGCCCTTGCGTTCAGGGGAGCGGTCAGAACCCCAGCATCGCGCTCTTGACGTTGGGGCCGGTCTCCGACCGAGCCCCGGTCCTCGATACAAGATCGGCTTGAGTCGCACGACGTCATCCACACCAGGGAACAAGGCTCACGAAATGCAGACCATCAGCAACACGTGGACTCAGATGAAGGGTGGGCATCGACTGCGAGTTCTGCTACAATGAGATGACTTCGCAACAAGCCCGACCTTGATCTGGAGGTGCTGTGAGAATACTGATTACCGGTGGCGCGGGATTTCTTGGTAGCGCCCTTGCCAACACCCTTGTGGACGAGGGGCACGAAGTCCTCGCCCTTGATGACCTGAGCGCCGGCGATCCAAAGCGCTTGGACGAGGGAGTCCTGTTTCATCGCGGCACCATCACGGATCGCCCCAAGCTCTGGACCCTGCTTCAGGGCGTGGATTGCGTCTACCACCTAGCCGCCCGCGTCCTGGTCGCCGAGTCCATCCTCTACCCACGGGAGTATAATGACATCAACGTCAGCGGCACGGTGGCGCTCCTCGAAGCGATGCGCGATGTGGGGATTCCGCGGTTGGTCTTCGCCTCGTCGGGCGCGGTCTATGGGGACCAGGAGGATCAGCCGATCCGCGAGGCGACGCCGCCCCGCCCGCTCTCCCCCTACGCTGTCAGCAAGCTTGCGGCGGAGCACTATATTCATACGATCGGCGCGTTGTGGGGAACGAGGACCATCGTGCTCCGCATCTTCAACGCCTACGGGCCAGGTCAGCCCTTGCTCCCGTCCCATTCTCCCGTGATCCCTCGATTCATCGACCAAGCGGCAGGGGGCGGATCCCTGGTCATCTTTGGCAATGGGGAACAGACACGGGACTTCGTTTACCTTAGCGACGTCGTGCGAGCGTTGGTTGATGCGCTGGAGGTGGATGTGCCTGACCATTGCACGCTCAATATCGGCAGCGGCACCGAGGTGTCCATCAACGAACTGGCCCAGGAGGTGCGGAGGCAGACAGGGTCCTCCAGCAACTTCATCTACAGTCCGGTGGGTAGCGGTGGCGTCTCACGTATGCGGGCGGATCTGACACTGGCCCGCAAGGTACTTGGGTACCGTCCCCAGGTGTCGTTGAGTGAGGGGATAGAGCGGATGCTAAGGGAGGACCCTCGTTTTGACCAGAAGCTGAGGTCCGTATAGACGGGGCACGCGTGGGCGGGGCTGCAGCCGGGATTGTCAATGAGACGTAGGTTGCCTATCCGATGCTTGATTTGCATAGAAGGCTCAGATCCCTCGCTTCGGTCGGGATGACTCGGGATGACAGAGAGGGTGCCGTGTGGGCCTGAACCGCGCGGAGTGGGCGCGATTGGGGCGTCATGCATGAATCGGGAGGGCCGATGCTAATCACACATGCCAGAATTGCTACGTTGGGCGAGAATCCTCGACTCATCGAGGATGGCGCGATCCTCATCCGCGACCGTCACATTGCGGCGATTGATGCCACCGAGAAATTGACGTCGGCCCATCCCACGGAGGCGCAGCTCGATGCGCATGGGCAGCTCGCGCTGCCTGCGTTTCTCTGCGGACACACGCACTTCTACGGAGCTTTCTCCCGGGGATGGGCCTACTCGGAGACGCCGGCGGCGAGCTTCGGGGCCATCTTAGAAGACCTCTGGTGGCAGCTGGATAAGCAGCTGACCCTTGAAGATGTTCGCTATTCCACGTTGGTCTGTCTTGCGGACGCCATTCGACACGGCACTACCACGCTGATCGACCACCATGCCAGCCCGAACGCTATTGAGGGCTCCCTCGACGTCATCGCCGATGCGGTCGAGGAGGCCGGCGTCCGCGCAGTGCTGGCCTATGAGGTCACCGATCGCGACGGGCCCGAGCGCGCGCGGGAAGGTATCGTCGAGAACGTGCGCTTTTTGGAGAGGATCCGCCGCGAGCCCCATCCGCAGCTAAGCGCCTCCTTTGGCCTCCATGCCTCCCTTACCCTCAGCGACGAGACCTTGGCGGATGCCGTGGCGGCAGCTAGTGGCCTCAACTGCGGCTTTCACATCCACGGTGCCGAAGGGATCGAGGATGTCGAAGATAGCCTACACAAGTCGGGTCAGCGCGTCATTCAACGGCTTCACAGCGCCGGTATCCTGGGACCTAAGACCATTGTGGCCCACGCAGTCCACGTGGATGAGCAAGAGATGGATCTGTTGGCCGAGACGGAGACCTGGGTCACCCACCAGCCCCGTTCGAATATGAACAACGCCGTTGGCTTCGCCCACGTCGAGGCTATGCGCGAGCGTGGCGTCAAGGTTTCGCTGGGCAATGATGGCTTCTCGAACAACATGGTGGCGGAGATGAAGGCCGCCTACTTTGGGCATAAGCTGGTCCGGCGAGACCCCCGCGCGATGCCCGCCGATGTGGTTCTGGACCTGGCCTATCCCGCGAACGCCGCGCTCGCCAATGTCTTCTGGCCCCGGCAGAGCCTGGGCGTGCTCAAGCCCGGTGCCGTCGCCGATATCGTCCTTCTGGACTACCATCCCCCGACGCCTCTGACCGCGGGGAATCTGCCCTGGCACCTGATCTTTGGGTACGAGGCGTCGGCCATCACGACGACGATCAGCGCCGGGCGCGTCCTGATGCGGGGGCGACAACTGCTCACGCTAGATGAGGTGACTATCGCGGCCCGTGCGCGGGAGTTGGCGCAGGCGCTCTGGAAGCGGGCAGCCTCAGGGATGACTGAGTGAGGGAGCTCGTGCGAGACAGACCTCGCCCTCTTGACTGATGCGGGAATCGGAGATCACTCGTTTGTGGGCTCCTCGACCTCCGTCTGAACCCCTCTGCGTACCTCCTGAGGCTCGTCCCTCAGGATCTCGCTCGCGGCTTGGGGCCTGATTGTCTTGTTGAGTTCCTGCTTCTCTTTGTTCTCGATCTTGCCAACGGATCGGGGCCTGCGGCGAATGAAGTAGATAACCAAGACGATAAGGGCAACCACCAACAAGACGCTAAGGCCAGCAATCCACATCATAGGTCCACCTCCTTGTCGTGCAGGCAAGCACGCTTGATAGCGTACGCCAGATCCATAACCGCGTCCCCTCTCAGTTATGAGGACTCCTGCTTCCTATCATACTATTCATGCATACTCGAAGATGGCGGCGACCGTTAGGTCTTCGTATGGGATAGGTTCGAAGGGTTGGGTTTGGGTTTAATGTGAGCAGGCCCACTTCTGGTCGTTGAGGCCGGGCCCGTCAGAACGGGGTGGAGACCGGCCACAACGGGCAGGTCAGCTTCCTTGTTTCGGCTCCAAGTTATGCTAAAATAACGTGTAATGCGGTTTGACATTTTCACGCTCTTCCCCGCGATGTTCCAGGGACCGCTCCAGGAGAGCATCCTGAAGCGAGCGCAGGAGCGTGGCACACTTACGATTCTGCTTCATCAGATCCGCGACTATGCACTGGACCGTCACCAGATGACCGATGATCTTCCCTACGGCGGCGGACAGGGTATGGTGATGAAACCAGAGCCCATCTTTCGGGCGGTCGAGGCTGTGATCGGCGAGGCATCGGTCCCGGTCATTCTGCTATCCCCACAGGGACGTACGTTCACACAGGAGACTGCGCAGGTGCTCGCGAAGGAGCCTCGAGTTGCCTTGATCTGCGGGCACTATGAGGGCGTTGACGAGCGGGTGCGCCAGCATCTGGTGACCGACGAACTTTCGATCGGTGACTATGTGCTGACGGGTGGGGAGCTGGCCGCGATGGTGGTTGTCGACGCGGTGGCCCGTTTCCTGCCTGAAGTATTAGGAGCGCCCGAGGCCGCGGTCGAGGACTCTTACGCCTCCGGAATCTTGGAGGGGCCTCAATACACGCGCCCGGCCAAGCTTGTAGGATGGGAGGTGCCCGCGGTGTTGCGGTCGGGCAACCACGCCGCGATCGCGCAGTGGCAGCGCAAGATGGCGCTTCAACGCACGCTCGAGCGAAGACCGGAATTATTGGACCAGGTGGAGCTTTCACCCGAGGATCAAGAACTCTTGGCTCAGATTAAATCGTCATCCCGTGAACCCAATGACAGCTGAAAAGGTATATATAGGTAGAGATAGTCAGAAGCGTGAGACCCAAGATCAGCCCACCGACGGTTTCGATGAGCCCGGGCTGATTCAGCGGCTGCAGCAAGGCGATATCGCCGCCCTAGGCAAGCTGTTTGAGGCACACAAGGCGTTGGTCTATCGAACGTCCTTGGCTATCGCGCGAGATGAGCGGATCGCAGAGGATGTGCTTCAGGAGTGCTTCGTGAGGCTCTATCGCTATGCGGATTCGGTGGACCCTGATCGTCCGCTCAAGCCATGGCTATATCGGGTGACGGTGAATCTCTCATACGATCTACTCACGACGAGGGCTGCCCGACCCCTGGAAGACGTGTCGGATTGGTTGTTGGAGATCGCGAGCGCCCTCCCGACCCCCGATCGTAGGGTTGAGGAGCAGGAGACGACGCGGATGGTGCGCGAGGTCGTGGCGGAGCTTCCACCCCTCCATCGCGCTGTTATCGTTCTACATTATATGGAGAATCTGGCGGTCGAGGAGATCGCGCAGGTTCTGGAGCTGCCTCCGGGAACCGTGAAATCCCGTCTTTATTACGCGCGCGAGCGGCTACGGGAGATGTTGACGCGGCGCCAGAGATTGGTTCCCGAGATGAATTACGAGTTCACGTAAGTCTGATGGCTAAGTACAACGTTATGTCACTGGATGATCTATTCCGAGAGGCCTTTCAGCCGATAGTGGAAGCGACGCCGCCGGAGGACGCATGGCGGCGTATTGTCCGTTCCCTAGAGCGTGAGGTGGGCTCCTCGTTCTTTGTATACGTGAACAAGGTGTTGGACTGGATACAGGGACTTCAGACTGCCTATCGATACGCTTCGGATGGCTTTGTCTACGCCCAAATCTACGGGCTGTATGGTCCACCCCTCTGGCGGGGCGCGCTAGCCCAATAGTCACGACTGGGGCTGGTCGCGTAACAGAGAAGGCGAAGGTGTCGGCAATCTTGACATTTAGTCTTTTGTTCTTAGAATCAGTGCAATAAGGGAGGGCACTGAGCCTTTCCTATCTTCGTTTACTGCGCGTTGGCTTTGGCAGAAAGGAGGTCACCGAGTAAGTCTGAACGTATGAGACTGTGCTTAGGAAGACGTATCAGAAGTACCAATGCTGTCAGAACCACAAAACTCAATCCTATTGAAGGAGGAGACACGCATGGCTAAGAGACTTATGGTTGTGCTCGGAGCGTTCGTCGTGTTGAGCATGGTGCTCAGCGCCTGTGCGACGCCCACGCCTGAGGTAATCGAGAAGACCGTGGTGGTCGAGAAGACCGTCGAGGTCGAAAAGACTGTCGAGGTCGAAAAGACTGTCGAGGTCGAGAAGACTGTCGAGGTCGAGGTCACGCCCGAAGCACCTGTTCTCGATCGGAACGGTGCCTGGGTGGACACGGTGATCATGTCTGAGGAACCGTCCTCGGATGCCGCTGTGAGGCGGCTCCAGACCGGTGACTTGGACCTCTACGCCTACGCCATCGCAGATCCCGCCGTTGCTGACGCGATCTATGCAGCCGAGGGCATCGAGTATTCAACCTCGTACGGTAGCTACAACGAGATCACCTTTAACACGGCTGGCCCCGAGTTCGAGGATGGCCGGCTCAACCCCTTCTCCGTGCCGAAGATCCGCGAGGCGATGAACTGGCTCGTGGACCGCAACTACATCGTAGAGGAGATCTCGGGTGGTATGGCGGTGCCGCGATACACCGCGATCAACTTCGCCTCTCAGGACACTGCCCTTCTGGCGGACGTCATCGCGGGCATCGAGCTGACCTACGCCCATGATCCCGAGCGGGCCGAGCAGGTCATCACTGAGGAGATGGAGGCGCTGGGCGCCGAGATGCAGGACGGCGTCTGGACCTACAACGGCGAGCCCGTGGAGATCATCGCTCTGATCCGTACTGAGGATGAGCGCATGGAGATCGGTGACTACATCTCCAACCTGCTTGAGGACATCGGCTTTACCGTCACCCGCGACTACAAGACGTCGGCTGAGGCCTCGACCTGCTGGCTTAGCGAACAGCCCTCAGTGGGGTGCTTCGGCTTCTACACCGGTGGCTGGGTCTCAACCGCCATCAGCCGTGACGAGGGTGGTAACTTCCTCTTCTTCTATACCCCCGACGGCTACACCGGCGTCCCGCTCTGGGACAACTACACGCCCACCGAGGAGTTCTATCAGCTCTCCCGCGACCTGGCCAACAACAACTTTGACACGATGGAAGAGCGTCGCGAGATGATGGCCGAGGCCCTGGTGATGTCGATGGAGGACTCGGCGCGGATCTGGCTGAAGGACGATACCGGCATCGCGCCGCAGCGTGAGGAGATCGCGGTAGCGGCGGACCTCTCCGGTTCGGTCTACGGCGCGTGGCTGTGGGCCCAGACCCTGCAGATCGAGGGTCAGCTTGGTGGCTCCGTGAACATCGGCGTGCCCAGCTTGATGACGCAGCCCTGGAACCCGGTTTCCGGCTCAAACTGGGTCTATGACATGATGCCGATTCGTGGCCTAGGAGACATGGCCACCGTGTATGACCCTTACACCGGCCTGATGCGACCAATGCGCCTCGAGGGTGCCGACGTCTACGTCCAGGAGGGCCTGCCTGTAGGAAAGACCTACGATTGGGTCAACCTGGAGTTCGTGGATGAGAACGTCGTTCCGGATGACGCCTGGGCTGACTGGGATCCCGTGGAACAGGTCTT
>JBNGDL010000098.1:3394-8100 GCA_049975205.1 Anaerolineae bacterium | reverse complement strand
TGCCACGCTCAACACGACCCGTCACCACCGTACCGCGGCCCTTGATGGAGAAGACGTCCTCGATGGGCATCAAGAAGGGACGATCCTCGTCGCGCTCGGGCGTGGGGATGTACTCATCCACAACGCGCATCAGCTCCCAGATGGGGGCGTAGGCGGGATCATCGGGATCGTCGCTGTCGGCGGTCAGCGCCTCGAGCGCGGAGCCCTGCACAATCGGGGTCTCGTCGCCGGGGAACTGATAGCTGCTCAGCAGCTCACGAATCTCAAGATCGACAAGCTCAAGGAGCTCGGGATCATCCATCAGGTCGACCTTGTTAAGGAAGACCACGATGGCGGGCACCTCAACCTGGCGCGCGAGCAAGATGTGCTCACGGGTCTGGGGCATCGGCCCGTCCACCGCGGAGACGACCAGAATCGCGCCATCCATCTGCGCGGCACCGGTGATCATGTTCTTAATGTAGTCACGGTGACCGGGGCAGTCGACGTGTGCATAGTGGCGATTCTCAGTCTCGTACTCGACGTGCGAGATCGCGACCGTCAGGATTTTGGTTGCATCACGGCGGAACATCTTGGCGTCAGCCTTCGCGACCTCGTCATAGCCCTTGAACTCGGCCCAACCCTTGGTCGCCAAGACCTTCGTGATCGCCGCCGTCAGCGTAGTCTTGCCATGGTCAATGTGACCAATGGTGCCGACATTCACATGTGGCTTTGTGCGCTCAAAAACCTCTTTAGCCATTGCTTGGTTCTCCTTGTTCTGCTTTCAGATTAGTTCGGTATCCTCTGTGATTGAAAATCGGTGTGCAGTCGCGCTGACGACCAGCGGCGCTCACACTTGTGCGTTCGTGTATTCAGACTCTCGGGCAACCCGCCTAAGCGCCATAACCATACACAATTGCATCCATCTGCCGGGAGTCCACCGGTTCATAGTGATGGAACTCCATTGTAAACGTACCCCGTCCCTGGGTTACACTTCGCAGGTCGGTGGCGTATCCAAACATCTTAGCCAGGGGGACGAAAGCCCGAACTGCCTGAGCTCCGCCGGGTCGAGGCTCCATTGACTTGATGTCGGCACCCCGAGCATTCAAATCGCCCAGCACCTCTCCCACAAACCCTTCTGGCATTACAACCTCTACGTCCATCACCGGTTCAAGGAGAACCGGATCCGCCGACTCCACGGCCTGACGAAAAGCCCGAGCGGCAGCCGCCTTGAAGGCGATCTCCGTAGAAAGTGTCTCATCTATACTTGCCCCTACGAGGCGAATCTCGATCCCCACGAGGGGGTATCCGGCAAGGAAGCCGCTGTCCAACGACTCTAGCGCCCCAGCTCTGATCGCCTCAACGAACTGAGGCGCCAGGTCCTGCGGACGCAGTAGATTGACAAATTCGGACGTCTGCCCCTTTTCCTTCGGGCCAACTTCAAGCACGACCCGAGCGAATTGGGGCTTCCCAGCCAGCATACGGTCGAAGACAACTTCGGCGCGGCCGGTCTTGGTTACGGTCTCCTTATACGCAACTCGGGGCTTCCCAACGTTTGCCTGAACTCGAAACTCCCGCAGCATTCTGTCTACGAGAATCTCCAGGTGCAACTCCCCCATCCCGGACAGAATCGTCTGGCCTGTGGATTCATCCACACGAACCCGAAAAGTTGGGTCCTCCTCAGCCAGTCGATCCAGAGCCTCCGACAAGCGGTCCTGATCGGCTACCGTCTTGGGCTCGACCGCCACGTTGATGACGGGTTCAGGGAAGCGAATTGACTCCAGAACGATTGGCGCGTGCATCGCCGAGAGCGTGTCGCCAGTGACCGTGTTCTTTAGGCCCACCGTCGCACCAATATCGCCCGCCTTGAGTTCGTCGACCTCCTCTCGGCGATCGGCAAACATCCTGAGCAATTTGGTCACACGCTCGCGGGTCTGCTTACCTGGATTCAGATAAACATTGCCCCGGGTCAGCGTTCCGGAATAGATCCGGAAATAGGCCAACCGTCCCGCGTAAGGATCTGTCGCTATTTTAAAGATCAATGCTGCTAAAGGAGCCGAGGGATCTGCCGGTCTTTCCTCAACTCTCTCCTTCTTTGGGTTCTCCCCCTTAACCGGCGGGATGTCCAAAGGTGAAGGCAGATAGGCTACCACCGCGTTCAACAGAGGTTGAATCCCCTTGTTCCGCAGTGCAGAACCACACAACACAGGCTGTATGAAACCGGCGATCGTTGCCTCACGAAGGGCTCGCCTGAGATCCGCGGGCGGTATTTCTTCTTCCTCAAGATAGCGCATCATCAAGTCATCGTCGGTTTCGACGACAGCCTCGATCATGGCCTCTCGAGCCTCACCCGCCACCTCTTCCAACTCTGGCGGCACGGGGACGATCTCTGGCTTCTGCCCCAGATCGTCTGCCCACACCACGGCAGTCCACTCGATCAGATCGACCAGACCGCGAAAGTCCGCCTCGGCCCCAATGGGCCACTGGATCGGAATGGGATTCGCCTTTAGACGGTCACGGATCGTACCGACCGCGTGAGCGAAGTCCGCCCCTAGCTTGTCCATCTTATTGATGAACGCGATGAGCGGAACGCGAAAGCCCTTAGCCTGTCGCCAGACGGTCTCGGACTGGGGTTCTACCCCGGCGGTTCCGTCAAAGACGACGACGCCTCCGTCGAGCACTCGCAGACTGCGCTGTACCTCTGCAGTGAAGTCGATGTGCCCTGGCGTGTCCACAATGTTGATCTGGCATCCTTGCCAGAAACAGGTGACCGCCGCAGACGTGATCGTAATCCCTCGCTCCCTTTCCTGAGCCATCCAGTCGGTGATCGTGGTGCCTTCATCCACGCTTCCCATCCGATGGGTACGGCCCGTGTAGAAAAGGATGCGCTCCGTCGTGGTCGTCTTGCCCGCATCGATGTGGGCAATGATCCCTATGTTGCGTATATTCTCAAGTGAATGTGCTTCGGCCATCGCCTAAACCTCAGTGTAATCTGTATCTGCGATAGCCCTATTGGAACTCGCTCAAAAAGAGCCGGTCAATATGCTACCAGCGAAGATGGGCGAATGCGCGATTAGCCTCCGCCATCCTCAACGTATCTTCCCGTCGCTTGACCGCCGACCCAGCACCATTGGCCGCATCAACAAGCTCAGCCGCCAGTTTCGAGGCCATGCCTCGTCCGGGTCGATTCCGAGCCGCTGCAAGAAGCCAGCGGATCGCGAGAGAGAGCTGCCGATACTCTGGCACCTCAACCGGAATCTGGTACGTTGCGCCACCAACACGACGCGGCTTAACCTCAACGGGTGGCGTCACATTCTGGAGCGCCTCGTTGAATACCTCAAGGGCCGGTTTATTGGCGCGCGCCTCAGCCATGTCCAGAGCTTCATACATAATACTCTGAGCGACGCTCTTCTTGCCGCCACGCATCATGCGATTGATGAACTTCTGAAGCGGCACGCTATTGTAACGAATATCGGGCGCGATCTCGCGCTTGGGTGGACGATTTCGTCTAGGCATACTTCACTCTATCCTCGCCACACTTAGTCGGCCTTGGTTCCGTACTTGGAACGCTGTTGCTTGCGGCCTTCAACACCGGCGCAGTCCAAAGCCCCACGCACGATGTGATAGCGCACACCGGGCAGGTCCTTTACACGTCCGCCGCGCACCAACACAACCGAGTGCTCCTGCAGGTTATGTCCCTCGCCCGGAATGTAAGCCGTGACCTCGATCCGGTTCGAAAGTCGGACACGGGCAATCTTCCGCAACGCGGAGTTGGGCTTCTTCGGCGTGGTCGTGCGCACGATGGTGCAGACGCCTCGCTTCTGAGGGTTGCCTTCTGGAACCCGGGTGCGCTTGCCGCCCTTCTTCGTATTTACGTTGTAAGCCAGCGCTGGGGACTTCGCCTGCTTCGGCTTGGGCTTGCGTCCCTTTCGCACTAACTGATTAATGGTCGGCACTATCTCCTCCTAGCATCTCGCCTCTAGACTTCATAAGGACTTGTCTTTTTCGCAGTCAAGAAGGCCATCCCACTGCGATGGCCTCCCCGTAGTCGACCGCGTAACGTCCCACTTGTAGATGACAGGGGTTATTGCTGCCATCCTTATGCGAAAATGAATTGTACCATAAAGATCGTAGAGGTCAACCGCACGTGTCAAACATCAACTCGACATCTCGACCTGACTCAGGGACGACCCTCTGGTACCCGACGTCTTTCTGGCCTCAGCCCTGCGGCGTCAGCCCGAGCAACCCCATCCCCAGTTTCGGCAATTGCGCCCGTCGATCATCTCGACCGAAGTGCAATACCTCGCCGGAGTCTGTAACGGCTTCCACGGACAACGCCAGGCTCTGCAGCTCCTTCACCAACACCTTGAAGGAAGCAGGAATGCCGGGCTCCTCGATGGGCAATCCTTTGACAATCGATTCGTAGGCTTTAACACGCCCCTGCACGTCATCTGACTTAATCGTCAGCATCTCCTGCAACGTGTAGGCTGCGCCATAGGCCTCTAGCGCCCAGACCTCCATCTCGCCGAAACGCTGCCCACCAAACTGCGCCTTACCGCCCAACGGCTGCTGGGTCACCAGCGAGTACGGGCCCGTGGAGCGAGTGTGAACCTTATCCTCCACCAGGTGCGCCAGCTTCAGCATGTAGATGATGCCCACGGTCACGGGCTGATCGAAAGGCTCACCCGTCTTGCCGTTGTGCAGGACCATCTTCCCTAAGGTGGGCAAGG
>JBNGDL010000098.1:0-3294 GCA_049975205.1 Anaerolineae bacterium | reverse complement strand
TCTCGCAGCTGATCTACATCGTAACCCTTTGGCGCAAGCCACGAGGCCACGTAGATCAACCGGGCCTCCTCGTCATCACGCAGGGACTCCAGCGGATATTCCTGGGCCTTGAGCCACGTCCAGGCGCGCTCCGTGATGTCGTCCCAAGACTGGTCGATCAACCAAGCTCGCGCTAGCTCGGCCGCAATCTCCTGCTCATCAGCACCGTCGAATACCGGCGTGACCGTCTTGAAGCCGAGTCGATCAGCGGCCCAGCCCAGGTGGGTCTCCAGGATCTGACCGATGTTCATTCGACCGGGCACACCCAGGGGGTTGAGGATAATGTCAACCGGCCGCCCACTCGGAAGGAACGGCATATCCTCAACAGGCACGATCTGGGAAATCACGCCCTTGTTACCGTGCCGACCCGCCATCTTATCACCCTCGGTGATCTTGCGCTGCTGTGCCACGTTGGCGCGCACGACTTTTTCAACACCGGCAGGAAGATCACGATACTCCTCGCGATCGAAGACCATAACATCCACGACCTTGCCATGCGCCCCGTGGGGCATGCGAAGGCTGGTGTCCTTCACGTCACGAAGCTTCTCACCAAAGATAGCCCGCAGGAGCTTCTCCTCTGGCGTGAGCTCCTTCTCGCCCTTCGGCGTGATCTTACCCACGAGAATGTCAAGAGGGCCAACCTCAGCACCTACTCGGACAATGCCTTCCTCGTCCAGGTCCCGTAAGGCTTCTTCGGACACATTGGGAATCTCCCGTGTGACCTCTTCCGGTCCCAGCTTGGTGTCTCGGGCCGCAAGCTCGTGCTTCTCTATGTGCACCGACGTGAACTTATCGTCGCGAACCAGACCCTCGCTCAGCAGAATCGCGTCCTCGAAGTTGCCACCCTCCCAGGACATAAACGCGACCAGCACGTTCTGTCCGAGCGCCAGCCTACCTCCTTCTGTGGAGGAGCTGTCCGCAAGGACATCACCTACGTCGACGCGCTGCCCCTTGACCACCACGGGCCGCTGATCGATGCAAGTGCTCTGGTTCGAGCGAGCATACTTCTGCAACTGATAGGTGACGAGTTCCCCATCGTCTTGCGAGATGACGACCCGGTCACCGGTCACCTGCAGCACGGTACCCTTTGTCTTTGACGTGATGACCAAGCCCGAGTTAAGCGCAGCAGCCCGCTCAATGCCGGTCCCCACAAGGGGCGCCTCGGGGCTGATGAGGGGTACAGCCTGGCGCTGCATATTTGATCCCATCAAAGCACGGTTTGCATCATCATGCTCTAGGAACGGAATGAGCGCGGCCGAAACCCCCACGATCTGGATAGGCGCCACGTCGATGAAGTCGATCCGCTCGGGCGGCGTGAAGACGAAGCCATCGCCCTTGCGAGCCGCTACGCGTTGCTCGACAAAGCGACCCTCGTCATCGAGTCGCGCATTGGCCTGAGCGATCACGTAAGGTTCCTCGCGATCGGCCGAGAGATAGACAATCTCTTCCGAGACCCGCGGAACCACCCTAACCGGATCATACAGCGACAGCGCGGCAATCTTCTCCGCCAGCGCTTCGTCAATCCTGGTCCCACCCGTAGCGACGACTTCCCCCGACTCCGGATCCTCAAGGTCCTCGCGGAGAATCTCACCGGCTAGCTGCTCGACAGTGTTCTGCACGGTGCGGATCACACGGCGATAGGGTGTCTCGATAAAGCCCAGATCGTTGACTCGACCGTAGGTGCTCAACCGACCGATCAGCCCGATGTTGGGTCCCTCAGGCGTCTCAATAGGACAGATGCGACCATAGTGGCTGTGGTGTACGTCGCGAACATCGAAGCCAGCGCGCTCGCGCCGCAGTCCGCCAGGCCCCAACGCGGATAGTGTGCGCTTGTGGGTCAGGCTCGACAACGGGTTCGTTTGCTCCATGAACTGAGAGAGCTGGCTCGAACCGAAGAACTCGCGGATCGAAGCCACGACAGGTCGGATATTGATGAGGCCCACCGGTGTGGGGGACTCATCGCGAATGCTCATACGCTCTCGCACGACCCGCTCCATCCGCACCAAACCGATGCGGACCTTGGCCTGCACTAGCTCACCCACCGTCTTCACGCGCCGGTTCCCCAGATGGTCCATATCGTCTGGACCAGCGACACCATTGTTGATGTGAATCATGCGGCGTACGATCGCGAAGAAGTCCTCCTTCGTAATCGTGCGGTTGGACATGGGGACGTTGATCTGCATGCGCTGGTTCAGCTTATAGCGGCCAACCTCCTGAAGGTTGTACCGCTGAGGGTCGAAGAGCTGTGATACCAGATACTCCTCGGCGTTCTCAAGCGTTGGGGGATCACCAGGGCGCATACGTCGATAGAACTCGATCAGCGCCTCCTGGGCGACCGTCCGGCCTCCCTTCAGCTCCCACGTAGGCTCTTGGCGGATCGTGTCCGTAATCCAGGGATGATCAGGGTCGTTATCGGCCTCACTAAACAACTCGATGAGCGCCTCATCTGAGCCATCACCGAAGATATCACTATGCAGGGGGTCATCGACCGCAGCAAGTGCTCGGAGGAAGATCGTCACAGGGATGATGCGCTTACGGTTGAAGCGAAGAGTCAAGTACCCTGTCTTGCGGGTCTCAAACTCCATCCAGGCGCCGCGATCGGGAATCAACTTGGCGCTGGCAAGGCGGTACCCGCCCTCTTCGTCAAGGCCGAAATAGACGCCGGGAGAGCGAATCAGCTGGCTCACCACGACGCGCTCGGTCCCGTTGACGATAAACGTTGCATGCTCCGTCATCAACGGGAGATCGCCAAGGAAGATCTCCTGCTGGACGATCTCACTCGTCTCTCGGTTAACAAGAGCGACATCCACATACAGAGGTACTGCATAGGTGAGGTCGCGCTCGAGACATTCTTGCTGGCTATGCTTGGGCTCTCCAAAATGGTAGCCCAACTCGAAGCCTGCCTCCTCAGCCTTCTGGCCTGGCAGGTACAGGCTCAATAACCCATTGAAGCTGTCAATAGGTGAGATTTCGTCAAAGAGTTCGTGCAAACCCTCTTCTTGCAGCCACCTATAGGACTGCAGCTGCACTTCCACTAGACCTGGTAGCGGCAAAGCGCTAGCAATACGAGCGTAGGACTTAACTCCAAGGTCTGCTACTGCCATTCTCTACCCTTCCCTCCTGGGCTGTCCGGGAACCCTGAGAGTGTATTTGGGGCTAACCCATTCCAATCAGGATACAATGCCACGTAATCTTAAAAACAAGCGACAGGGTATTATATCATACTAAGGGGATCCGTCAATGAACATTTGATGG
>JBNGDL010000097.1:0-8120 GCA_049975205.1 Anaerolineae bacterium | reverse complement strand
CCTTAACTTGATGCCTATGGGGCGCAACATGTTGCGCCCCTACGGGAGTCGCGCGACGCGGTCGTGGATGGGTCGCGCCGGCTGCGCGCGACATGTTGCGCCCCACGAGAGGCGGGCGGCGCGGTCGTGGATGGGTCGTGCTGGCTGCGCGCGGCATGTTGTGTGCCGCGAGAACGGGGGGATAACTCGATGCCAACCTTGATCCGCGCCTGTTTCGCGCTATTATTCATGGTAGATAACGCTCAATTACCCAGGAGGACAATGAGTCAACGTAAATCGGTCAAAGAAACGATCGCGCCCCCAGAGAGAGCCTATCTCGTGGGTGTCGAGTGGAAAGCAATTCCCGATGGCAGATACCTGCCGGATGATTGGCCCGTCGAGGAGTCCCTCATCGAGCTCGATCGGCTAGCGCATACCGCCGGGTTGGAGGTCGTCGGCTACGAGACTCAGAAGCTCGAGCGACCCAATCCGGCGACTTTTATCGGTTCGGGCAAGGCCGAGGAGATCGCGACTGAGGTGCGTGCAGAACAAGCCGACGTCGTGATCTTCGACGATGAGCTGGCACCCCGTCATCAGCGCGAGCTGGAGAAGGTTTTCGGCAAGGAGATCAAGGTGATCGATCGCACGGGCCTGATCCTGGACATCTTTGCCCAGCACGCCCATACACGCGAGGGCGCGCTCCAGGTGGAGCTCGCGCAGTACGAATATCGCCTTCCTAGGCTGACGCAGGCTTGGACTGAGCAGGCTCTGACACGTCAGGCCGGCGGACGGGCCGGTGGCAGCACCGGCGGCGTGGGCCTGCGAGGTCCCGGTCAGACGAAGCTGGAAATGGACCGGTTCGTCATCCGTCAGCGGATCACGCAGATAAAGCGAGAACTGGAAACCGTGCGTGCAGCGCGGGCGCGCCAGCGCCAACAACGACGACGGGAGGGATTGCCCACCGTCGCACTCGTCGGCTACACCAACGCGGGCAAGTCGACGCTGCTCAACGCGCTCAGCGGCTCCACGATCTATGCTGCGGATCAGCTCTTTGCCACACTCGACCCAACTACGCGCCGGGTGGCCCTGCCGGGAGGGACCGTCGTCCTCTTCACCGACACGGTTGGCTTCATCCAGAAGCTACCCACCGACCTGATCGCCGCCTTCCGGGCAACGCTGGAGGAGGTCCTGGAGGCCGACCTCTTGGTGCACGTGATCGACGTCAGCCACCCCCATGCTATGGACCAGGCGCGCTCCGTCTTCAAGACGCTTCAGGAAATCGGCGCCGAGGACCTCCCGATCGTCAACGTGCTCAATAAGATCGATCGCTTTCAGGATCCTGCAGCAGCCTGTGCCGCCCTCTGCGACCTTCCCGACAGCGTTGCGATCTCCGCCCTGACGGGCCGGGGGCTTAACGAGCTCCTGGAGGAGATCGAGGAAATCATGGAATCCGAGATGCAGCACATCCGCGTGCTGTTGCCCTTCGAGCGGGGTGATCTGGTGAGCCTGATGCACGAGCGGGGGCTGATCGAGGAAGAGACCCATAGCGCCGACGGCACCCACATCGTCGGCCAGATTCCAGACCACTTGGCTGCCCAGTTCACCGAGTTCGCCTCAACCAAGCTCTCGGGCAAGCGTAGGAAGGGATAGATCCGGTATGGGCCATTGGCGCAAGCAGCAGCATCAAGAACAGTACTTCCGGCGGGCGAAAGAGGAAGGCTATCGCGCCCGGTCAGCCTACAAGCTGATTCAAATCCAGAGGAAGTTCCGAGTCATCCGTAGGGGCGATGTCGTGGTGGACTTGGGCGCGGCCCCAGGCTCCTGGTCGCAGGTTGCCACCGAGCTCATCGGCGACCAAGGACGCGTCCTCGCCCTCGACCTCCAACCCATCGAACCCATCCCGGGCGTCACGGCGCTACAGGGCGATATGACGGACCCACAGGTGCAGGCAGAGGTCATCGCGGCGGTTGGAGGAAAGGCGGATGTCGTGCTCAGCGACGCCGCGCCCTCCACGACAGGGATCAAGCTGCGAGACCACGTGATCTCGATCGAGCTGGCCCGGGCTGCCTTCGAGGTGGCCCGGGAACTTTTGAGGCCAAAGGGGAATATGGTCCTGAAGGTCTTCGAGGGCGAGGACCTTCCGGCGCTCATCCACGACGTCAAGATGGCCTTTCACCCCGTCAAAGTCCACACGCCACCCGCGACGCGCAATGAGAGTTGGGAGTCATTTATCGTCGCCAAGGGCTACAAGGGCGGACGCTAGACTGATCGGGATAACAACTAGGGCACAGACCACCTCCGGTTGCTCATAACCGCAACAGGGCATCCCTGTCTCGAAGCCGAGCAAGGTGGAGATCAATTGATCAGCAGGTCAGGTGCAGGGCGGCGACGACGCCTCCTTGAGACCTCAACGCGTTGTAGGTGACACACGCCTGCTCCGTCGACTCGGCGATGAGCTCGATGCCCGCCTCGGTCAGAGCCTCTCTCGCATCCCGGGCCACACGCATCCGGCCCTCGGCTCCTTGTCCGACAATGAGGGTCTCCGGCTTTTCCTCTAGCTCCAGAACGGCGTGCAGATCCTTAGCGTGCAAGACGTGCCCCTCCTCGCGCCACCAGTTGGCCACCACACGGTCCGGCAGGATGATCAGGTCGTTCGTGAAGGTCTGACCGTCCACCTCGATCCGGCCAAAGGCGTAATCCTGAATCTCAGGTGTATCCTTAGCCATGGTACCTCCCAATCGGTCCACCAACTCACCAATGGAGCCTCACCTCAATGAGAACTGGGCACCTGGCCCGAACCAGGCACGCTCAGATATCCCTCGAAAACCAGCGTCGCCTCTCCGACGAGCTCGACCCGTGCGCCCTCAAGCAGCTTCACCCAGAGCTCGCCGCCGCGCTCTGAAGCCTGATAGGCGTGAAGGTGTGACTTGCCCAAGCGCTCGGCCCAATAGGGTCCCAAGACCGTGTGCGCCGAGCCTGTCACCGGATCCTCGTTGATGCCGACCCAAGGCGCGAAGTAGCGAGAGATGAAGTCGTAGTCCTCGCCCCCCGCCGCCGTCACGACAAGTCCGCGGTAGGTCTTCGCCTCCTCAGATCGCAAGAGCGCGGGAAAGTCGGGGGTCAACGCACGCAACGTAGAGGCTTGCGACAGCTCTAGGAGAAGTTTGTGCGTTCGCCGACCGCACGCGGCAGCCGTCACCGCGTCAGGCGAGAGCCCGAGCGCTTCCACGATGCCATGCGGCACTTCGCACGTTTGGGGCGGATCCAGGGGAAAGTCTAGAGCAATACCGGACTCAGCTCTTCGCGCGCGCAGATCGCCACTCAACGTCTCAAACGTCACCTCGGAGCTCTGCACACCCACCACGTCGAAGAGCACCGCCGCTGAGGCCAGCGTCGCATGTCCGCAGAGCCGCACCTCCGTCCTGGGCGTGAACCAACGAAGCGAAAACACATCGCCCGCTGCCCACCGCCGCCGGCTCGTTCGCTCCAAAAACGCCGTTTCGGAGAGGTTCATCTCTGCCGCGATCGCTTGCAGTAGCGCGTCCTCCAACGGGGCAGGAAGAAGACAGACAGCCGCCGGATTACCCCTGAAGCGTGTCCCGGTAAATGCATCTACCTGGTAGAGTGGCACACGGTCCATATCTAGTTCCTCTCTGGCTCAGCGGACGAGCAAGGCAACGTTCTCAACGTGATAAGTCTGCGGGAAAAGGTCAACCGGTTGGACCCATTCCAGGCTGTAACCTTGCCGCACCAAGCGGCGGAGGTCGCGGGCGAGCGTCGCAGGATCGCAGGAAACGTAGACCAAGCGGTCGGCTGCCTGCGCGACGATGGCGTCTACGACCTCCGCTGCAAGCCCCGTCCTGGGAGGATCCACGATGATGGCATCGAATCGCTCCTCGACCCCCGACATCAGATCCTCCACCGAGCCCTTGAGGAGGCTGACGTTGTCGAAATCCGCGAGATTGTAGCCCGCGTCCATGACAGCTGGCGGATTGGCCTCGATCCCGGTCACGGCGCTCGCTTCCTCGGCGAGGAAGGCCGTGAACAGGCCCACGCCGCAGTAGGCATCGAGCACGTTCTCAGTGCCCTGCAGATCCAGCGCCCCCATGACAATGTTGACAAGCTGCGCCGCTTGAGCAGAGTTGACCTGGAAGAAGCTTGTCGCCGAGATCCGGAACTCGCGGTCGTGAATGCGCTCGATGATGTAGTCAAGGCCAATCAGCGGCGCCACAGCATCATCGTGACGAATCTGCACAATCGAGACCGGGAAGTCAACCTGCAGGGAGGGCGATTCCTCTTCTTTGGCCTGAATGAGCATCATCAGATCCCCCGTGGCGGTACCGGCGCGCATCTCCAGCCACTCCAACTCCGGATAAGTCATATCAAGGGACTTGAAAAGGCTGCTCAGTAGGGGGTGAATGATCAGGCAATCGTCGATCGGGTAGACATCGTGGCTCCCCGCCGAGAGAAACCCAAGCCGACCCTGGGGGTCAACGCGGAAGAGAGCGTGGTTGCGATACTCCCACCCAGAGTCATCGGGGATGGGCTCGAAGACAGGAGGGTCCTCAAACCGCCCGACCCGCCCCAGCTGATCCAGCGTGACCAGGCCCTTGATGCGCGTCTGCACGGATGTGTCGATGTGCTGCCACTGACAACCACCGCACTTGTTCTGACCGAAGTAAGGACAGGGGGGCTCCACGCGCGCTGAAGAAGGCTCCAGGACCTCGACCAGACGGGCGCGCGCATAGCGGTCGTGATCTTCAACGATCTCGGCCCGGATCAGCTCCCCCGGAATCGTGTAGGGCACGAACACAGCGCGCCCCTCGTGCCGTCCGATGGCCTCACCCCCGTGTGCCATTGCATCCATCCGCAGTGTAATCGTATCCGCCATATCTCACTCATTCCAGGTCTAAGCGCAGAAGCGCAGGATTTTCCTACCTTCTTCTATTCTATCATGAGAGCCTGTCTCAGCTATCTGGCCGTTCTCACCGGAGTTGTCAGAACTAGCTTCCGTGGTATACTGGCTTCGAAGTTGACCACTGGCCGACACGTATCAAACGATCGGTTGGTTCTCTAAAGGAGTTAGAAGTCGTGCTATCTAAGGAAACGAAAGAAAGAATCATAAGCGAGTACGCGACGTCGCCGGATGACACGGGCTCATCGGAGGTCCAGGTGGCGCTATTGACCCACCGCATCACGGATCTGACCGAGCACCTCCAAGTGCATAAGAATGATACGCACTCACGTCGAGGATTGCTGAAGCTCGTGGGTCAGCGTCGGCGGCATCTGAACTACCTGCAGAAGAAGAATCCGCAGCGCTATCGGGAATTGATCCAACGCCTCGGATTGCGCAGGTGAGTTCAACGTAAGACGTCCCAGGAGTTCTATGGCAGGCGAGTAGAGTTGGGAGCTAAGCCCTCTCTACTCGCCTCTCTTTTACGACTGGGTCAAACCATTAGCTGCCGATTGTCTCAAGACGATAGATGGTGGGAATTGGGAAGTGGGGTGCACCTCCGTCGCACGCCTGGTACACAGACGCGAGCGCCGAGCTAGATGCACAGCAGTTCCCAGTTTCTAACCTTATATCGCCAGAGAAAGATCGGCAAATAGGAGGTTAGTATGTTAGAAGAGCATGTATTTACGACGAAGTTAGGCGATCAAGAGGTCACGCTCAAGACGGGCAAGATCGCCCGCCTTGCTGGCGGAGCGGTGATCGCCCAGGTCGGAGACACCGTATTGCTGGCAACAGCCACGATGTCCCGAACCCCTCGGGAAGGTATCGATTTCTTCCCCCTGACGGTCGATTTCGAGGAACGACTGTACGCAGCAGGCCGGATCCCCGGTTCGTTCTTCCGCCGCGAGGGACGGCCCACGGAGAAGGCCATCCTGACAAGCCGGCTGATCGATCGCCCAATCCGCCCCCTCTTCCCTAAAGATATGCGGAACGATGTTCAAGTCATCGTCCAGCCGCTGTCCCAGGGTGAGAGCGAGTATGCGGATATGCTGGGTCTCGTCGCCGCTTCTGCGGCGCTGACCATCTCCGACGTCCCCTTCGATGGTCCGGTCGCGGGTATCCGCATCGGGCACGTGGATGGGCAGTTGATCGTCAACCCGACGATTCAGCAAATCAAGCAAAGTGACCTAGATCTCCGGGTTGCCGGCAGCGCCGATGCCATCATTATGGTCGAGGCCGGCGCGAACGAGGTCAGCGAAGAGCTGATGCTCGACGCCATGCAGTTGGCACACGAGTCGATGCAGGACGCGATTCGGGTCCAGAACGAGATGCGCGAGGCCGTAGGTAAGCCCAAGCGTGATTATCCCCGCTTTGGCCTGCCTGAAGCACTTACTGCGCGCACCAACGAACTCATGATGGACCGCGTGCGTCATCTCGTGGAGACGACCGAGCTCAAAGGTGAGCGCATCGAAGCGCTCAACGAGCTCGAAGAGGAGTTGCGAGAGGCACTGGCGGATGAGGCGGAGGCCAACAGTTGGCTGCCACGCCTGATCGGCGAGGCGTTCAACAACGTCCTCAAGGCCGTGGTGCGAGAGCGAATCCTCGATCAAGGGATTCGGCCTGATGGGCGAGACCCAAGGACGATCCGTGAGCTCGAGGCGGAGGTACACCTCGTGCCACGCCCCCATGGCTCGGGCCTCTTCACCCGCGGCGAGACGCAGGTGATGAGCCTCGCCACGCTGGGCATGCCCGGCGAGGAGCAGGAGCTCGACGACCTCTTCCCCGAGGAGACCAAGCGCTACATTCATCACTACAACTTCCCACCTTTCTCGACCGGCGAGACGTGGCCCCTCCGCGGTCCACGGCGCCGCGAGATCGGACACGGGGCCCTTGCGGAGCGCGCACTAGAACCGGTGCTCCCCTCCAAAGAGGCGTTCCCCTACACCATCCGCGTGGTGAGTGAGGTTCTGTCGTCAAACGGCAGCACGTCGATGGCCTCGGCATGCGGCAGCACGCTGGCCCTGATGGATGCCGGTGTGCCGATCAAAGCGCCAGTGGGCGGCATCGCGATGGGCCTGGTCTCGGATGGCACCCGTTACCGCGTGCTGACCGACATCCAGGGCATCGAGGATCACCTCGGAGATATGGACTTCAAGGTCACGGGTACCCGACAGGGAATCACAGCGCTGCAGATGGACATCAAGATCAAGGGTGTGAGTCGCCAGATTCTGAGCGAGGCCCTGGAGCAAGCGCGCATCGCCCGCGAGCAGATCATCGACGTCATCGAGGGCGCGATTGCATCGCCGCGCGATACCCTTTCACAGTTCGCTCCGAAGATGTTGACGACGCAGATCGACGTCGACAAGATCGGTGCCCTGATCGGCCCCGGCGGCAAGACCATCCGTGCGTTGCAGGCAGAGTATGAGGTTAAGATCGATATAGAGGAGGACGGCACCGTCTTTATCGCCTCCCCTGGTGGGGATGGCGCTCAGCGGGCGCTGGCCTACGTCGAATCGATGATGGAAAAGCCCAAGCTCGGCAAGGTCTATACGGGCAAGGTCGTGCGCGTCACCGACTTCGGCGCCTTCGTGGAGATCATCCCCGGCGTCGACGGGATGGTGCACATCTCGCAGTTGTCGGATACGCGGATCGATAAGGTCACAGATGCCGTGAACGTCGGGGATGAGATTTTGGTGATGGTGACCGATATCTCGTCCGATGGCAAGATTCGGCTCTCACGTCAGGCGGTTCTGGAAGGATGGACGCTGGAAGAAGCCCAGGCGCAGGACTCGCCGCCTTCAGGCGGTGGACGCCGAGGCGGTGGGCGTCACCGCCGCTAAAAACGGCAAGCGCACGGCTTGTACCGATCATTCCTAAACAAGCTTCTGACAGCTACGCAAGGAGATGACAGTGAACCGAGAAGAGAATGTCAAGACGCTGGGCGAGTCTGAGAACTACGCCATCTGGGTTTCCAACGAGACTGACCTCGATGAGGTCATCTATCACATCGAGTTCCAGAACGTCACGATACATCTCTTTGAAGATGAATGGGAGGAATTCGTCAGCGTGGTTCTGCAATCCGTCCGCTAGGACGGCGTCCGCTAGGACGGCGTCCGCTGGGACGGCGTCTGGCAGGCGACCAACTGCCGCAGACCGCGTTGGTGAGCGGCGCCGAGGGGGCGTGTCC
>JBNGDL010000096.1:8062-8999 GCA_049975205.1 Anaerolineae bacterium | reverse complement strand
TGTCGCAGACCAACACACCTTCCGAATCGCCAACACACTTTAGAACCGAGTCTCAAGCTCTGTTGTAATCAAGCTAGATTCATAGTATAACAGGCAGCGGAGGCACACAATTGTGTGGAGAGCACGTGCGCTTGCTGCAATCCAGTCTCTTTTGTATAATCTAAAGTAAATCCCGTAGAAAAGGAGCGTTCCGATGCGCCGCAAACCGCTTGCCCTATTGCTGATTGTTCTGATGATCGTTTCGGCATTCCTTGCGGGCTGCCGAAAGTCGGCGGTGCCCCCGGTTGAGGAATTGACGCCGGAGGAGGAGGCCACCGCGATGCAGGAGGCTCAGGAGAACACCGAGGAGATGCAGACGACGCCTGCAGAGACTGAGGAGGCGCCGACCTCCCCTGAGGACTCTGAGACGTCGACCCCCGAGGTCGTGCAGACGGAGGAGCCGACGCCTGAGCCGACGGCCACGACAGAGGTCGCCGAGCCAACGACAGCACCGACAGCTGAGCCGACGGAGGTCTCAACAGCTCCAGAGACGACAACAGGCCCAACCACTTATGTCGTGAAGCCGGGCGATAACCTCTTCCGGATCTCGCTCAGATTCAACACGACAGTCCAAGCCGTTGCACAGGCCAACAACATCACGAATCCTTCGATGATCTACGTCGGCCAGACACTGACGATTCCGGCGGGTGGGGGAGGGGACACGACGCCGCCGCCTTCGAACCAGCAATGCAGTGCGATCTATACGGTGAAGCCGGGCGACAATCTCTTCCGTATCGCCCTGCGTTATGGCTATAGTCAGTATCACCTTGCACAGGTGAATGGGATCAGTAATCCTTCGCTGGTCCAGGTGGGGCAGGAGTTGTGTATCCCTTAAGCGGGTAGGCCGTCTGCGACGACGGACGCTATGATCCACGTAAGCAGCGCTAATAACGACCGG
>JBNGDL010000096.1:0-8052 GCA_049975205.1 Anaerolineae bacterium | reverse complement strand
CCGGGTTCGGCGGGTGCTCGCGCTACAGCGCAGCACCCGCCATCGTGTCCGTGAGAACCTGATGGTTGCTGAGGGAGCTCGGCTGGTCGCCGAACTCAACGGGTCGGGCATAGAGCCGGTTGAGGTCTTCGTGACCGAGGCATTCTACGAGGCTGATGCTGCATCCCACGACCTCGTGCAGAGCCTGGATGCCCGGACCACCGTCATTCAGGTCTCCGACGAGCTAATGGCTGAGATGTCGGACACGGTGACCCCTCAGGGCATTCTGGCCGTGCTGCCCATCCCTGATCTCACTCCCTCTGCGGTCGAGCGGTTTGTCCTTGTGCCGGATCAGGTCCGCGATCCAGGCAACCTTGGCACGATGTTGCGGACCGCGTGGGCGGCGGGGGTGACCGAGGTGCTGCTGCCTCCGGGTACGGTGGATCCTACGAATCCCAAGGTTGTGCGGGCCGGCATGGGCGCTCACTTCTACCTACCGATCCACGGTGGAGATTGGGACCAGATCTGGGAGGCCGTGGGACCCGCTCAGGTGTGGCTAGCAGAGGCCCGGAAGGGCCAGCGCTACGACGCTGCCGACTGGACTGGCGATGTGGCGCTCGTGATCGGCGGTGAGGCCGCCGGTGCGGGTCGCGTGGCGCGGCGGGTCGCGGACTTCGTTCATATCCCCATGGCCGCCGGCGTCGAGTCTTTGAACGCAGCCGCTGCAGCTGCGATACTCCTCTTCGAGGCAGCTAGGCAGCGGCGCCACGCACACACCTAGGCGGCTAGATGCGTGACCGGGCCGGCTGTGGCCTCATTAGGATCCGCCGCCCGTCCCGCCCGACACCGAGAGCTCTCGCAGGGCCGCGTCGATGATCTGGTCGTGGTCAAACGCAAGCGGTGGCAGATCGTCCAGGGGCCACCAGCGGGCGGCAGCGGCGTCATCGCCAGCCGTGACATGGATCTGGTTGCGGGCTACAGCGGTTAGGAAGGCAACGGAGACCACCCAGCCACGCGGGTCACGCCCCGGCTTGCCAAAGACCCCGACTTGCCTCAGATCAACTCCCGTGATGCCTGTCTCCTCGGCTAGCTCGCGCTTGGCCGCGCCCTTGGGGGACTCGCCCTGAGCGACAAACCCCCCGGGTAGAGCCCACGTCCCCTCGTAAGGCGGTTTCCCTCTTTGTACCAGGAGGATCTCTGAGGGGTTTCCGCTCTCCGCCGCTGCGCGCACCACGACGATGTCGGTGCTCAGCGCGGGACGGGGATGTGCGTAGCAATAGGGCCCCTCGTTATCCCGCACGGTCCCCATCGAGGTCGCCCTCGGGTTCCGGTTCCTCAGGTTCTTCGGGCTCCTCAGTCTCCTCCTCTGCCTCTTCCATCTCCTCGACCTTCTCGCTGAGGTGCGTCACCATCGTGCGAACCGCTGTCAGCGAGAGTGACGCGACGAAACCAGGCCAGATGATCAACGGGATCACCAGCACAGCCGAAAGCGCCAGGCTAAGCCCGGCAACGATGAGCAGGACTAGAGTCTGGAAGGGCTGCAGGAGGACCAGGAACAGGCTATTCCGGATCGCAAGCAGGAGCGTTGGCTCCTCGAGCTCCATCAGGAAGGACTGCGCGTAGAAGGCAACGCCTGTCCAGATCAGGCCCAAGAAGATGAAGATTGGAGCGACCCACAACCCCACTGCCTCTGAGAAGGGCGAGATCTCCGGGGTCGTGTAGAAGTAGATGTTGATCGCCACCACGCCATAGCCAAGCACGATGATGAGGAACAACAAAAAGGCTCGACCCCCAAACTCCTTGATGCCGTCCCAGATGAGGCGCCATTTCACGCCAAGGCCGCGGACGGATTTCTGTCCAATGACGTAGACGCCTGTTAGTACGAAGGGGCCGGGTATGATCACCACCCAACTGAGCAGATGGACCAGGCCCAGCAAGGTATGAAAGAAGAGCTCTTCGTAGAAGGCAACGGCGGCCTTCCCAATGATCCTTAGCACGCGCATATATGTCTCCTGACTAGCGTTCGACTATGGCAGAATAGCTTACCTGGACGTTGTGAAGGGTGTGTGACCCGGTCGCGATCTGTCTCCATCCCTGCTATGAGACGGCTCGACAGATCAAGCCCTTTAGATAGGCGGCCTCGGGGAAGGTCAGTGCGATGGGATGGTCGCCTCCCTGCATCAGGCGTCCCACGATCTGCACATCCCTCCCTGTGTCGAGAGCGGCGCCGAAGACGATCTTTTGAAAGAGATCGTCGGAGATCGCGCCCGAGCACGAGAAAGTGAACAGCAAACCGCCCGGGTTCAGCAGATGGATCGCCTGCAGGTTGATGTCTTTATAGCCGCGGGCTGCGCTCTGGACATCGCGCTGAGTAAAGGCAAACTTGGGAGGATCCAGGACGATCAGATCGAAGTGTCGGTCCTGGTCCCTGAACTGCCTAAGCACCTCGAAGACGTCGCCCTCGACATCCTCGACGGGGGCACCTCCCTGCTGGTTCAGCCGCCGGATTTGGCGACCCAGGGCCAGCGCGTCGGCCGACGTGTCGATGTTGACCACACGTTCGGCACCCCCGGCGAGCGCATAGACGCAGAAGCCGCCGGTGTAGGAGAAGGCGTTGAGCACGCTTGGCGGCGATCCGAGATCCACCTGCGTCCGCACACACTCACGCACCCGCTGGCGATTCTCGCGCTGATCGAGGTAGAAGCCCGTCTTGTGCCCGCGCCGGACATCGACGAGGAAATCCAGCCCGCGCTCTTGGATGTTCACAGTCTCGGGCAAGGGCTTCCCGCGCAGCTGCCCCGTCGTCTCAGCTAGCCCTTCCCTCTCCCGTGCGTCGACGTCACTTCGTTCGTAGAGCGTGCGTATGCCGATGCGTGGGGTGAGGAGGTCCCAGAGAACGTCGGCGAACAGCTCGCGTCGGGCATCGATACCGGCTGTGAGAAGCTGGGCCACCGCGACATCGTTGTAGCGGTCCACGATCAACCCAGGCACCCCGTCGGACTCTGCGTAGATCAAGCGGCAGGCCGTCGTGCTCTCATCAGCGAGCAGATCGGCACGGAGATCCAGTGCCCGCTCTACGCGAGATCGCCAGAACTCCGCACTATCCGGCATCGGGCTCTCCTCCCAAGCGAGGAGGCGAACCCGGATCTGCGAATGGGGGCTGTAGTGACCCCAGGCCAAGAACTCTCGGCGTGAACTGACGATGGTGACGAGATCACCCATCCCGGGGTCTCCGTCCACGTTGGCGACGCTGCCGGAGAAGACCCACGGATGGCGACGGAGAACGGCGGCTTCCCGTCCCCGCTTCAGAACCACGCGGGGCGCCTTTTCTGCGCTCATTCTTCGCCCGCCATCTGTCGCAGGATGAGTTCCAACTGCGTCTGCTCCGCGCCATAGCAGACCCAATCCCCCGCCGATAGACAGGCTTGGGCGGCCTCGTAATGCTCCAAAGCCTGCGCTGCCAGCCCTTGGAGGGATCCGCTCGGCGCCAACCCCGGCACGGCGTCTGGTGGTCCCTCGGTGGTGAAGATCTGCATCAACGCGCTGTCCAACGTGGGCGCCATCGCGATCCTGTCCGCGTAGGCTACCAGGACCCGCCTCAACTCTGGCAACTGGCCCGACTCGGCCTCGAGATAGAGAGGCTCGATGTAGAGGAACGTGTCCTCCAGGGGGATGACGAGCAGGTTCCCCCGGAGGCTGTGCGAGCCGCGTTGGTTCCAGAGCGACAATTGTTGAGAGATCACGGGATCCTGATCGATACGTCCCTCGATCTGCAGCGGTCCATAGATCAGGCGGTCCTTGCCCAACTTGAACACACCGAGCTCCCCGTAATCCTCCCCATCACACCGCGCGAAGAACCAGGCGACCATGTTCTGCTTCTCCTTGGGTACGTACGGACGGATCAGGAGGAACTCCAGCTCGTCCGAGTCTGGCAGACGGAGGGAGACGTAGTAGGGCTCCATCACCCGCTGCTCGGTCTCGACCAGTTCTTGCGGTGGCTCCCAGAGGTCCTCTCGGTTGTAGAAGACCTGCGGATCGCGCATATGGTACGTGGCGTAGAGCTGCGACTGGTAGAGGAACAGGGTCTCGGGATAGCGCCAGTGAGCGCGCAGTGCCTCGGGCATCGCTTCCTGGCTCGTAAAGAGGTCCGGGAAGATGCGAGCGTAGGTCGCCGCGATGGGATCCTCAGGATCGATAAGGTAGAAGTGGATCTCCCCGGAATAGGCGTCCACCGTGACCTTTACGCTGTTTCGGAGGTAGTTCAGCGGCTCACCGGTCTCGTTGCGGCTAAGCTCTGAGTAGGGGAAGTGCGACGTCCAGGTATAGGCATCGAGCAGCCACACGAGCCGCCCATCGTGGATCACAGGGTAGGGATCGTCATCGTACCAAAGCATGGGCGCGATGGTCTCCGCCCGTTCGCGGATCTGACGGTGGAACATGATTCGGCTGTCTGCGGACAGGGCTGAGGAGAGCAGCAGTTGCGCGCTACCGAAGCGAGTCGCCAGAAGCGTGCGTCGCCATGGCGAGCCAAGACGCACGCCGTCGGGGCCCGTGTAGCGCGTGTAGACGTTGGCATCGCCCTGGGGGTAATCAAACTCATCCTCACCGGTATTCACGACGACATACTGGTGCGTTCGCTCGCCGAAATAGATACCCGGTTGGCTGAGGCTCAGGCTTGGGTCTTCGGTGATTGGCGGGATGTCTTTGACAATGAGCTCGGGCAGCCCCTCCGGGGTTACCTGACTCACCGCATTCATCGTCAGCCCGTAACCGTGCGTGAAGATCAGATGACGGTTCACCCAGGTCTGGGCTTGCTCTGCCAGCTCGTCGACGTCAAGCTCTCGGGCCGAGAGCATCACCTGCGTGAGCGCTCCATCGATCGGGTAGCGGTCGATGTCGACATCGTGAAAGCTGTAATAGAGACGAATCTCCTGCAGTTGCCCGTAGGTTCGTCCAAGGGGGCGGTAATCCCAGAGGCGCACGTTTCGAAGCACATCCGCGTTGCGCTCGATAGCAGCCGGAGTCAGCTCTCCCATTGCCGGGTAATCGGCCTCTTGAACCTGGTCGAGGCCGTAGGCATAGCGTGTGAACTCGATATTGTGCTCGATGTAGGGACGTTCGAGCGAGAACTCGTTCGGTTCCACCTTAAACTGCTGAACCACAGCCGGGTAGACTGGCCCGACGAGACTTAGGCCGATCCAAAAGAGTCCGATCCCGACAAAGAGCTTCCACTGGCGTGTGAAGAGGTTCACGATCAGGACGACGGCCGCGAGGAAGATCAGGAAGGCCTCGATCGTGTAGATGGGCATTCGGGCCTGAACGTCGGTGTAGCCCGCGCCCAGTACGATGCCGTCGTTGGCCTTCAGGAGGCCATATCGGCTCAAGAGACGCCCGAGGCCCATTAGCCCGAGCCACAGACTGCCCAACAAGGAGAGATGCGCCGTCGCCCATCGCGACTTCAACTGACCGAAGATCGCATAGCGCGCGAGCAGCCCCAACAGCCCCAGGCCAACCAAGACGTAGGCTCGGCCGAGCAAGGCCTCATACCAGGGAAGCTTGAACACGTAAAAGCCCACATCAAGGCCGAATATGGGATCGGTCAGGCCAAAGGGCGTGCTCTCCTTTGCCAGCAGGTAGGGGTGCCAGAGTTCTCTGAACCCAAGGCCGACAAGGACGCCGAGGACCACGGCTCCCAACGTGAAGGCAAGCCTGAGGGGACCGGTCGGGATCGAAAGCTGTCGCTCTGCCGACCCGGAGCGCCGCATCACCTTGGAGAAGGGGAGGCTCGACGTCAACCTGCTCTTTGGGCCAATCCAGTGCGGCAGCAGGCTCCAGTTCAGCACCAAGAACCCGATGGAGACGACGACCGCTATGCTCGTCAGAGCTAAGGCAGCCAGGATCCGCGTCGTAAAGAGCTGTCTATACCCCAGGCTCTCAAACCAGAGCCACTCGGTAAAGGGATGGGCGAAAGCGGGGGAGAAGACACAGAGCATCAGCAAGAGCAGAAGGAGGCCAATGACCCTTGAGACCGTGTCTCTCCGTCGCTGGTTATCTCGTGTCATGGATGGATCCCCCTGCAAGTCAGAATCCCTGCGCCGCATCGACGGCGAGCCCTATGCTCACCGGACTGTAGCACGCCTTGATTTCTCACGAAGTATAGCCGAATCACGACAGAGATAAAGCTCGACCGCACGATCAGGCCGCAGGTCGACCGTCGACCCCTACAGCCATGGGGCTTCCATTTTGTTCTGTCTAGCCTTTGATATCCTAAAATCCTCCTTAAGGATTTGCAGAATTTACGAATTCATGATATGATCCGGTGGCTATGGCGATGGAGGCTGTCGGGGATAGGTCCTCGCAGCCGTCTTGCTTGGTGTTCTCGCCCCAGTGCAGAAGGAGGCAGTGATGAGAAGGATGCGCATTCACGTCAAGGAGTTTGGAGGCATGATGGTTGCTAGCGAATTGCTGACACGCAGAGCTGACCTGAAGCCGCCGGGGTAGTGCGATAGCCTTGAGAAGCAACCAGTGGAGTTGCCCCTAGGGCAGGGGCAGCGTCACCTGGGCAGACAGGCGAATAGCAGCACGACCATCCGGCGAGCGGGTCAGACATCTGTGCGGTGGGGGCAACCCACGGAGATGTTAAAGGACACCCGCTCGTTTTGCGTGTCTCTGAGGGGTGAAGTGTGCGAATCGCGATGCATTTCTGAGTTGTTGCTCTCCAGTGTCCCTCTCTTAGACGGGCACTGAGAGAAAGGTGGAGGAGAAGGATATGTTAGGGAGCATAGATCCTGGTCTCAGCGACAGGCTGAACGTTGATCTTAAGGAGACGCTGTCGGAGCGGCGGTTGGTCGGGCTCTACCGCTTGATGGAGGGGTTTCGCCTGCGCTATCTGGGCGCTTTGGCCGCGGTGGCAGCCGGCGCCTTGGTCCGTTCTCTCTATTATCGGCTTCTGCAACACACGGTCGACAATGTCCTGGGTGGGCCGGGAGGCGCGGGCGCGCTTTCCCTCGCGGCGGGGGCCTTCGTCGGGCTTGCTGCGCTCGAGGGGCTTTTCGCTTACCTCCGGGGCACGTGGTCTGCGAAGACGGCTGAGGGCATCACCCTGCGGCTGCGCAACTACCTGTTCGATCAGCTACAGCGCCTGCCGTTCAGCTTTCACGACTACGTCAAGACCGGGGAGCTGATTCAGCGTTCCACATCAGACGTCGACGCGCTCCGTCGCTTCTATGCGGATCAGGCTCTGGGCATCGGGCGGATCGTAGCGCTATTTGTGGTCAACTTCACGATGCTGATGCGCATGAACGCCCGTCTCGGATGGGCATCGGTGGCGATCATGCCCGTGATCGTGGGCATGTCGTACTTCTTCTTTGGGCGCGTCTCCAAGGCCTATGAGGCCTATCAGGAGCAGGAGGCCCGGCTCTCAACGACGCTCCAGGAGAACCTGACCGGCGTGCGCGTGGTCAAAGCCTTCGCACGTCAGAGCTACGAGAAAGAGAAGTTCGACCGTGAGAACCTGGGCAAATACCAACGGGGGCGTAGCCTGACAGGAATGCACGCGCTCTACTGGCCTATCTCGGATCTGCTCTGCTCGGGTCAGGCTGTGCTGGCCATGGCGGTTGGCGCGTCGATGGCGCTCCGCGGTGAGATCAGCGTAGGTACGTATATCGCTGCGATGGGACTGGCCATGTGGATCATCTGGCCCATGCGCAACCTCGGTCGGCTGATCGTCCATATCTCCACCGGCCTCGTCTCCTATCAACGCGTCGTCGATGTGATCCGGGAGGAGCGTGAAGACATCACCGGGGGCAGTGTCCCTTCGGACGTGGATATCCTGGGGGCGGTGGTCTTTGATCGCGTCAGCTTTGCGTACGAGCCGCGCTCAGTACTGCAGGACCCAGGGGAAGACCGCGCCGGGAAGGGGCGTGCTACGCCAGAGCCGGCGCCGGGAGAGGACCTGATTTCAGACGAGGCCGTCGAGGTGCTGCACGACATATCTTTCTCCTGCAAACCGGGTGAGGTCGTGGCGCTCTTGGGTTCGACGGGTTCTGGGAAGACCAGCATCATCAACCTCCT
>JBNGDL010000095.1:0-9121 GCA_049975205.1 Anaerolineae bacterium | reverse complement strand
CCCTGCGCGCAGCCCGTATCAGGACCCAGCCACCGCATAGGCTGAACCACCTCACGTCCCGCGATGGAGCACCGCCACCTAGAACACAGGGATTGCAGGGCCGATACCGGCTCTCCCGCGAAGTACTTGACCATCCAAGTGCTGCGGTATCGCCCAGAAACAGTATAATGACAGCACTGCACAGACATCGAGCGACAGAGATGCATTTTGCCTCCAGGGGGAACGCAATAGATGGTCAAAAACGGTAGGTTATTGAGAAGCTTGGCGGCTTTCTTGCTCACCGTGCTGCTTGGGATCTCCTGGGCAGCTATCATAGGTGCCGCCGATGCGCGATCCCTCTTGGCTTCCGGTGACAGCAGGCCTCAGGAGCTACTGGGCGTGCGAGACGACGCTCACATAGGCCCGGTCGTCGAACCCGAGGTGTGGCGTCGACTGGCGAGCCCCGAAGGTCCGCTGCACATCATAGTGATGCTCAAGGACGGTGAGGATTCTGACCCCTCGGCCCTGGTGCAAGAGGCGCCCGACCTGGTCACAGCCCGGGGCCTCCTCGTCCAAGAGCGGAAACAGCTCCTCGCGGAGGCCGCCGCTCCCCTTGCGCCCGTGCTGGCGGAAGCAACCGAACGTGGCAATCTGCTAGCCCGCCGCGATCTCTGGTTGGTCCATGCTCTGGCCTTGACAGCACGGTCCCCGCTCGTCCATGAACTGGCAGCCTCTCCCGCAGTGGCGGAAATCCGCCTCGACCGCTATCGAAAGTACACGCCAGCCGACCTCCGCTGGCAAGACCTCGCGGACGCCGAGGAGACAGAAATCGCGGAGTTACCCTGGGGGGTCATGGAGATTCGCGCCCCCGAGGTTTGGCAGACGTTGGAGGTTACAGGTACAGGGGCCGTCGTCGGGATTATGGACACTGGCGTGGATTGGAACCACCCCGCACTTTACAACGCCTATCGGGGTTACCTGGGTAAGGACTTCTTCGTACACGAAGGCTCCTGGTTCGATGCAGTAAATGGCGGCGTCTACCCCTATGACGACCACGGGCACGGCACGCACGTCGCCGGCACCGCCGTTGGCTCAACCGTCGGCGTCGCCCCGGGCGCTAAGTGGATTGGGGCCAAGGTGCTCAGCGGCGACGGCTACGGCTACGACTCCTGGATCCTGAGTGCCTTTCAATGGTTCCTGGCCCCTGGCGGGGAGCCGGCACTGGCCCCGGATGTCGTCAATGCCTCGTGGAGCAGCGCTGACGGAAGCTCGACTACGTTCCTGACCGCCATCGAGGCCCTGGAAGAGGCCGGCATCTTTGCCACCTTCGCTGCTGGCAATTCAGGCCCCAGCCCGCAGACCATGAACTCACCCGCCAGCAATCCCGGCGTGTTCGCCGTCGGGGCAAGTGATGCTGACGACGATGTCGCCTACTTCTCCAGCCGAGGCCCCTCACCCTGGGGCGAGATCAAACCTGCGCTGGTCGCTCCCGGTGTGAACGTCATTTCCTCCATTCCTGGCGGTGTGTACGCCTCGAGAAACGGCACATCTATGGCCGCGCCGCACGTTGCGGGTACGGTGGCGCTGATGCGGGCCGCGAGTCCCGAGGTATCCGTCCGGGTAATGAGCCAGATCCTGACAGAGACGGCGCGCGCCCTCACCACGACGATCCCGAACAACGATAGCGGCTGGGGGCGTCTTGATGCCTTCGAAGCACTCTTCACGCTGACTCAACCAGCGATTGTCAGTGGCACCGTGCGCGAGGCGAGCGGAGGACCGATCGCCGGGGCCATGATCAGGGCCCAGCCCGAGGGTGTCGCGCCTTCATTCCAGGCGACCAGCGACGCAGACGGGCTCTATCGGCTGGCGCTCAGACCGGGGATCTACGAGATCACTGCGTCGGCCTTCGGCTATACGAGCGATACCGTCCCCCGGCTAGAGGCGCCGCCGGAGAGCAGCCAGCGGATGGATTTTGAATTGAGCAAGATGGCCACAGGTACGGTCCGCGGGCTGGTCCTCGTCGAGGAGACAGGAGCACCTCCTTCCTCGACAGTCGTGATTCGTGCGCTCAACACACCCGTCACGACCACATCGGCAGCCTCGGGGAGTTACGCTCTTTCCCTGCCCGGTGGCACCTACGTTCTGGAGGTTCGGGGGATCGGATACGGTGTCTTAACGGACACCGCATCGGTCAGCGCTGGCGAGGTCTACACCACGGATTTCCGCCTTCACACCATCCCCAGGATGGTTCTGGTGGACGAGGGGGCCTGGTACTATGAGAGTGAGGTCGTGTATTGGCGCGAAGCGCTGGACGGGCTGCACTATACTTACGACGAGGTGACCATCAAAGTCCCCGAACGAGACGTACCTACCATCGTCCTCAGCGACTATGACATCGCGCTCTGGTCGTCCCCCAGTGGCTCCCCTGGCCTCGTGGGAGCGGGGAGCATCCTCTCAGGCTACCTAGCGACCGGGGGGCGACTTCTGATAAGCGGACAGGACATCGCCTATCTGGACGCGGGTGGCCTAAGCTTCTGGGGTATCTATGGCGCCTATCTCTTCGACCAGATGAGCGTCAGCTTCGCCGATGAGATATCGGGCGCGCCGCCTGTCAGCGGCGCAGGGCCTTTCGAGGGCTTGAAGCTTACGCTCAATGGCGATGATAGCGCTAACAATCAGGGGACACCCGATATCGTAACGATCCGGGATCACGGACGTGCTTCACCGATCTGGTTCTACGACGACCAGAAGATTGGCGGGGTCGCAACTGACATCTGCGTCCCCTTCCGGTCACTCTTCTTCGGATTTGGCTATGAGGGGATCCAGGGCGCGCAGACCCGGCGTGAGGTGCTGGAACGCAGCATCGACTGGCTGGCGACCGAGCCGCTGACAGCAGGCCTTGAGTTCACCCGCGTCACTGACCCGATCCAGGTCGCGCTTCCGAAGCAGGTCGTGACCCACGTCGTGAAGCTGCGCCACATCGGCTACGCAGGGGTGACGGAGCCCATTTACGTGGAGGTGGAGGGCAATGCGTGGCCCACCTCGGTAGAGACCAGCATCCCGCAGCTCAGCCCCTGTTCGACCGCCCTGATCACGGTCACCGTGACACTCCCAGCCGGTGTCGGCGTCAATGCCGCTGACCGGGCTATGCTTTCGGCGACCTCGGACCGCGTCACCACACCGGTCACCATCCCGATCACGTCGAAGGCGCCCGCGCCGGTCCTGCTTGTGGACGACGACCGCTGGTACCCGATGGAGAGCCGCTATATAGAGGCGCTTACAGCCAGCAAGATCCCCTTCGATATATGGGACACGCAGTCGAGCCAGAGCTCCTCTCCACCGGCGCACTCCCCGACCACGGCAACGCTGGAGATGTACCCCATCATCGTCTGGTTCACAGGCTACGACTGGTACGCGCCGGTCGTGTCCGAGGAGGCGGCGCGGCTCGTCCACTATCTCGACCAGGGCGGCCATCTCCTGCTCTCCTCCCAGGACTTCGTCTATCACCACGACGGCGATCCGCTCGCCCAGCGCCTGGGAGTACGCCTGGCGGATTGGGAGTACAAAGCCACAGAGGCGCAGGGGGTCGCGGAGCATCCTGCGGGGGGCGATTGGGGACCCGTGGGGCTGGCCTATCCCTTCCCCAACTGGTCTCACGTCGTCGAGCCCACGGTAGACGCGGTGCCGATCCTGAGAGGGCAGCTGGGGCAGCCTATTGCCATCGCGACCAAAGACGCTCAGACGCTCTTCTACGCTTTTCCCCTCGAGACGCTGCCAAGCGATGTCAGAGCCGCCGCGCTGGCGCGTGGGATTGGTTGGCTGTCGCCGCTGGGCGAGACGGCGTGGTCGGTCTCGCCGAGGACAACGATGATAGGGGAGACGGTCACGTTCACGCTGGGGGTGCGGAACGGTGCGCAGGCGCCGCACATCGTCCAGGCTACGCACCAGATACCAGACGGATTCAACGTGGATAGGAAGAGCTTGCCCCTCGACGTTACACTCGACCCTCAGCGCAATCAGCTCTCCTGGGAGGGCATGGTGGAGCCGGGTACACCGGTCACACTGATGTGGCAGGCCGCTTGGACTGGCGGCGGAACGGAGAGGCCCCACCCCTCGGTCACGCTTACGTTGCCTAGTTGGGACTTGGGCTTCGTGCGTGAGGCGGCCTTCTACGGAGCTGGACCAGACCTGACATCGAGCGAATGGGTTGTGCCCGGAAGCAACGATATGAAAACTGGGACACCGATCTCACTCACATTCGTGCTTCGAAATCAGAGCCCGACGGCACTTGCATCAGGCGATCTATCCCTCTGGCTGATGAGAGGCTTGAGCCCGGTCACTGCCACAGTAGCAATCACGCATGGCCTGCGCTGGGACGTATGGACGGGCTCGCTTGAGCCGAACGGGGTCGAGAGCTTGACAATTCCGATACGAGGCTGGGACTGGGCCCACCCCTTACGCGTCGACGCGCTGATGACGGATGGCGCCAACACACGGTGGGAGCAGCGTCTTTGGCTTCAGATGACACCGTGGCGTCAGTATCTCCCCATGGTCACGAGAAACCGTTGACGCGGGACCTCATCTCGCCTTACTTGTTCAGCTCGCGGATGACGAGCACAACCTTGCCCTGAATCTGGACTTGGTCGGCGGGCACGTAGATCGGCTCCATTGTCGGATTTGCGGGCTGTAATCGAACCCGCTTTCCCTCATAGTAGACCTTCTTCAGGGTGGTCTCCTCGGCGTCCGTAAGCCAGACCGCCGCCATCTGCCCATTCTCGACGCGCTCCTGGTGCTTGAGGATGACGGTGTCGCCATCGTCAATGAGCGCATCGATCATGGAGGTCCCCTGGACCCGCAGCGCGAAGAGGTCTGAGACATCGCGTCCGAAGAGCGCGCGGTTGATCTCGATCGTCTCGGTGCCGGGGAAGGTCTCGACGTTGATGGGTGCACCCGCGGCAATATACCCCAAGAACGGCACAGAGAGGAGCTCTTTGTCACTGATCTCGACCGCAACCTCCTGGGTCGTCGGTCGCGTCACCTGAATGGCACGGGACATCGAGGGCTCGCGGTTGATGAACCCCTGCTCCTCCAGGCGCTTCAAGTAGTAGGACACAAGCGATGTCGAGTTGACGCCGATGGTGTCCCCGATCTCGCGGACCGTGGGCGGGAACCCGTGTTCGTCAACATAGGTCTCAATACAGTCCAGAACCTTCCGTTGTCGTTCCGGCAAATCCTTCACGCGTACCATTGCTACCTCCTACCTCGGGATTCTGATGTGAGCCAGACCGCGCTTGTGGGTCTAGAACCGCTATCCCAAATATCCCAATCTTTATCCCAATTATAGTCGCACATTTGTTCTATGTCAAGATCCCAACCGAAGTTCCTTGGCTTTTCTATCCTTACCGTGATAGAATAATCGAGAAGCATCTTCGATATTGATTTCTTGTCGGGAGGATATGTGATGAGCGAATGCATAACTCACGTCGTCAAGCGTAACGGTGCGGTCGTGCCCTTCAACAAAGATCGGATCACGAACGCGATCTACCGTGCAGCCGTAGCTGTTGGCGGACGCGATCGAGAGATCGCTGAGGAGCTCGCCGATGAGGTGGTCGACATCCTCGAGAGAAGTTGTACGGGCGGCAAGGTACCAACCGTGGAGGAGATCCAAGACATCGTCGAGCGGGTTCTGATTGAGGCTGGTCACGCGCGTACGGCGAAGGCTTATATCCTCTACCGGCAGGAGCGCGCCATGAGACGTGAACGCCGCAAGGAGGGTAAGTCCCAGCGCGATCCAGAGAACCTCCCCTATCGAAAGCTATGGGAGGTCTTGAACTGGGCGGTCGACCACAACGTGCACAACATCTACCGCCTCAACGAGCGCATCGCCAAAGGGGAGTTCCCCGATATCGTCCGGGAATCTGATGAGGCCTACGAGAAGGACGTGGACGATGCAGCAACCAAGATACTGCGAAATCGGGATAGACTTCGGATCGTGATCGTCGCAGGTCCTTCCTCCTCCAACAAGACGACAACCACAGCCAAGCTCGAGGAGCGGCTGGTGCGAGAGGGCTTAAGCTTGGTCGCTCTCAACGTCGACAACTACTTCTTTGATCTCGAGATGCACCCCAAGGACGAGTACGGGGATTATGATTTCGAGACCCCACAGGCGCTGGACCTGGCCCTGATTAACGAGCATCTCGAGCGCCTCATTGCCGGGGACGAAGTGATGCTGCCCTACTACGACTTCAAGACAGGTAGGCGGCGCCCTGAGGCCACCCCGATGAAGGTCGATAAGGATCAACTGATCTTGATTGACAGCCTGCACGGGCTCTACGATGGGATGACTCGGGCTATTCCGGAGGAGCAGAAGTTCAAGCTCTACATCGAGACCCTGCTCCAGATGAAGGGCCCTGATAACCAGTACATCCGCTTCACAGATCTACGCCTGATGAGGCGGATGATCCGTGACGAACGGGAGCGTGCGTACGATCCGAAACAGACCCTGGAGCACTGGCATTATGTACGCAGCAGCGAGCTGCGACACATCATCCCCTATATCCATACCGCGGACTACGTCGTCAATAGCGCGACACCCTATGAGCTCCCCATCATGCGTGCTCGACTCTTTTCCCACTTCTCCGAGTGGGTGCGCGAATACGAGGGCGACCCAAACCGGATGGACGCCTACCTCCGAGCCGAGCGCGTGCACCGACTCCTCCAATCGGTCATCCCAGTGGAAGACGAGTCCGTGATTCCGACCACATCCCACATTCGGGAGTTTATCGGGGGGTCGGCCTACCAACTACACTAGCACCTCGACCCGAGTTTCAGGTCGACCGTCGAATAACAGAGAGGGCGCATAATTGCGCCCTCTTCTGCTCATCAACCATCGCCCGGACGGGCAGTGTCACTCGAACTCGGGTGTCATCCCCAGCGCGTCAACGAGAAAGGCCCACATGTCAGCCCGTTCCTCGATGAGCAGCTTGGTGGGCTTCCCCGGTCCGTGTCCCGTCTTCGTCTGGATACGAATCAGAATTGGGGCACTGCCCTGCTGTGCCGCCTGGAGCGCAGCAGTGAACTTGTACGAATGGGCAGGCATCACGCGATCATCGTGATCGCCGGTGAGGATCAACGTGGGCGGATACTCGGCAGGGCGCACGTTGTGCAGCGGCGAATAGGCATAGAGCGCCTCGAATTCGCCGGGATCGTCGGGGGAGCCGTAATCACTGACCCACCCCCAGCCAATCGTGAACTTATGAAAACGCAGCATGTCGAGCACACCGACGGTGGGAAGGGCCGCACCAAAGAGCTCCGGGCGCTGGGTCAAGCAAGCGCCAATCAGTAAGCCGCCGTTGGAGCGCCCTTCGATCGCCAGCTTCTGCCTCGACGTGATCCCCTCCGCGATAAGATACTCTGCACAGGCGATGAAATCATCGAAGACATTTTGTTTGTTCGTCTTCGTGCCTGCCTCGTGCCAGGCCTCACCGTATTCGCCGCCACCCCGGAGAGTTGCCACGACCAGCACACCCCCCATCTCCAGCCAGGCTAGCCTGGCTGCCTGAAACTCGGGCTTGATAGCAATATTGAAGCCCCCGTAACCAAACAGCAGTGTGGGGTTTTTGCCGTCTTTCTGCCAGTCTCTACGGTGGACGATGAACATTGGGACTTGGGTCCCATCCTTGCTGGTCGCGAAGACCTGCTCGGTCACATAAGCGTCGGTGTCAAAATCCACCTCTGCCTTGGCAAGCTGCACCGTTTCGCCAGTAGCACAGTCGAAGCGATAGACTGCGGGAGGAACGGTGAATGAACTGAATGCGTAGAAGAGCTCATCATCCTCCCGCCGGCCGTGAAGGGCGCTCACAGAACCTATGGTCGGCAGCGGCACGTCACCGATGGGCTTGCCGTCCAGAGCAAAGCGCCGCAACTGATGGTGAGCATCGTGGAGATAGAGAACCACAAACTCGTTATGCGCTAACTCGGCGAGTTCTATCGTGTCCGTGCTCTCGGGTATCAGGGTTCGCCAATGATCGCCATCCGGGTTTGTCACGTCCACAGCCAGGATCTGGCCCTTGGGAGCGTCAAGATCACTCAAGAAGTAGAACACGGTCCCACTGTTCCCCAAGAACTCGTAGCCCGCTTCCAACTCATCGATCAGCTCCGTGAAGGCGTCTTCCTCAAGCCGCCGATAGAAGATCCGATTGCGGCGGTCCGTGCCCTCTGAGACATGGAGGACCAGGTAGGCGCCATCCTCGGTCACAACAGGATAGAAGCCCCACTTGGGATGGTCCGGCCTTTCATAGATGAGCACATCATCGGCCTGATCCGTGTTGAGCCGGTGCAGATAGAGCTGTTGACCATAGTTCGCGGCTGCGTACTCGGTTCCCTCGGCGGGCGCAGCATAGCGAGCGTAGACAAAGCCGGTGTTGTCGGGCAACCAGGCAGCGCCGGAGAACTTGCTCCACAGAACCACGTCCTCCAGATCCTCTCCGGACACCACGCGCCGCACGCGCCAGGTCTTCCAATCCGAGCCGCTGCCGCTGGTCGCGTACGCCACCCATTCACCATCCCAGCTCACCGAGAGGCCGGTCAGTGCCACGGTACCGTCTTGCGAGAAGGCATTGGGATCGATCAGGACGCGCCCCTCGTCCGTAGGGGACGTCATCACATAGAGGACATCCTGATTCTGTAGACCTGTGTTACGAAGTTGGAAATAACGCTCACCGCGCCTGAAAGGTGCGCCCACCTTTGGATAATCCCATAGCGCGGTCAAGCGTTTGCGGATCGACGTCCGTTGCGGGATGGACGCCAAATAGCGGAAAGTAAGGGCATTCTGGGCCGCGATCCATGCTTGGGTCTCCGATGCATTCAGGTCCTCAAGCCACCGATAGGGATCTGGCACCACGATTCCATGATAAGTATCGATGTGATCCGACCTGCGGGTCTCCGGATATCTCAAGTCCTCCACGTGAAGTCACCTCCTGGCTAGTTGGTCATGCCCGACGGGTGTAGCGTCGCCGAGCCCCTGATTATGCAATAAGCACACCCTGCAAACGGGTGGAAGTATATCCTTAACCAATCTCAGCTCAAGCTAGGTCAGTTGACAAACCCTTTCCCCATGCTAACATAGCGTGCGCCCACCGCA
>JBNGDL010000094.1:0-9160 GCA_049975205.1 Anaerolineae bacterium | reverse complement strand
TCGTCAGCGGTGGAATGATGCCAAATAGCTCTCTTGTCATAATGTCTCCTTTGCCCAGAGTCGACAGCCACGCGTCCCCAGTCGTGAGCTTCGGACCAGCGTGCCCTGTCCCGTAGCCCTTATCTCCTGTCCCCTCTTGGGAACGGAAACGCCGGCTCAAACCCAATCAGCTCTTGCACGCGCGCGATGCTCACGAGCGATTCACTGCCTGTCACCGGTTGTTTCCAGGCCGTCACGTCGGGGAAGAAGACTGCCGCGAGCTCGCGTGACGGGATGCCCAAGAAGTTCTGATCGTCGGTGACGTAGACGGCATGACTGCCCTCGTAGCCCGCTAAGAGGCCCCTCTCGATGGTCTGGGCGGCGTCGCGAACGTCGAGGCTAGTCCAAAAGTTGCTCCTGCCAAACTGGATGGCGCCGTCGGGGTAGCTGAGATCGAACTGAGCTTCCCATTCTCGCTCGCCCGCGCGACGCTCGAAGTCGGCGATGATCTCCTGAACGCGTGTGCGGCGCTGCGGTTCGGCCAGGGACATCACCTGCGGCGTCTGCTCGGCGCACGCCTCGATGACGTCCGCCAGGATCCCTGGCTCGCTCAGGTTGTAGACCGCCGGGAACCGCAAGAAGAGACTGGGCAGATCCTCGCGGCGCCAGAAATAGCCGCCGATCTCCTCAATCATCCGCTTGGAGTACGAGTAGGGATCGGTCGTATGGGTTGGATGGGCCTCATCGATGGGGAAGTAGCGCAGCTGGTTCTCTGGGAACGTGATGCCGAAGTTGTACCCCAGCGCGTTGATCGAGCTCGCGCAGACCACGCGCTCGATTCTGCTATCACCGCTACGGTTGGCGTCGACGGCAGCTTGGAAGATGTTGAAGGTGCCGCCCACGTTGACCCGAAACATCTCTTGCCCCGGTGCCATGCTCGGGTGCGGGTAGGCGGCCAGGTGTACGATGCCTTCCATATCCGCCACGTGACCACGCAGGGCCTCGAAGTCGGTGATATCCCCCGCCCGGCACTCCGCGCCGGGGATGGGATCGTCGACCTCCAGGTCGAGCACGCGGACCTCGTGGCCTCGGTCCAACAGCCAGTTGACCGTCGGGCGTCCAACCTCGCCCATCCCGCCGGTGACTAGAATACGCATTACCGCCCCCTTTCCGTGGTCGAGCTAGTCCGGAACATACGCGTCAGAGGGGATGTCCGTCGCACCGTCCGTCGTGCCTGATCGATCTCAAAGCACTGCATCCAGCAGCGGGACCGGACCCCGCCACCGGTTAGCATTGCGCCTCCTCGAGGCTGAGGTCAAAGCCGCCTCGTTTGATGACGATGGCTCCCTGTGGGACGCCGAGATCCCGCGCAATGACCGGGCATTTGGCTTTGAGCAGAAAGAAGAGCCGCGGATCACCGGGACTCAGGGTCTCGTAGTTTGCCTGCCCTTTGGCGATGATCACGTCCGCCTGATTGTAGAGCTCGCGGAAGGCCCTGGAGCTGCGTGCCAGGATCGTGCCGGGTGCGTCGACGCCGGTCGTGACCAGGTTCGCCACGCGATCCAGACCAGCGGCCTTCGCGTCATCGAGGGTAGCGTCGTTGAGGGTGGGGCCGCCTTTAACCGCGTAGGTGATCCTGCTCGGGTGCTTGGCGCCTTCCTGATGGTTGAGGGCCTCGATCAACACGCGGTCGAAGACGGTCTCTCCCGCGTTATCGGCCAGATAGAGTATTGGCCCGCCGCGCGCAAGGATCCCCCTGAAGGTCTCCATATCGTCAATCGCGAAGGGCTGGTGCAGAATCTCAGCCAGCGAGCCTTCGAGATCATAGTGGGCGCCAGGGCCGAAGTCGATCACGTTGCCGGCGATGGCAACACGCACGGCCCACTCCAATGGGTCTGGGGCTTCCGTGATCAAGGTAGCGAGTCGAGGATAGAGCGCCAGGGCCTGCTCGGTCGCTGTGGCCTTCACGTCCGCGTACGGGTCGGCTCCGTTATCATTACCCTCCGCACACACCAGCCTGCGCACCAGGCGATGAACGCGGTCGCCGGTCTCGGGTGGCGTAGCCTCAGGGTCCGCCGTCTGGAGGAGTTCCAACACCTCGTGGATCACTGTGGCTTGCTGCGCCTCGGTGGCGCCGGTCATACGCGCCGCCTCCAGCGCCTGTCGGAGAAAACACGGATAGCAGTCCAGGTAGGTCTTCATGGTCGGGTCCGATTATAGGACACTACAGTCATGATGTCAATACTCGGAGACTCGAAGCATATTTCCCGTCTTGGAGCAAGTTGGCCCAACAGCGCACGAGCATAGATGCTATTCCGGTTAATGGCTCCCGCCGAGAACCATTCGCACTCGCTGAACAGTTCCCGGTTCGGCTAGTCGTAGATCCTGCCCTCTCGGAAGGCTGCCCAGGCCGTCTCAAACCACGAGTCGGGATGCGGCAGCGGGCGACGGTCCACCCACCGCGATGCGACGTGGGGCGTGCCTTGGTCATCGACCGTCGCGGCGGTCTCGAGGACCTTCTCGCGCCAAGCCTCGTCCTCCGGCACGATACGCCACCGCTCGTCGAGTTTCTCGTGCACCGTGACGCCGTCAGGGTGCAGCGCGATGGAAGAGCCGCGGCTCCCAACGCCGCTCTCGAGCGCGAAGGCCAGCGCCTCCAGATAGACCGCGTGGGCAAAGCAGAGCTGGCGGTTGCGCAGGCTCTCACCCAGCTTGGCAGGGTCTCCCCTGGCGTTGAGCCGCTCCCACTGAGCCCACGCCTCAGGGATGGCTTCTCGCAAGGTCTCAAGCGACCGGATGTGTGCCCCAGCGCGGGACATCCGCGCCTGGAAGGTCTCTCGCTCCGCTTCCCACGAGGCTCCAGGCTCCGCCTCCGACGCTGCCATCCAGTTGAGGAGGTCGCCCACAGCCTCCGCTGCAGCCTTGACGGCGTCCGCGTCAGCCAGCGTCCAGCCCTGGTAGCGATGGCCAATGTACTCAGCGGCGCGGAAGCCCGCGACTTGACCGGCGTTAAGCGCGGCGCCGCCCGGGCGATAGACCCCGTGGGAGCCGTTGACCTCCCCGATGGGGAAGAGGTGCCGAAGATTGGTGGACTCCCACCAGAGGTTGCCCGCCAGCCCGCCATTGTTGTGCTGCGCGCAGACCGCGACTTCCAACGGCTCGGCGCGGATGTCGATGCCGTGGTCGAGATAGAGCTCGATGGCGCCTGGGTTCATCTTCTCCAGGCGCGCGATGGGCGTTGCTAGTAGGGCATCGGACCGCTCGAGGTAGGTGCGTGCCTCATCGTTGAGGTTCTCGAAGGCGAAACCCTCGGGGTTGCTGCGGAAATCCAGGAAGACGCGGCGGCCTTTCAGGACGGTCTCGATGTAGACCAGGATGTCGACGATCGATGAGCCGCCCCGCACCTTGCGCCAGTCAAAAGGCCACTGGTAGCCCTTAAGGAAGACCATCGAGGCCATCTCACCGATGCTGTCGAAGTAGGGGCGCATGAACTCCTGCGGGTCGCTGACCCCGTCGGACTCGGTACTGACGAACTTGGGCACGACCTGCATATAGGTGCCGGAGACGTTCCAGCGGAACCGGGTCGAGGCAAGGCCGTATTGGGACTCGGGAAGGCTCTGAGCTCTGGCGCCGGCCATCAGTGCGAGGCCGATGGCGCCGGTGTGGACCTCAGGGTAGACGCTGGTCTTGTAGAGGCCACCGGGGCCACCGACGGCAAAGACAACGTTCTCCGCCAGGACGACCTCGAGATTGCCCTCAGAATCGAGCGCCACGGCCCCCGCCACCCTCACGCCACGCTCTCCCGCGTTGCGGCCGGTCTCCGACCGTGCCGCCCCATGCTCTCCCGCGTTGCGGCCGGTCTCCGACCGCGCCGCCACCCGCACCGTCAACAACTGCACCACATTCCGACCCTCCCAAACCGGAATCCCCAGCCTCTCGACCTCCCGAATCAGGGCCCGGCACATCTCGCGGGACGTGTAGGGCCCGATGGACGTCGCACGCTGGCGCGGATCGTGGTCGGTCTTGTAGCCTACGAACTGGCCATAGGCATCGCGGGGAAAGGGAACGCCCAAGTTCACGAGGTGGAGGAAGCCTCGGGCCGACAAACTCGCCTCGACAAGGGCCAGGTCGCCGTGCATCGACCCGCCCTCGAAGTAGGTCTCGGCCATGATCTCCGGCGCGTCGGCCTCGGCGCCGCACAGGGAGAGCTTGTAGTAGGTCTGTTTGTCGCTCCCCGTGTTGATCGAGGTGCCCTTCTGCAGCCCCTCGCTCACAATGAGCACGTCCTCGATGCCGTTGGCACGGAGCTGCACCGCAGCGTTGAGCCCCGAGGCCCCGCTGCCAATCACGAGGGTGTGAACCCAGGTTAGGGGGAAGGTCTTAGTCGATACCGTTATTGACTCCTGGCGCATGGGTCATCTCCTTCAGCTTGTGTCGCCGATGACAAAGGGCAACCGGCAGGTTTGAGGCGCCGTGCCAAGCCTGATGCGGCGCAGCCCACCGGGTTGACCCCTCTGTGGCAAGTTTACCCGCGACCCAGGACTTGTCACGTGAGCCCATCTACTCGCTGGACATCTGGGATCAGCGGATGTATCCTTGGGCCGAGTGTAACGTGACACGCCGGGCAGCTGTAGTGGGCGGCCATTCTACACCTACGAAGGAACTACCCTTGATGGTGTTGGCCCCGACTTCCTCCCCTCGTCTTCAGGGACCCGGTAGAGAGGCTTGTTTGTGAACAGAGCTCAACTGCTACAACGTCTTGATAGGGCGTGGCAAACGCTCCTGGCATCGTACGCGGGCCTGTCAGAGCCTGAGATGATGGAGCCGGGCGTGATGGGCGACTGGTCCGTCAGAGACATCATTGCGCACGTGAGCTGGTGGGAGGAGGAGGCGCTCACGCACCTGCCGCTCATCCTTGAAGGCGGAACGCCACCGCGTTACTCCGACAAATACGGAGGCATCGATGCCTTCAATGCCTTGATGACGGAGCGAAAGAGAGACTTGTCGCTCGCTGAGGTATTACAGGAACGGGATGCCACACATCGACGTCTGATCGAGTTCATCGAGACGGTCCCTGAGGAGCATTTCGTCACCGAAACCCGCTTCCGTCGCCGGCTGCGGCTTGACACCTATGGTCACTACCTGAAGCACGCTGAGGCGATATGGGAGTGGCGGGAAAGACGGGTGGTGGCATAGAGAGGGGATCAGCTATGATCGACTACCTGATCCACGTCTACAAGAGGGGTACAGCTCCATTTCGGAGCCTATCCGCGCTCCCCGAGGCTGAGGCGATTCAGACGATGCAGGCCCTTTATGTGGAAGGCTCGGTCTTCTGGGAGCGGTTTGAGAATCCGTTCCAATACCTGCAGATCCGCAGGCGGGTCGAGCAGTGGTTGCGCGCGGATTTCGTCGCAAAGGGTGGGGTGCTGCGAGCACCGTATCCCATCTATATGATCTACGGTCGATCTAGGTGGATCCGGACCATGATCGATGCCGCCACCCTTGCCACGACCACGGAGATCGAGATTCCCCTTTCGATCTTCCGGGAGTGTGACGTAAGCTTCACTTATCCCGACAGTATGGTCTCCTTTATGCTCGCAGCCGAAAAGAATCCTGCTCATTATTCGCCTGAGTATCATGGCAAGGTCTTCACGCTCTCCGAGATCCTCTCGATCGTTGAGGCCCAAGGCCTGCCTGGCGAGCGATGGGGGACGGAGCTTCCCGACCACCTCGCGAACTACATAGAAGCCCAAGTGTGGAACCACGAGCCACTGTTCGCCTACTTGAAGGAGCACGCGTGATGGTACGCTCGGTCTGGTCGATGGTCTTCCCTCTCACGGTCATTGTGGAGACCCTGTGCCTGGCCTTGGCGGCCGCCAGCATAGTCTTGCCCCATCGGCGGGTCTGGCCGCCGCGCGCAGAGATTCGCCATATTCTTGATAAGGAGTGAATTTATGCTTTCGTCGAGACAGATCGTCCTGATTGCTGCACCTGTCGTGTTGCTGGGCACCACGTATCTGGTCTTCCAGACGGCTGCGGCTGCGTTCGGGCCCAAGCTGGGCTACCTCACGGGCTTTATCTTCTACTGGCTCGTCTGGTGTCTGGTCCTCCCCTGGTGGGCGTTGGGGACGGACGGGCTGCTGTCCGTCTTTCGCGATCTCTCGCCACGCTTCGGCAATCCGTCCTGGCTCGGCATCGTGTTTCTAATCGTGCCGCTTCTGCTGGGGTACGGCTACGCCTTTCCGCGGGCCCTGGGACAGGCTAACCTCACGATCATCTTGCTTTCTTTCGTAATTGCGTTGGTCAATGGAACCCTCGAGGAGCTATTGTGGCGTGGGACCTATGTCACCCTCTTCCCGGACAGCTGGATTCTCGGATACGCATATCCGGCGATCGGCTTCGCCGTGTGGCACTTCGCGCCTCAGTCCGTTTTCCCCAGCTCATCGCCCGGTGGGAACGTCGCTCTCGTTGCCGTCGCAGGGGCCGTGGGGCTGATGTGGGGATGGGTGGCGCGGCAGTCAGGATCGATCCTCTGGACGACAATATCTCACGTTCTCTTTAACTTCTCGGGATTGGGTGCCAGGGTCTATTTCCGGTGACCTGGGAGGTGTGATGCGATGAGAATAGGAGACGGGACTAGAGGGGCGCTGCATCTGGCTCTACGACCAGCATTTGCCGTCTGTTTGTTCCTATCTCAGTTCACGGCTGCGCGCGACTCCTTCTTTTCGGCGAATCCGTACGCCCTCGGCTTCGGGATGGCCCTCATCGCTGCGGCTGTGTGGCTCTGGCTCTCCGCCTCGCGCCATCTACGTGAAGCACAGCGTCGCGATGGGGTGGCTCAGACAGGCCCATTCCGCTACATACGACACCCGATCTACGTCAGTATCTACGTCCTCTCCCTCGGGTTGGGCCTCGTCTTCTTTGCCTGGGTGTGGTTTCTGGTCCTAGCCGCCTTCGCACCCCTCTGGTATCTAGAATGCCGATGTGAGGAAGCGGAGGTGCTGGACCGCTATGGCGAGGCATTCGCCGCCTACCGCCAACAGACGAAGATGTTCATCCCTTGTGTCGTGTAAGATCCCCTCTGAGGTCCACATCTGGCGTTGGCGGCTTTCCAGAAGCGGTCGGTCGATGTAGATTGTGCCCACATAACAGCGACCAGGAGGCGCGGTGACGGAAGACAGAAATGACCTAAAGGGAAAGGTGGCTATCTGGGTGACGATCGGCGCCGCATTCGGCGTGCAGATTCTGACTTGGTTCGTCCTCTACCCACTGGCTGGATACAACGACCTGACGCTGAACCTCGCCCTCGCGGTGACCTTCCTCTTGGGCGTTGGGCTGATCTATGCCTACCGCCTGGGCTGGAAGCGCGTCGGCCTCGGGTTGCGCCGGCTGCTGACAGCGCTACTGGCGATCGCGGCGTCGTATGCCCTTGTGCTGGTCGTGCTCCTTATCTTGAACGCGCTCGGCGGTTCGACCTCGATTTTCCGCGGGAGCTACACGCTCTACGCCTTCGCGAGCAACTGGATCCTGACGGCGCTGGGCGAGGAGCTGCTCTTTGCCGGTGCCCTCTTCACCCTCGTCGCCGCCCGGCTCCCGCGCAGCAAGCGCTGGCTCGTCGTGCTCCTCGTGGCGACCGTGTTCGCACTATGGCACCTCCCCGGCTACGTCGCCATCGCCCTCCGATCGGGCGGGCTGAGGCCTGACATCGTCTTCGACCTGCTGCTGCGGTTGGTGTCGTGGGGGTTCTTCGGCACGATCTATGCGCTCAGCGGCAATCTCTGGCTTACCGCCTTTGTCCACGCCTCGACCGACTACGCCCTGCTACCGGTGGTGGTCAATTCCCCTTTGGTGGGATTGGCGTTCATGCTCCTGAACGTGGGGATTGCCTGGTGGTTGGGTCGGTGTCGGGTCGCGCGTGAGAGCTGACTGTGGTACCTACGTCGTGGGACCGGGTGTTGCGAGGGTCACTGGGGGGAAACTCGCGCAGTCCGATCTCGCCGCCCCCACCAGGCATCGCCGGACGGCCTCTCTCCTAGGAGTGTGCCCGCATGAAGCGGAGATCTCTCACAACGAAACAGACGGTGGAGCTTGTTCCAGAAGCCCCGTTCTTCTTCGATGCGACGTTCTACAAGCCCGATCACTTCCCATCGCCGGATAACGCCTGGGAGCCGGGGATCCGCTGGCAGACGATGCTATGGCAGGGAAGGACTCTGGGGTTGAGGTTCGACAATCAGGGTACGGTGGATCGTCCGAAAGTCTCGCTCACGATCTGGTCGACGGAGGAGCTCGAGGAGACCTTTCTTCACGGACTCATCAACGAGATCAACTACCGCTACAATTCCGAGCTTGACTTGACGGATTTCTACAACAGGTTCGGCGACGACCCACATCTGGGCCCGGTGATCGCGCGATGGCGGGGCATGCGACCCCTGAATTGCAGCTCGCTCTACGAATACCTGATCATCGCCATCGTCCTGCAAAACGCCACGGTCAGGCGCTCTGTCGCAATGATGCGAGCGCTGCTTGAGACCTACGGCACGCTGCTTTCCTACGACGATAAGGCGCTCTACTGCTTCTGGGAACCTGACGTCGTCCATAGGGCAAGCGAGCAGAGCCTGCGCGATCTAAAGGTCGGTTATCGTGCCAAGTCAATCAAGCGGGTCACGGCGGCTTTTGCTGAAGGCGCCGTGGACGAGTTTGCGCTGCGGTCTCAGTCCCGGGAAGAGCAACGACAAGCGCTCCTCGACCTCTACGGCATTGGCCCGGCGTCGGTGGGCTATATCCTGTTTGATGTCTTCCATCATCCGGACGAGATGAACCATATCTCGCCCTGGGAGAAGAAGATCTACTCGAAACTCTTCTTCGATGTCGAGCCTGAGGAGCCCTTGGAGGTAGATGCACTCCTCACCTACTTCGAAGAGCACTTCGGGGGCTACCAAGCGTTGGCGGTGCACTACTTCTGGGAGGATCTCTTCTGGCGAAGGCGACACGAACCGGTCCCCTGGCTCGAGCGACTGATCCGGTTGTAACAGCCTCGCGCGCGACCGAGGTTTATCTTGGGTTCGTTGTAGCTACTGTCACCTACCTGCAGCGCGCTTACCCGATCTGGCCTCGCCGGGTGGGATTGCGCTTCCCAAGTACACCTCACCTAGTTGGGACCATCACCTCGTACGTCGTCCAG
>JBNGDL010000093.1:0-9542 GCA_049975205.1 Anaerolineae bacterium | reverse complement strand
ATCACCGTCGAGGAGTCCAAGGGTCTGGAGTTCGAGACCGAGTACGTCGAGGGTATGCAGTTCGACCGCGGCTACATCAGCCCCTACTTCGTCACCAACCCCGACACGATGGAAGCCGTCATTGAGGACGCCTACGTCCTAATCCACGATAAGAAGATCTCGGCGGCTCAGGATCTCGTCCCCATTCTTGAGAAACTGGTGCAGAAGGGCGCGCGCAACCTGGTCGTCATCGCTGAGGACATCGACGGCGAAGCGCTGGCCACCCTCGTGGTCAACAAGCTCCGCGGTCTGCTCACGGCGTTGGCCGTCAAGGCACCGGGCTTCGGCGACCGCCGCAAGGCAATGCTTCAGGATATCGCCATTCTGACCGGCGGCACCGTGATCACCGAGGAGCAGGGCCGCAAGCTGGATAGCGCCACACTCCAGGATCTGGGTCGCGCCGACAAGGTCATCACGACCAAGGATGACACCACCATCGTCGGTGGCCGCGGCGAAGACAAGATGATCCAGGGCCGCATCGAGCAGATCAAGACCGAGATGGAGCACTCCACCTCCGACTATGATCGCGAGAAGCTGCAGGAGCGTCTGGCCAAGTTGGCCGGTGGCGTCGCCATCATCCGCGTGGGTGCGGCGACCGAGACCGAGCTGAAGGAAAAGAAGCACCGTGTCGAGGACGCCCTGAGCGCTACCCGCGCTGCCGTCGAAGAGGGCATCGTGCCCGGTGGCGGCGTCGCGCTGATCAACGCCATCTCCGCCCTCGACGGTATCGAGATGACCTATCCTGACGAGCAGACGGGCGTCACGATCCTGCGCAAAGCGCTGTTGGCCCCCATCCGCCGCATCTCCGAGAACGCCGGTGAGGACGGTGCCGTGATCCTGGCTGAGGTACGCCGCAAGCAAGAGGCGACCGGCAACCTCCACATGGGCTACGACGTGATGACGGGTGAGTACGTCGACATGATCGAGGAAGGGATCATCGATCCCGCCAAGGTCACCAAGGGTGCGTTGCTCAACGCCGCCTCCGTCGCAGCGATGGTGCTCAGCACCGAAGCGCTGATCACGGACATCCCCGAGCCCGAGAAACCCGCCCCCGCGGGCGGCGGCCCCGGCGCCGGTATGTACTAGGCCGTAACGAGCTAGAAGACTCAAGACCCTTAGGGTTTCGAAGCCCTAAGGGTCTTTTTTTGTGCCGTCTGCTCGGGACAGTGCCGAGCCCTCCTTGCGGCGTCGCCTAGCGTTCGACGCCCTCCAGAGCTCGCTCTCCTTTGGGCGTAAGGGTCCAGATGCGCAGCGCGCGATCGGTGCCGCACGCCTTCTTCAGTGCACACCCATCACACCCGTCGCCACACAGCGCATCCTCCATCAGGTAACCACGTGCCACCAGCTGTGAGATCATCTGGTCGAGCAGGGGCTCCGAAACGCCCAATGTCTGAGCCAAGTCGCGCTGAGTCCTTGCCTCCCCCGCCTTCATCGCCTCCAAAACCCGCGTCAGCATATCAGGCCCCCACCAGCCAGCTGCCGACTTGGTAGACAAGGATGCCCCCGATGAACGCCAGACCCAGCAGTAGCGCCACGCCAAAGAGCGTCCAACGCCACGACCGGGACTCCTGCCGCATCACGGCAACCGTCGCCACGCAAGGGACGAACAGCATCTGGAAGACCAGGAAGGCGAGCGCAGCCGGCGCGGTGAGGATCTGGGGCAGCACCGTCGTCAGATCGCCATAAAGCACGCCCAATGTTGCGATGGTGTTCTCCTTGGCGACGAAACTGGTCAGCAACGCCACCATGACGGGCCAGGGCAGCCCCATCAACCTGCCGATCGGCTCCAGATGCCGTCCAATCGCCGCCAGATAGCTGGTGCTGACGTCCCCGCCGCTGGGTAGGTACGAGAGAAGCCAGACAACAAGAGAGGCGATCAAGATAACGCTGCCCGCCTTCTGGAGGAAAGCGACCACGTTCTGCCACACATACAGAGTAATCGTCCGGAAGTTGGGCAGATGGTAGAGGGGCAACTCCATAATGAATACAGACTGCTCCCCACGCAATACAAACCGGTTGAGAAGAAGACCCACGCCGGCCAGCACCAAGAGATTCGCTAGCACGAGACCCCAGACCACCCAGCCAGCCGCCTGCCCGAACAACGCAGCAGCCAATATGGTCACCACAGCCATCTGGGCGGCACAGGGTATCAGCGGAGCGAGCAGAATCGTCAAGAGCCTCGCCCGTTGGCCTTCCACAATACGAGCGCCCAGGACAGCTGGCACATTGCAGCCGAACCCCAGGAGCAGCGGCATGAAGCTCTTGCCGTGGAGCCCGATTTTGTGCATGAAACGGTCCGTCACATACGCTGCGCGCGCCATATACCCGGTGTCCTCCAGGAACCCCAAAGTCGTGAAGAAAATGATCAGGATAGGCAGGAAGGTCACGACCATGCCGACACCACCGAGCACGCCATCGGAGATCAGATCTGCAATCCACGTAGGCGCTCCCAAGCCCTGCAGCCAGGCGTGCACGCCCTCGGCTAACCCGGACAGTAGGCCGTCAAGCCACGCCTGAAGCGGATTCCCGACAGCATACGTGAGGGCGAAGACACCACCCAAGACGAGCAAGAGCGCGAGAATCCCTGCCACGGGACGCGTGAGCACAGAATCCAGGCGCGAGGTCAAGCCAATCTGCCCGACCTTGGGCCGCGCCACCGCAGCACGTATCATCCGGCCAATCCACGTATACCGCGCACCGGCGACGTCGAGCACAGCGTCCTCGTGGGCCAAAAGGATGTGATTCAGCTCCTCCCTCGCCTCGCTCGGCATCGCAGCCAGCATCATCTCCGATATCTCTTCGTCCCCCTCCAGCAGCTTGATCGCCACCCATTCCACCGGATAGGGGCTGGGCACGTAAGGTGCGACCAACGCAATAAGGCTGGTCAACACCTCCTCGTGGTCCGGAAGGATCGTTGGACGCCGCGGCTCGTAGGCGAATGTGCCGTCCACGACGTCGACAATGGCCTGCAGCATCTTCTCGATGCCCTCATTACGCGTCGCGACCATGGGCACCACAGGGATGCCAAGCGCAGCCTGCAAAACGCGAGGCTCGACCTGGACGCCTTCCTGCTCCGCGACATCCATCATGTTCAGGACCAGGATCACCGGCACAGGCAGAAGCAACATCTCTGCTAGAAGATAGAGGCTCCGCTCCGGGATCGCCGCGTCGACAACGGCAACCACGACATCAGGAGCCTCGTGGATGATGTAGTCGCGCGCGATCCGCTCTTCAACCGAGTTAGCCGTGAGGCTGTAGGTGCCCGGTAGGTCCACAACCGTGAGCTCCCGACCGCGATAGCTATGGCTGCCGACTTTGCGCTCCACGGTCTTGCCGGGCCAGTTGCCGACGTGCTGGCTCAATCCCGTCAGAACGTTGAAGATCGTCGACTTCCCGACATTCGGCTGGCCCGCGAGCGCGACGACAATCGTCCGATCGCGCACGGCGGGGCTTTCCTGCGAGGGCGTCGCCGGGCTCAACCCTAGCTCGCCATGCATTATCCTGTTCCCCCGGTCCGGTGCACCTTGATGCGGCCCGCTTCGCCTCGTCCTAGGGCAATCTGAGCCCCTCGCACCGATACAATGATGGGGCCTCTTCCATAGTTGCGCATAACCGTAACCGGCGCGCCGGGGGTGAACCCCAGCGCGGCCAAACGCGAGATGAACCTGTGACCCCCCTCCAGGGCGCCAACCACCCCCATCTCCCCTGTATCCAGCCTCTCAAGTGAAACCATATCTGAATGAGTCCTCCGATGATCAAGCATACAGGCATCCGTCCAGGCATCCGCCAAGTACAAAATCAGGACCGCATAGTGCTCTCAGCTGAGACAACCGCCCGCCGGATGCGCGCCACCAAGCTATCATACGCCGATCCCGCACGACTTCAACAGGATACACCAGCTTCAACAGCCGCTGCGGGACCAATCCCCTCACATAACCTCCACCCATATGAACGCGGCATCCGCTGCCGGTACCTCGACGGTCTCATCGGCACCGTCTAGCCTCAGAGCCGTCTTTGCCTCTTCCTGAGCCACGATCTCTACCCGTCGACCTGGTAGCAGGTCTCTCTCGGCGACGCGCCTCAACAACTCGGACGTCTCCGGCGCTATGCGCACGATCTCAGCTTCGGTCCCTACCTCCAGGCTCCGCAGACGGTGCGTCGAGCTGGGGCCAGTGCCCGGCGGGATCGGGCCGCCATGTGGACACGCCTTTGGCTCTCCAAGAAAAGCCGCCAACCGCTCTGTGACCGACTCGGTGGCCACGTGCTCCAGCCGCCCCGCGATCACGTGCGCCTCATCCCAAGAAATCCCCAAGGAATCTGTGAGAAACCGCTCCCAAAGCCGATGGCGCCTGAGCACAGCTTTAGCTACGCCCTCCCCCTTCTCTGTCAGCGTCACGCCGCGATAAGGATGATAGACGACCCATCCTCGATCATCAAGCTTCTGAACCATCTCGTGAACGGAAACCGGCGAGAATCCAAAGTACTCGGTGAGCTCCGACAGGGGCACAGGCGTCCCAGGCCCCGCACGCAGCCGGTAGATCGCGCCCAGATACTCCTCAACCCGTTCCTTTAGCATAGCCTCTACTCTAGTTCCTCACCGCCGTCACTTATACGTTCGCGCAGTTGCGCCCAAAACACCGCCTATATAAGGTATACCTTATAATCTTACGGATTATAACATCATGTGTACCCAAGAGTCAAGGCCAAAATAGAAGAAATCGGGCCTGTCCTCAGCCTATGCGCTCTGACGACAGGCCCGATAGCCCGAAGCGTCAGTAGGCTCAGAACGGAAGCAGTCGCCAGTAGGCCAAAAAAGCGCCGAACAGGAGCGCGCTGACAGCACCCACTATGGCCAAGATGCGACCTGACCTGTGCCTCCGAGCACGGTAAGCCAGCACCACCAGCCCCACCGCAGTGATCCAGCTTGCGACAGCAGAGGCTCCAACCAATGGAGACCCGTAGTACGCGCCAAGCCGCGTCTCGTCAACCATCAAGAACTGGACGAGAGCAGCGACGAAGCTTATAAGCAGGGCCAGGTCGATGAGAGCTGCGAGAGCACCGATCAAGTACGGAAAAGGTGATTCCTGTTCAGGCCGAGCGCGCCGCGTGGCGCTGGCCCATACCCAGCTAGCTGACACTGAAGCCAAGGACAGCGCCAGCACCAGCATCGTGCCAAGCTGAGGCGCTGCCTGCCCATACCAGGGCAGGGACTTAGAAGGCAGGTGCTCCGGTCGGGCATCCTCGAGGCCAAGCGCAACAGGCTGTTCCACAGGCCTTGCGCGCTCACCGCTTTCGAACCGAGACAACACCCACTTATGCATCGTCGTCAAGTACCCTGCAGGGTAGACAGGGGGGCCCACCTCAGCGGTGTTCAGTTCGAGGCTGTGTCCTACGTCAGGGAAGACCACGATCGACACATCGAGATTCCCACCACGGGCGAGCGCGGAATCGAAGACGCCTGCGCTCGTCCAGGGTGGCACGACCTGATCCTCTTCTCCCCAGATCGCAAGAACCGGCTGAGGAACACGCTCCAGAACAGGTACCGGGTCATGGTCGAAATCCAGACCCAGGAAGCGACTATCCACCCCGGGCAGATCCAGCCGGTCCAGATCCTGTTGTAGCTTGACGGCCTTCATGGCTGCTTCCAACGACCGCCCCTTGTACCCCAGATCCTTGAGTACATTGTCCCATCGGTAGAGCTCCTGATCACCCGGCGACATGCCTGCCGCCGATACGGAGATGACGAAGGCGACGTCATCGGAACGCGACGCAGCCAACGGTCCTACCCAGCCACCTTGACTCAGCCCCCAGATGCCAACCTTGGAGGAATCGATCTGAGGAAGGCCGCGGGCGTAGGCAACGGCACTCAAGAGATCACTGACGAGATCGTCAAACGTGGCAGCATACCAATCACCCGTTGACCCGCCGGTCCCCCGTTTATCGTAGACCACGGCGGCAATGCCCTGTTCCGCAAAGGTCTCGGCGAGCGGCCGGCGGCGATGACGAGTCTCAGGCCCGGACCCCTGCGTAAAGACCACAGCTGGATGAGGTCCCTCAGAGATGGGAAGCAAGAGAGTGCCAGAGAGCACGATATCGCCGTTAGTGAACGAAACCTCCTTTTCCTCATAGGTTAACTCCGATTCCCTAAAGAGCGTCTGACCACGCTGCCGAGGTCGCTCAGCTCCCGCAAGCGCTTGGTGACCCATAGCAGCCAGACAGAGAGCTCCAAACACGATCAAAGCGACTCGTAGCCAGTGTCCTGTTCTCTTCCGCATAATCACCTCCCGCGCCTATCATAGTCAAGGGAAACGCCCCAAACCGCTGGACTGAGGCATGGTTACGGCGGGTTGTGTTGGAGAGGTTGGGTTAGGGTTGGAGAGTGAAGCCTCAATTGCCCGGCTAATCCTAAACGACACCCACGTGTCTCTTGCTCTTAGGGCCAACGATGCTATCATGCACGGAGTCTACCCGTAGATAACGTTTATGACAGAAGACCAGACGCTGCGAACGCTGCCGGATCGCCCCAAGAGACACTGCCCTGAGTGTGGTGCACGGGTTGCCGACGGCGCAAAGATCTGCTCGATATGCGGTACCGAGCTCCCAGAAGCCCCTGTCGCCGAAGCAAGCGTGGGGGGAGGCGACGCTGCCGACATGGCCGCTGCCGCTAGCTCCGGAACGGCCAGCGAGTCGGAGACCGAGTCAAAGCGGATCCAGCCCTTGCGCGTGGCAATCCTCACCCTGATCGCTATCGTCATCCTGAGTGGGTCCGTCGTCCTGGGCATGAGCCTGTCCCAAGGCAACGCACCAGCTAAGTTCTTGCCCACCCTCACCCCAACGCCGACCAACACCCCAACCATCACGCCGACGCCGACCATGACGCCGACGCCAACGACGACACCCACACCCACCCTCACCCCCACGCCGATACCTCCGACGGAGTACGTCGTGCAGAGCGGAGACACACTCCTGGACATCGCGATGGAATACGGTCTGACGGTTGACGAAATCATAGCCTTCAATGAACTCGACTCTGATATCATCGTCGAGGGACAGATTCTGAGACTACCGGCGCCTACGCCGACACCTGGGCCGACGCCGACGCTTGAGCCAGGCCAGCCCACCGCCACACTGGCGCCGTTCATCCTCCACACCGTCCGGGAGGGAGAGACCCTGTCGACAATCGCCGAGCAGTATAACGTCGGCGTCGATCAGATTCGAGCCGCCAATGATATCCCCGGCAACTCCGAGACGATCCAGTCCAATCAAGTCCTCACCATACCTCGGAACACGCCTACACCGGAGCCAGAGACGGTTGTGGTCAGAGAGACACCAACGCCTGCAACTGGCCTGACCCGCTATCCCGCACCCTCTATGCTCTATCCACCCGATGGGGCCACCTTTAGCGGTGCGAACGCCGTCGTTGCGCTCCAATGGGCCTCGGTCGGCATCCTGGAGGATCGCGAGTACTACAAAGTAGAGCTCCTCGTGCCGACAACCGACGGCACATCGACCCTGACCGCGTATCTCAAGTCGACGGTCTGGCGAGTTCCGGGCGAGGCATTCCCACCCGAGGCAGTCGAGGACCGGACCCTGACCTGGCGCGTGTTGGTCGTCCGCCAGGTGACCGAGGATGCTGACCCTGATATGATCATCAGCCAGGCGACCCGTCGACGCTCCTTTACCTGGGCAACAGACTAGGGACCGACCTTCGCAACAACGGCTCGTGACCCCGGCCGTTGGCTAGCTGTCCTGTGGGGTCGCCTCCGTTGAGGCTGTGGCTGGTTCCCAGCCGCGGCGAGCTACCCAGCTCTAGCTGGCTTCCGGCGCTGGGGTCAAACAAGGAGGGGACATGCAGAGATCAAACCAGAACCGGCAAATCGTGGCAGAGTTCTTCGCACAGGGCTACCGCGTCTCGGGGACGTTTTCCGGAGGCAACCGCTCACTGTCTGACGTGATCTACGATCCTACCACCGACTATATCATTGTCCGAGACGCCTACCTTTCACCGATCACGGATCCAGCAAAGATCAGTACCCACTACCCGTCGGCAACGCTGATCAAGGCAAGCCTCGACTTCGTTATCACGCTTGAGCACGAGGACGGGCTGCGCCGTGATCAGCACTACACCTTAGGCAGCTTCAGCGTCGATCTCTCCTTGACCGTCCCTTCATTCGAGATCCAAGGGCGCCTCCACTTGCCCTACCGCACCTTTGACCCTCGCGCCTTCTTGAGCAGTGAGGCCGGCCACTTTATCACGCTGTTCGATGTGACGGCCCGCTGCACCTTCAACCCCGAAGTCCAATACGAGGGGGGCGCAGCGCTCATTAGCCGCGAGAGAATCAGCTTCCTGAGCGAGCGGGAGCCGCGATAGACCCTAGTCTTGGCAGTGAGAGGCACAGGGATTGTGATCCTGAGACGCCTGGTGAGCCCGACGTCGGATAGGTGACAGAAGGGGGGAACATGGCACGCGTTCTGATCGTTGAAGACAGCGCCGAGACGCTCGGGATGTTGCGGATGTTCTTCGAGCAGCGAACGCCGCACGAGGTGCTCCTGGCCAAGAGCGGACAGGAGGGGCTCGACAAGGCCTTTCACGATCGGCCTGATGTGGCCATCGTCGACGTGATGATGCCCATGATGGATGGCTATGAGGTCGTGCGCCGCCTGCGCACGGACCCACGAACCACCGGCATGGGGATCCTGATCCTCACAGCTCGAGGACAGGCCGTGGATCAGAGAGCGGCCCTAGAAGCTGGGGCCGATATCTACCTCGCGAAGCCGGTCGATCTGCTCGTACTTTCCGACGCCGTGGATCAGCTCTTAGGAAAGAGCCGCCCAGAGGAGGGTGCCCACTATCTACCTAGAGTGGTGTTGCCCGTCTTGAGCCTTAGAGGCGGGGTCGGGGTCACAACGATCGCGGTCAACCTGGCACTTCTACTCCAGCAGATAGCGCCCACGGTGCTCTGGGATCTCTCATCGACGTCCGGCCACGTAGCGCTGCATCTAGGCCTTCAACCAGAGCCGCATTGGGGACGCTATTTCGAGGATCCGCAGTTGGACGTCATCGCGCTCGTACAAGGCCATCCATCGGGGCTCCGGGCCCTGTGCGCACCACCGATCCCCTTGGTCTCTGAGACACTGAACGCATCACAGACCAACGCGGTCTTGCAGCACCTTCTGACCGACGCCGCCTTCGTCGTGGTCGATATGCCGTCGACCCTCTCCGGTTCCGTCCATCCCGTTTTGACCGCGGCCCGGACAATCCTACTGGTCACCGCCGACGATCCCCCATCCGTCCAGACCACGCTGGCGACGCTCCAGGCGCTCCAGAGTCAGCACGTCCCGCTGCAGAGGAAGGTGAAGGTCGTCTACAATATCGCAAGCCCGGGCAGACACCTGTCCGCGCGAACCCTTCAGCGCGCCATCAGGGTGCCGCTAGAGCCCCCTCTGCCCTACGACGACGCTCAACGGGCGGCGCTGAGCAAGGGCACGCCTCTGGTTCAGGG
>JBNGDL010000092.1:0-9590 GCA_049975205.1 Anaerolineae bacterium | reverse complement strand
CAATAGACGCCACTGCACCGAGCGAAGCGCCGATCACCTCGAGAATTCTTGTCCAGCTGCAGTCTCTCTCGGCTTGGGTAGATGAGAGTAAGGCCGGCCAGCGCGGTCTCTTGGATCACATCGAGGGAACCGCCGACCGACTCGTCGACCGTAACCGTTTGGACTTGCGTCTCCTCGAGAGATAGCCCGGGGTATAGATGGAGTTTTGCCGCGACGATGTGTCGCAGAGCGTCATCCACACGGATACGGAATTGGGAATCGCTCTCATACTGTGCAGCGAAGTAGTCAATCGTGTCCTTGATCACCGGCACGGATCCTGACACCCAGTTCGGGTGGACGCTGAACAGTATCGGCAAGATGTCGTTGCCTGCCATCAAAGCATCACGGGCAATCGTACGATGGGGCACCTCCTGGGTGCCAGGGGCATAGAACCGCTCCAGGCCTGTGACTCCCAACGAGTCACAGACGATCAGTCCGCCATTAGCGCGCCAGATGGCGAGGGTCGGTTGCTCAAAGAATACGTCCATCCCCACGGCATCAAGGCTGATTGGACTCGTCAGTTGCGAGACATCGCCCTGAAAACCCCTGTAGCGGATATGAGATGGCATCATCGCGTCCGTCATACCCGCCACGTCATCGGCATCCAGCCTGGTCACCTCAAGAAAGGGCACCAGATCACTGTCCATCAGGTCATCCAGGGACTTATTCACGGTTGATACTTCGTCATCGGGATAACGGTCACTGGCTCCGTGACCCGGGAAGTGTTTGGCTACCGTCAAGACCTTCCCATCGCTGCCTTCGTGAACACCACGAATGTAGGCACGCCCCAGCTGTCCCACCCAGTGCGGATCGCCACCGAACACACGGATGTTCATATCACCCTTACCTTCAGGGTGCGGATCCGCCAACACGTCGAGCACCGGACCCAGAAGCATATTCACGCCAACGGCTCTGAGTTCCTGCCCGATGATCTTGCCCACCTGCTCCGCCTCCTGTTCACTCCACGTCGCCCCGATGGCCATAGCCGACGGGATCGGCGTGAAGCCGGTCCTCAGATGGGTGCGGGGATAGCCATCTCCCTCGTGGTCGACAGCGATAAAAAGAGGCAGAAAGTAAGTGTCGCCGTCTTCGGTCTGCTGCCGGTGCTGTCGGTAGACGTACGCCTGGAGCCTATTCGTCATGCCGGCTACCTGCACCGGCGTGTCCGGCTGATCGTTCAGGATGTTGTTGTTGTGCCAGCCCAGGATAACGGTGCCGACACCATAGTCGCCGATCAACTCCGCAACGGTGTCTGCGTCGCTGGTGAATGCCCCGACAAACTCAATCATGAAGAGCTGCCCGACCCGCGCCCTGGTATCCATCGCAGCGATGATCTGCTCGACGCGCTCGGCCTCCGTATCAGCAGGAGGGGCACGTTGCACTCCCAGGGAGGTCAACAGCAGGAGCAACAACATGATTGCTGATGAGATCGTTCTTAGCATCGTAGCCTCCCCCAACGACGAGTGTGGTGTGAACTTCGAAGCTGGCGTATCGGATCCAACGTCCATCTGTCTCACGTCTTGTGTCAAGAGCTCGCTTGCAGGACTACAGGCGACGGTTGCCACCTCCCGGGCGTAACGTCAGAGTCTAATTAGCTACCACCGTCATGTCCTATCCCGCTGCCTTGACCACAGTTCCGGTTGGATGTCACACCCACCCAACCCTCCCCGAGCTGCCACCAGATTGGGCTGTCCCACAAGCCCCCAAGCATCATTCCCATGAACATGACCTGTCTCTCGTGTTCGCGCGCTCTCCACAGCCTCGGAGAGCCTGTTGCCGGTTCACGTCCTCAACCAGAGGCCTGTGGGACAGCCGATGGTGGGCGACCACGCCGAAGGTCTTGCCCTGCAGCTGTAGTCAAGAGCCGGTCAGACTCACATCTCACGTAGGTGTTTCTCTAGACCGGAGGTTCGTAGTAGGCACGCAGTGTCTTCTCCCATTGATGCTCTTGGGCGTACCTCAGGTCGCCGTAATAGCGGGAGATAGGATCAAGGGGCGGCAGCAGATAGACCGTGACACCCCCGCACCGCTCCACGGTGCCCCCCCTATGTGCCTCGGCGACAATGTAGTTACCGGCGCCCTGCTGGAGCGCGCTTCGCACATCCTGAGCCGCAGACTTTACACTCTCGCTGGATGTTCTGCTTTCTAGTTGCCCGCAGAAGTCGTTGATATCCCACAGCGTGTTGCGATGGAACCTCGCCGAGGCTCGCTGCGCGGACCACATTTCGTCTGCCGCAGTAGGCATGTGGTCGATCAGGGCAAGGGCCAACTCATCCATCGGTCCCACGATCGCGTCCAACTTGGACAGGTCCACAACAGCCTGGGTGACCGTGAAGTGCGTCGTGGCATAGGAGTCGACATAGGCTTTGACGATGTGTGCGCCCAGATCGACCGTCTCCAGATCCGGCTCGGCGACCAGCTTGGCCAGGACATCGTTGTAGGGCCAGCCGTTGTTGGGCTCGTTCTCCTCAGATGCGACGATGTAACGAACGTTGGGCCACGCCTCATAGGCGACTTCCAAGTTGCTCATCAAGCAGGCATCCATACCCAACAGGTCCAGAGGCTGCCCGAGCAGCTCGGCAATTGTGGTCAGTACCTTTCCGAGTTCTACGGTGTCCAGGGAATGACCGCTGCCGTCGTCGCTGCAGATCGCGCGCTCGCTGGGCAAGTCCAGGGACAAGATGGTCTCCAGGGTTGGCCTGAAGAACACTCGCCCCAAGTTGCTGGAAGACCGCTCAACGCCCTCAGCTTTGCCATAGTCCTTGCTGCCGACCTTCTCAGCGATATGATCCATCTCGGTCGGCGCCCAACCGCCACCGTGGTTCCACAAGACCAAGGCATATCGGTCAGCCGGGTACTTGTCCCTCGCCCAACAAACGAAGCGGAGCAACACACCCGGATCGCCCGAGTCCGTCTCACCGATGTCATCAATTTCCGTCAGCTCGTCCTTCTTTACGTGGTACCGCTTGGTGTGGCCATCCTGACCTCGTCGGTCGAACTCCGCAACGATGTTGACATCATCCGTCGAGCCGACCTCCATCATCTCCTGCAGATCACCGATCCCGGCCGAGTCGAGGTTATTGTCGCCGGCCAGGTACACCATAAACGTCCACTTGGCTTTCTCTTCCGATTGCATCGCCGTCCTTCCCTTCCTCCTATCACGATTTGGTCTTAGCCCTAGCTGAGGTAACGGCCGCGCTGGGTTGGCTCAATGGCCCAAAGCCGGTCATTGAGCCAACCCGAGTTCGGTCTAGGCCTAGGCCTCGCCTTCACCGGCCGGTTCTGCGTGTGTTGCGATGTAACCCACCTTCGTGCTGAAGATGAACCCATAGTAGACAGGTTTCTCGTTTCTAAGCACGTCGAGAACCGCGCTGAAGCGCGACCAGGGGTAGGCCAACCCCACGCGGCAGCCCCCGTAGCGATTGTCCGGCATCACGTTCTCATCGGCATAGAACTCGCAGCTCGCCACGTTGATGCCCTTGCTGTAGCAGTGGATGAAGGCTACGAGATGCTCAGGGGTGCGGTTCTTCCCATAGAGGACGACCTTGTAGGCATCGATCGTTGAGCTGAGGAAATTGATGGTCTCCAGATCTCCTGAGATCCCGTGCGAGCCGACCGAAGGGTAGTTCGCCTTCTCACAGTCGGCCAGAACCGACATCGCAGCACCTTGAGCCAGCACCCTCTGCCAGAAGCATTTACAGACCGCCTCGGACGGACCGATGAGCAGGTTCACGATCCCCCCAATGAACGTGCGGGCGCCGGCCGCCATGATCGCGGGCTGCAGCGGGTTGTTGAAGACTTGGCACGAGTTGAAGTACACCACGGCAGGACAGAGACGCCTGCCGATGCGCTGGAAGTGGGTTGCCGACAGCCGACCGTCGGCGAGGACGATCTCGTGGGTGTTGCCGTGACCGATGTTGACGAAACCCCTCAGGCCCGATGACAGATAGGCTATGTAGTTCGCCACCGAAGCGTCCGCGCCGAGCAGTAGCTTGGAATTGAGACCTGCCGCGAGCGCCAGCTCGTGGATGGTTTCTGCCGCTTGCTTAGCCGTGGGGATCTCTGGCACGGGGGTGGCAGCCACGAAATCATAAGCCTCATACTCCTCGCCGGGCGCCTCCCTGGCCCCTTCCTCAAGCTCCTCTTCTTCCTCCTCTTCCACCTCCTCATAGTAATCGTCCGTGAACTCAGTCGCCTCAAAGTTCTCATTGACATCGACCCGCACGACATCGGCAGTGTAGGTATCCTTTCTCAACATGTAGGCTACCAGGTAGTCCGGTGATCCATCGGGCTTGCGCTTGACCATCACCTTGACACTGTGGTAGTCGCGTTTCTCGCGCGGGAGGACCTCCTCACGTATCGTGTCGGCGACCCGCGCCTCGTCCTCTACATTGGCCGCCCTGAACTGCTCCGGCCCCGGAAAGACCGTGATCTCGACGTCTTGGTACTTCCCGTTCATCTTCGAACCTCCTTGCGTCAATGGAAAAACTTCCTACGTCCCTCGCATCAACAGGGTGTCCGATCTCTGTCTGAGTGTCCTTGCCTGAATAGCTACCTCCCTTCTTTAGGGGGTCCCCAGGCTCCGCCGTGATGGCGAGCTGGGCGCCTTTACCATCGTCGGTCGTACCTCACTTGAGCTTATTCCGGACTCACCGCATCTATGGACAGGCGGTAGTGATGCGTATCAGGCGGCATCACCGTCAAGCGGTAGCCATAGTCCTCAGGACCATAGGCCTCTACCAGCTTCCGAATCGCACTCGTGGAGTTGGTCGCCACGATCTCGATGGGCCGTCCTTGTTCATGCGCCGCGGTGACGATCCACCGCAACGTGTCGAGAGAGGGGTGCCCGTGGTACCCGCTCGCAGAGACGACGTAGACGTCGGCCGTGACGCGTCGCAAGAAATCCGCCGTCACATTGCGCTTGCTGCCGTGATGCGGTAGTTTGAGGACGTCGACGTGCAGGGTGCCGCCGGGCTCCAGGTAGCCGGCCCGTTGGAGCCCCTCTTCGATATCGTCGCTCCGTCCGTCGCCGGTCAACAGAACACGTCGATCGTCGGCTTCAGCCAGCAGCAGGATGCTGCTCAGGTTGGGGATGCTTGTATCCAAGCTCCGGGCGGCTCGCGGTGTCATCGCGACCTCGCCCGAGAGCCGATCCTCCTGCTCCTGCAGCCAGGCGAGCCACTCCTCCCTGAGAGCCGCCAAGCGTTCAGCCGTGGGCCCCAGGATATGAAGGGTCAAGCCATCCAGAGCAACCGGCTCCTGGGCCTGGTCAAGGGTGACGATCCCGCCGGGGGCGAATCTCTGATTGCGATCCACTCTCAGTCGCTCGCTGTGTCGCGTGAGCTCATCGCCCTGTGCAATGCTTCTGCTGACTCTGGCGGTAGAGGACAGAAGCGAACGTGCTGGGCCCGCCCGGTCAAGAACGCGCCCTAGACGTTCAGGAATGCCCTCCCCCAGCACCTCGCTGAAGGAGTTGTGCCAGAGCTCTTCGATGTGCACGATCTCGTCCTTCTTGCCGGCGCGCTGCCAGACGAGGTCCTCGAAGAGGTCGAGTAAGCCGGAGACGTGGTCCTCATCAATGTGACTTAGGACGACAAGATCGAGCACAGCCTGACCTTGTCCGATTTCGCGAAGGACGGGCTGTAGATGCGCTTCGTAAGTGCGTTTCGGCCCACCGTCGATCAGGACGTGGTGTGGCTCATCCTCTGCACCGTAGTCCAGGATCAAGCAATCGCCGTACCGGGCCTGGAGGATCCGCAGCTCGAACATTCGAGGCCTCCTTTCACACCTCTTCGATCTTGCCCACCAAGAACAGGCTCTGCGTCTTGTAGATATCGGCAGGTGTGACGAAGTCCGCTGCGGTGCGCGTCAGGTACTCGCTCACCGTTGCCACCGCGGTCGGCGTGAGCATCGCCCGGGCCTCTGCGTCTTCCGGATGCGTGGCTGCATAGAGGCTCGCAGCGAAGCCATTCGTGGCTGCGCGCAGATCCTCCAGGGTCGGCTCGGGTTGCGTGGGGGCTCGGACAGCGACCCCTGGCGCCACCCGGACCTCCTCCAGATAGGTCTCGACACAGCTCTCGAGCTCTTCGAGGGTGCCTTCGGGCTCGCCACGTACCGGCAGCCCTTCGAGAGGAGAACCAACCCAGGCGCTGCCCGAGCTCGATTCCATGAACGCCAGCAAGCTCTGTGGGTGAATCCCCTGTCCTCGGACCGCGGTCGGCGCTGCGGGACCCTCAGCGGCTGCAGGCACTGCCCTTGTGAGACCCACGGCGGGCATAGGCAGCCGGTTGATCCACAACGAATAGACATCATTGGGCCCCGGGATGGCCTCATCGTAGACACGGTAGACGAACTCGGAGCAGATCATGGGTTCGCGGTGCTCACTCAACATCCGCGTCAGAACCGCCGCCGCCGCGTCCAGGACACGCCGGACCACATCCCGGAGCGAGGGCGCGAACTTGAGCTTGCGCGTCAGACAGAGGAAGGCCAGCAGAAGCAGCTGCTCGTAACCGTACCGGTTCCCCTGATCGAGATAGGCGTTGCCCACATCCAGGACCGGATCCATAGTCGGCACGATGTCCTTGAGGCGGTGCGCCTGAACCCATATCCCAGTGGCTCCTGCTTCGTAGTTGCGGCGCTCGAGGCCCGTGGCCACGGCCTCCCCGACCATGCCGTCGCCCAGGTAGAGCGCTGCATGGCTGAAATCCGTCCCATCAAAGAACTGAATCGCACGGGAGATGAAGCCCGTGCCTTTGTACAGAAGCACGTCGCCGGCGACAAGTTCATCGATCTTGATCACGTCAGCCATCGTAAACCTCCTATACTGGTATCAAGGGATCCGTTAGCAGCTACGTGGGGCAATTGGGAGGGGGGAAAACTGCGTGGCCTGTGGGCGTCACCCGTCGGCAGAGTCTGGTCGACGGGAAGCTCTCTGATCGTCCAAGGGCTGGTGGACATGGTGGACAAAGGCTCGTACATAGGAGCCCCCCCTCTCCTGCCTGACTCTAGAAAGACTCACCGTGAAGCATCACAAGCAAATCGCAGTCTGCGCCTGATGGCCCGGTATTCAGGCCTGTGGCCTGCTCGGCTACGCTCAGTCCCAGCGCCGGCCTTGGCTCCGGCGACCGGCGTAAGTATCCGCCTGGCGATCTTGCGATTCTGCCTGATCCTCTCGACGATGTCATCGGGGTCGTTGTCGATCAGCTCGTTCAAGAGCCTGCCGGTGAGGCTGCCGATCGATGTCCCAGAGATCGCGTCTGGAACACACCCTGAATCCAGGCTTTCGGCGATTACCCCGGCTTGCCGAGTGCCCATCGAAGGCGGCCGGGGTCGGTCATTGCCTGTCGCTGGCAGGCAGCTGATACGGGCTGGCGACGGTCCAGGCATGGAGAATGAGGGCTGTAGAAGTCGTGCGCTGCTGAGTGTGGAGGAAACTGCGCCTAACTCTAGGTGCTTGCTATGGTGAGAGTGTGGTGCCACGTCAGAAGGCAGCCTATATGCATAATAGCACAACATTCAGCCGGACGCAATACCCGGCAACACCCCTGTCCAGGAGTCCGAGAGGGTACCGGAGGAAATGATGCGGGATCGGCGACACGATCCTTGACGACGTGCGCAGCTATCTGCCCGAGGGGCGCCAGCCCAACCAACACCGCCAACAGCGGGGTCCCATCCGGCGTGACCCTTGGATGCGGATGCGCGTGCGGATTGTTGAACGTGCTCCGGTAGTAGGCCAGGATCCGCGGGCCGACGTACTCCCCGCGCGCCGCTGATCCACCAGATCCCACGGCCCCTCGTGGCTGGAGGTGAGGATGTCGGGCAGCGTTGGCGACCTGTTCACGTGACCGATGTAGCAGGGATCCTCGTGGATCACCTCGGCGTGGCCTGTAGAAATTTCTACACGCACGACCTGGGTGAAGGGCTTAGCGTGGAGGAATTCCCGGAACCGCGAGTAGGGAAACGAGACTGCGGGCTTGTCCTGGGCGAGCGTCGCCATCAGACGGGCGCAGACGTAGGCGCCATCCGCCGTGGGGTTGGAGCGCCCGCCGGGCGCCATCCCCTCCGGCGCATGGAGTTCACGAGGTGAAGGCAAGCGTTCAGGTAGTGAAGGCCAGTGTTCACCAGGTGAAACAAACCATATCCCATGAACCAGATCAGATGAGGAGGATCCAGACTCAGACATTTCGGACGGAGTTTCTGGCCCGACGCCATCGTCCTTTCCGCAGTCACCTGCGTCCTCGCGCCGCCACTTTTCTGAACACGTAGTCTGCAGCGGATTTCACGTATCCCACACCGCGCCCCAGTGCCATCAGGTATTCGCGAGCCGTTGCGCGATCCTCCGGTAGCGTCTTCGTCTTGGGCACGAAGTACTCGCTGAGGTCAGGGGTCGATAGCGTAAACCTTGCGCCGCGACGGTTGATCACCGCGACAAGCTCGAAGTCTCGATCATTATGTGCCAACCCAGCATCACCGTGACTGTTATTGGCGATCAGGATCCCGCCAGACCGCAGGTAGCGCTTGCAATGCTCGCTCACCGGACCAGCGTATTGTGAGATCAGCAAGTCGAAGCTGCCGTCGTCTAGCGGCAGCGACATCGTATAGTCCTCTGGGTAGAACGCGATCTCTGGCTCGACCTCGTAGACCTTCTCTCGAGATATGACCGCCGCTGCCTTCCCCGTTCTGAAGAAACAGGACGCCCTGGCGTCGCTGTCGACGTAGGCCATCTGCGGGATGAAAAACGACGGGGTGACGTGCACGAAGCAGCCGGGATAGAGCCCGGACGCCACCCCGAACTCATCCCGCGCGATCTCAAATAACCCGCGCCGTTCATCTCCCCGACTCGTGTGATACTTCTCATACAGATCCATGCAGGACACCTATGAAGGCCGTCGTCGTAGACTCATGAAGGCAGCATCAGTTGGCCATTCAGTCACATCCCAGTTCCGGCCGGAGCCCCTCGTCCAAGTTGAGCATCAGGGTACTGCCACCTGATAAAGTGTAGGCGGGGCAGTCCTGGACACAAGTCCGCCTACCGACCGCGTGTCCTGAACCGCGAACTTGTGCCCAAGACTAACGTCAAGCCATCCTACTCAATCTCTGGCAACGTCTCGAAGTCGCCGATCTCGGCCTTGTAGATGTTTGCGTAGGAGGTCAGGTCGGAGTTGGTGATGATGGCCTTCCCATCCGGCGTGACCCTAGGATGCGGATGCGTGGGCTGATCGTTGAACGTGCTCCGATGGTAAGCCAGGTTCCACCAGGTCCCACGGCCCCTCGTGGCAGAAGTGAGGAGGCCGGGCAGCGTCGGCGACGTGGCCACGCGGCCGATTAAGCAGGTATCCGCGTGGTCGACCGCCGCTTCGCCTGTAGAAATTTCTACACGCACGATCTGGGTAGAGGGCTAAGCGTGAAAGAAGCCGCGGAGCCGCGAGTAGAAGAACGAGATCCCGGGTTTGTCCTGGGCCGGCGTCGCCATCAGGCGGGGCAGACGTCGGCGCCACCCCATAGGCATCAAGTTAAGGCCAAGCAGAAGGGATAACACCTGGTATAGTAAG
>JBNGDL010000091.1:0-9592 GCA_049975205.1 Anaerolineae bacterium | reverse complement strand
TGCTCTGTTGCGGGCACGGCACACCCGTCACAACGCGGGCAGGGGAGCTGATACGCGAGCTGATCTTCCGGCGTGAGGCCTCGGCCTTTGCCCAGGCGCGGGAGTTCCTGTTCAAGCATGACCTGCTCCGCGAGGTGACCTACGAGAGCGTGCTGAAGAGGGTCAGGCAAGCACACCACGCGCTGGTGGCGGACTGGCTCATCGCCAACGCGGGTGACCGGATCGGTGAGTACGCCGGGTTGATCGGGGAGCACCTCGCACGTGGCGGTCGCGAGGAGGAAGCTGGGGGCTACCTGCTGCGGGCGGCCGAAGCGGCGCTTGGCGCGTACAGCAGTCGGGAGGCGGAACGCTTCTGCCGCCGAGCCCTGGCGTTAGTGTCTCCTGGTGCGCCCTTTGATGGACAGCGGGCGGCACTCCTGCAGGGCTTGGGTAGAGCACTGCAGACCCAGAACAGGCGAGAGGAAGCGGTCTCTGTGCTGCGTGAGGGGATCGACCTATACCGTGCGCTGGGTGACCTCGACGGGCTGGCGGCGACGGCATGTGAGCTGTCGGCAGCGCTGTGGCGGATCGAGTTCCAGGATGCGTCCGTCGCCTGGCCGATGTGCCGGAAGGTCGTGGAAGAGCTGGCGGCGGCCCCGTCCAGCCCAGGGCTGGCGCGGCTTCTTGGCGAGGCCGGGAGGACGGCGTGGTTTGCCCACCAGCCATACGAAACCATCGCTGCTTACTGCCGGCGGTCGATGGAGATGGCAAAGCACCTTGGGCTGGTAGAGGTTGAATTGGATGGCCTGATCACTCTGGGACTCGCCGACCCGGTCGCAGATGAGGCTGTACGCGCCTTAGAGCAGGCTGCAGCGCAGGCGGAACAGCACGGCCTATCGGAGGTCGCTGCGCGCGCGTGCCTGGACCTGGCAGTGATGTTGGAGGAACTCAGGGGTGACTACGGCGCCGCGCTGCCGTACCGTCGAAAGTCCTTCGAACTTGCACGCAGGACGGGTGATGTTCCAATGGCGCTGATGTCTCTTTCCTGGCTGGTCATGCACTACGGTCACGTCGGTAAGCTTCAGGAGGTCCCGGCTCTGTTGTCAGCATCCCTGTCGAGTATGCACGTTCCCGAAGAGCGCGCGAGGGCGGTGCAGCTCGAAGCTGAGAGTACCCTCCGCATCTTTAGAGGGGACTTCGCCCAGGCCCTGGCATCAGCCCGCCTTGGCGTAGCCCATGCGCGCAACTGCAAGGATCTGGCAGCCGTCGTCTGGCATAACTTCTGGATCGAGGCGGCGTGCTTGGCCCGGACCGAGCTGTATGGCCCCGGTGGCTTATCGGAGGCGGAAGAGGCGGTTCGGGAGAGCCTGGAGATTGTGGAGAGTGACCCGCTCTTGGGCGTGCGGGCGCTTTTCACGCTCAAGCTGGCTCGCATCGAGGCGCTCCTAGCGCGATCCGACGTGGCCCGTCGCCTCTTGGCGGAGGGCGAGCGGTTGTTGAGCCAAATAAAGTTGTCAGGTCTCGATAGCCGAGGCCTTCACCAAGCACACGAGCTGACGGATGACACCAGATTCTACTTGGCGCGCGCCGAAGGGGCGTGGGATGCGGCCCTGGCGTTGGCGCGATCCCGCATAGACCGCTGCCAAAAGGGTGGCGCCCGCTGGCAAGAGGCGCGCTGGCTACTTCAAGTGGGCGACTGCCTGCACGCTCGGGGTGGGTCCGGCGATCAGGAGCAAGCCCGTCAAGTCTACCGGCAGTCACTGGGCCTCTTCACGGACATGGGAGCGGACGGGTATGTCCGGGCCGTCGAGGGGCGGCTGGCGTCTGTATCGGGGGAGCAGCGCTAACCGGCTACTTACAAGAACAAGACGAAATCCTTCGCTGGCTTGGTTTGCCACGGGGCGGGCAGCATGACCCGCTCAGGATGACAGGGTGGGGCGTGGGCGTGACCGACGGTCCCCTCGCTGTAAGCCCTTGATCCCCAAACCGAATCCCCTACAATAGGCCAACACTAACCAAAGGATCAGCCGTGCTACTCAACGCCCTACTACTCTTGCTCAGCGTCTTCACCGCCTCGACCGCCGTCATCATGATCAAGGCGAGCACGGTGCATCCGGTCCTGCTGGCCTCGCTGCGGCTCTTCGTCGCGGCCCTCACGTTGACGCCGCTCTTCATCCGCGACATCCGTCGCCACCGCGACGCGTACACGACGCGCCATCTTTGGGCATCCGTGCTCCCTGGTCTGGTGCTGGCGATCCACTTGATGTCATGGGCCGTCGGAGCGCGGATGACGCCCACGGCCAACGCTAGCCTGATCGTAAACCTGGTCCCACTGGCGATGCCCTTCTTCCTGCGCTGGCTCGCTGACGAGGCCCTGACCCGGAACGAGATCATCGCGACACTCGTGGCTCTCTCCGGTGTCGTGATCCTGACGGCCTCGGACCTCAACCTCAGCCCCACTTATTTCGTAGGTGACCTGGTCTGCTTCGGATCGATGCTCTTCTATGCCCTCTATATGACGCTGGGCCGCCGGAACCGTGATTTCCCGTCGGTCTGGCTCTACCTCGTGCCGCTCTATTTGGTTGGGGCGATAGTGAGTATGGCCGTCGCGATCTTCTTCGTCAACCCGATCCAGCCCTATCCCACACGCGAGGTCGCCCTCATCCTCGGGCTTGGCATCATTCCAACCGTGGTGGGGCACTCTCTGCTCAACTACGCGATGAAGCACTTCCGGGGCCAGATTGTGAGCATCATCAATATGAGCCAGTTCATCTTCGCCGGCTTGATGGGCTATCTGCTCTTCGGCGAGGTGCCGGGGATCATCTTCTTCATCGCCGCTGGATTGGTTGCCCTCAGCGCGTGGCTGGTGGTGAGGCGCAGGCTACAAGTCTCAACTTGATGGTTCGCTGACGGTTGCCGGTTGGCACGAGAGCGTGTAATCTTGAGGATGATGGCTTTACCTTCTGTGACGAAAGGAGTCGAATGATGAAGTACCGAACGTTAGGACGCACAGGCTGGGACGTCTCTGAGATCAGCTTTGGCGGTTGGGCGATTGGTGGAAGCTGGGGCAAGGTCAAGGACGAGGAGTCCATGGCGGCCCTGCACACCGCGATCGACATGGGCGTCAACTTCTTTGACACGGCCGATGTCTACGGCGATGGGCGCAGCGAGCGGTTGCTGGCGCAGCTCCAGAAGGACCGCAGCGAGAAGATCTACATCGCGACAAAGGCCGGGCGACGGTCCAATCCGCATACGGCTGACAGCTACAACCGCGAGAACCTCACGGCCTATGTCGAGCGCTCGCTCAAGAACCTGGACACCGAGACGCTTGACCTCGTACAGCTCCACTGCCCACCCACCGAGGTCTACTACCGGCCCGAAGTCTTCGGCGTTATGGACGACCTTGTGGACCAGGGCAAGATTCGCTACTACGGCGTGAGCGTCGAGAAGGTGGAGGAGGCGCTCAAGGCCATTGAGTACCCGAACGTCGCAACCGTGCAGATCATCTTCAACATGTTCCGGCAACGCCCCACGGATCTCTTCTTCGACCAAGCGAAGAAGAAGAACGTTGGCATTCTCGCACGGGTGCCGTTGGCCTCGGGGCTCTTGACGGGCAAGATGACGGCGGAGACTACCTTCCCGGAGAGCGACCACCGTAACTTCAACCGCGAGGGCGAGGCCTTCGACCGCGGCGAGACCTTCGCGGGCGTCCCCTTCGGGATAGGGTTGAAGGCCGTGGAGGAGATAGAGGCTATCTGCCCGGAGGGGATGACGATGCCGCAGTTTGCGCTTCGGTGGATCCTGATGTTCGACGCCGTGACCTGCGCGATCCCCGGTGCCAAGCGCCCGTCGCAGGCCGAGGAGAACGCCGCCGCGGCTGACTTCCCGGCGCTCTCTGACGAGACGATGGAGATGATCCGCGAGATTTACGACGAGTACATCCGCGAGCACGTGCATCACTACTGGTAGGCGACTGGGGTGACAGGGAGCTACATCTTCGCCCCGGCCCACGCCATCGAGGGCGGCGTGACTGTGGAGAACATCGTGGCGATGATCGAGATCGTGCAAGTGCAGCCCGCCGATGCGGGACGTGGATAGGACCAGCTAAGGAGACGTGATTATGGCAAGCGACGAGGCGATTCTGGCGAAACTTGGGCAGATTCTCGAGCGGTTGGAGGCACTGGAGAGCGTCCGGACGGAGCAGGTGGTGATCGAGGGTGGCACGATTCACGTCCACACCGGGGAGCACGCGCCGATTTTGGTCGCCCAGGCCGATACAGTCTCGGTGAGAGCGAAGCGGGGCGTGTCGCTCTACGTCGGCGGCGACCTCAAGGGCAAGATCAGCACCAAGGAGGGCAAGCTCCGCGTGAAGGCCAAGGGTGACATCACCGGTGGGGCCTGGACGCAGGAGGGGGAGGTGCAGGTCAGGTCCAAGAAGGGCGATATCAAGCTCGATCTGGAGGCCGTTCAGGCATCGGGCGAGGTGCTCTAGAGGCTGGCGTTCGCATGAACGAGTCTGACATCGTAGCTCACATCCGGGCGCTGCGTGACTGCAACCAGCGCGGCGGCCGGATGCTTTCGTTGGTCGACTTGGTCGAGGCCGGCACCGCGGACCTCCCCCTCGCCGCCTATCTTGGGGCCGTGATGCGTGGCGGCGGGTCGCTCCTGGTCGGGGCGCGTCCCGGCGGCGCCGGCAAGACGGCGGTGATGGTGGCGTTGCTCAACTTCCTACCCGACGAGACCGCGATCCAACCCATTGAGGGACCCTCTGTGTTGCGACGCGCATTGGAGGACACCGCCTACGGTGAGACCTGCTACCTGGCCCACGAGATCGGCGATGGCTTCTACTATGCCTATATCTGGGACGAGGAGGCACGGCTCTTCTTCAGGCTGGCCCATCAAGGGCACATCGTCGCCTCGAACCTCCACGCAGATACCCTGTCGGAGATGCAGGCGCAGCTCTGCGGTCAGCTCAGGGTCGATCCGGCACACCTGGCGGCGGTGACGCTCAAGGTCTTCTTGAGGACCAGACGCGGACCGGATTTCCGGATGCGACGTTGGGTCAGCCACGTGTACGAATCCGATGGCGAGACGGATCGCTTGGTCTGGTCGGCTCAGCGTCAGGGGGTCTTCAACCGGGAGGCCGAGAGCCGGATCGTCACACCAGACGCCGAGTCCGAGGTCTCGACGCTATTGGCCTCGCTGCAAAGTCAGAGCGCCAATACGATCGAGGAGGTCCGGCGTGCGGTTGTAGAAAAGCTGTAGTATACTCGCCACCATCTCATAGCACGGAGGTTTCAAGGATACCCATGAGCGAGGAGATCGAGTTTGTCTCCAACTACAGCGATCTAAGCACGGATCGCGGCTTTCAGTTCGAGGTCTACTGTGACCGATGCGGCTCCGGATTCCGAACCCCCTTTAAGCCCTGGGCCGTGGGCACCGCGAGCTCCGTTCTCGACACCGCCAGCAGCCTCTTTGGCGGCATTTTCGGAGCAGCCGCTGATGTCGGGGAGCGCGTGCGGTCGTCCGCGTGGCAGCGCGCCCACGACGAAGCCTTCAAGGCGGCCCTCGAGGGGCTGCGGCCCCAGTTCATCCAGTGTCCCCGCTGCTCCAGCTGGGTCTGTCGCAAGAGCTGCTGGAACGAGCGGCGCGGCCTCTGTAAGGAGTGCGCGCCCGACGTTGGAGTCGAGATGTCTGCCGCGCAGGCCAGCCGCAGTGTCGAGGAGATCTGGACTCACGCCGCGATGGCCGAGGAGGACAAGCGGCTGGGGAAGGAGAACTGGCGACAGACGATTCGGGCGACATGTCCCAACTGCGAGACGCCGCTGGACGCGAACGCCAAGTTCTGTCCTGAGTGCGGGGCCAAGCTGAAGGTCGACCGCCGGTGTCCCCACTGTCATGCAAAGGTGACGCCAAAAGCGAAGTTCTGCCCCGAGTGCGGGGAAGCGCTCAGCTAATCTTCTGAGTCTCATCACAGGCCCGTGGCGCTCGTGCGAGCGCTGCGGGCCTCACGGATCGGTGGAGACGTCGACTCGCCCCATCCACTCCTGACCAGCCCGAGCCTGCGCGACTAGGTCGGCGACCCATTGGTAGTCTGTTCTGACCCCTCTGTCCCACCTCTCGTTTGCCTGGGTGGCGGGGCGTTTGTCTCCTCTTGTGCAGGATGCACCAGGACCTTGTCGACACGTCGCCCGTCCATATCTACAACTTCGAAACGGAGGCCGTGGAAGTCAAAGTACTCGCCCTCGGTCGGGACGACGTCTAGCTCGGCCATCATGAAGCCTGCAACGGTCTGGTACCCGCGATAGACATCGTCCATCTCGTGCTCCAGTCCCAGGTATTCCCAGAGTCGATCGACCCGCAGCATCCCGTCGACCAGCCAAGAGCCGTCCTCGCGCGGAATGGCGTGGGGTTCCTCAGGCTCGCCCTCTGCGGGGATGTCTCCGACGATCGCCTCGAGGATGTCCATATCGGTGACCATCCCTTGGATGCTACCGTACTCGTCGGTGACGAGCGCGATGTGGTTCCCTTCCTGCTTGAAGAGCTCGAGCACGCGCAGCGTCGACATGCTCTCCGGAACGAAAAGCACGGGACGCAGGCAGGCGCGGACGTCGAAGGGCTCGCCGCGTAGCTGCCGCACGACCAGATCCTTGGTGTAAAGGATGCCCAGGACGTTGTCGGGCTCATCCTCCATCACCGGGAAGCGCGAGTGTTTGGCCTCCAGCAGCATCTGGCGGATCTCCTCTTCGGGATCCTCCAGGTCGATCCACCGGATCTGCGTTCTCGGTGTCATGAAGGCGTCGACGCGCCGCTCGTCGAGCCGCAGTACGCTTTCGATCATGTCCTGTTCGGAGGCTTCAAAGATGCCAATCTCGGTGCCCTGCTCGACCAGGACCTCGATCTCCCCTGGGGTGATTTCGGGGATCTGGGAGGGCTCAATGCCCAAGAGCTGCAGAACGCCGTCGGTGGAGACACTGAGCAACCAGACAATGGGCTGCGCGATGCGCGAAAGGACGCGCATCGGGGCTGCGATCACCGAGGCGATGCGCTCTGAGCTGTTGAGGCCCAAGCGTTTCGGCACCAATTCCCCGATGACCAAGGAGACATAGGTTACGCCTAGGACGACGATCACCGTCGAGATGGCCTCGGCGTAGGGCACAAGGGCGGGGATCTTCTGCAGCTGCTCTCCCAACGCGCGCGCCAGGGTGGCCTCACCGAAGGCACCAGCAAGGATGCCAACCAGCGTGATGCCGATCTGGACGGTCGCCAAGAACTGCGTTGGATCGGTCGCTAGGTCCAGCGCGGCGCGTGCACGCTCGTCCCCTGTATCAGCCGCCTGCCGCAGCCGTGCCTTGCGTGATGATACAACAGCGATCTCCGACATCGCTAGGATGCCGTTTAGGATCACCAGCCCAAGAATGATCAGAATCTGTATGAATGGGTCCGCCATGATCTCCTTCTGTCCCCGTAGAGAGCGTCCTCTTTGGTCGGCAAGCCACGATTGACAGATCGAGCCTCCGCCTACCACTAGCCTTAGTGTACACGATTTTGCCCTTTTTATCAGATCCTTTTCACGACGTCTCGCCACGACGGGGTTGTCAGAAAGCTTTCGTCCATGTTTGAGGCCATCGTTCGTAGCCGCTCTATGGGCACCGCAAAGGTGAGCACGTCACGGGGGACGCATGGCCGCGCCGACACGTCGAACATGCCCAGGATGCATCGCGGCGTTTCCGAGGCCGTCTCCTGATAGGCATACTGGACGATGCTGGCGCACCCAGATCCCATAGGCGCGATCACGCCCATTGAGTCCGCGACGTCGTAGTTGGCCAGCGTGAAGAGGCCGGCGAGAATGTCTGGGGTGGCAAAGAAGACGACGGCCAGCGGCTTCTCATCTTCACGGAGTCTGTCCCAGCGCTTGAAGACGAGATGGGTGCCGGGGGCCTCAAAGGGTGGGTGCTGCGCAAGGTGCGCCCGAACCAGCTCGGGCGAGGCCTTGTACCGCTCCCCTTCGACCCGCCCGGGGATTCCACAGGAGAGGAAGGCTTCAAAGTCCGGGCGCAGCGTCTGCGTGAAGCCTGCGTACCGCTTCGCCCCTCCGCACCCTGGCGACTGAGCATGATAGACGTAGGGTACGCCCTGCTGGACGCGGTATATGTTGCAGATTAGGCACCGGTCGACCTCGCGAGAGGCCGCGCGGTCTTCGTCCGCGGCCTCGTCTGCATAGTAATAGGCGATGGGCAGATCACTACCGCTAAAGTACCGGCGCCACCGGTTCATGAAGTGTGCGTGGAACTCGAGGTCCATCTTCCCTCCTTGGGCCGGAGCGTGGCCTGGGTCGCTGCGCGTGCCTGGTAGTTGACCGTCTTGGTCGCTGCGACGTGCGCCATCTGGTCTGACAGCGACCTATCGCGCGTCAGCCTGGAAAAACTCAAACATCAGCGCCGTGGCATCTACGGCGTCGGTGGTCCGGGTGAGGATCGAGATCGAAGGCCCGCCCGGCCAACCGTGACCGCCATCCTTGATCTCGTAGAGCTCCACAGCAGCGTTGCCGCGGCAGTTCGTGTAGATGGTCGCGTCGACATCGCTTCTGACTTGCACGGTGGTTGGCTCCAACACACAGCCGTTGCGCTGCGCCCAAGCGCGAATCCACGCCTGCGGATTGACCTGCTCGGTCTCTCCCGGCTCGGTCGAGACATCCAACACGACATCCCTGATCCATGGCGACGTGTCGAGGCGTGCCGTCAAAGGATCGTCGGTGCCCGAAAAGGCGATCACGGGCAGAGGGCGGGAGGGGGTGCAGCCGTCTGGCGGGTCGGTGCCCAGGCCGCCGACAACCCCAAACGCCGCGATCCGGTCCGCCAATGCACATCCGACCTGATGGGCCATCTCACCTCCGTTGGCAAACCCCGTGACGTAGATACGTTCGGGGTCGATCTTGGCCTCTGCTGTGAGCTGGTCAATGACGGCAGCTATGAAGGCGATGTCGTCGGTGGCCTCAATGCGCATCTCGGGCCCGGTGTTCCACCGCAATGGAGCGGAGGATCCTTGGGGATAGGCGACAAGTGCGCCGGTATCCCTCGCTACCATATCCCACCGGTCGAAGTAGTGCTGCTCCTGAGGCGCAGAGGCAAAGCCGTGAAGGCTGATGATCAGGGGAACCTGTGACTGCTCCTGATAGGTAGGGGGGACGTGGAGCTGATAGCAGCGCGTCCGCGCTCCGACCTGAACCGAGCGGAAGGAGCTCCCCGGCTCCAAGGGGCCGGAGATGGCGAGTCGGCAGAAGAGGGGGGGCATGACGGCGAAGTAGACCACCAGGGCGAAAGCGATAAGAGCCACGATCAGGAAGACAGATAGCATGACCTGGATGGAAACCGATCCAGCTCGCTGCAGACGCCTTCGGAAGGATCGTTGCTCAAGCTCAGCCATTGCCGGTACCTCCTTCAACTGCACCAGAAGGGCGATGCTGACGACCGCCTGCCGTATAGCGATGGCCATGATGTTGTGGAAAGCTCCCCTCTATGGATTCTAGATTGAGCAGACCTCCTGTCAAATGGCGAGTCGGTTCTAAAGTGTGTTGGCGATTCGGAAGGTGTGTTGGTCTGCGACATGACGT
>JBNGDL010000090.1:0-9603 GCA_049975205.1 Anaerolineae bacterium | reverse complement strand
CATCATCTCGCGCACCCTCTCGTAGGCCTCCTGCCAGCACGGGTCGTCGGGCGACGCAACTTCAGGATACCTAGGACAGCTAGGCAGGCGCCCAATCCGCCGTCGGTAGGCGGTCAGGGCGCGTATGGCTCGGGCCCACATGGCTTCCGGTGGGTCCTGATCGTCCTGACTGATTGTCTGCATCTGCTCCACCGCCCGTTCGAGCAGTGCAGCCCATTCCGGGCCGAAGGCTGTCGTATGCGCAGGAGCTTGCTCATTGCGTTCGCTATGCACAGGAACCAGGATACGCGACCACGCCTGCAGGCTCTCTAGGCGTTGCCGGTCCAACGTTCGCTGGCTCGCGGATCGATGGTACACATTGACAAAGTTCCTGAGTGTGGGGAGATCAATCGCTGCGTATGGCCGGGGTTCTAGGTCGTCGGCGCCGGAGAAGGAGGTGACACGGATAGACTGCAGCAGACCAGCCAAGTATCCCAATACAGATGCGATATCAGGCCCCGCGACCTTGGCGGTCTCATCGGCCACTCGACGGAAGAGATCGGGACGGCCTTCAAACCGAGCGGTCCCCCAGGCTCGACCGGCGCGGGCGAGAACGCTCTCGGTCGGCGCCACTTCCAAGATCTCGGGGTCGATGAAGTAGACAGGGATCGCCGCAGGCGGCGGAGGCAGATCCTCGGTGCGGGCTTCGCGACTGGTTGGTCGCCAGAAGACAACCCGACCGGCCTTCTCCGTGGCACCCCCGCCGATCTCCCGGGGTTCCGTCGATACCAGTAACAGCGAGGTGGCGCCTTCCTGATCGCTTCTATAGTCCTGACAGACCGGTAAGAGAGGCACCTTCTCCTGGCCCAGGATCGCGGCTGTGACCTCGTCGACCTTTCTCGTTTCATCCACGAGAAACGCACAGAGGCCCAGAAAGAATGCCCGAGCCCGCTCTGCATCTACGCGCCAGGGGGAGCGCCGCTCGACGCGCTTGAGATCCTCAACCAGCGCACTGGCGAAGCGCGTCCGATCCATCTGCCCCAAGCCGATTGTGCGAGCTGCTCCCTCCCAATGGGCGCCACGATGCTCGTGGAGGCGCTGGTACGTCAGACGACTGTCCGGCGCCAGGAGGCAAAGCCCGCTGGTCTCCTCGTGGCCCTGCGGATGCAGATCCTCCAGCAGGGCCAGCGCTCCTGGATGCTCAGGAAGGAAGTGGACGTCACTGGGGCGTGCACGCCCTCGCACCGTTGGAGCGCATGGCATCTTGCGTAGCAGGTCGAACACCTCGGTAACCAACCACCGCTGCAGGCCATCGCGAGAGGCCCAGGCATCCTCGTTTTCGCCAACTTGCGGGAGCAGAACCCAGGGAAGCCATGCCCGCAACGGGCCCTCCTCAAGCAGGCTGGGCAAGCGCTCCTCAAGCAACCGGACGGCCTCAAGTAATACCCTACGATTATGTTCCGCCTCGCTGGCAGCCAGTTCAGTACGGCTGGAATTGACCCGGAACGGCCCGTGGATCAGGAATGGCAGCCCGGAGAGGCTGGAGTCGATCGGATAGTAGAGGAAGAGGGGCTCGTTTCTCAATGACATAGGATCAGAGCCCGGCACCTCCAGGAGAATGCGGACGTATTCCTGGGGGCCTTTCTCTCCCACCTTCTCATTCTCTTTCCCCAACGCTGTGGGTGCCGAGAGGATGGTGAAGGAGCGCGTCCATGCTTTGGATGTCTGCTCCCCCAATCCATGCCATTCCCCGCCTCTGACCTCGACCATCCGTGTAGCCAGGCCCACGTCGTTGAGGGGCGAGAGGGGGCGATCTATATCGATGCGCTGTCCTTCAACGAGCTCACCTTCCGCGAACCGAACGAACTGAATCTCGGAGATCTCGCCCAACAGGACGAAGACACGTGGGTCCAGGGCCATAAGCTCTTTCCAGAGCGCTTCCGCCCCCGCACGTCTTGAGGTACCCATCTGTTGCTGTTCGCGATGGAAGCGGTCACGCCGATCCTGTGGCAGTTTGGCTTTCACCTCGTCGAGAAGTCGCTCCCAGGCGTCATCGGCGTAAGGGAGATAGACGACGGTTGTGTACGGCGTTAGCTCAGCGGGTCTGTGATCACGGCTCAACCCTGTAGGGTGGGCCACACTGCCGTTGATCAACGACTCCACCAATGCTGTGTCGTCGCCAAGGGCTGCCCCACCCGCATCATCGGCGTGCGGCTGGGTGAACAAAGGCATGCGTGAGAGCTCTGTTAGGATATCTTCCTGGTGGGGGAAATCATGAGACGATGTCGCGATTCGGTCCAGAAGATGGCGCGCGGTGCGATAACGGGAGAAGCTTGCCCTCAGGACATCGCCGTCGATGCGAGTTCGCACGGAGAACGCGCCTGCGCGAAGGAGGATCGATTTGAGCCCGATGCCTTTGTGTCCAACGAAGCCCTTCCCGACCTTGTCGGACCGCATCAGGAACCGTACCGCCTCGAGCACATCTTCGTCATTGAGGTGAAAGGGCGATCCGGTGTTCGCCATCGCCATGCCGTGCTCCGTCACAGCGACGAGCACCCGGCCAGGCGCTTCAATCCCCTCGCTATGCCCTCGAAAGATCGCATCGCGGGCATTCTGGAGCAGCTCGAGAAGATGGCGCTCTTCGTGGTCGCCCGCTATTGCGCGGTCGCCGGCACCCTTGGCAAGGTAGATCTTCCAGGGATCCTTTTCCCTGGCTTGGCTGACCATCGTCTCCAGGAGTTCACTGCACCGTTCGGCAAATCGCTGCTGAACGCTGCTGCTACGGTTCCACACAGTCGTTGGGGCTTCTCCTACCATTCCACCACGATTCGCACTTTGTTCGGGTCCTTCCCCTCGGTCTGTGTCTCAATGAAGGTTCGAAAACGACTCAGAAGCTCCTGAACCGTGCACGGCATCCCACCCTGCGTCAGGGCCATCAGAATGTCCTCCGGCGGCAGGGCGACGCGCTCCAGTCCACTCAGCGCCTCTTTGACTGTCTCAACGAACTCATAGCTCACTTTCTTGGGCAAGGCCCCGGCGTCCAGGAAGCGAGCGACGAGCTTCTGCTGTTCAGGCGTCATCAGCGCGATATTCGCCTGGGTTGCCTCCTCTCGCAGATTCATCAGCAGCGCGGCAGTCCAATCGGCATGGAGCTCTGCTAGCCGATCCTCCAGCCCGTCGAGCTCGGTTGCGATGGCCCGGTCCCGCGGCTCCTCCACCGGTCGATATCCGCAGTGGGGGCAGATGGCGTGATCCTGCAGCTCCGACGCGCCCACGGCGTAACATGGCTGAAGATCGGTCAGTTCTTCTTCCCACTTCTGTAGGTCAGCCACGGGGAGGAACTCGATGGTCGCCAGAGCGGTCAACTGAGCACGGCGAGGGTCGGCCATAAGGCGTTTCTTTCGGTTGTCCTCATCGGCGTTCAGCCGCGCCCTGCGATGAAGTTCCAGGTACAACCTGATGTACTCACTCTTGAGGTTCTCCAGCGCCCCGATCAAAGCGGAACGCAGGGTGTGCCGACGCCAGTTCTCGCGCGTGCGAAGCTGGGTCAACTGCTCCTCCTGGATCTCTTTCACCTTCTGCGACCACGGATGGTCGGAGGGAAGGACCGCCAGAGCTACCTCGAGGTAGGCCGTCAGCGGTTGGATGGCAGCGACAATGTCGACGAGAGCTTCCAGGTCAGCCAGGACGGCACGACCGGCGGATTTGGCTTTCACCTCGTCAATGGAATAGCGGAGATTGCGCAGCTTGCCCGGCGTGTTGTACGCCTGGAGCGACTCCAAGAAAGCTTTGTAGTCATCCAATTGACTCAGAAGGCTCGCCCTCAACTGCCCCTCCAGCAGGCTGGCCTCCCAGATTGGCAGCCCGCCCTGGATCTTCTGGCGGATCAGGACCACGCGGTCGAGCACGTCAGCCACCCGCTTCTGCAGCTGCTCGACGGCAGACGCATGCTGGTTGGCGTCCTTGATCAGGCCGGTAGGTAGGTCGAGCAGTTGGAACAACTCGGTCAATGCCGCGAGCGGCATGCCTTTCGGCCGTTCGATGAATTTCCAACCAGCCAAGTCGGCGACTCCGACCTTGATCGCCTCCTCCAGGTTACTGGCGTCGATCTTGCGACCGGGGATGGCGAGGGTTATCTCGCCGGTGTAGACCAAGGCGAGTAGGACCACCACAACCCACTCTGGCTCCAGCTTGAAGTGCGGATCGACCTCGGCGTTCGCCGGTCCCCGGATGATCTCGGAGCGGTTGACCACTTGCCCCTCACCCTTCTGCTGCAGCTCGTTCAGAAAATAGCTACCATACCGCGAATCACGGGCCGCGACCCGGTCGCCATCGAGGAGCTCGAGCGCATCAAGCACAGCCGTCCCCTGCCGAGTCTTGAGCCCACCGGCTAACCAGCGCACGGCCTCTTGAGCAGCCTGCGTGCGAGTGGCCTGGGTGATGAGGATCGAGAAGCCGGGATAGTCCGCGAACTCCTCCCTGAAGTAGGAGCTCAGACAGGTGGATGCCACGGCGTTGATGAGATCCCGAACAGACGACGTAGAACGTGGCGCAGCCCCTTCTTTGATCCACTCCGCCAGGGACCGTGCGACACCCTTATACGTCACATCCATCGCCTGGGGCGCGTTCTCTCGCAGCCACTTCTGCAGATCACGTAGATGAGTGTCTGCCTTCTTCTCGTATTGCAGTCGGTTGGCGCCGGAGGCCGAGGCGGCCATCTCCTTCGCCCCGCTGTACTGATGGAGCGAAGTCTCGAAGGCCTCGTCGGGCCGGGCAAGGCGGAAGAAGACTTCATCGGGCTTCTGCTGATCCGTAAACGACGGCGGATCGTGAGGCTGAAGCATATACAGATAGAAGTCACGGGGCGGCTGAGCGGTCGAACGTTCGTTGGGTGCGCCAAAGAAAAGGTAGCCCGGCCGCGTCACGCGCCGTTCCGGCCACTCAACCTCGTGCTCCCAGATGTTATAGCCGGGAACATAGGTCGTGTCGGTGCATTCCATCACCAGCTTGAGCACCTCGAAATAGTAACGATCGAGCTGGCTCGGGCCCAATGACTCTGCCCGCTGCTCGATCAGGGCATCGAAATCGATGTCCTTCTTCAAGTCCAGGTAATACTGACCATTCTCAGCGTTGAAGGAGAGGAACTGGCCACTCACCGTGCGCATGATCTCCCGCAGCGTGGCCTCGACCGATGTCTTGAGAAAATCGGCCTCTCGTTCCGGCACGGGCAAATAGAGGCAGAGGGAATCACGCAGCTCCTCAGCTGTAGCACCTAGTGGGGCGTAGATATCGCCAGTGGTCAACCGATGAACGCTGAGACCGTGGATGATACGCAGGGCTGTCGGCTTATACTGCGGTCGCGTGAAGGCGTTGCGCACCCGATCCTCCAGCACCTGGCTCTTGTCGATCACTTCCTTGACCTCGGGGATGCTACGGAAAGAGGGATTGTCGCGCAGGCGGGTCCAGTAGGCGTCGTAGGCGATGAGGCCCGGTCGATCCTCGGGCACGGTCTCGTCCAGGCGGGATTGCATCTCCGCGCTGAGAGACTTGAGCACTTCGCGCTTCTCTGCCACATACACCCGTTCGAAAACCTCCAGGTACGCCGGATGGACCGGAAAGAGGCGCACGAACTCGTCCATTCTCTCAGCCATCGAGCCGTAGAGTTTTGTGAACTGTCTCAAGTGCGCGCGGATACGACTTCTCTGCTCAGGTGTTTTGCGCAGCAGCCGCTCCGCCACCACGTAGGCCACGTCCTCACGCGCGATGCGCACCTGCTCGAAGCGGTCCTTGACCCGCCGCACCGAGTCGGCCACGAACTGGAAGCGCGGGCTGTCGAAGAGGGACTCCTGGATCCCCGCTACGAAGCGGAATCGGGAGTGACGGCAGGCCTCGCCTATCTCGCGCAGGAATGTCAGATCCAGCACGAGCTCCTGATCGCGCCGCGAGCGGAGATAGTCCAAAAGCTCGTCCACGACGAGGAGCAGGCCCTGATCAGGGTACGCTTGCTGCAACGCACCCATCATCGAAACCAGGAGATCCTTGCTGTTGGGCACCTCGTCCATAGGGGGAAATGAGAAAGAGATGCCCATATCATTCAGCGCCAGCTCTAGCTCCCCAAGGAGGATGTCCCGGAGCGGCATCACCGTTGCACCAATCTCCGTGCGGACTACACGGAACCGTCCAGCGATACTGTCGGCAGCCTCGGCGACCTGCGCATTGGTCAGCGCCGCCACCAAGTCGCCGTGCTCGGCCACTGCGGAGAGCACCGACATAAGATGTGACTTGCCCGTGCCGTAGTTCCCGACGACCATAAGCCCCTTGTTGTCCTTGGGTTCATCAAACTGGAGCTGAGGGATCACCAGACGGGTCAACAGATCCGCCATCCGATCCGAGATGACGTAAGTTTTGACCAAGGTCTCAGCTTCACGTTTGTCGTCAGCCTCACGCAACTGAACAACAGTCTCGATGGGCTCGAACTGAATGAGATCCTTATACTTCATCAGCGTTCCCTTCCTATGGTAGGGTGATGAACTCGCCGTCGGGCCGTTCATAGCGCCTGTACTCGGGATGTCCCGGCTCGGCATAGGTCAGAACATCCCGCTCGGCATCGTACGCGCCACCCCAGGCGACCACGATGATTCTTCGCCGGCTGAGTCTTTGGAACAGGATGAGGGGATTCACCTTCAGGGCCGGGGCGAAGAGCAGCTCGATGTTATCCAGGACGGTGGCATTCCCCGGATGTTCGTCAATAAGTTGTTCCAGGAGACGACGGACACGCAGAGGGCGCTCTCTGCTGGACAGCTCCAGCAGTCGCTCGCTGAGTGCCAAGTTGAGGTTGAGATAAGGGATATCTTCCTCGCGGGACAACGCTTTCAGCAGCGGCGTCTTGCCCGCACCAATCGGCCCGACGACTATGATGAGCCTATAGTACGATTGAACGTCCAGCAGCGAAGATACCAGCTCGGTGAGCTTGGGTAAGATGTATTGTGCCATCCGGTGAACACATGATCCATCCCGCCACCTATCGACAGTCTGTGTTGGTTACCGGCATCATGATTATATGTCAATGTGCGGGAAACAACAAGGTAACTGTTTCTCCGAGGAATTGCGAGCTCTCAAGCGCGACGTATAATGCAAGTGAGCGTGTGGTGGTTGAGCGAGAGGCTCTTGCAGGCAGAAGTCGCCAAGTTTCTATGCGCTCGTCCCAGAGGGCGAACCCTCCGAATTTGCTTTTGACCACAACGCCTTGCCTAGCATCGCCTGGACACGGACCTGCTTGCTGAGAGCAAGACGAGAATTCAGACGGTCTTAATAGCTGAACCTTAGGTGGCTAGAGGAGGGGTGCAATGCCCGACGAACACAAGAAGGATCGGTCCGACTACTTCAGTTGGGGGCCAGGCGATCTGGTGCCCGCCAACACGCCAGCGCCAACTCAGGAAGAGCGCCAACAGGCCCTGCTCGAGAAGATGCCGCCAGAGCTGCGCAAGAAGGTCGAGGCCAGGTTTGACCGCGAAGAAGGAAAAGAGAAGGAGGGAGAAGGCTCATGACAATCGGCAAGGGTGGGTACTTCAGGGCGCTATCCGAAGGAGACGTTCTGGACGACAAGCCAGTTAGCAGTCTGCTCGAGAGACTTAATGCAGACCTCGGGCTGGAGCTCGTACCCAAACAGTTGCTGCGCCAAGGCGGGGGTCGGTACAAGATCACGGAGTATCTTTCGCGTCTGACTCTACGCATCGCCATGCGGCCGAGAGGCTGGGCCGGCTTAGTTGTGGGCTTCCCCGGATCGCCCAGTCAACTCACCACCGAGACGTTTGGGACGCCCTACCTCCGTACGATCCTGTATCCGATGGTCGATCTGTACGAGCGCATACGACATAGCTATGGCGACGACGCGCAGTCTCTCTACCTGCTGGGGGTGCGTTTCCCTGACGCAGTCTTGAGGAAGTTCGAGCTCCTCTCGTCGGTGGTCCCTCGCCTTGTTGTGCTCACACCCGATCTGCTCTGCGACACATCGCAGATACCCCTCGAGGTCCCCACCAAGGTGAACGAGCAATGGGTTCAGGTTGCACTCCGCCGGAGGATGATGTCAACGGATGGTCTGCGCATTCCGCTGGCGCATAAGGATATCCGGTTGGATTACCTCCGCCACGAACTGAGCGCCGCAGAGGGAACGCGGAAACGCGAGCAGCTCGACCTCCTCGGCGTTGATCGACTTGGCGGATCTCTGGTGGTGCTCGAGATCAAGGGCCCGGACTGCAGCCGCCTTGAGCTCGAAAACCTCTTCTTTCAGGGCCTCGACCACCTCGAATGGCTGGAGAGCCACAAGTGGAGCGTCAAGTTTGTGTTCGACGAACTCGGGGATAAGTCCATCGATATCACGAAACCGATGCGCCTTGTGCTGGGCTTCTTCGGTCCCGACATGCCCGAGCTCTACGACGAACTGCGCCGCCGCGTGCTGAGCCGTCACCCCGGCCGACAGATCGACTTCGTGCAGTTCGGCTGGGCCGGCGGGGAAGGCAAGGACCTTACCATCAGCCGGCCGGCGGGCCTCACATCGACGGGGCGAGTCTGATGGTACCGAGAGAGTTCCGTCTGATCTCGTGGAACATCGCCGGGAAGGTCGGCAAGAACCCACAACAGATGGCAGCGCTGGCGGAAAGGCAGCCAGATCTGCTGGCCCTGCAAGAGGTGCGCCTCAACGCTTTGACCCGCATCAAGCCGCGGTTGGCAGACATGGCGCTACCTCACCTCATCGAGAGCGTGCACCTTGCCACGAAGTATGACCGAAGGTACGGTGAAGTCATCGCGAGCCGCTGGCCTCTCCAGGAGGTCCATTTCACCGACAAGAACGCGCCATTTCCTGAACGCGTCATCTCAGTCTCAGTCGACACCCCCTGGGGATCCATCGAATTGCACACGGCACACATCGTGCCAGGTGTCTCCAATGGCTACAGAAAGATCGGGATGTTCGAGGATATCTATGTCCGCCTCGCTCACCACCCGCAGTTGCCACGTATCCTATGCGGTGACTTCAACACACCACAGGGGGAGACACCTGAGGGGAGGGTCATCACGTGGGGCGAAGAGATAAGGTCCGATGGTCGAATCGCCATCTCCCGAGGCGATGAACGCTGGGACGCTGGCGAGCGCAGCATATTGCAGGGCCTGGCGCCTTTCGACCTGCCCGACGTCTTCCGCGCCCTGAACGGCTACGAGGTGGAGGCCTATAGCTGGTTCCACAAGACCAAGTACGGTGTCACCAAGCGACGCTTTGACCACGTTTTCGCTTCGCAGGCTCTCAATGCCGTGGAGTGTCGCTACTTGACCCATCTTGTGGAGGACGGACTCAGCGACCACGCTGCCATCGAGGCCGTGTTCCAGCCGTCTTGATTGCTTGGTGCCGTCCAGGATATGTGCATCGTGACAGCGAAAGATGAGATGATCAGTGTGGTTGCTACCGCTTATGTCCCAGTGTGCTAACCAGGGGGTGATGGCCGATGACTGACATTGCGAGGGCTAGGCATCTTTTTGAACAAGCTGGCCTGGCTTTCCCAACGATTCCCCCCGAATTGGCAGCCCGCCTCAAAGAACACGATAAATGGCTCTTCTCCACACGTGAGGTCG
>JBNGDL010000089.1:0-9897 GCA_049975205.1 Anaerolineae bacterium | reverse complement strand
CCTGTGACCTCCACGATGTCAACGTGGCGCTCTAGCCAACTGAGCTAACCGCCCAAGCAGTCGAAAGTATAGCACGTTTCGGAGTTTGCGCAAGGTCTAGATCGCCATCTGGTAGACGCGATGGTTCTTGTACATCTTGCCACCCACATTCTCGAGGTCTCGTCGCATCTGCACGGCTGATTCGGCAACCTGCGTCAGATCGGCGTGCTCGAAGCCCTGATCGCGGATGGTGTTCTCCATCTCAGCATAGAGCAAGGCATTGCCACCCACACCGTGGAACTCCGGGATCAACCCCGCGCCATTGAGCGCGAGCCACTTCGTTCGGCGCATCTCTATTAGCAGATCGATCAATGCCCACGGCGTCAGTCGCCCGTTCGCACGCTGCAACGCTGCGGAGACATCGGGGAAGCCGAAGAGGAATCCGACCATCTCGTCTCCGTGCACGATGACCTTGATCAAGCTGGGATCCGAGAGACTGATGGCGTTGTCCATCACGAAGTCGGCCTCCCGTTCGGTGATAGGATAAAACTCCCAGTTGTCTACGAAGGCTCGGTTATAGGCCTCGCGGATACGCCCCGTCCACGTCTTGATTTCACGCCGGCTCTTGAAACGCTTGACCTCCAACGAGCCGCGCTCCATAACCCGCTGAGCAATGCGGTGGACTCGTTCCGGCAGATCAAAGGTGTCGACGCCGATATAGCAGGAGACGAAATCGACGAGCTTCTCAAAGCCAATAGCCATCAGGAGATCAGGATAGTAGGGATAGTTGTAGTTCATCATCGTCATCATCTGGCGATGTTCATATCCCTCGACGAGCATCCCATACCCGTCCAGCATCGCAAACCCCTTAGGCCCGACAAGCTGGGTTAACCCTCTTTGTTTAGCCCAGCTAGCAGCCTGATCGAAGAGCACATCGGCCACGGCCTGGTCTTCTACCGTTTCGAAGAGGTAGAAGTTGGCGATTTTCTCATCGTGGTAGCGGTTGTACCTTCGATTCTCCAGAGCCGCGATGCGGCCCACGACCTCCCCTTTCTCCTCTGCAACGAAGAAATCGGCATCAGAGTGCTCGTAGAAGGGATGCTTATCCGGATTCAGCATAGTGCGGATATCGCCACGGATCGGGGGGACCCACTGCGGGCAGTTCGCATAGAGCTGGTAAGGGAAATCGACGAAACGGCGTACTTGGCGTCGATCTCTGACATCAACTTGACGCACAACGACCATGAACGCCTCCTACCAGGGGCCTTGCTGCTGCACAACGCGCAGATTCTCAGCCCCGACAATGGACGCGATCTGCTTTGCAAGATCGGGTGTGAAGCGCGTATACTCATTCGGGAAAGAGAGCTCGATCTTCCGCGAGCCCTCCAAGACCACGACGAACTGGTCAGAGCCCTCCTCCTTGAGAAGCACCTCGTGCAAGCTCGTCAGCCGCTCAAAATCCGTAGTGGTATCGCCGGATCGCTTGAGCGTGATGTAGAGCGTGGCGGGAGGAGCGGGAGGCTCAGGCGGCGGCGTCGAACCCCCATTCCCGGCAGACCCATGAGTCCCGCTGCCGCCACCACCATTTCCACGATCGGCATGGGCTGTGGTGCCTCGGCGCCTGCCATTCGCTCGGGAGACAGATGACGCCGACGCGGAGGAGTGCGGCGCAGCTGCATGTTGCTCCAAGGGACCGCCATTGCCGGACATCGCATTTGACCCAAAGTCCACTGCCGCTGGAGGCTCGCCGGCCTCCCGAACAGAACCTGGGGGTCGGGAGGACGAAGGCCCATAGGATGAGGACTCGGCAGGACGGGGGAACTCGTGCGGCTCCTTGATCCAGTCTGCCAACAAGGAGTGCTCATCGCGGTCTGGGCGTGCATCAAGCTTCCCTCCAACCACAAGGATGCGGTTGGGCGTGAGGAGGTCCCTGAATCGCTCGAAGGTGCGCGGGAAGACGACGACATCGAGGGACCCGCCCGATCCCTCCAGGGTGAGGAAAGCCATCATCTCGCCTCGCTTGGTGGTAGTACGGCGAACACGCTGCACCATGCCGACCACCTTGAGCACCTGACCCGGGGCCTCGGTCGTGTGATTGCCAATGGTCGTCGTGATCAAATCGCGGGCCAAGAGGTCCCGCTCGTGATCCGCAATGGGATGTTTCGAGAGATAGGTCCCCAGGAGCTCTTTCTCCCACTCCAGCAGCTGCCGGTCGGGAATGGGTGGCACGAAGTCTGGGGGCCTGATGGCCTGGCGCATCTCAACCATATTGTCGAAGAGCGTGTATTGTCCCACATCCCGCGCGCTATGGGTCTGTGAACTGATCCCAATCATCGCATCGATCAGGGTCAGCAACGCGGGACGCTGGCCAAACTCATCGAGGGCCCCGGCTTGAACCAAGCACTCTAGTGTCTTTCGGTTGAGCCTACGCAGGTCAACGCGGTCGCAGAAGTCATCGAGAGACTCGAAAGGGCCTCCCGCCTCACGCGCCGCGGCAACCATCTCCATCACCTCATCGCCAACGTTCTTGATCGCTCCCAGGCCGATGCGGATGAACCGCTCGCCATCTTCACCGTGCTCGATCGTGAACTCGACCTCTGAGTAGTTGAGGGAAGGGGGGTCGACCCTGAGCCCGGTGCGGCGGGCATCGGCAATCAGGAACCCAAGCTTCTCGGTGTTGTGACGCTCGGTCGTCATCAAAGCCGTCATAAACTCGAGCGGGTAATGGGCCTTCAAATAGGCCGTCTGAGCGGTGATCACGGCATAGTCGGTGGCGTGTGCCCGGTTGAAGCCGTACCGCGCAAAGAACTCAATATCCGCCCAGACACGATCCGCGACTTCAGGATCGATGCCCTTTTTGACGGCGCCGGCTCGGAACATACGCTGATGTCTATCCATCAGCTTCTGCTTCTTCTTCGCTACCGCCTTGCGGATCATATCGGCTTCGCCTGGCTTGTATCCAGCCATCGCCACCGCGATCTGCATGATCTGCTCCTGGTAGACAATAATGCCGTAGGTGTCGCCCAGGATGTCCGCGAGCATCGGATGGTGGTAGGTGACCTCTTCCTCACCGTGCATGCGCTGGATATAGGTAGGGATGTTCTCCATTGGGCCGGGGCGATAGAGCGCTAGGACTGCGGTTATGTGTTGGAACTGCTCGGGACGCAACTCCCGGAGGGTTCGGCGCATCCCGGCGCCTTCCACCTGGAAGACGCCCGTCGTCTCGCCGGTGGACAGGAGCTTGTAGAGCTCCAGGACGTCCGCATCCTTCTCCGGGTCATCGGGAACCCGCTCATAAGGAATGGACATTAGGTCGAGCTTGCGACCGTACTCCTGCTCGATAAGCTCGCATGCCTTGCGCATATGGGTCAACGTTCGCAGTCCGAGGAAGTCGACCTTCAGCATCCCCATTGCTTCGACGATCTCCATCGGCCACTGGGAGATACGATCGACCGGGCTGTCCTCAGCCTCCCCCTTAGTTGGACGGTTCAGAGGAAGATAGGTAACGAGAGGCTTATCCGAGATCAAGACGCCAGCGGCGTGGGTGCTGGCGTGACGCGTCACACCCTCAACCTCCTTCGCCGTTTCCAGGAGGTTCTTGATGTAGGGGGTCCCATCGTAGATCTTCTTTAGATCCGGGACGCTCTCCAGCGCCTCGTTAATCGAGACGGGCTTGCCCGGCACATTGGGGACAAGGCGGGCGACCTTGTCTACCTCACCCAATGGAATATCTAGGGCCCTTCCGACATCACGGATCGCAGCGCGCGCGCCGAGCGTGCCAAACGTGATGATAGCTGAAACGTGATCCGCCCCGTAACGCTCCTTGGTATAAGCGATCAGCTCCGCGCGGCGGTCGTCGGGGTAGTCGAGGTCGATATCGGGCATCGAGACGCGCGCTGGGTTCAGGAACCGCTCGAACATCAGACGATTCCTGAAGGGATCGACACTCGTGATGCCCAAAGTATAGGCAACCACGCTGCCGGCGCCGGATCCACGCACATTCCACCAAATGTCGCGCCTTTTCGCCGCCTCACAGAGGTCCCAAACAATCAGGAAGTAATCATCGAATCCCATTTGGTGGATGATGTCCAGCTCGTAGTTCAGCCGTTCTACGTATTCGAGCTTGGCATGGTCGTCACCGTAGCGCCATCGCATTCCCTCATGGCAGAGATAGCGAAGATACTCCTCCGATGTGCCCCGACCCTCAGGGACGGGGAACTTCGGCAAATGATAGGGAGGGGCGAACTGAAGCTCGACCTCACACTGTTCGGCAATCTTGACAGTGTTCAGCAACGCCTCGGGAAGCTCACCATAGAGCGACCACATCTCGGCCGGAGAGCGCATGTAGTAGGAGTCGTCGGTCATTCTCAAGCGGTTCGGCTCGTTCACTGTCTTGCCGGTTCCGATGCATAGGAGGACGTCATGGGCGTCGGCCTGTTCGCGCCGTGCATAGTGGATGTCGTTCGTGGCAACGAGAGGAACGTCCATCTCCCTGCTCAGGGCGACCAACTTCCGATAAACCTCATCATACTCGGGGATGTCGTGGGATTGAAGCTCTAGGTAGAAGCGGTCAGGAAAATGGTCTAGGTACCACTGCACGGCCTTCCGCGCCTTTGCTTCCTGACCCTGATAGAGAAGTTGCGGGATCTCACCCTGCACACAAGCGGAGAGTGCTATCACACCTTCGCTGTGGGTTTCCAGAACCCTCTTGTCGATACGGGGCTTGTAGTAGAACCCCTCAAGCTGCGCGATGCTAGCGAGCTCCAGCAGATTCCGGTAGCCCGTCTGATTCTGTGCCAGCAGCACCAGGTGATGCGTAGCATTGTCGCGTTCCCGAGTGAAGCGTGAGCCCTGCGCTACATAGGCCTCAATACCAATGATCGGTTTGATGCCGGCGGCGTGACAGGCCTGGTAGAAGTCCACCACTCCATACATGACGCCATGGTCGGTAATAGCCAACGCATTCATACCCTGTTCTGCCGCGTACCGGGCAAGCGCAGAGCATTTGCTCAGGCCATCCAATAAGGAGTATTCCGTGTGGTTATGCAGGTGGACAAAGTCCCGCATCTCAGTCCCTCCCACCTTGCCAGCGCCGATCGACGCTGAGCTAGCCGTGCACCGCGTTTCCCCTCAAAGATAGACAGTGCCCCGCCACCGGGGGCACGTTACCGGGTCCAAACGCGCCGAGGCCCTCCGAGGAAAATGACACCCGCTTAGCACACGATCCCGCCGTCGCCTCGACCCGGTGCGTCTAGCCCGATTATACGGCAACCCGGACATTTGTTCAAGATACTGCGCAGGCCTCTTTCGTAGAATCAGATGCTGAGTATAATGGAAGAAGCTGTAAGGCCTTCAACTTGATGCTCTTTATCATTCCAGGAGGAAAGCTATGTTAGATCGTATTATCCGTGTCTTTAAGCTTGATCGGCAGGTGTTCGCAGAGATTGAGCACGACGAGTCTGCCACGTCGCAGGCAGCCATCGTCGTGGCCATTGTGGCCGCGTTGTCGACCGTTGGTGCCCTTTTTAGCTTGCTCCTAAATCTGGTTGGGGGCGACTTCGAGGGCTTTGGCGCCACGCTTCTGCGACTGATTGTCACGTTCGTGATGGCCTTCGTCAACTGGATCATCTGGTCGGGTGTCACCTATCTTGTGGGCACGAAGCTCTTCAAGGGAGAGGCCACGATCAACGAGATGCTCAGGGTCATCGGCTTTGCCTACGCACCGCAGATGCTCGGCATCATCCCCTGCATCGGAGGGATCGTGGGTGCCATCTGGTCCTTGGTGGCAAGCTACTTCGCCATCAAGGAGGGGCTCGATCTGGATGACTCGGGCACCATCGTCACCATTCTGGTCGGATGGCTAGTCATCTTCGTAATTCAGATGATCCTGGGCGCGCTTGGCCTGGGTGGCGTCATTGGGATTGGAGCGCTGAGGTCCTTGACAGGATAACAGCGTCAGATCTAGAGTTCACGGGACCGGCACGCTGCAGCGTGCCGGTCCTTGTTGTGGTTGAGCTTGTATGTGCTGCTGAGAATCTCTCGCCCGTGTGGGGCCTTTCACGGCGATCGCCTGCCGGCTCCTGTACCGGCTAGCAGCATCCCCTTACCGGCTCGCGATTCAACGAACAATTTAATAGAAAAACTTGACAAAAATGCGGAGTGACCTATACTCACTGCTCGCGATACAATACAATGGTAAGAGCTGTCTCAAGGAGAAGATCGGATGGCGTTAGAGATTCGTAACTTGCACGTCTCTGTAGACGGCAAGGAGATTCTGAAGGGTGTCAGCTTAGTGGTGGAGCGCGGCGCAACCCACGCGCTGATGGGGCCCAATGGATCCGGCAAGAGCACGCTGGCGTACGCCCTGATGGGACATCCCAGATATGAGATCACGCAGGGAGACGTTCTGCTGGATGGCACCAGCCTGCTGGCTTTGGCACCGGATGCGCGGGCCCGCGAGGGCTTGTTCCTGGCTATGCAGTACCCTGTCAGCGTCTCCGGCGTGACGCTCTACTCCTTCCTTCACGCAGCCACCAGTGCCGCGAGAGGATACAGCAATCAGGACCAAACAGCCACCCGAGGCCGATTCAACGCCCACCTCATGCCGATGCGCGAGTTCAGAAACGAGGTCAACGAGAAACTGGAGTTGCTGAAAATGGATCCCGTGTTCCTGCGCCGGTATCTGAACGAGGGCTTTTCTGGCGGTGAGAAGAAACGCGCCGAGATCCTGCAAATGGCCATGTTGCGACCAAAGTATGCCGTTCTTGACGAGACAGACTCTGGGCTGGACATCGATGCCCTGCGCGTGGTCTCCGAAGGGGTCAATACGCTCCAGGGCGAGCTGTCTATGGGCTTGTTGGTCATCACGCACTACCAGCGGATCCTCAACTACATTCACCCTGACATCGTCCATGTCTTTGTGAATGGTCGCATTGTCAAGACCGGTGACGCCAAACTTGTGGACATCTTGGAAGAGCAAGGCTACGAGTGGGTTCGCGAGGAGATCGACGCATAGAACGGCAGGGAAGAGAGACCGAGGGCGATCAATCTATGTCAGTGGACCAGAATGATCTGAAAACGATCAAAGAGCAGGAACGCTATAACTTCCGCACAGAGATCGACTACGCGCACCGATCCCGACGAGGTATCGGTGAGGATGTCGTGCGTGAGATCTCGGCATTGAAGCATGAGCCCGACTGGATGACGCAGTTCCGCCTGAGAGCGCTAGAGACCTTCCTCGAGATCCCTATGCCCACGTGGGGGGTCGATCTCGGTGCCCTGGACTTCGAGCAATTCTACTATTTTATGCGCGCCACCCCGAGTAAGCAGCGCTCATGGGATGAGGTTCCGGAAGCGATCAAGGACACCTTCGAGAAGTTAGGTATCCCCGAAGCAGAACGCAAGTACCTGGCTGGGGTCGAGACCCAGATGGATTCGGAGGCCGTCTACAGCTCGCTTAAGGAAGAGTGGGAAAGCCACGGTATCATCTTTGTCGACATGGATACGGCAGTACAAGAATATCCCGATCTCGTGCAAGCCCACATAAGCAAAGCGGTCCCGGTTCGCGATAACAAGTTCGCGGCGCTCAATAGCGCCTTCTGGTCAGGCGGCAGCTTCGTCTATGTCCCCAAAGGCGTGGATGTAGACATTCCGCTACAAGCCTATTTCCGCATCAACGCTCAGAGCCTTGGGCAATTCGAGCGCAGCATCATCATTGCAGATGAGGGGAGCAACGTCCACTATATTGAAGGCTGTACCGCCCCCCAGTACACGGAAGCTGCCCTCCACACCGGCGTGATCGAGATCTTTGTGAAGCCAGGTGCACACGCCCGTTATACGACGATTCAGAACTGGTCCAAGAACGTCTACAATCTGGTGACCCAGCGAGCCGTGGTCGAGGAGGACGGGCTGATGGAGTGGGTCGACGGCAACCTCGGTAGTGGCGTGACGATGAAATATCCGGCGGTCATACTGCGGGGGCCTCGCGCCCGGGGCGAGGTGTTGTCCATTGCTTTCGCCGGTGATGGGCAGCACTACGATGCGGGGGCTAAGGCTATCCATCTTGCGCCGGACACCAGCTCGGTTATCACGTCGAAATCCATCAGCAAGGGGAATGGACGCTCAGGCTTCCGCGGGCTCGTGCGCATTGCGCGCGGCGCGGAGCGCGCCCGATCCAGCGTCGTCTGCGATGCCCTGCTCCTGGATCCTGAGTCCCGATCCGACACCTACCCCTACATCGATGTGAGTGAGGACAACGTCAAGGTAGAGCACGAGGCGACGGTCAGCAAGATCAGCGAGGATCAGCTCTTCTACCTAATGAGCCGGGGACTGAGCGAGCGACAGGCTTCGGCGATCATCATCAACGGCTTCCTGGAACCCTTTGTTAAGGAGCTGCCAATGGAGTACGCGGTGGAGCTGAACCGACTGATTCAGCTTCAGATGGAGGGATCCGTTGGATAGAGACGAGTCAGTGACCGAACGGCTTGACGCATCTCCAATGACGGCTGCATCCCTGTCGCAAGCGGGGCTCGACACAGCGGCCCAGCGATTGTCCCCAAGCCTGGAAGCTGTGGAGATGCTTGCGGATCTATATAACGAACCAGATTGGATGCGAGAGCGCCGTCAGGAAGCCTGGGAGCTGTACACGATGATGGATCTACCGCGCGAGGATGAAGAGGCCTGGCGTCGCACCAGCCCCAGAGCCTATCCTCTCGACTCCCTTGGCGTGGCCTTCTCGGCCCGCGAGCTGGATGGGATCTACGAATTGCCTCCTTGCTGGGACACCACGCTGGCGCCGGTGGAGCAGGTCTCGGGGGCACTGGTCCACTGCAACGGCGCGCGAACCTACGCTACGATGCGGCGAGACGACGCCCTCAACGGCGTGGTGCTGGAGGGCCTTCACTATGCTCTACAGACTCACGGCGACTTGATTCGGCGCTACTGGATGCGAGGAACCACCACGAACCCCGAGTTCAACAAGTTCGCAGCGCTCAATGCCGCGTTGTGGCACGGGGGGACGTTCGTCTACGTGCCGGCGGGGAAACTAGTGGCGCGCCCGCTCCAGTCGCTTGTCGCCTACGATGCCGAGGGCGGTACAGGACTCCACCACACGTTGATTGTCGCCGAGGCAGGCAGCCGGGTCACCTTGATCCAAGATCGAGTCTCCTTGGATAGCCAGCCGGAGCTCAACGCCGAGGTCGTGGAGATCTACGCCGAGGCGGGGGCGCGAGTTCGATACGTGAGCCTCCAGCACTGGGGCGAAAACCGCCACTCAGTCACCGTCCAAGAGGCCCAGATCCGTAGCGACGCCAACCTAGTCTGGGTAGCAGGGTCCCTGGGTGGCAAGACCACGAAAGACTTCATCCGCAGCGACCTCCAGGAGAGAGGGGCCCGGTCAACGATGGCGGGGTTTAGCTTCGCCCACGGTCAGCAGCACCTGGATCAGAGCACGTATCAACACCATCGGGCTCCGGAGACCTACAGTGACCTGCTGTATCGAAACGTCCTGCGCGATCGCGCCCAGACCGTCTTCTACGGGATGATCCGGGTGGAGAACGAGGCTGGCGGTGGCACAGAGGGATACCAAGCCAGTAACAGTCTCTTGTTGGATGATGCCCGAGCTCACGCCATCCCCGGTTTGGAGATCATCGCCAACGACGTCCGCTGCAGCCATGGCGCGACGGTGTCTCCCATCGACCCGGAGGAGCGCTTCTATCTTGAGGCGCGCGGCCTTCCGCGCGCGCAGGCTGACCGCCTCATCGTGCTGGGGTTCCTCAGGTCGATGATCGAACAGATCCCGCTAGCTTACATGCGCCAACGCCTCGAGGACGAGATCAGCGACCGCTTCTGGATGTAAGCCATCATGTAACGACGCCGCGCTAGGGCTCTAGCGCGGCGTCGTTATCTTCTATATAGGGC
>JBNGDL010000088.1:0-10790 GCA_049975205.1 Anaerolineae bacterium | reverse complement strand
TTGATGTAGTAAGGAGATATAAGGTGATCCATCCGTATGCGCTGGTTGGTTTGTTCCTTCTGGTGGCCCTGATCTTTGGCGCTGCCCCGGTTGCCTTGGCGTGGCTGCTGAGCCCCAAGAAGCCAAATCCTCACAAGATGCAGGTCTACGAGAGTGGGAATCCCACCTTTGGTGAGACGTGGATCGAGTTCAAGCCTCAGTATTACCTGTACGGACTGGCTTTCGTCGTCTTCGACGTTGAGGCCGCGTTCCTCTTTCCATGGGCACTGGCCTACAATCAGCTGCCGCTCTACGCGGTTGTGGAGGCTATGATCTTCCTTGCGCTACTGGGCGTCGGCTTGATCTACACTTGGCGCAAGGGCTGGTTGGAGTGGATGTGAAACGGCATCTGGGTGTGTCGAGGCGGTTGTTGTGAACTGGTCTCCATGGTTGTTACGCCTGCTGGGAGCCTTCGCCATGGCGGCAGTTCCCTTGGTCGTAGTGATCTTCTTGATCTGGGAGTCGCGTAAGGTGATCGGTCGGATGCAGGATCGGCTAGGCCCCACGAATGCCGGGACGTACGCAGGCCCTTTTGCTCTCTTCCAGACCTTTGCGGATGTGATCAAGATTCTCACAAAGGAGCTCATCATCCCACAGGGCGCCGATCGGGTCGTCTTCGTCGCTGCTCCGATCCTGGTCGTGGCGGTCGCCATCGCTGTGTGGGCGGTGATCCCGTTGGGGCCGGAGGGGTTTCAGGTCGTGGATCTCGACGTCGGGGCCTTCTATGTGGTCGCGATCTCATCGCTGGCCCCTTTCTCGATGATCATGGCCGGTTGGAGCTCTCGGAACAAGTATGCTGAGGTGGGCGCGTTCCGGGCGGTGTCCCAGATCATCGGATATGAGATCCCGCAGATCCTGGCGCTGCTGGTGCCGGTTCTGTTGGCGGGCTCGCTTTCTTTGCAGGATCTCATCCACGCTCAACGGATTCCCTTCATCATCTGCGTGCCCTTGGCGGCCCTGATCTATTTCCTCGCCAGTACGGCTGAGGTGGGGCGGCTGCCCTTTGAGCTTGCCGAGGCCGATTCAGAAATCGTGGCTGGCTACTTCACGGAATACAGCGGCATGATGTTCGGCTCATTCTATCTGGCTGAGTTCATCAACAACTTCACCGCTTCCGTCGTCTTCTCGATTCTGTTCCTGGGCGGCTGGCGCGGACCTTGGGTCGCACAAGTACCCGCTTTAGGCATTGTCTGGCTCTTGCTCAAAGCGTTCCTTGTCTTCAACGTCCTCGTCCTCTTCTGGGCTGCTATGCCGCGGCTGCGCATTGATCAGGTGCTCTCGTTCAACTGGAAGTTCCTGGTTCCTTTGGGGCTGGTGACGCTATTGTTGACCGCACTTGTGGACAAACTCCTCGTCTCCGCGAATCTCACGGAGGGATGGCTCCGAGCACTCGGTCTGATGCTGAGCAACGTTGTGTTGGGCCTGGCTGCCTGGATGGTCGTGACGTGGGCTGACCGGCGTGCCACGCGGCGCAGAAAGCAGCGAAGAGCTGTGCAGGCGGGATCATGACGATCTCCGTGAACCAGATCATCTTTCTCACCTTCGCGGTCCTTGCCCTTGGCGCTGCTGTGCGTGTCGTCACGGCTCATCGGATTTTCCACGCGGCCCTCTGGCTTATCGCCGCGTTCTTCGGGGTTGCGGCGGTCTACATGTTGCTGGAGTCCCCGTTTATGGCAGGCATCCAGCTTTTCATCTATATAGGCGGTGTGGCGGTGCTGACGGTGATCGCGATCATGGTGACCAAAGGCGTAATGCGTCAGGACAAGCGCACGCTTACCGATCCTTGGTCCGGGGCCATCGTTGCGGTCGCGCTCTTTGCGGTGATCGTGTGGATGATTGTGCAGCTTCCGCTGCCTGAAGCTCCGGCAGCCCCTGTGCACGAAGAAGGTCTGAAGGCGCTGGGGGCCGCACTGGTCGATCCCGAGAGTTTCCTGCTGCCCTTTGAGGTCGTCTCTGTGATGCTGCTGGTGGTCCTCATCGGGTCGCTCTACCTGGGGAAGGAGAGGTAGTCTATGACCGCTGCCGCTGTTCCACTCTCCTGGTACCTGATCCTGGCTGCGGCGCTCTTCTGCATTGGAGTCTACGGTGCCCTGGCTAATCGGAATCTGATCGTCATCATGATGTCGATCGAGCTAATGCTGAACGCCGTTGTCTTGACACTCGTGGCCTTTGCACGTTTCATCGAGCCCATGCGTGTGGTCGGCAAGGCCTTTGCCATCGTGGTCTACGCGACGGCGGCGGCCGAGGCGGCGTTGGGCCTCGCGCTCATTATCTCCATATGGCGCACGGAAGATACCGTCGCTGTGGAGGAAATGGATCTCTTGCAGGGATGACGCGCGACCTGAGACACTTGAGCCTAGATTCTCGGATTGGGGTCTGAAACGATCGTGTTTGACCTAGCCTGGCTGATACCGCTGGCGCCATTTCTAGCCTTTCTTCTCATCACGCTGGGGGCACATCGCCATCGGCGGCTGAGCCAGTCGCTCGCCATCGCCGGCATTGCGGTGGCAGCGGTGTTGGCACAGGGCGTCTTCTGGCAGATGGTGCGCTCGCCGGAGGTGCGGTGGTTGCCGCTTGTTTCGTGGTTCGCTCTGGGTACCGAGACCCTGGATCTGGGAGTCTATCTGGACCCGACGGCCGCGGTGATGGTGATGATGGTGACCACGGTCTGTCTGCTGATCTTCATCTACAGCGTCGGCTATATGCGAGACGACCCCCGCATCAGTCGCTTCTTTGCCTATGTCTCGCTCTTCGCCGGGTCGATGCTGGGCGCGATGGTCTGCGACAACCTGCTGGCGCTCTTCATCTTCTGGGAGATGATGGGGACGTGCTCGTATCTGCTCATTGGCTTCTGGTGGGAGAAGCCCTCCGCCGTTCGCGCCTCTCTGAAGGCTTTCATGGTGACCCGGGTGGGCGATGTCTTTCTGCTCCTGGGGCTGGTCTTGCTCTACGTCCGGGTGGGCAGCTTGTCCTATGTCGACGTGTTCGCTCCGGAGACCGTCCAGCAGCTGGCGGCGACGCCTTATCTTGGGTCATTGTCGGTCGCGACGGTTGCGGTGCTTCTGCTGTTCGGTGGGACCATAGGTAAGAGCGCCCAGCTGCCCCTTCACATCTGGCTGCCGGACGCTATGGAGGGGCCGACGCCCGCCTCGGCGCTGATTCACGCCGCGACGATGGTCTCGGCCGGGGTCTATCTGCTGATCCGGGCCTTTCCGCTTCTTGCGGTCTCGGAGGCCCTGCCGGTCATCGCGACTGTGGGCACGGTGACGGCCCTGTATGCGTCCATCATCGCCGTGACTCAGCACGACATCAAGCGGGTCCTAGCGTTCTCAACGATCAGTCAGCTCGGCTACATGGTGGCTGCGGTGGGTGTTGGGGCGTACGCTGCCAGTCTCTTTCACTTGATCACGCACGCCTTTTTCAAGGCACTGCTCTTTCTTGCGGCGGGCTCCGTTATCCACGGGATCGAGCACGGGCATCACCGGCGACCGGGGCACGCGGTGCCGCTACACGAGCGGGAGCTCGCCTTTAGCCCCAATAACATGTTCAAGATGGGTGGGCTGGCTTTTCGGATGCCTGTGACGGCGGTCACGTTTCTTGCCGGCGGTCTGGCGCTCTCTGGGTTCCCGCTCGTGACCGCGGGATTCTGGTCGAAGGATGAGATCCTGGCCCAGGCGTGGGGCGTCAACCGGTTCGTTTTCTGGTGCCTTGCTGTAGCCGCGGGACTCACGGCGTTCTATGTCGCACGGCAGATCACGTTGACGTTCCTCGGGACGCCCCGGTCCAGAGCCGCGGTGTACGCTCGGGAGAATCGCGTTGTTATGCTCGTGCCCTTGGCAATTCTGGCACTGTTTGCCGTGAGCCTTGGCTGGCTGGGCATTCCTCACAGCTTCCCGATACTCGGGCGGCTCCTGCCAAACTGGTTTACGCCCTTTGTTGAGACGTCCCTCCGCGGCCTTGTCGAGGCGGTTGGCGAGACCGTGTCTATGGAGATCGCGGCCTGGCAACCATTGGTCCTGGGTCTGGTGTTCGGCCTGGGTGGGCTGCTTGTCGGGGGGTGGTTCTATAACCGGGTGACATCGGGCCTGCAAGAGGGGGTCGATCCGCTTCAGCGTGTGCTTACCAAGGTCCATCTCACGTGGGTCTACCGGACGGCTTCCCGCCAGTTCCACTTTGAGGACCTTCTCTTGGCCGCGACCGTTCAGCCCTCGCTCCGGTTGGCCGATCTCTGCAGGCGCGTGGATGAACGGATCATAGATGCCTTGGTGGTGGCCTTCGGGCAAGGATTTGGCAGGGCCGGCGGCGGTGCGGCTGCGGCAGACGTTGTGGACCGTTCCGGGTTCGATTGGCTCGTCAATGGGGTGGGGAAGTTGAGTTCATCGTTGGCGGATGTGGCCTTGGCGCTTGACACCGATCTCCTGGATGGGCTGGTCAAGCTCGTAGGCCTGGTTGGACGTCTCGCCTCTGGATTATTCAGCCTTCTGGACGGCGGCCTTATTGATGGGATCGTAAGAGGAATCGCTGGCGCGCTCAATGCCCTGGGACGGTGGGCGCGCCGGATGCAGACCGGACTCCTACCAGACTATCTCTGGAACGCGTTCATGGTCATCCTCTTGTTGGTCGCGATCTTGATTCTATTCCAGCGTATATGAGCAGAGAGGAGTGTCTGCTATGACCTTTCCGATCCTGACTGTGACGCTTTTCCTCCCTCTTTTGGGCGCTCTGATTGTGCTGCTGATCCCGAAGAAATGGGTCGGCGTCGTCCGAGTGGTCGGTATAGGGGTTGCGCTTGCCTCTCTTGTCCTGGCGAGCTACATCTGGTGGGTGGTGGGGAGCGGGGATCCTGGTAAGATGCATTTCGTTGTAGACCGGAATTGGATCCCGGACCTCGACTTGATGTACACGCTCGGCGTGGACGGCCTGAGCGCGCCGATGGTCTTCCTCTCCGCGTTGTTGACGACCCTTGCGCTCTTCTATAGCGCCTTTACCGTTAAGGAGCGCGTCAAGGAGTATTATCTCCTCTTTCTCCTGCTGGAGACGGGCACGCTCGGAGTCTTCCTGTCCCTCGATCTCATCCTCTTCTACGTCTTCTGGGAGGTGGGTCTCGTCCCGATGTTCCTTCTGATTGGGGTGTGGGGAGGCGCGCGACGGGAGTACGCAGCCATCAAGTTCTTTATCTACACGCTTGCGGGGAGTGTGTTCGGGTTGCTGGGGATCCTTGCCGTCTACCACGAGACCGGCACCTTCAACCTCCTCCAGGCGGCGGCTGCCCGACCCTTTGCCGACAATGTGACTTGGGCCACGGTTGTGTTCTGGGCGCTCTTCGTGGCCTTCGCGATCAAGATACCCGTGTTTCCCTTCCATACGTGGCTGCCCGACGCTCACACCGAGGCGCCAACGGCAGGCAGTGTCATCCTGGCCGGGATCTTGTTGAAGCTCGGTGGCTACGGAATGATGCGCATTGCGCTGCCCCTTTTTCCCGAGCGTTTCTACACGTTTTCCGTCGAGATCCCGATTGTGACTGTGATGGCTCTGATGAGCATTGTCTACGGTGCCCTGGTCTGCATGGCGCAGTGGGACCTGAAGCGGCTCGTGGCCTACTCGTCTGTGGCACATATGGGGTACGTGACGCTGGGTCTGGCGTCCGCGGCGGCTGCTTGGCAGCGCGGGGGCGGGGTCGACGTTTTCAACGCGGCAGCCGCGGGCATCAACGGGGCGGCATTGCAGCAGTTCTCGCACGGCATCGTGACCGGCGCGATGTTCTTCCTGGTGGGCATGATCTACGACCGGGCCCACACTCGCGACCTCAAAGCTTTCGGGGGCTTGGCGACGGTTGTGCCCTACTATTACGGTATTACGTTGGTGACGGCGTTCGCCTCGCTGGGATTACCCGGATTGATCGGCTTCTGGAGCGAGCTCTTCGTCTTCCGGGGCGCCATACACCTGCTGCCGGTCGCCGCGTTCATTGGGGTGGTGGGCGTGATCTTTACGGCGGGCTACGTGCTGTGGAAGATCGTGCAGTATATGTTCCTGGGAACCTTGGATCGAGAGCGTTGGGCCGATCTGCAGGACCTGAAGTGGTGGGAGAAGGCGACGCTGTGGCCTCTGGTCCTCCTGATGGTGCTCCTTGGCGTCTACCCGGCACCGTTGATTAACACCTTCAATGCAGCGGTCAATGCGCTGCTGCGGGCTTTCGTCCTGCCGTGATCGGGAGGCCTGATGCTTTCTGAGCCGATGCTCTACCTGCTCCCGCCACTATGCCTGCTCGTAGGGGCCTTGATCATCTTGATCTGGGACGCCGTGCGAGCAGGGACGGCAATGCACCGCTGGGCGTGGTGGGGCGCGCTCGTGACCGCACTGGCTGGCCTGGGGACGACATTCCTCCTCGATGGCGAGAGCTCGACCCGCATTTTGGCCGTGCTCACATACGACGGCTTCACGGCCTACATGTGGCGCCTAATCCTGGTGACTCTGATCCTCGTCATCATGTTGGGTGAGTCCTACATCCGCCGGCACATTCAGGAGGCAGGTCTCTTCTACGCCATCCTCTTGATCTTCGCGTTTGGAGCGCTGCTGCTTGCGGCGTGCGTGAATACGGTTATGCTGCTGCTCGCCGTTGACCTGCTGAGTATCTTGGGCTACGTGCTCACGGGGTTTCTCCACTACGACAAGCGCTCGACGGAGGCGGCGACGAAGTATCTTGTGTACGGTTCGGCCGTATCGGCGGTTATGGCTTTCGGCCTCGCCTGGTTATACGGCCTGACGGGAACGACGGATTATGTCGGGACGTCCCAGGCCCTGTCGGGGGCGTGGGCTTGGTCCTCCACGGTGGAGATCGCACCATCCGCCCTGCTTCCGGTGTTGATCTTTGTCCTGGCGGGGTTCAGCTTCAAGATCGGCACGGCGCCCTTCCATCAATGGGTGCCTGACGCCTTCGAGGGCGCGCCCAGTCCTGTGACCGCGGCCCTGGCCATCATCCCCAAGACCGCGGGCTTCGCTGCGTTGGCCCGCGTGACGATGGTGATGCTGCCGGATACCCTCGAGCTGGGCGCTCTCTGGCGGTGGCCCCTGATCGCGTTCCTCGCTGCTGCTGCGATGCTCATCGGGAACCTGGCCGGGCTGTGGCAAGAGAATATCAAGCGACTGATCGCTTACTCAGGCATAGCTCAGGTCGGATATGCGCTCCTGGGACTCGCCATAGCCAGCGAGTTTGGTCTGACCGCGCTGCTCTTTTACCTCACCGCTTACGCCCTGGCTGAGGTGGGGGTCTTCGCTGCGATCACGGTGATGTCGGATCAGGTGGGACTCGATATGATCGTCGACTACCGTGGGCTCTACCATAGGGCCCCGGCCCTTGCTGCGGTGCTCCTTGTCAGCGTGTTGTCGCTTTTCGGGATGCCTGGGACGGGCGGGTTCATGGCCAAGCTCTGGCTCTTCACCTCCGTGCTCGAGAGGGGGCGGATAGGGCTTCTGGTTGTGGCGGCCCTCAATAGCGTGCTCTCGGTCGCCTATTACTGGAAGGTTATCCAGACGACGTTTATGCACTCCGATCATGGCCTGGAGCCCGTCACCATCCCCTTGGCGCCCCGCATCGTGCTGTTTCTTTCGATGGCCGGGATCCTTGCACTGGGTATCTATCCAAACGTGGTGTTCCGCTGGACGGCGGACGCCGTCCAGGTCTTCTTTGGTCCCGGTTGAGCTCTCATCCTTTTCGGGGTATCCCCCAATGCGTGAGTCGTTGTCCGTCGGCCTCGTGCACGATTGGCTCAACCAATACGGCGGCGCTGAGCGGGTCCTAGAGGAGTTGGTGGCGCTCTTTCCGCATGCGCCTGTGCACACGAGCATCTACTGGCGCGAGGCGATGCCGAGCGCGTACCAAGCGTGGGACATACGGACGTTGTGGATGGATCGCCTTCCGGGGATTCACCGGTTCCATCAGCTCTACTTCCCCCTTTACGCGCTTGCTTTTGGGCAGCTCGACCTGTCCGATCGCGGGTATGACCTCATTGTCACCAACAAGAGCGGATTCTGTCACGGGGTACAGACCGGGGACGTGCCGCAGCTCTGCTATTGCCTCTCCCCAACCCGCTACGTGTGGCAGTTCGACCACTATGCGGCTCGCGAGAACCTGCCGAGTGTGGCCCGGGCGCTGTTGCGACCGCTGGTCGCCGTTCTTCGTCGATGGGACTACCGAGTAGCGCAGAGGGAGGCGGTACATTTTGTTGCGATCTCGCGCGAGATCCGCGAGCGCATTCGGAGGTTCTACGGGCGAGAGTCCGACATTGTCTACCCCCCCGTGGCGCTAGGACGCTTTGCGCCGGCCCCGACCCACGAGAACTACTATCTGATCGTCTCGCGACTGATTCCCTACAAACGCATTGACCTGGCGGTGCAGGCCTTCTCTGCACTTGGCTTACCTCTCTTGATCGTCGGTGACGGTCGCGACCGTACAGTGCTCGAGTCGCAGGCCGGGCCTACGGTTAAGTTCCTGGGCTACGTTCCTGACGAGGCCCTGCCCGAGCTCTACGCGCACTGCAAGGCTTTTGTGTTCCCGGGCCATGAGGACTTCGGGATAGCGCCAGTGGAGGCGCAGGCCTCAGGTCGACCGGTCATCGCGTATCGGGCGGGGGGCGCGCTGGACACGGTTGTGGAGGGGGTCACAGGGGCGTTCTTCGAGGAGCCAACGTCCGAGGCGCTGGCTGAGGCCGTGCGGCGGTTTGATGCGGATGCCGTGGACCCCCAAGCCTGTCGGAGGAACGCGGAGCGCTTTTCGCCTCAACGGTTCCGTGAGGAGATCACGGCGCTGGCCCGTAAGCTCGTTGACTGAGGCTTGCCTCGCTCAGGGGAGACTCTGCACTTCCCACTCGGGCCGCTTGGTCCACCAGGGGAGCATGCCATAGGAGGCGACGACCTCCTTCTCCTCGTAGAGTTCTACCATGCAGTCGTACCAACTCATGCCCTCGGTTTTCTGGAAGTGCCACCATTCGACATCGAAGTAGGATGATCGCCAGTTGGAGAGCGCATTCCGCCGTTCCCAACCAAAGTCGTCGGCGATGACGGTGAAGTCAACGTAGTAGCCGGGAGGAATCTCTTTGAGTTCGCCGCCGTGTGCCGCCGCCAGCCCGCCTTTGGCGCGGGCGTTGAGATCCCACGGGGCCTCACGCAGGGGCTCGCCCAGTGTGCCGTCCTGCTCCCGGGCCTTGATGAAGACGCGCCAATAGGTTACACCGCCAACGTCCTCTCTGACGAGCTCGATTCTGCCATCGCGCAGGTATGCCTGGTTGACGTCGATGGCGCGTCCACAAACGTGCCACGAGATCCGGCCCTGGCCGGGTCTGGGTGTGTGATTCATCGGTCGCCAAGAGTCACCCAGTACAGCCAGGTAGTCCCATCCCGTCTCGGCCTCGACCCGCTGGCGCAGGGCGTTGTAGCTGTCGTTCACCTTGTCGCTGAGCTTCTCCGCGCGGTCGCTCCCGTTAACGTCGGGCAAGTTGATCAGCTGGAAACAATCAGGGTCGGGATCGGTGGTCAGGAGGAGTTCGGTGTAGAGCGGCGTCTCCTGTTCAAGTGCGAGTTCCTCGAGGTGGGTCTCGAACTCGGGGGAGAGACCGTTGTCGTGCCAGTCGGGGCGGTCGATGTCGTCGGCGGAGCTGTAGCCCTCTTGAGCTAGGGCCCATCCACGGGTGTCTGCGGCGATTAGGTACGAGGTGGCCTCCTGCTGAAAGACGAAGGCAAGCGCCTGACCATCTGGAGACCACGTGGGCTTCCCGCCGACGCCGAAGAGCATCGGGCGCAGCTCCCCGCGAGTGGCAGCTTCTACATCAAACGGAATCTGCCATACCGTCTCGCCGCCAGGCACCCCTGCCGAGTAAGCAAGATACTCGCCCGTGGGCGACCATGCCGGGTAGTCCTCGTTCTGGTTAGGTGTGTTGGTCAGGTTGATCACGCTGCCGTCATCGAGTGAGAGGATGAAGAGGTCCTTGTTCTGGTCCCGATAGGAGGTGAAGGCGATGTGGCGTCCATCCGGGGACCAGGCGGGGGCATAGTCGGGCGCAGGATCCTCGGTTACGCGATGGTCCTCGCCGGTTTCGAGATTGGTGATGTAGATGTCTAGATTTCCGTCGCGATACGCTTCGTAGGCAAGCCAATGGCCATCAGGCGACCAAGAGGGACTCCCCTCGAAGTCCGGTGAGCGCGTGATCCGGAGGATTGTGCCGGACATCATATCCATGGTATAGAGGTCCCATCCTCGTGCCCTCCGGGAGGCGAAGGCTAGATAGCGGCCATCGGGGGACCACACCGGATCGCGATCCTCGTCGGGATCGTAGGTGAGCCGCAGAAGGTGACCGCTGGACTGGGACAGGAGGTAGATATCGCTGTTGCCGTTGTGGCGCATCGCGAAGGCAAGGGTGCCGCCACTGCCCACGGGCGTGGGAGACGGCTCGGGCGTCGGTGCGAGGCTCAGCGGGGACGGGGTAGCCGTCACGACGACGACGCGCTCCAGCTCGCGAATCAAAGGAGCCTGCGCCTCGCTGGTGCGCATCAGGAGAACCACGGTGGCCAGGATGAGAAGCCAGAAGGCAGGGGGAAGCTTCGCCTTCCCCGGTACGGTCAACCACGCGATGATGGACTTGATGAATCCCCGTTGTTCCACGTTGCCCCCTTGATGCCCACAATATAACGGATTTCTTACTTTGTGTCAACCAAGGAGGCAAGGCTCGACGTTTCGGAAGCGGGACAGATTCATAACA
>JBNGDL010000087.1:3121-11137 GCA_049975205.1 Anaerolineae bacterium | reverse complement strand
CTCTCCGAGAACGAGAAAGAGATGGGCGTGGTCCTGGTGGACATTGGCGAGGGCACTGTCGATATCGCTATCTTCATCGAAGGGACCGTCTGGCACACCAAGTCGCTCTCCTTGGGCGGCGAGTACATCACCAATGACATTGCCATTGGACTGCGGCTTCCCTCGCAGGTGGCGGAGCAGGTCAAGCTCAGCCACGGTCATTGCGCAGCGAGCCAGGTGGCTGAGGACGAGCGGTTCAGCGTCTCGCCCTACGGCGAGGGTAACCCCATCCCCATCCCGCGCTGGAAGCTGGCTGAGATCATCCAGGCGCGATGCGAGGAGATGCTGGAGAGCGTGCAACAGGAGATCAAGCGATCCGGCTACGATGGGCTGTTGCCCGCCGGTCTGGTGCTCTGCGGGGGGACGGCGCAGCTGCCCGGTATGCGGGATCTGGCCCGCTCGATCTTCGAGTTGCCGGTGCAGGTGGGGATACCACGAGGGATATCGGGCTTGACGGACAAGGTCAGTGGCCCCGATGCGGCGGTCGCTGTCGGGCTTGTGAAGTGGACGCCGATGTGGGAAGAAGGAGGTGGATGGCGAACGGTGCGATCGTCGTGGTTCAAACGTACGGCCGGCTGGCTTAAGAATCTGCTCCCGTGAGCGGACGGCTAGTCCGACGCGGAGAGGTGTGTCCGAAGAAGCGATACACTCTCCGACTCTGACCAGGCTAAACACTTGGGGTTCCTGATTTTGCCCTTATATGTCAAGGGCCTGGCAGATGCATACGATGGGTTGGTAGAAGGAAGGTGAGATATGGGATCAAGAATGGTGGGTTCGAGTTGGAAGGGAGCAAACTCGAAGGCATCTTCCTCCGAAGGCGGAAAGGCCCTAAGAGGAACACCTTCTCCGAAGGGAGGGTCGACTCCCATGGGAGTAAAATCCGAAAGGCTAGGAGGTTCTCAGATGGCAGGTTTAGCGGAAAACTTTGCACAGATTCGTGTTGTTGGGGTCGGAGGTGGTGGCAGCAATGCCGTCAACCGTATGATTGAGGAAGGGTTGCAGGGCGTCGAGTTCATCGCGGTCAATACGGATGCGCAAGCGCTTATGCTGTCTCAGGCACCAAAGTGTTTGCGCATTGGCGATACTGTGACCCGAGGGCTGGGTGCCGGTGGCAACCCCGAGGAGGGACGGAAGGCGGCTGAGGAATCTCAGGACGAGATTCGCGAGGTCCTTCAGGGCTCCGACATGGTCTTCGTGACCGCAGGCATGGGGGGTGGCACGGGTACCGGTGCGGCGCCCGTCATCGGTCGGATCGCCAAGGAAGAGGTCAAGGCCCTGACGATTGGGGTTGTGACCCGACCGTTCACCTTCGAGGGTGCCAAGCGAGCGCGAACTGCTGCCGACGGCATCGAGGCATTGAAGCAGGTGGTCGATACGCTCATTGTGATTCCAAACGATCGGCTGTTGGAGATCACGGAGAAGCGTGTCAGTCTCACCGATGCTTTCCGCGTTGCAGATGACGTGCTCCGTCAGGGTATCCAGGGGATCACGGAAGTGATCACGGTTCCGGGGCTTATCAACCTTGACTTCGCGGATGTGAAGTCAATCATGCTGGAGGGCGGCGCAGCGCTGATGGCTGTCGGGCATGCTGCTGGTGAGAAGCGTGCCATTGAGGCCGTGCAGCAGGCGATCTCCAGCCGGTTGCTAGACATCACCATCGATGGGGCTCGTGGTATTCTCTTCAACATCACCGGTGGCAACAACATGACGCTGTTTGAGGTGAATGAGGCAGCCTCGATCATTCGCGAAACGGCACACCCCGACGTCAATCTCATCTTCGGCGCCGTAATCGATGAGAGCATGAACGACGAGGTTCGCATCACGGTGATTGCGACGGGTTTTGACAGCGACGGCGAACCTGAGATCAGCCGTCCGGCTGCCGCGCCAGCACAACGACGTACCGAGACCAGCGAGCTATTCAGCACACAGGTCTCCGATCGCGACAATATCGAGATACCGGCCTTCCTGCGTCGTCGGGGCTGAGCGGCCCGGTTTCGACATCCTCACCGTCAGGTGCTGATGTCCAACCGCCAGTGTCCGCTCGAATGGCCTGGTAGTCTAGTGCCCGCGACCCTAGTACAGGGGTCGTAGGGCATGCCTGAGGCCCTGCCTGAGAAGTTCGGACCTGCCTTTCGGGGGCCACCCTGTCGTGTTCTTCACGCAGGGTGGCCCAATTGTGTCTCACTTTCCGGCCCGAAGCGGCGGGACGCACCATGGTATAATCCCCTGCACTAGGGAGCAGATATGATTGAGGCGTTAGGGCTGACAAAGCGCTTTGGCACGCTGACCGCGGTGGATAGCGTCGACTTGATCGTGCATCCGGGCGAGGTCGTAGCGCTCCTGGGACCCAATGGCGCGGGCAAGACGACGACCGTGCGGATGTTGTCATCGATCCTGAGACCCACCGCCGGCTCAGCGCGTGTGGCCGGTTATGATGTCGTAAAGCAAGCTCGTGAGGTGCGCGAGCGGGTAGGGGTCCTGACCGAGGCGCCCGGCCTCTACACGCGGATGACGGGTCAAGAGTATCTCGATTTCTTCGGCGAGTTGCGAGGACTTTCCTCTCATAATCGAACCTCGCGCATTGGCGTGCTGGCCGAGCAGTTCCGGATGACGGACGCGCTGCCCCGCCGTCTGAGCGAGTATTCGAAGGGGATGCGCCAGAAAGTGGCGCTGCTGCGCACCCTCCTCCACGATCCTCCGGTGTTGCTCTTCGATGAGCCGACCTCGGCCATGGATCCGGAGAGCGCCCGATTGGTCCGCGACACGATTCTCCAGATGCGAGAGAGTTTCGATCGCGCTGTCATTGTCTGCACTCACAATCTGCCAGAGGCAGAGGAACTAAGTGATCGCATCGCGATTATCCGGGAGGGACGGATTCTGGCCGAAGGCACGGCTGCGCACCTGAAGACAGAGCTGTTGGGGCCGCCGCTCATGGAGCTGCGTTTCCCATCCAGCTCTCGAGGCTCTGTTGCTGATCCTGGCTTTGTTGGCAACGGCGTTCGGGCTGTCGTGGAGCGATATGCTCGGGTTCAAGAGGTTGGAGACGTGTGGCTTCGCTATAGCACGCCCGAACCTGAGGTAGTCAATCCGGCACTTCTTGGTGCGCTGTCGAAGGCGGGCTACCCGGTCGTCACCTTGAGCGAGGTGCGACAGAGCTTGGAGAAGGTCTACTTGCAGGTGATCAGCGGGGCCTCCGACGATGCCTGAGCCGATCGTAACAGACGGGAACAGCCGCCAAGGCCGGGAGAGTACCTATGACGAGAATACTAGACGCGGCTGAGCGGAGGGGTGTCCGCGGTGGGCGCTGGGGTTTCACGGAGTTAGCACCCGCCCTAATCATCACCCGGCGCGAGATCAAGGACACGCTGCGGGATTGGCGCATCGTGATGCCGATCCTCGTCCTGGTGCTGGGATTTCCGGTGTTGGCGAACTTCGTCGCCGCAAGCGGCTTGAGCTTCGTAGCTCGCTACGGTGCTGAGCTCGTGCTGGAGCGGCTATTCCCCTTCCTTATGCTGGTTGTCGGCTTCTTTCCGAGCACGTTCTCGCTCGTTATCGCCCTGGAGACTTTCGTGGGGGAAAAGGAGCGTCACAGCCTCGAGCCCCTGCTGGCGACGCCCCTCAGCGACCTGCAGCTGTACGTCGGCAAGCTCTTAGCTGCGACGATACCGCCAGTCGTGGCCAGTTACCTTGGGATGCTGGCCTACACGCTGCTGTTAGGCCTGCGCCTCGGCTGGTGGCCCTCGCCATCGCTCCTATTACTCGCCTTTGTCCTGTCCACTATCGAGTCCGTCGTGATGGTCGCCGGTGCGGTCATCGTGTCAAGTCAGTCCACGAGCGTTCGTGCGGCAAACCTGGTGGCAAGTTTCATCATCGTTCCTATGGCGCTATTGCTTCAGGCCGAGGCGGCACTCCTGCTCTTCGCCCGATATGGCGCCCTCTGGCTCATCGCGCTTGGTATGTTGGTCGTGGCTGTGCTTCTGATACGCCTGGGCATTCGCGTCTTCAATCGGGAACATCTCTTGGGACGGGACCTCGACCGGATCGATCTGAAGGTGGGATGGCGCACTTTCTGGCAGGCGCTCCGCCCGAATCAGGGGTTGATTCGAGTTTACCGGCACGAGATCCCGAAGCTGCTAAGAGGGGCAAAGGCGGAACTGATCATCACTGTTCTGGTGTTACTGGTGGGAGGCCTGGTCCTTGGGCTCTGGGGGCGCAACCGGTTCCCGCTTCCTCTTGCCGCCTTCAACCTCGACCAGATCGCAGATGTCGAGAGCGTCAACTCGTTGGTAGCTCAGACCGGGCTGTTGCCGACCTTCTCCACCGGCGCCATCCTGCTCCACAACGCACGCTCGCTCCTGGTTTCGGCATTGTTGGGTGTGCTCTCCCTGGGCGCTATGGCCCTGATGCTCCTGATGGCGCCGATTGTCTTAATTGTGTACATCGGGCTCCAGATTGGACAGGTTGGCATCAACCCTTGGCTCTTTCTCGCGACGGCGGTGCTGCCCCACGGGATCCTGGAGCTGCCGGCAGCCATTCTGGCCACAGCTCAGGCTATGCGCGTGGGTGACATTATTCTCCAGCCGCCTGATGAGGGAGGCGGGATCCTGGGCATCGTTCGCGAGCTGGGGCATTTCCTCAAGCTGTTCGTCTTTCTGGTGCTGCCGCTCTTGGCGGTCGCGGCGTGGGTCGAGGCTCACGTGACCCCGCGGCTGTTGGTCTGGTTGCTGAACGGCGTGCTATAGTCGCCAAGATAGCTGCTCGAGAGCCCCTTGGGCAATCCAGGAGCGCAGGCCATCACGGGCCTGCGCTCCTGGCTGATGCTCTTAGGGGCTTTTGGCCCGCTATCTCACTGAACTACCTCGGAGAGCGTCGCGGGGGTCGGATCAAGCTCCAACTCATCGTTGGCCAGCACTGCTGCCAGCTGCTCTAGGATGAAGTCGATCTCTGCCTTCGTGATGACCAGCGGCGGTGCGAAGCGGATGACGGTCCCGTGGGTGTCCTTCGCAAGCACGCCTCGACCCTGCAGCGCCTCGACAAAGGGTCGGGCTGGTCCAGTCTCAGCGGTGAGCTCGACGCCAATAAGCAAGCCCTTGCCGCGAACCTCCTTGATGAACGGGCTCTTGAGGGCTCGGATCCGCTCCCTGAAGTAGTCCCCCAGTTCTCGCGCGCGTCGCGGCAGCTCCTCGTCCACGATGACCTTCAGGGCCTCGCGCGCCACGGCGCAGCCCAGAGGATTCCCGCCGAAGGTCGACCCGTGGCTGCCGGGCTCAAAGAGGCCCAGGACCTCGCGCGATCCGACCACGGCGGACACCGGCATCATCCCGCCGGAGAGGGCTTTGCCGATGGTGATAAGGTCGGGCTTAACGGCCTCCCAATCACAGGCAAAGAGCTGACCACAGCGGCCCAGTCCGCTCTGGATCTCATCGGCGATGAAGAGGATCTCGTGACGGTCGCAGATTTCGCGTACAGCCTTTAGGTAGCCGTCGGGCGGCACCATCACGCCCGCCTCGCCCTGGAGGGGCTCGACCAGGAAGGCCGCCGTGTTAGGCGTGATCGCGGCTTCCAAGGCCTCGGCGTCTCCATATGGCACAATCTTGAAGCCTGGGGTGAAGGGCCCGAAGCCGTCGCGATAGGCTTGCTCCGTGGAGAACGAGATGACGGTGATCGTGCGCCCGTGGAAGTTGTTCGTACAAGCGATGATCTCGGGTGCGTCCAGGCCTTTGGTGCGGTGTCCCCACAGGCGCGCGGCTTTCAGGGCCGTCTCCACGGCTTCGGTGCCGGTGTTCATCGGCAGCATCATTTCATAACCCGTCAGCTCGCACAGCTCCTTCGCCAGGAGCGGCAGCTGGTCGTTGCGGAAGGCGCGGGAGGTCAGGGTCAGGCGCTCGGCCTGCTCGACCATAGCCTTCACGATGCGAGGGTGTCGGTGTCCTTGATTCAGCGCGGAGTAGGCGCTGAGGCAGTCGAGGTACTTGTTGCCCTCGACATCCCACACCCAGACGCCCTCACCTCGGGCCAGTACCACGTCCAAAGGTTTGTAGTTACGTGCATTGTAAATGGTCTCGAGTCGAACGTAATCCTCGGTCCGCATATGTGTTGCTCCTTCCAAGAGGGTGTGATGTTACATTAGCACGGCGAGGGTCTCGGCTCAAGTGATGCTTATCCTTGGATGGTGAGGAGAATGGCAGCCTTTGTGAGGTAGGTCTTGGCCTTCTTCCGCGGTTTTGGGGTTGACAAATCGAGGGCGCATGGTATCATTCTGATCGTCAAGGGGGCGTAGTGTAGTGGTTAACATGCCGGCCTGTCAAGCCGGAGATCGCGGGTTCAAGTCCCGTCGCTCCCGCCTATAGTGGGCACATAGGACATCAAGAGCTCTCCTTCAACGGAGGGCTCTTTTTGTGTTGTCGATATGTTTTACATGCCTCCTCGGCAGTACCATGGTTTTCCCGTCGTGATTCTGTCGTCCCTGCGGTACCACGCTGGTGATGAGCAGCTCTAGTCCTGACCCAGTGAGTTGCTGAACAAAGTGTTCAATCATTGACACGCTGCCTAGTTCATCTTACCATATATACGGTACACTTAGCTACGGAGGTACAGACCATGTCGTTACCAATGAAGACGCTTGGACGCACCGGTTTGAGCGTGACGCAACTCGGCTATGGCGCGATGGAGATTCGTGGGAATCGAATCTGGGGCGGGCGAACGTGTACGCCGGAGCAGGCCGATACGATTCTCAATGCGGTCCTCGATGCGGGGATCAACTTCATTGACACAGCGAATGACTACGGCACCAGTGAGCTCTTTATCGGGCGCTATCTGGCGGATCGCAGGGATGACTTCTACTTGGCGACGAAGTGTGGATGCCACGTCCAGTTCGCCGGCGACCACGATGAAACCCCGCACGTCTGGACGCGCGAGAATCTTATGCGCAATATCGCCGATTCGCTCCAGAAGATGCAGACTGATTATGTGGACATTCTGCAGCTGCATAACCCAGACGTCGAGACGACTGAGGAAAACCACTTGGTTGATGTCCTAAACGAGCTAAGAGATGCGGGCGTGGTCAAATACATCGGCTGCTCATCGACCTCTCCGCACCTCAAGACCTATATCGATTGGGATGTCTTTGATGTGTTCCAGATACCCTATTCTGCGCTCGAACGCCGACACGAAAATCTCATCACCGAGGCCGGTGAAGCTGGGGCCGGCGTCATCATTCGTGGCGGGGTGGCACGCGGTGAACCGGGCAGTGGCCTTGGCAGCCAAGATCGCTGGGACATCTTCGAAGCCGCGGATCTCGATGAACTGCGCGAGGAGGGTGAGAGCCGGACCGCCTTCCTGCTTCGTTTCACGCTGAGCCATCCGCATTGCCACACGACTATCGTCGGTACGATGAACCCCGACCACCTGCGCGATAACGTCGAAGTCGCCAGCAAAGGTGGGTTGCCGGCGGATGTCTATGCTGAAGCGAAGAGACGCCTGGACGAAGCAGGGCACCATCCCGAATAGCGTACGTGTTGTCCTATCTGAGTGACCGGCCATCCAAACTCTGTTGAACGCAGTGATAGGTGATGTCTTGATATCAGAAGACGTCCCAGAGAAGGGGAGACGCCGCTGGTGAGTGGACAGGACCGGAAGACCTGGAACTTCGATGGTTATAGCTGGGCACGTCATTACGACAAGATTGTTGCCAGCGATTCCGAGCAGTACTTCGCTCAGTATGACAAGGTGCTTACTGCCGTTGTTGAGCGTGCCAATCTAGTCCTGGGAAGAGAGTTCTTGACATCGGAACGGGAACAGGCAATCTTGCCTTGCGCTGTTCTGCGCTGGGTGTTGAGGTTGTTGGCCTGGATCCCTCCAGGGTGATGCTCAGCCGGGCGCGTGAAAAGACGGGGAACGATGTCCAGGCGGCATTCTACCAGGTGGATGAGCCCTTCCTGCGCATCCCCTATCCCGACGCGTGTTTCGATGCCGTCG
>JBNGDL010000087.1:0-3021 GCA_049975205.1 Anaerolineae bacterium | reverse complement strand
CGCCACGGGACTCGAAATGCAGCCCGGTACGCTCGATCCCCACGCCGATCTTACTTCGAAGACTATCCCTACGGTCGAGGGCTAAGTCCCCATCTGCCCTGTATCTACCTCCCCGGCCCACTCGTAACTGGCGACGAGGATCCCACCTGGCGTTGCCTCGCAGTGCGTCAACTTGAACGCTGCCGGGATGGTACCGTCGCCGAAAAGATGCTTACCCGAGCCCAGGATGATGGGAAAGGTCTTGAGCCACAGCTCATCCACTAAGTCGTGCCTGAGCAGCGTCTGGATGAGCTGACTGCTGCCGTGAACTTGCAGATCGGGACCGTCGTTCTGTTTCAACCGGCGGATTTCCTCCGCGACGTTGTGGTTGATGAACACGGTGTTCTCCCAAAGCGACTCCGTACGCGTGCTCGATACGACATACTTCGTCGCAGCATTGATGCCGGGCCACTCGCTCTCGTGTGTAGGCCAGTATGACGCGAAGATCTCGTAGGTCCTGCGTCCGAGCAACAGATCCCGCGGTCCAGTCATCTGTTCGCCCATAATGGCGCCAAGCCGCTCGTCGAAGTGCGGGACGATCCAGCCACCGTACTCGAAGTCGCCGTCGGTATCCTCCTGCGGTCCGCCCGGCGCTTGCATCACCCCATCAAGGGTCACAAAGGTCAGAACGATCACTTTCCGCATCGTTATCCTCGTTTCTTGATTAGGTAGCGCACATACACCATGCCATTGCGGAACTGCCGCTGCTCCACGAGATCGAGGTGCAGATGAAGTCCAATCGGAAGACTTCGCTTGCCTCCGCCCACTGATATGGGAGCAAGAAACAGCTGACACTCGTCAACTAAGCCGGCCCGGAAGGCTATGGTCGCCAACGTCGGTCCCCCAATGACGAGATCCTGCTCTTCACGGGCCTTCATCTGCCGGATGGCGTCCGGTTCAAACTCGCGCTCGAGGCGCGTCCGCGACGTGGACACCGCCTGCAGCGTTCGCGAGAAGACGACCTTGTCTGCTGCCTGCCACAGGCGGGCGAAGTCCGCCATCACGGGCGATTGCTCTGCCAGACTTGGTTCCGTCTCCCAGACGCGCATCACCTCATACATCCGCCTGCCGTAGAGATGGGTGCCAACCGGACGCGTGAGGTCGTTGATGAAGGCGTGCACCTCGTCGCTTGGCACAGCCCAGTCGAACTGGCCCCCTTCGTCTTCGATGTAGCCATCAAGCGATGACAGGGCCGAATAGATTAGCTTTCCCATCGATGATCTTCCTCCTCCTCGTTTCTCCTCACGCTAGGTTCAACTGCCAGGAGACGCCGAAGCGGTCGTTTACCCAGCTGAAGCGGGTGCTGAAACCATAGTTGTCCAGCGGCATCAACACTTCGCCACCATCAGAGAGCGTTTCGTAGAGCTGGTTCAGCTCATCCTCGCTCTCGCACTCCACGAAGATCGAGAAGGGTGGTGTGAAGCTGAAAGCGTGGGGCTGGCTGGAATCGAAGCAGCGGAACCGCTGCTCGCCAATCGTCAAGACGCCCATCTTGACCGATCCCTCGGCGCCGGATTCGTCGGGCCCGAAGCGCTCAAGGTGCTGAATCGTGGCGTCGCTGAACGCCGAGACGTAGAGGTTCATCGCCGCCTCGGCGTCGCCCTCGAACATCAGAAAAGGTGTGACGTTCTTCGTCATGGTATTTCCCTCCCTTTAAGGTATGGATCAAGCACCATCATAGGCGTCTTGCAGCTCCCGAATGTCTATCTTCTCCATCTTGAGCATCGCCTCCTTCAGCCGATCATCAAACCACAAGAATGGGATGATCTTCTGTACATCCATCGTTCCTCTCCTATCCTAGCGACGTCCTGTGCCTTCCGTTGGTTGATACTACCAGGCGGCGTCCGCGCCGTCCCTGGATGACACTGTAAAGACTAGATAGGGCCGGATGATGCTCCGAATGCGTATACCCTGATCCATCCACGTAACATTAACAATATAATATAGACGATATTATGAGAAAAAGCAAGGCTTTATCTTGGCAGAAGGACATCAGAGAGGACGGTGGATGGCCGCCGTCTGGGCACGATAGGGCTATCATGGGGTGCGCAGACGCTGGTTAGCTGCGCGTGATGAGTGCCATTGTGATGCGCTGTCGTGTGCTTAGTAAGGGACTTTTCCACTCCTGGCCGCATGCGATCGGGATATCAGCACTTGCCGCAGGACCGTGTCACCTGATTCTACGATCATAGAGCTGGCAATTGAGCTTCTCAACCAGAGAAGCTAGAATAGCCTATACCAGAGCAACCAGATGCATTTTCATTGTTTGGGAGAGATTTCAGCGTGGATCATGTAGAAGCGGAAACAGCGTATGGTAAGGTAAGGGGCAGAAGGGAAGCAGGGGCCAACGTATTCAAGGGGATACCCTATGGCGGTCAGGTCTCGGGTGAGTACAGATTCCGCCGACCTGCTGAACTTCGGCCATGGGTGGGGATACGAGATGCCCTCGAGCTTGGCCCGCCGGCAATCCAGCCCCCACGGCGAAATGAACCCCAGCCAGCTGAGGATTGCCTGTTCCTCAACATATGGACGCCGGCCAATGACAACGGGAAACGACCGGTTATGCTTTATAACCATGGCGGTGGCTTCGTTGTCGGCTCCGGTGGGGCGCCGCTCCAGGATGGGACCAATCTGGCACGCAACTTCGATGTCGTGGTCGTGCAGACGAACCATCGCTTGGGACTGCTGGGCTTTCTCTTTCTTGAGGACCTGACCGGACCGGACTACACCGGCTCGGCCAATCAGGGCATTCTCGACATCGCCCTGGCCTTGGCCTGGGTGAATGAGAATATCGCTGCCTTTGGTGGTGACCCTGACAATGTGATGATCTTTGGCGAATCAGGCGGTGGCGCCAAGACCTCTTGTCTCTATGCCATGCCTGAGGCAGCTCCCTACTTTAGCAAGGCCTCTATTGAAAGCGGGCCGGGCGTCAGAATGTATACGCCCGAGATGGCAGCCGAGACAACCCATCGAGTCCTCAAA
>JBNGDL010000086.1:0-12305 GCA_049975205.1 Anaerolineae bacterium | reverse complement strand
CAAACCTGTCGCGACCCCTCTTATGGACACCAGCACGCTGCCAGGAAACCTGGTCTCGCGCTGTTGCTGTGCCTCAGGTGCCGAGACGCAGAATCGAACTGCGGACACATGGATTTTCAGTCCACTGCTCTACCAGACTGAGCTATCTCGGCATGTGAGTAGATGCTTAAGCGCATCGGTCGGTATTCTACCATAAGTGGTCCGATTGTCTAGTCCATTTTGCGGCTGTGCTAGTCCAGCTCGGTTCGTGGCGGGGAAGGCGCGCGACAGAGCACCCGCCGAACAGCCTAGGTCCCCCACCGCTGAACGTCCCTGCAAAGAGCCCCAACGACCTGATATCCTAAGATCAGCTACATACTCGCTCGGGTCAACGAAATGATGGCTGGCGAGAGGATCTGATGGCAAAGAGCGGAAGGATGATCCGATGAAAGCACGAACGTGGTTTGGTCTAGGTCTTGCGATAACGCTTGTCATGGTTGGAGGTGTGCTGTTGGTGGGCACACTCCTGTGGAACCATCGGGCCTTTGGCCTTGCCCTGACCAACAATCCAGTCGGCATTGCGGGTCCCGGTTGTGGGAACTATGGCGCCGTGGAGGGGCTCGCGGACGATGAGGCCTTGCTCTCCGAAGAGGTAGTGTTTACCCGCTTCCAACAGGCCCTCGAGGCCTACAGCGGCGATCTCGAGATCGCGGAGATTATGGAGTTCGAGCGCAACTACTACGCGTATCTGGTGGACACTGAAACCGGCGATGCTGTCGTGGAGCTCGTGCTCGATAAGGCGAGCGGCGTGGTCAGCCCGGAAATGGGGCCGAACATGATGTGGAATCGGACCTATGGCATGGATCGTAGCATGATGGTTAGGAACACAAGACAGCTATCCTCGGCGAATTCCTTGAGCGAACAGCAGGCGCTGCGCATAGCACAGGATTGGCTCGACGAGCGTGATTCAGGACTCCATGCGGATGAGCACGCCGTGAGCTTCCCGGGCTACTATACCCTCCACACGCTCCGGGAGGACAGGATCGCGGGGATGCTCAGCGTCCACGCAGAATCGGGGCAAGTATGGTATCACACCTGGCACGGTGAGTTCGTGGGAATGATCCACGAGTAGAGAACGGTGGTACGTAAGTCTCACCTCCCAACGGGATATCACTGTGGCGTAAGCCCTCTAGATCTGTGAAGGCTCATAACTGGTCCAAAGGAACACCACGCAGACCTTCGTTGTCTACGCCCCCCCTTGTCTGCTCTCACTCCCCGGCTACAATAAAAGCGCTATAATGGTCTTACAAATCTGGATCCGCCAAGAGGCAGGCTCGCAGGGACCAAGCGAAGAGGGCGACATGAACGGCACTGAGGAGACCCACAAAGAGGTAATCCGCGTCGTGCTAGCCGAGGATCACGTGCTGGTGCGCGAGGGCATCCGCCAGTTCCTGGAAGACGCCGAGGATCTTGAGGTGGTCGGGGAGGCGGGAAACGGTGCGGAGGCAGTACGCCTGGTTCAGCAGTTGGAACCGGACGTGGCCTTGATGGATATCAACATGCCCCAGGTCACCGGCGTCGAAGCCACCCGGCGCATCAAGGAGCACTTCCCAAAGACCAAGGTCCTGGTGCTCACGGCCTACGACGACGATCCCTACATCCGCGCGCTGTTCAGGGCCGGCGCCGATGGCTACGTGCTCAAGACTGCGCGCGCTAAAGAGCTCGTGGACGCCGTTCGAAACGTCCATCACGGCTTGACAGCGCTTAGCCCCGAGGTCGCTACAAAGGTTGTCCGCCAGATAACCGAATCCCGTCGGTCAGGAGCTGTGGACCAGATCGAGGCGTTGACCGAGCGCGAGCTCGACGTCTTACGGCTCGTGGCGAAGGGGATGACAAATCGTGAGATTGGTCGCGAGCTCGACATCAGCCACCGGACGGTACAGGGCCATCTGGCCAACGTCTATGAGAAGCTCAACGTCAACAGCCGCACCGAAGCCGTGACCGAGTCGCTGAAGCGTGGCTGGATCGTGATTGAGTGATGTCTGACCTGCTGCGCCGGGTCTCTGCCTGGGTGCGGTCACTCCAGGCCCAGCTCCTCTTATGGGCGATCCTGCCGGTGACGCTGGTGGTTATCGGGCTCTCCTTCACCGGCGTTTATACCCATCAACGTGCCATGCGTGACTTCGTGGCGCAGCGGGATCAACTGCTGGTCCGTGTCCTAGCCACAGGTCTGGAGGACGCGCTACGCCACGGAAGCGTGGCTCCCGACGGCGAAGGAGTGAGCAGCTGGCTACCGCTCACATCGGAAGACGTGTCCGGTGCCGTGCTCATCGTGGACGAGAGCGGACGCGTGCTAGCCGCCACGCACACAGACGCCCTCGAGACGATCCGGGAGACTGCATGGGGCCAGGAAGTCCTCTCACACTCGACGGGATCCGTGGTGACCGATACTGCCCCGGACGGGCCTCACCTCGTGACGTTCGCTACTATGACGGGGACGCGCTGGCGGGTGATCGTTCGATCGCGTGTCGCGGATCTGCTTGGCCCGATTCTCCGGCTCTCCAATCTCGGCCCTGTTGCAGCGGTTGCGGCAGCCGGGTTGTCATTGCTAATCCTGACGTTCGGGTGGCGGACGATCGCACGCCCCCTTCAACAATTGTCCAAAGCCGCTCGCGCGGTCTCCTGGGGCAACCACGCGCCCATTCAGAAGGAGATCTCCGGCGTGTCGGAGATCGAGGAGCTTCATCAAACCATCAATGAGATGGTTGAGCGATTGGAAAGTTACCAGGCAGGCGTGCTTGATTACCTGGACGCTATGTCTAGAGGCCAGGAGGAGGAAAGGTCGCGGCTGGCGCACGAACTCCACGACGGGCCAGTCCAGAGCTTGATCACGCTGGTCCAACGTACCGAGAGAGCGGATCAAAAGGTGACACAGGGCAATCTCGAGGAGACCCAGGCCCAACTGGAAGACCTGAGAATGGCAGAGATTGCCGTCGTAGAGGATCTCCGAAGGATCATCGGGGCCCTCCGTCCCGCCTACCTCGAGGATCTTGGGTTCATCCCGGCCCTCGATATGCTCGTGCGGAATGCCGAAGGCCGCACCGATGCCGAGGTCCAACTTGTCGTTCAGAACGAGAGCAGGTTAAGCGCGGAGATCGAGCTGGCAGCCTATCGCATCGCACAGGAAGGGCTAAGCAATGCCATACAACACGCCGATGCCGATCACATCACAATCACGGTGCGTTACGATCGGCAAGGCGTCCTTCTCCAGATCAGCGATGACGGCAAGGGATTTGTGCCGACTGACCGCCCGGACGCCTATACTCGCAAAGGGCACTTTGGACTAGTCGGTATGCAGGAGCGCGCAAGACAATTGGGAGGCAGCCTGGACATCGAGAGTGCTCCAGGCAAAGGCACAACCATCCGCGCCAGCCTGCCCGATCATCGACCAGCCAAACCGGTGTCGTGACCAACACACCGGTTCGGCTTTACGGATGAGAGCTGAATATCTTACTCTAGAAACGGGATGACCTTGCCGACATGTTCGGCCCACCAGGTGCCCAGCCCCCACGTCTTGCCGATGCCGGCGCTTGTCAGAGCCGGGATGACGAGTCCGTAGATGAAGTGCTGGTCGATGACCGGGTTATTCTCGGGGGGCAGGTGTGCCGACCATAAGAGCAGCATCAACAGCGGGCCACCCACAGCGGCGATCTTCATCCCGATGCCAAGCAGTAGGGCAACTCCCAGCCCAAGAAGTCCGAACATGAAAAGAGCGTCGATGACCAGATTGCCCGCTAGCCCTTGATATAGCGAAGCGAGCGGGCCCCTAGTCCCAAACGTCAGATAGCCGTAGGTCGGCGAGCCACCGGTGATCCAGGCATTCTCCGGCTCAGTAGCTAATCCAAGTCCAAAGAGCTTGTCGATGAAAGCCCAGAAGAACGTGAACCCCAATCCGATGCGAACCGCCACTAGAAGCCGACGCGTTATGGATGTCATAATCCCTGCACCGCTAGGCGCGCAGTTCCTCTCGGATGCGATGATACTCCTCCAACGTGATCTCACCCGCAGCCAGACGGCGTCGGAGCAGGCCTAGCTCCCCGGGCATCGCTGTGCTCGTTGCCTGCGTCCGGCGAATCAGCCAGATGGCAGCGAGAACAAACAAGGCTAGGAGCCCCAGGAAGAACAGAAATCCTAGAAGCGATCCGACCGCGCCTAAGACACCGCCGCCAGCGCCCAAGCCCCACATATGGCCCGCGCCGAACCGACCAAGTCGATCACATAATCCATACCAACCCATCATGCCTCACCTCCACCCTCGATCTCCGATAGAATCCGCTGGTACTCATCCAGATCGATCTCGCCACGGGCTAAACGCTGATCGAGAATCGTACGGGGCGTATCGCCCGATCTTCGCGAATGACCACCGCTGCCGGAGTCACTCCTGTTCATAAAGAGCAGTGCGCCTCCGCCAAGCAGCACCAGAGGAATACCCACCACCAGCAGCAATAGGAACAAGACTCCAAGTGTCATGCCACCCATCATCATTGCCATTAACCTCCTAAGACTCAACTCTGATCCTAGGATACCCCACTGGACCAGTGTTGATAAGGGGTGAGTGACGTACGCTTATACCCGCTGTTTGGCGGGGATTGGGGGATTGTGAGAAAGAAAATCGAATGCCATGCAAAATGAGAGCAGAACTGGAGAGTCCGCTCCAGTCTCACTTACTCAGGTGCGTCTCAATTCTCGTCTTCGTGCTCGTGACGATGATGCAAATCCGGGGTATGCGGATGCTCGTGTGTCTGCGGAAAGTGTTCATGGGGATGAGAATGCCAGTCGCCGGACGGGACCTTGCTTGAGCCGTGCTCGTGATCATGATGACCATCGTCATGGCGGTGCCGATGCTCATGAACCAGGAAGCTGTGATGGTGTTCGTGAGCGTGGTGCTCAGTGACCAACAGGGCTGTACCGGCAAGCATCAACGGCAACGCGACTAGAAACTGCGCCCTGACCACTTCTCCGAGAACCAGGAAAGCGATTAACGCGCCAATGAAGGGCGCGCTGCCGAAAAGGGCACTAGTACGCGCTGCGCCCAGGTCACGGAGGGTTAGGATGAAGAACATAATGCTCAGCCCGTAGCTTACACTGCCCAACACCATGGCACCCAGCGCCGCCCCAACGGTGGGCAGCGGCTGACCGACGAGCAGCGCCAGCACCAACGAGAAGGTCCCGGCACCCAGGCCCTTTACGGCCACTATAGTCAGCGGGTTCTTGGCCGAGATGTTGCGCGTGAAGTTGTTATCCACACCCCAGAAGACACAGGCTCCCAGCACGCCCAGGGCGCCCAACGAAAACCCGAAGCGACCGCTGGGCTCCCAAGAAAGCACCATACTGGCAGCCGTGATGAGCCCTACAGCACACCACACACGTCGACCGATGGCTTCACGAAAGACCAGAACAGCGATCAGGGTCGTGGCCACTCCCTCGAAGTTGAGGAGCAAAGATGCAGTTGCCCCAGACGTTACACGCAAACTGAACATCAGCACGATAGGGGCAGCGACACCACCGGCGAGGAGGGCGCCGGCCAACCAAGGCCAATCGCTTCGCTGCAGCCGAGCCTCGGATTCGGCGGACGCACGCCGGCGCTGGAGGGCCAAGAGCGCTATAGCCCCTAGCCCGCTGCCCAGATAGAGCAAAGCCGCCATCGGGATCGGCGCTACCTCACCCAGGGCGCTGGGTGCCAGCAGTAGCTTGGAGAGGGGAGCGTTGATCCCAAAGAGGATCGCCGCCGCCAATGCCTTCATAACAGGCACGACCTGCGATCGTGTCGCGGAGCGTGAAGCGTTGTTCTCTGTTGCCATTGCTGATCGACATTATAGTAAAGGGAACCGCCCATTGGCAAGTGGAGGAAACCAGGTATAATTCTGTTTGTGCCTGCGGCCATACGGGTCGCAGGCCTTATCTTAGGGTAGGTTCTACCCGTCAGGGGCCAGGCGTGCGACTTGGCTCGATGAGTCAAGGAGTACGTTTGATATGAGTTTCGAAAAGTTTTCGCTTGATCCGCGGATCATGCAAGGCGTCCAGTCGGTGGGCTTTACCATGCCTACGCCGATCCAGGAACAAGCCATTCCCGTCGTCCTCAGCAACCACGATGTTCTGGGGATTGCACAGACCGGCACGGGCAAAACTGCAGCCTTTGCCCTCCCCATCCTCCAGCGGCTTACAGAGGGTCGTCTGCGTCAGGTTCGTGCGCTAATCATCGCACCGACCCGCGAACTAGCCGAGCAGATCCACGAGGCGATTATGGACCTAGGTCGGCAGACCAAGGTGCGAAGCCTCACCGTCTACGGCGGTGTGAGCAAGAATGCGCAGATTGCTGAGCTGCGACGTGGCGCAGAGATTGTCGTCGCATGTCCTGGACGGCTGCTCGACATTCTTGGGGACGGGGCGATCGATCTGTCCCACGTCGAGGTCTTGGTCCTGGACGAGGCCGACCGGATGTGCGATATGGGCTTCTTGCCCGACATTCGCCGCATCCTCAAGCACCTACCAGCGCGACGTCAGACCCTTTTCTTCGCTGCCACGATGCCGGACGAGATCCGTGAGCTGGCTGACCACATCTTGAGGGACCCAGTCACCGTGCAGATAGGCGCCATCGCTCCAGCAAAGACCGTGTCTCACGCACTCTATCCGGTGGCGAGGCATCAGAAGAAGGATCTCCTTACCACAATGTTGGAGCAGACAGCTACGGGTCGCGTGCTGGTCTTCACCCGCACGAAGTACCGTGCCCGCAACTTGGCCCGTGACATGGCTAAGGATGGGTACCGGGTGACGGCCTTGCAGGGCAATATGTCCCAGAATAAGCGCCAACGCGCCCTCGACGGCTTCCGGGACGGCAAGTACGACATTCTCGTCGCCACAGACATTGCTTCCCGAGGGATCGATGTCGCCGGTATCACTCATGTGATCAACTACGACATGCCGGATACGGTGGACGCTTACACCCACCGCATCGGACGGACCGGACGGGTTGAGGAGTCGGGGGACGCGTGGACCTTTGTGGAGCGGGAGGACGAGCTACTCATACGTAAGATCGAAGCGCTGCTGGGTAAGCGTATCGAGCGGCGGCGCATCCAGGGGTTCGACTATGCTGGGCAGAATATGAGAAGCAGGCCACAACCGCAACCGTCGCGGAGAGGACGGTCGTCCCAAGCACGGCATTAGGCCTGCCTGGGCTGATTCAGCATCTGAGACCAAAAAGCGGACCCCCTGGGGAACTACCTCGGGGGGTCCGCTGCTTTGGTTCTGGCGAACTCCGTCAGAAGGGTTAGCCCCCACGCTCGACCGTGCGCTGGTCGAGCGCGGCGAACATCTCCTCATTCGTCGCGAACTTGAAGCCTGGATCGTCGCGAGCCTCAGCTTCAGCGGCCTCGATCTCCACCAATCGCAACGCCTCTTCCTTGGTGACGACACGGGTGCCGGCTTGCTCAAGCTGAGCCAGCAGATCGTCCTGGAGTGTTCCGCTTCCCGAGCCGTGATCCTTGATGTAGGCGATCACTGCCTGGACACAGGCTAGGGCATCCTTGCGAGCCAGACCTACCTGGCCTTTGCTAGCCTTACGGGCCCAGCCGACGATGAAAATCCCGTCGAGGGCCTGCCCAGCCTCGGGGTCATAGGCCTCGAAAGACGTGCCATCGATTGGATAGCGAGGCTCCGGATGCTTCACGAAGGAGAACCACTGCACAGGTAGCCCGAAGTCCTCACTGACCCGGTCCCCAATACAGAAGATCACCGTATCGACACCCAAGGTATGATAGGTATCAAGGCGCACCGGCCTCGTATCGCCGTCATCCTTAAGTTCCAGCGCCGTGTTCTCCACCTCCAACCCGGCGACACGCTCGAGTTCATCGCCAAGAATCCGGCTCGGCGCGGAGAGAAAACGGAAACGCAATCTAGTATCGGATATCGGCTCCTCAGCTCTGGAAAGGGGCGAGAGGATGAACGCCTTGGCTGCCTCAGGATCCTGACCGACCGCTTCCATCCGCTCGCGCACTCGCTCGATCTCCGCATCCAGCGCCTCTAGGTCGAGATTGGCCGCGACGTATGCCATCTCCTGGCGTGTGAACTTGACCTCAGCCGGGCCACGGCGCGCGACGGCGATGACCTCATCGACCTTCAGATCACGGACCAGCCAGTGAGCGATATCGACCATGGTGTTACCCACACCAATGAGCGCGACACGATGACCGATATCAAAGGTCCGCTCGCTGAAAGGGGGGAGCTGATTGTAATAATAGATCAGGTCTTTGGCGTGATAGACGCCCTCCAGGTGCTCGCCAGGTAAACCCAACCACTTGGTGCCCTGTGCACCTACCGCCACAATGATCGCGTCGAAGCCCATCGCTCGTAGTTGATCAAGCGTGATGTCTCCTCCCTGACCCACGGTGACATTGCCAAGATAGGCAATCTCCGGCATCTCTAGAATCTTGTGGAACTGAGAGCGGAGGGCCGACTTGACCCTGTACTTGTCATGGTAGATGCCGTACTCTGCCAGTCCCCCGGGCTTGAGATCACGGTTCAGTAAGGTCACCCTGACACCACGCGCGGCCAACTCCTGGGCGCTGTAGAGCCCGGCGGGCCCGGCACCGATCACCAACACGGAAGCCTCAGACACCTGTTCTTGCCCCATCTTCCTCCCCCTTGAGAATTACCATCCCAACTCAAAACTCATCAGTCAGTAGGATATGGTCCCGATCACGACCCGGACCGATTCCGCGCCTCTAGCGTCAGGTAAGTACACTGAAGCAAGCGCAGAGATACGCCTGTGACCCTGCCAACCGTGGGAAGTGATTCAGCAATCTGTAAACTGTCTATACGCGAACGCGGCTGGCAAAGGCCGCCAGCCGCGCGAATTCATCTTGTTTCAGTATGACCAGCGCCGGGGCCCGCGCTCATCGGGTCCCTCAGTCGCCCTAGACCGCCACACGTCTCGCGTCATCAAGGCCTCGGCGTCAGGCCCAAAGAGCAGCTCGATTCTAGCCAGCGCAGCGCCGTCATAGCGCGTATAGCCGCAGAAGTCACACTGCCAGGCGGCGAAGTTGGGCAGGGTGACCATATACGGACCCCATCGCCGGAGATAGGTGACCCTAGCCGGTTTGAGCGTACCGAGACTACAACTGGGACACGTGTAGATCACGCAGTCGCTCCCTCCACGATGGTCACGCCGCGGCTTGCTCCAATGCGTGTAGCACCCGCCTCAATCATCGCGAGCGCCTCTTCATAGGTGTGGATACCGCCAGCGGCCTTTACACCCATCTCCGGACCTACCGTCTCTCGCATCAGGGCAATGTCCTCCACCGTCGCGCCGCCCTTGGAGAAACCCGTGGAGGTCTTGACAAAATCGGCGCCCACGGCTTTACACAGCTCGCAAGCTGTAACCTTCTCATCCTGGGTCAGGAGCGCGGTTTCGAGAATGACCTTGAGTATGGCGCCCTCGGCATGGCATGCCGCAGCCACTGCCGCCACATCCTCGCGCACCCGGTCGACTTTGCCAGCCTTCAGGTAGCCTATAGCAAGGACCATATCAATCTCGGTAGCCCCCTTGGCAATGGCCAACTCGGTCTCGCAGACCTTCGACGCGGTGGAGGTTGCTCCGAGAGGAAAGCCCACGACCGTGCAGACCGCGACGTCACTACCCGCGAGCCTCCGCGCAGCCAATGGCACGAAAATAGGGTTGATACAGACGGACGCGAAATGATGCTGCAGCGCCTCACGGCAGATGCGTTCGACTTCTCCAGGTGTTGCCTCAGGCTTTAGCAGCGTGTGATCGATGTATCGGGCCAGTTCACGACGATTCATGGCATTGCCTCCAATTCTGGAAACGCATAGTGAGGGATAATCCCCCATTTTTCTGGTGGCCAGTAGCGGAAGACCGTCTTGCCCACGATATTCTCTCGCGGCAGCGTGCCCCAGACGTGGGAGTCGCTCGAGTTGTTCCGGTTGTCGCCCAAGACCAGGTACTCATCCTCATCGAGGACAAACTCCTCCTCGTACAGCACCGGCCCGCTCACATAGGGCTCATTGAGCGCGACCCCGTTGATCCACACACGCCCATCACGGATCTCCACCCGCTCGCCGGGCAGGCCCACGACACGCTTGATGTAAGGTATAACGCTGCGATGATCCGGGGGATCCAGCACCACCACATCCCCACGCTGAGGCGGGTGAAGCCAATAGGAGATCTTGCTGACAATCAGATACTGGCCCTCATGCAACGTCGGCTCCATGCTAATCGACTGCACCTCGTAGCGCCCTGTCAGGGTGTTGACCATAACGAAGATGAACGCCGCCAAGAGCAGGGTCTCAAAGACATCGCGAATCCAGGCCCAAGCACGCCCGGTACTCTGCGCAGGCCTTCCAACGAGCAAGCCCTCGGTCGATCGCCCGACCCCCGAGCCTTCATCCACATCGTCAATCCATATCTCAGAGACGTCAACGCGTTGTCCCATATCCCCCGGTTCCATCCAATATCTCATCCGTAACAATCTTAGGGCAGCCGTTGTGGCCCACAGGTGCCACCCCAGATCCGTAAACCATCCATCGCAATCGACACACGGCGCTTCCGGCCGCGTTGCCTAGCGCCAGCCTACTGATTACTCTGCAGCTCGGGGAAAGAATAGTGCGGGATCTTGCCCCAATACTCAGGCGGCCAATAGGAGAAGAACGCCTTCCCGATGATGTGCTCCTCTGGCAACAGACCCCAGGAATGGGAGTCGCTGGAGTTATTACGATTGTCCCCCAGCACGAAGTACTCCCCTTCCCCTACGACCCAGTTGCCGGGGTAGTTCGGTGGCGCGCTGATGTACGGCTCGTTGAGCGCGACCCCGTTAACCCACACCCGCTGATCGCGGACCTCTACGAGATCACCGGGAAGACCAATGACCCGCTTGATGTAGGGGATGGAGCCATCGCGGTTGGGTGGATCCAACACCACGACATCGCCTCGCTCGGGGGAATGTAGCCAATACGACACCTTGCTCGCGATCAGGTATTGGCCGTCGTGGAGACTGGGCTCCATACTCTGACCGTGGACCTGATATCGACCGGTCAGAGTATTGATGATGAAAAAGAGAATCGCCGCCAGGAGCAGCGTTTCTAGCGTATCTTGTAACCAGGAGCGGATGCCGAAGGAGCGACCGATAGAGGGCTCCTGCTCCCCCTCTGTCTCCGTCACTGGCTCCAGAATCTCGCTCGATTGTTCGTTCACCAACGACCTACCTCCGTTTTCTGTGCCTTGGCATTATAGTTCATGTGGCTGCCAGGGCAACCCCTTTATGCATCGTGAAGATGCAAAACACCCCCGTACCTCGACGGGGGTGCCGATCTAGCATTGCTGCAACGGGCTTGGAAGGCTAGCCTCCTCGCGCATGCACTGGAGTCTGTCTAGGCGTCTTTGGGGGTCTCCTCGATGGCGCCCTTGTCGTCCGGCTGCGCTGTGGCCTGCTTCTTTGCGACATGGGCAGCTTCTTCCTCGACCTCTTCCTCGTCTTCCCATCCGATGATCCAGACTGCCAGACCAGCCACCAAGATCGTAGCGATAATGAGGGCTGCCCACTGCCCCGGCAAGAGCCCCACATCTCTGGCGGACCAGACCAAGATCGCGACCATCCCTATGGCCAGAACGATCCAGGATGTCCATTGTGGATGCTCATTGACGAACTGCTTGATCTTCTCCATAGTCACCTGCCTCCTGGCGTGCTTGTTTGGTTGGTGCCAAAGGCGCCGGCCTCAGCTATATCGGGCGCCGGACGATATCATGTCGTAGACGCTTCACCATAATGCCCTTGGCGTCACGGTCACCTTCTTGGATGGCCTGGCGCCAGGGCTTCGGTAGGTCTTTCGAAGTCAGAGCCTCATACCCGAGCTGATCCCAATAGGCAACAAGCTTTGGACTGGGTGCCGCAGGCAGAAAGAGTAGTACGGCCTCCGCCTGCAGTTCTTTTCCCTCTCGCTCTGCTGTCTCAATCAGGCGTTTTCCGGTAGCAAAGACATCCACCTCAGGAGAGATCAGGAAATCGGTCACGCGCACCAGCAGGTTCTCGACTTGCCATCCCAGCAAACCGACCATTTGGCCCTCGCGCTCCGCAAGCATAAATCCCACATGGCCAAACCGGTCCGCGACATCACCTTGATCAACCTCCGCGGCGCGTCCTGCGGCTTTGACAAAAGCAGCGATGGCCCCCGCGTCCGCAAGTCTCGCCCGCCGCAAGGTGATCTGTGCTACCACATCCGCCTCCTATTGGGTGGCCCATACCCAACGAAGCGTC
>JBNGDL010000085.1:0-12749 GCA_049975205.1 Anaerolineae bacterium | reverse complement strand
CCCGCCCCGCGTCGGAGCTTCAGCTCCTGTAAAGGTTATTCGCCACCGACCATGTAGTTGTGGTTGAAGACCAGGTAGCGGAGAGCAGGAGCATCAACGGTCAAGACCGTCAAGCCCTCGACCTCCTGTAGACGAATCGCCTCGACCGGACCAAGGGTCCGCCAAGCGACATCGATCTCACCCGTCTCAACAGCGTTGCTCATCGTGGTCGGATCCGCGAAGTAGCGGACGATCACGTTCGGGATCATCGGTGCGTCGTCCAGCGCGTACTCGGGGTTGGCCTCGAGCACCATCTGCTGCCCCGGCACGTGCGAAACCATGCGGTAGGGGCCAGTGCCATCCAGCACCTCAGGGAACGCCACGATCTCATCGGCCGGGAAGATCTCGGGATTTGTCGCCACAAAGGGCGCCGTCGCGGCCAGAGCGTCGAAGAAGCCGTAGGTATCCTTCAGGTGGTAGACCACAGTCTGCTCGTCTGGTGCTTCCACACTCTCGACGTAGGCCTGGATCAGGCCAGAGACCTGCCCCTCAAGCGTGTTCAGCCGCTCCCACGAGCGCACGAAGTCGGCAGAAGTCACGGGCGTGCCATCGGCGAAAGCCAGATTGTCACGCAGCGTGAACGTATAGCTGAGGCCGTCTTCGCTGATCTCGGGGAAATCCGCCGCTGCTGCGGGCAGCAAGGTCGATGTGCCGGGCTCATACTTCAGCAACGGGAGACCCGTGTTCTTGATGATCTCCCAGTCGTGGGTCGCATAGGCGTCCTGCGCATCGAGGCTGTTGACCTCATCGGTGGTCCCGATGATGATTGTGTCGGTGCTGCCGGATGCCGGCGTGGCATCGTCCGTGAACGACAGCACATTGTAGTTGAACTCGAAGGGTGCGCCGATCTGGACGCCCTCGACACCATCACGGAACGTCACGAACTCAGGCTCCCAGAAAAGCGGCAGCGTGGGTACCTGCTCCGCGTAGTACTCACCAAGCTCTTGATAGAGGTCGGCGCGTACGTCAGGATCCGAGGCCGCAGCAGCCTGCTGCAGCAGCGAGTCCATGCGCTCATCGCAGTAGTTCACGCCATTGTCTGGTGACTGAATGCAGGAAGCAAAGGGCGTTAGCCAGTTGTCAGGGTCAGCGAAGTCGGGGAACCAACCCAAGATGAAGACCGGGTAGGCCTCGCCCTCGACGAAGCTGTTGACGTACTCCGCCCAGTTCTGGGTATTGAGGTTCACGACCATCAACCCAGTCTCCTCCAGCTGCTCCTTTAGAACCTGCATGACGTCAGCCGTCGTGGTTCCGTAGTGCTCAGGAGGATACCAGAGGTCGAACTCGAACGGATTGTCCTCAGTGTAGCCCTCGCCTTCTAGAAGCTCGATCGCCATCGCCAGATCGCGCGTGCCATACTTATCCAGGAACGGCTCCGTGGCATAGGGGTAGCCCTCGGGCACCATGTGGTACGCTGGCGTGTTTCTGCCCTCGAATACACGGTCGACGAGGACCTCTCGGTCGATCGCGGCCGCGAAGGCCTGCTTCAACGCAGGAGTCCAAAGAGGCTGGGGCTCCGCAGCTGGCTCAGTGGCCTCTGGCTCCGGCTCCTCCTCTGGCGTCGCGGTGGGCGCTGGGGTCGCCTCTTCAGTGGGCTCCTCAGTCGGCGCTGCCGTCGGCGTTGGGGTGCCACATGCACTCAGTAGAACCCCAAACAGCACGAAAGCTGCTAACATACTAAACAAAGATTTGCGGGACATATTGCTCTCCTTCCTTCAGTGTGGTTAGTGATTCTGTCGTTTTCGTCTTGTATTGTGACTCTGTTCGCAACCATCACCTACCTTTCTCTTGGAAGCTGCGCAGGCCGGCGCTTGCTACAAAGAAGGCCCGGAACTGGACAGCCGCTCCGGCCCTCAAACCCCTCTGCCAGCCTGTGCTACGAACTAACTGATAAGTATACCGCAGTTTCTAGAAAGTGCATCCTAGTCCAATCTACAGGCTTGGGCTAGTCTAGTGACCAGGTATAAGCCTGGTCGGGTGTCAAACGGACACCCTTCATGATTAACCTAGGCAGCAGAAAGCCCCGGCTGCACGCCACCGGGGCTTCATCGGTAAGACGAACACCAGTAACCGAACGCCCGAGCAAGCTCAGCTCAGGCGATGAACACCTCCGGGTCGAGGTCCAGGGCCTCGGCGACACGCTTGAGTGTCTCATCGGATAGCTGCGGGCGCAGCGGGTTCTTCCGAAGCCAACGCTTCAACTCGGCGGCCCGAAGCGCTGGAATGGGCACCTCTTCATCTTGGACAATCAGCTCGACGTCGGGATTTGAGAACAGAACGACTGCCCGAACCGGTATCTCCTCCTCGCCCGGCAGCCGCTTTCCAAGCCGGCTTTCCAGATGCTCACGTTCTACCTCTGCCATTTTATGGGGCTGTCCCAGGCTCTCCTGACCGGCAAACCGCCGCAAAAAGCCCAGGCTCTGGCGATGCCGCCATCGTCCTTCGCGGAAACTGACCTTGCCCCCTTGTGATTTCACCGTGATCACGGTCAGGCCGCCAGGTTCTACCAACACAAAGGGCGTCGGCAGTTGATACATCAGCAGCGTGTAGCCGTTACTGAGCCCCTTCAACGCCTCTGGGACCCGCTTGTGGTGTGCGTTTGGACCCACGTACCGGTCACCTAGATACGTTCCGGTCAGCGAGATGAGGAAACCAATCCAGACTATCACCATGGTCGCCCATAGCCAGCCCGGTCTCAGAAAGAAAAGGACTGTTGCAGCGGCAAGTACCAAGAGGCCGATAAACGGCGCCCGTTCACCAATCTTACGTCGCGTCTCGATCTGCGACTCATTCGCGATGATTTTCATCGTCACCTCCGCCTATAAGGCCACGCCGAATCGTTGGAACCACGTTGGCCGCCACCGCCTCGCGGGCTCTCAGGATCGCATGCTTGACCGCCTTGGCGTTGGACCGACCGTGGCCCACGATCACAACCCCATTAACCCCCAACAGCAGCCCGCCCCCAACCTCGGCGTAGTCGAGGCGCCCGAGCAGACGCCTCAGCCCCGGCAGCAGAAGAAGCAATCCGGGCAGGCCCAGAATCAACCCCGGGATGAGCAAGATCAGCCCAACCTTGGCGAAAAACGGCCCCAGAAGATCACGCTTGATCAGCCGCTTGAGGAAGGAGGCCACCGCCTCCGCGGTCTTGATGTGGATATTCCCGGTGAACCCATCGGTGACCACCACATCCGCCTCTCCCTTCACGACCTCCTTGGGCTCGACATTGCCAACGAAGTTGAGATCACTCTGCTTGAAGAGCGCAAAGGCCTCTCGGAGGACCATCGTCCCCTTCTCCTCCTCCTCACCGTTGGCCAGGAGCCCAACACGGGGGGTCTGAATGCCCAGCACCCTCTCCGCGTAGATCACGCCCATCTGAGCAAACTGCATCAGAATCTCAGGCGTCGGGTCCGCCGTGGCCCCCATATCCAGGAAGACCATCGGCTCAAAGGCGATGGGGTAGACGGTACAGAGCGCCGGCCTCCGGATGCCGCGGATCCGTCGCAGGTCGAAGATCGCGGACGCCAAGCAGGCGATGGTGTTGCCCGCCGACACAAATGCGTCGGCCTCTCCATCCTTGACCAGACGCATGCCGACGCGAATGGAGGAGTTCTCCTTTCGCCGCACGGCATCGGAGTGATCCTCCATCGTGAGCACGTCCGGAGCGTGGACCACGCGGATGTCGAGGCCGGCGGTGTCGTGTTTGGCAAGCTCCTCCCGAGTGCGATCTTCAGGGCCGACGAGGATGATCTCGTCGCCCCACTCCCGTGCTGCCATCACGGCCCCCTCAACATCGGGCCCAGGACAGTTGTCCGAACCGAAGGCATCAACCACTATCCGCATACGAACCTCCACAAGGTTTCGGTCACAAGGACAGGTAATAGGATCGAAATGTCGTCAGACGGGAGCCCCCACATTCCTTCAGGCAACCAACCGCCCAGGCCTTCATGCCCCCCAGAACCAGTCAGGCTCTGCGTCGTCGTCTCCCCCCTCCGACGGCGGCAACAGCCAGGGCTCATCATCCGAAAGACCGGACATCACAGTGGCAGGCAGAGACTGCCCAGCTAGCCATCGTCTGGCGACCATAGGCAGGTCGGCTCTCCGCCCTTGGTACACACGCACATCTGGCAATGAGTCAATGAACCGCCGCCCGTACCCCTTGGAGAGGATACGACGGTCCAGCACAACCGCAATCCCCTGATCCGTGGCAGTCCGGATGAGGCGCCCGAAACCCTGGAGGAATCGCAGCACGGCTTCAGGCACCATATAGTCATTGAAGGGATCCGCATACATCTCAGAGCGCGCCGCCACGATTGGATCATCGGGCACATCAAAGGGCAACTTAACGATCACAAGACAGGAGAGGGCCTCCCCGGGCACATCCACGCCCTCCCAAAAGGAGCGGGTGCCGAGCAGGACGACGCGCTCTCCAGTTCTCAGGCTTTCGAGCAGCTGCGCCCGTGACGTGCCCGTCCCCTGAGCGTAGACCGTGATACCCTTATGAGCCAGAGGCGCTGTGATTGCCTCGGTCGTAGCCCGCAACTGGCTATAGGACGTGAACAAAGCCAACGCACGCCCTTCCGTCGCTTCGAAAAGGTCAATCAACGTTTCCTCGACGGCCTTCTGGTAGCCGCTGGTTCGGGGTTCAGGGATATCGGAGACCACATACGCAAGGGCAACCGAGGGATAGTCAAAGGGAGAGCCCAACGCCAGCTCCTCGGCGTCTGGACCGATACCGAGGCGCTCTCGTAGGTAGTCGAAGCTTCCCTCGATGCGCAGCGTAGCCGACGTTAGGATCACCGAACGCTTCTTGGCGAAGAGATGCTCCTGGACCAACGGACCCACTTGGAGGGGAACGATGTTGATCGCCAGAGGCTGCCTACCCCGCGACTCGACCCAGTAGATCGCGTTGTCCACTGGCTCGGCAACGAAGTGGTGGAGCTCCGAATGTGCCCCCGCCAAGACCCTGTTGGCCGCGAGCAACCGCATGCGCGCGTTCTCAAGTTCTGGCAGTTCCGCATTGACGGCGTCTGCCAACCCATCCACAAACCGGGTCAACCCTTCGACGACCGCCGTGAGATGCGGCATGGCCTGCGACCAGAAAGCGTTAAGCTGCATCCAAGTCGGTGTGTCTCGGACGTCACGCGTGACACGAAGCCTGGTTCCGTAAGAGCCACCGTTCCCAGCTTGCGCGGTCAAGACGGTCTCAAGCTGAGTGAAGAGCGACTCAAGATAGCGCTCGGCGTGGTGAGCGGCGTCACCCAAAGAGATAATCACCTCTCGCACACGCATCGTTGCATTGCGTGGGAGACGATCTGCCGCGGTGGCAACCTCATCCAGCAGCCCGGGAAAGTTGCGGCTCGAACGCAGCAAACTGTCGAAGGTCCTTGCGAGGTCCTGCCAACTCAGCGTGTAGGCCAGGGAGTCCGTCGTGGCCCGCTCAAGATGATGGGCCTCATCGACGATAAGCAGCTCGTACTCGGGCAGGACGCGATTCTGAGTGACGGCATCGGCCAGCAGCAGCGCGTGGTTGACGATCAGGAGATGCGCAGCCTCGGCCTTTGCTCGGGCGCGGTAGAAAAAGCAGGTATCACTGCCGAAATAGCGACAGCGTTCGGGATCGCATCCCTCGCTGGCGGCCGAGATCGTGTGCCAGACATGGCGTTCGCCCGCTGTGGGAAGAAAGAGCGCGTCGCCATCGCCGTCGAGCGTGTTGGGCAACCACAGGAGCACCTTCGCCAGTACCCGCATCTCGTCGTCGTTCATCGGTCCGCGACGACGGAGCACCTCGAACTGCCGACGGCACAGATAGTGGGAGCGCCCCTTGAGCACCTGCGCTCGGAACTCGTAGAGGGCCTCGGTAAGTCTTGGAACGTCCTGGTTAGCCAGTTGCTCCTGCAGGTTGATGGTATTCGTCGAAATGACGACGCGTCGACCATTGAGAACAGACCATTCGATCGCCGGCAGGAGATAGGCCAGAGATTTCCCCGTGCCGGTGCCGGCTTCCACCAAGAGGTGCTCCCCGCGGTTGAAAGCCTCGCCGACGGCCTGCAACATCTCGACCTGTTGGTCGCGATACTCATACGCCTCGTACGCTTCAGCGATGGGTCCATCGGGCTCCAGCAACGCCGTCAAGGCAACCAAGTCGACCGGGCGCACCTCAGAGCGAGCCCTGAGAGGCGCCAACAGCTCATCTTCCTCGATAAAGAGGGGGCCTGCGGCGTCTCCGCCCTTTCGGCCAGTCAGCTGCGCCCCAATACCGCCTCGGAAGCCGTGTCGCTGTCGATAGTAGAGTGCATCCCCGAAGAAATGCGCCCCACCCCAGCGCGCCTGACGGCCCAGGCGCACAATCTCCCGAAGGATCTCCTGCGGCAGTTGGGCCGCCCGCTCCAGCAACCTGGCAAACAGCGCTTGCGTCATCTCCGCGTCATCAAGGGCACGATGGGTCTGCTCAGGGAGGTCGAGCCCTAGCTCCTTGACGAGATTGGCGAGGCTGTAGCGGCTTGCGTGAGGCACGAGGATCCCCGCGATCTCGAACGTGTCGATCGCGGCGTTCCGTTGGAGCACGCGATGGTTCCGCAGAAACGACAGATCGAACTGGACGTTGTGACCGACGACGGGATCTCTGCCCACGAAATCGGCAAGCTGGCTCGTCGCCTCGCGGGCACCCATAGCCGTCATCACGTCCTCGTCGCGAATGCCCGTAAGCTCGGTGATGAAGGGAGGAATCCGCCGACCTGGATTCACGAAGGTCGAGAATCGATCGTAGACACGTTCCTCGTCAAAGCGGACGGCGCCGATCTCGATAATGGCATCCCGCATCGGATCGAGGCCTGTGGTCTCCAGGTCGACCGCGACATAGGTCTTGGGCATAGGATTCCTTTCTAGTCCCTGCAACGCGAGTCGGTCGTCGCAGCGCCGCCATTATACAAGAGATGAGCGAAAAGAGTAAGGAAGCGATTAGAGAATCCTGAGCCCCTCAATCCGTCAGCCGCGCTATCTGCTCGCGCACCTGTTCAGCCTCGGCTTCCATCTCGGCCAGCTTGTCACGCTCGCGCTGCACGATGTGGTCAGGCGCCTTCTCAGCGAAAGGCCCCGCCAACCGCTCCTGACTTCCCGCAATGCGGGACTCGAGGTTCGCAAGCTCCTTGCGCAGCCGCGCCCGCTCTGCGTCGAGATCGACCATGCCCGCCAGCGGTAGATACGCGACCATGTCGCTTACAACGACCGAGGCGGACTTCTCCAGAGGCTCGGAGCTCTCCAGGATCGCTACCTGCTCCGGGTCCAGTCGCGCCAAGAAGGTCAGGACATCCCGGTTGCGCGACAGAACTCGTGCCAACTCCCCTGCGGCAATTGTGGCAGCGATGCGGCGACCGGCCTCCACATTGTACTCCGAGCGGACGGCACGAATCCCACGGATCAGATCCATCATCGCGCCCATCTGTTCTTCGGCTATCGTATCGACCCAATCCTCCCGAACCTGAGGCCACGGCGCGATGATCAGCGCGTCGCCTTCCTTGACGGAATCGGGCAGTGCCTGCCAGATCGCCTCCGTCACGAAGGGCATAAACGGATGGAGGAGTCGCATGGCCCGCTCGAGGACCGTCAACAGGATGATGCGCGGCGTGGCGCTATCTGCCCCGTCCTCATACAGGCGAACCTTCGACGCCTCAATATACCAGTCACACAACTCGTCCCAGAGGAAATCGCGAATCTGGCGCCCCGCTTCCCCGTACTGATAACTCTCGATGAGGCGCGTGGCGCTTCCCGTCAGCTGCTGGATCCGGCTCAGTATCCAGCGATCCACGAGCGTGAGCGCATCCTCATCCAGCGCCTGCGGATCCAGCTCCTCACCATCCTCGAGGTTCATCAGGATGAAGCGCGTCGCCTGCCAGATCTTGTTGGCGAAGTTGCGCGCACCCTCCAGGCGCCGGGGATCCAGATTCATATCGTTGCCCGGCGTCGACGAGGTCGTCAGCGTATAGCGCAGGGCGTCGGTCCCGTACTCGTCGATGATGTAGAGCGGGTCGTACCGCCAAGCGTCCGGCATCGACTTGCTGATCTTCTCGCCGTGTTCGTTGCGGATCAGGCCGTGCAGGTAGACGGTGCTATATGGGGCCTCGCCCATGAGCTCCAGCGAGAGCATGGTCTCCCGCGCCACCCAGAAGAAGAGGATATCATAGCCTGTCTCCCGCATGTCTGTCGGGAAGAAGCGCTGCAAATCCGGTGCCTGCTCGTCGGGCCACCCCAGCGTGGAGAAGGGCCAGAGACCCGAAGAAAACCAGGTATCGAGGACGTCCTCATCCTGGTGGATCGCGTGTCCTCCACACTCAGGACACGCCGTCGGATCCTCCACCGCGCTCCATACATGGTCGCAGGTATCACAGGTCCACACCGGGATGCGGTGCCCCCACCAGAGCTGGCGGCTGATGCACCAATCGCGGATGTTCTCCATCCAGTGGAAGAAGACCTTCTCGAAGCGCTCAGGCACGATCCGCATGGCGCCTGTCTCGACCGCCTGGATCGCTTTTTCGGCTAGGGGCTTCGTGCGGACGAACCACTGCGTGCTGATCATCGGCTCCACCACCGTGTCGCACCGCTGGTAGTGCCCGACGGTGTGGTGGTAGTCCTCGATCCCGACCAGCAGGCCCTCCTTCTCGAGGTCGGCCACGATCGCCTGTCGACAAGCATAGCGATCCAGCCCTGCGTACGGTCCCGCGTTCTCGTTCATCGTCCCGGTCTCGGTGAGGACATTGATCTGATCCAGGTTGTGACGCATGCCGATCTCGTAGTCTGTCGGATCGTGTGCCGGGGTCACCTTCACCGCACCGGTTCCGAACTCCGGCCGGACGGCGTCGTCCTCAACCACAGGGATCGGGCGTTCCACCGCCGGCAGGACAGCCGTCCTGCCCACAAGGTGATCCCACCGCTCATCTGTTGGGTTCACGGCGACCGCCGAATCCCCCAGGATGGTCTCAGGACGCGTGGTAGCCATCTCGATGAAGTCGGTCGCCCCTTCCGCCCACCGCCCACTGCCCCAGGGCTGAGTTGGTCCCTCCCACGCTTCGTTCACAATCGGATAGCGGATGATCCAGAGATGGCTGTCGTGCTCATGAGGCTCCACCTCAAGGTCCGAAAGCGCGGACTCGCAGCGCGGGCACCAGTTCACCATATATGGCCCGCGGTAGATTAGGCCGCGCTCGAAGAGCGTCACAAACGCCACCCGGACAGCGTAGCTTAGCTGATCGTCCAACGTAAACCGCTCGCGTTCCCAATCGCAAGAGATGCCTAGCTTGCGATGCTGATCTGTGATTCGGGCGTGGGTAACCTCCTTCCACGCCCAGGCGCGCTCGACAAAGGCATCACGACCGATATCGTGACGCGTCAAGCCTTCCTTTGCCAGCTCGCGCTCCACCACATTCTGCGTCGCGATGCCCGCGTGATCCGAGCCTGGCAAAAAGAGCGTCTCGTGACCTCGCATCCGGTGATAGCGGGTGGCCAAGTCCTCCACCGCCGCCGTGATGGCGTGCCCCAGGTGCAGGATCCCCGTCACGTTGGGGGGCGGCATCGTGATGCAGAAACGCTCTCCCTCAGGATCGGCGAGGCCAAGCTCCACCAGTGTCTCAGGCTTGAAATAGCCCCTGCGCTCCCACCACGCGTAGAGCTCTTCCTCGTGCTCCTCCGGATTATAGGTCTTCGACAGCTCAGCCATAGGATCTCCTCCGTCTCTCTCGATCAGAAAATCACGTCAAATATCAGTCAGTATCAGGCGCCATAACCACGCCAACGCGAACTGCATCATTGTCAAGAATGCTGACGGCATTCTCAGGGAGGTGCTGGCAGACACGGACCTCACGGGCCCGTGATACGCTCTTCAAGTCGACGCTCGCAACCGCCAGCGAAGCAGCCAGAGCTTCGTGCTCCGGCACAAGCACCAACGCCGCGAGCTCGCTCCCCAGCGACAGCGCCCGCTCACTCTTGTAGCGTCGGACGGCAGTCGCAATCCCCACAAGCACCTCGCCCAAGGTCTCGGCGGTCCCATCGACGAATCGCCCGTCGGGCTCGGGCCAGGACTCCACATGCACCGATCGCTGCCACGGCTGATCCGCGAAGAGATGCTGCCACAGCTCCTCAGTCACGTGCGGGATGAACGGGGCAAAGAGCTTCAAAACAGCCGCAAGGGTCATAGCGATGGCGCCGCGCGCACCGCTGGACGCGTCCGCATCGTCGCTATACAGGCGCAGCTTCGCCATCTCGAGGTAGTTGTCGGCCAACTCCTGCCAGAAGAAGGCCTCAACCTCACTCTTGGCTATCGCGTACTCGTAGGCCTCGAAATGCTCTGTGCACCGCTGAATCAAGGTCTGGAGCCGTGCCAGGATCCACCGGTCGGCCGGTGTCAGTTGAGCGACGGTTGCGTCATCCATCGCCGTCAAGGTCCCTTCGGGGGGTAGGAACCTCGCCGCGAAACGCGCCACGTTCCAGAGCTTCGTCACGAGCTTCGCGCCGGCCTGGATCTTCTCCTCGCTGATCACCGAATCCTTCCCCAATCCCGTGCTACTCGCCCAATACCTGACGGCATCCGCAGAATACGCCTCAATCATCTGCAACGGCGGCATTGGTCCACCGCCCCGGCTCTTGCTGATCTTGCCAGTTCCCTCCGGAGCCAGCCCCCACCCCGAGATCGCAGCATCGTGCCACGGGATCGCGCCGAAGTGGTAGAGCGACTTCACAACGGTGTAGAAGGCCCAGGTGCGGATGATCTCGTGAGCCTGAGGTCTGAGCGAGAACGGCGTGACGACCGCATAGAGCTCCGGGTCGCGCAACCACCCCCCGACGATCTGGGGCGACAGGGACGACGTAGCCCAGGTGTCCATCACGTCTTCTTCGGGCGTAAAGCGGGTACTGCCGCAGGCGCACGGCGCTGTCGGCGCGGTCTGGGTGGGATCCATGGGCAACGTTGCCTCATCAGCAAGGATGACCTCGCCGCACTCGTCGCAATACCAGACGGGGAAAGTCACACCGTAGTAGCGCTGTCGAGAGATGCACCAGTCCCAAGTCAGCCCATCCACCCATTCCCGATACCGCGCGACCATATGGGAAGGATGCCAGGTGATTTCTTCGCCTGCCGCCAGCAACTCATCTCTGTGATCCAGCACCCGCACAAACCACTGCTTCGTAACCACGTACTCGACCGGCGTATCGCAGCGCTCGTGAACGCGAACGGACTGCTCCACCGGATTGCGGCTTAGGAGCAGGCCCTGCACCGCAAGCGACTCAACGATCTGCGCCCTGGCCTCATCCACAGTCAGCCCTGCCAACTCCCCTGCCAGCTCCGTCATCCGACCTTGTCGATCGAGCGCCATCCGCAGGGGCAGGTCGTGGGCGTACCACCAGGCGACGTCGGTCGCGTCACCAAACGTGCAGCACATCACGGCCCCGGTGCCCTTTTCCGGATCCGCGGCAGGATCGGCGAGGATCGGCACGGTCTGTCCACTGTAAGGCACGTGCGCGCGTCGGCCGACCAGGCCGGCGAACCGAGCATCGTCCGGATGCACGAAGACGGCCACACACGCCGGCAGCAGCTCCGGGCGCGTTGTCGCGATCTGCAAGGTGCCGCCATCTTCCAACGCGAAGGCTAAGGTGTAGAAAACACTCTCGCGGGTCAGGTCAGCCAGCTCAGCCTGAGCTATGGCTGTCGCGCACTCAGGACACCAGATCGTGGGCGCCTCCTGGCGATAGACGAGGTCCTTGCGGTAGAGGTCGATGAACGATTGTTGAGATATCCTTCGCGACCACGTATCGATGGTACGGTAAGTGTATCGCCAGTCGATCGACAGACCCAATCGCTGCCAGAGCTCCCGGTACTCGGCCTCCGCGCGCTCGCTCACATCGAGGCAGCGCTGGATGAAGGCCTCACGTCCCACATCAAGGGCCTGCACGCCCTCTTCGCGCTCCACCAACCGCTCCGTGGGCAGACCGTTGTCGTCATAGCCCATCGGATAGAAGACATTGTCGCCGCGCATCCGTCGGTATCGCGCAATGAAGTCAGGATGGCTATAGGAGAAGACGTGACCCAGATGCAAGTGTCCCGAAACCGTAGGCGGCGGCGTGTCAATCGAGTAGACTGGCCCGGCCTTCTCGTCGCGCGCAAAGTGATAAACACCCGCCTCCTCCCAGAACGACTGGATGCGGGGTTCGGCTTCGTCTGGATCGTAACGTCTTGGCAAGTTCATCGTCTGGCTCCTCACAACACCTTCGCTTTCCTCCGGCGTGCAGCCGGGACTCCAACACAAAAAGAGCCCAATCCATCCCAGGGACGGATTGGGCTCCGCGGTACCACCCTGATTCACCGGAATCGACCGGTGCATCTCACTCACCCTCAACGGGCGCCGCAGCTAGCTCGCGCTCGTAAGGGCCTTCGCTGTAACGGGCGAGCCCGTAACGGCCTAGCCGGTGGTCACAGGCATCTCGCGCACTGTAACGCAATCTCCTAAGTTCAGCCGTTCAACTCCCGGGCGACCTTCAGCGGTCGATCCTGCAGAGGGCTTGCAGCCGGTGACCCCCTTCTCTACCCGATGACGTCCACGTCACCGGTTCACCAGGATCCGAGCAGCACTCGCGCTGCTCACCACCTACTCCTCCCGTTCGTCGTCTTTGACGAATCAGACCTATCCGAAGTATAGACGTGGGAGGAAGTTTGTCAAGATCTTCAT
>JBNGDL010000084.1:7726-13524 GCA_049975205.1 Anaerolineae bacterium | reverse complement strand
GCGCTCGTACTCAGGGAAGTACCGACCGATGGTCATGAGGTCAAAGGAGCGCAGGATGGATTCCTTGGACTCCCGCTCCAACAAAAAGCGGAAGGACTCCCTGACCAGCACCTCGGGGGAGATCTCGCCTTGGGTCAAGCGCGTGTAGTCATTTTCCTTGACGGTGACGCTATGCTCCGTCTTGCCTCGCCCTTCGGTCACGGTCACCCTACAGCTGTATCCGGATTCCGTCTTCTCAGCCTGGACGTCTATCTCTGCCATCGTGGTCTCTCCTTTGATTAGGCCTTCGATGCCTGGCTTCCCATAAGTATAACCTCAATAGAGCTGAAAAGAAGCCCCCAACGCTGCGAGATGATGACTGACTGCTTGCTCTAGCACGAATATCGTTTGCGGTTTCCGCTCGTGGACAGTACAATTTCCGGTAGTGAAGGTTACTCAAACGGGCCGCCGGTCTCCAGGTCGGCGACACGTCGTATGTGTGTGAGTCCCGCTCGTAGACGGCTTGGATGCGATCGCACGGGGAATACTGAATCCCAGATTCGAGCACAACCGGGCCTAGCAAAGTCCTATCCCGAAAGGAGCACGTCTAATGGATGATTACCTCTTTCGCGAACCACTCTCTGATCTGGATCCTGAGCTGAGGGACCTAATCGATTACGAAACGGAGCGACAGGCCCGCAAGTTGATCATGATCCCCTCTGAGTCGATTGCGCCACCTGCGGTCCACAGAGCGGTGGCCTCTCCCTTCTCACATCTTTACGCCGAGGGTTATCCCGACGAGCGCACGCGTCGGATGTCCGAGGGCGAGATCCTAGATTATGCCTCCGAGCTGGGCCACTATCGGCGCTACGGAGATCCCCGCTACTACAAGGGCGTGGAGTATGTCGATATCTTGGAGGCTTTGGCGCGTCGCCGCGTGGCCGAGGCCTTTGCCACCGATGCGGTCTCTGCTGATAGCCTCTTTGTGAACGTACAGGCGCTCTCGGGAGCTCCCGCCAACACGGCGATCCAGTATGCCTTGATGGAGCCCGGTGACACGATGATGTCGATGGCGCTCCATGTGGGGGGGCACCTGAGCCATGGAAGCAAGGTCGCCTACTCTGGGAAGACCTTCGATGTGGTCCACTACAGCGTTGATGACAAGACCGAGCGTCTGGACTACGAGGCCATTCGCGCATTGGCCGTGGAGACCAAACCTAAGCTGATCATTGGCGGCTATACTTCCTATCCCTGGACCCCGGATTGGGGGAAGTTCCGGGCCATCGCTGACGAGGTCGGAGCCTACCTGCTGGCGGACATTGCACATGTGGCTGGTTTGGTGGTTGGCGGCGTCTATCCCAACCCCGTCGGCGTTGCGGATGTCGTGATGTTTACGACGCATAAGACTTTCAATGGGCCTCGGGGGGCCGTGATCTTGACGCACAACTCCCGACTTGCCCGCCAGATCGACCGGGCCGTCTTTCCGGGTTTCCAGGGTGGCCCTCATATGGAGAACGTCGCTGGTATTGCTGCTGCGGCGAAGCTCGCACGGACGGATCAGTTCCGCGAGCTGCAGCGCAAGACCGTTGCCAATGCGGTCGCGTTGGCCGAGGCCTTGGAGGCCCAAGGTCTGCGGGTGGCCTATGGCGGCACGGACACGCACATGGTGCTTTTGGACTGCAAGACGGTTGAGGGGCCCCACGACTCGCCCTTGATGGGCGAACCGGCAGTCTCCGTTCTGGATGTCGCGGGGATTGTGGCCAATCGCAATACGATCCCCGGAGACACGACGGCACTCTATCCCTCAGGTGTCCGGTTAGGGACGCCGTGGGTCACACAGCGGGGCCTGGATGAGAGCGACATGGTGGAGTTAGCGGAGGTCATCGCCGAGCTCTTTGGCGCGATGCAACCGTATGTGCTAGAGAAGCGCCGGCCGAAGTACGATTACCGGACCCGTGTGGATTTCGACGTCTTGGAGCAGAGCAAGCTGAGGATCGCCGCCCTCGCGGCGAAAGCCAGCGACCCCTATGAGAAGCCCCTGACGACGGGCTATCCCCACTTCTACTTCATCACGGATGCGCCCAAGGGCGACGGCGCCTACGAGCGGCTCTCGCTCGAAGGGGAGCTAGCCAAGACCTTCTGTGACTGGCTGACGCCGTCGGATACGAGCGCGATGGTCGATGGTGCATCACGTCCTGTGACGCTACTGGAGGCCAACGGCGACGTCATGACCGCCGGTCTGCTGACCCGGATCGATGCTGAGACCTACTACCTCGATGTCCCAACCGAGGACGCGTCGCGGGTGATGACGTGGCTGCGGGCGCTGGTGGACGGCTACGTCGCAACCGATGACGTCTACGGGCGGCTGACTTTCCTCGACGCTGTCCGAGATCTGGACGAGGCGCCAAAGCTTGAGATCGACATCGAGCCCGAGCGCGGTCCCTATACCAAGCCCTACTTCGTGGGTGCGTGGTCCTGTAAGGAGCCAGCTGGCAAGGCCTTGCCCAAATTCGAGTGGACAGAGGAGGAGCCCGAGACGCTTAACGAGACGCACCTTCATGCGAAACACCGTGAGATGGGTGCCCGTATGGTGCCCTTCGGCGGATGGGACATGCCGGTGTGGTACAGCGGTAACTTGGATGAGCACCGGGCTGTGAGAGAGGCTGCCGGGCTGTTCGACGTTAGCCATATGGGCTGCTGGGATTTCCAAGGCCCTGAGGCTGCCTCGTTCCTGAACCTCATTCTGGTCAATGACATCACCCTAATCGACGTGGGCCAATCCCAGTATTCGGCCCTTTTCGATGTCGATGGCCTCCCGTTGGACGACCTTCTCGTCTATCGCCTTGGCGAGGAGCAGTATCTGATGGTCGTCAACGCCTCGAACAACGACAAGGACTGGGCCTGGGTCAACGGCATTCTCCAGGGCACGGTTATGATCGATCCCAACCGCCCGTGGGTACGTTGGGAGGCACCGCCGGAGAGCGTGGTTCTACGCGACCTGCGAAATCCGTGTTCTGGGGAGGATATGCGGAACAACGTGGCGCTTCAGGGACCCAAGTCCAAAGATATCCTCCTCGCCCTCGGTGGAGAGGCAGACGACCTAGCCAAGGTCCGCGCCCTGCCCTGGGCCGGCATCACGCACGTGACCCTGGGCGGCTTTGATCTCTTGGTCAGCCGCACCGGGTATACCGGTGAGCGCGTTGCCTATGAGATGTTCGTCCACCCGGATCGGATCGTGGACCTCTGGGAGACGTTGCTGGAGGTGGGCGAGCCCTTCGGGCTCAAGCCCTGTGGTTTGGCCGCCCGGGATAGCCTCCGGATCGAGGCCGGTCTCCCGCTCTACGGACACGAGATGGCGGGCCCCCTGAACCTGACCATGGCGGAGGCGGGCTTTGGGACCTATCCCAAGACCTACAAGCCGTTCTTCGTCGGTCGCGAGGCCTTCATCAAGCGGGACCTGAAGCGCGATGCGACGGTCGTACGCTTCCGGGTTCCCGAGAAAGGCCAGCCCATGCCGCAGCCGATGGACCCGGTGATCGACGATCGAGGCCGCGTGGTGGGCCACGTCACGAGCTGCGCCATCGACACCGAGGGCTATCTGCTCGGGCAGGCCTACGTCCGGGAGGACTATAAGAGCACGGGCACGACGCTTGAGGTGATGGTCACCCCGCGTCGGAAGCCCAAACCGCGAGAGGCGCTCAAGATGGGCGACCGGGTCAGCCTGCCGGTGACGATCGAAGTGCTCAGCAGATTCCCAAGGTAGCAGCTGCTGACGCTGCGAACGACAAGCGCCGGGAATGCTCCCGGCGCTTGTGATTTCATGCGACTGCATGAGAGGCGTCGCATTTGAAGTCCATCGAGGCTGCGACGGTCTCCCCGAACACCGCGATCGCGTGTCGCGAGCCGGCGCCGTATTGTTCACGTGCACATGCTTGCCTGCTCGGCAGATGCCGATAGAATTCGCTCTCGTGCCTACGCCATTTCAGCATCTCGTCTACGCAGATCGTATCTATCAGAGCCTATCGCTGCCGCCGTCGCTGCGCGAAGCGCTCTCCGCGGCGCGCGGAGCCTATCTTCTCGGCAGCACCGCGGCCGATGTCCAGGCCGTGACGGGGCAGGCACGGGTGGAGACCCATTTCTATCGCCTCAATGATGCCGGCAAGCACTCGGCTGTGGCGAGGCTGCTCGCTAGCTATCCGGCCCTTGCGGATCCCTCGATGATGTCTTCAGATCGCGCCGCCTTCGTCAGCGGCTATCTGGTGCATCTCGTCTGGGATGAGATTTGGGCACGCGACATCTTTCTGCCCTTCTACCGAGACGCCGAACATTGGCCGGACCGTCTCTCCTACTTTGTCCATCACAACGCGCTGCGCGTGCTCCTTGACCGTTCGGCCTATCGGTCTCTGCGGGATCACGCGGACCTCCCGGTCCTGCTCGGCGGCGCCGTTCCCGATCGATGGCTGCCTTTTGCCACCGATGGTGCGCTCCTCGAATGGCGCGATTGGCTGATTGAACAGCTGGTCGATCCCTCGGCGATCCGGACCGCGGAGGTCTTTGCTATGAGGATGCACGTGCCCGTCCGGGATCTGGAGGCCATTGTGGCAGAAATGACGGGAGGACGGTACGAGCCCGGGGTAGACTTGGCGAAGGCCCTCCGTCATTATGAATCCGTTGCGTTGAAGGCAAGCCTTGAGACGCTTTTGCGATACTGGCGGATTGAGGATAGACTTAGCTTGGTCTGTAAAGTCAGTGCCGGACACATAGCTCGTCGCTGAAAGCCCATCGACCATTGTGGATGCCCCCCAGCGCGACATAGGAGCAGGGATATGAAGGTCTTCGTCACCGGAGGTGCGGGTTACATCGGCAGCATCGTCACGGATCAGCTGCTCAAGGCCGGTCACGATGTGACCGTCTACGACAGCTTGGTCAAGGGTCATCGCGGTGCGGTCCCGTTGGAGGCCGAGTTCGTCCAGGGCGATATCCTGGATCAGGAGGCGCTTGACGGTGCTCTAGAGGGCGAGGGCTACGACGCGGTCGTCCACTTTGCTGCTTTTATTGAGGCTGGTGCCTCGATGAGGGAGCCGGGGCGGTTTTTCCGGAACAACGTGACGGGCAGCACGCAGCTGATCGAGTCCGCCGTACGCCACGGCGTCAGGAAGTTCGTTTTCTCGTCGAGCGCGGGCGTTTATGCAAGCAAAGACACGCCCCTGACAGAAGAAGACGCCATCGGCCCCGCGAGCGTCTATGGGCACACGAAGCGTATGACCGAGGAGATCCTGACGTGGTACCAGTGTATTCACGGTCTGCGGTTTGCGGCGCTCCGGTATTTCAACGCCGCTGGCGCGATGCCGCCGGACCGCGGAGAGGATCACGCACCGGAGACACACCTTATTCCGCTGATTCTGCAAGTCGCCCTGGGTCAGCGCGATCATATCCGCATCTTTGGAGACGATTACCCCACGCCCGATGGAACCTGCATCCGCGACTACGTCCACGTCCTGGATCTGTCTGAAGCCCATATCTTGGCTCTGGGCGCGCTCGACGAGTATTCAGGGCTGATCTGCAACCTGGGCAACGGAGAGGGTTATTCTGTCAAGGAAGTCGTCGAGATGGCGCGGGAGGTCACCGGACATCCGATCCCGGCTCGCACGGCGCCACGCCGACGTGGCGACGCTCCTAGCCTGGTGGCGGACGCGGCGCGCGCGCGGGCGCTCTTGGGATGGAGCCCGCGGATTCCCGATCTCGAGGATATTGTCACCAGTGCCTGGGCTTGGCATCAGGCGCATCCCCGCGGGTACGAGGACTAAGGATGGCGTCGA
>JBNGDL010000084.1:0-7626 GCA_049975205.1 Anaerolineae bacterium | reverse complement strand
GGATGCCTAGGCGCTTTCTGCTGCGCCTGTCCCTTATGCAGCCGAGCCAGCTCTATATCAGCGAAGCAAAGCTGGCCCAAGTCAGGGCACGGTGGTGTCCCCGCCGCCTCGCGACACTGTCCCCGATCCCCGTCAAGCTTCTGGACGGAACGATTGTCTCTACCGATGGTCACACGCGGGCCTTTGCTGCCTACCGTGAAGGCTTCGCGGAGGTGCCGGTCTACTGGGACGACGACAAGCTGGACTGGGAGGCGTATCGAGTCTGCGTGGCGTGGTGTCGTGCCGAGGGGATTCGCACGATCCGTGACCTAGAGGGACGCATCGTGTCGCCCGAGACCTACACTACCTGCTGGCTGGAGCGCTGTCGCGCGATGCAGGAAGCGCTCGCAGTCCGGCGTCACGTTGATGATGAGGGATCCTGACCCGAGCCGGTTAGCAGGTCTGCGCCTTCTGCGCTGGAGTGCCCTGGTCGTCCCTGGTGCGTCTGCTCCTGACGTGAAGCGGGATCTCATAAGGTGGCTGCATCAGGCGCTCCAGATAGAGGCGATCGGCTTTGCGCATACGCTGAATCGCCTGCCGCTTGCGCAACATACGTGGTGCGCCAAGCAGCCCCGCTAAGATCCCTCTTAGCGTCGCGCGGGCCTCGGCGCCCCGCCAGGCCTTCAGCGCCGTCTTCGCCATCTCCCACTGGGCATGGATCACCTCTCGCCCGTGATCGTGCCAGACATCGGGTGGGTAGTTCTTGATGAGGGTCCAGATGCGGTTCCGACCGTCGTAGAAGGATGCGGTTGTCCCACCGCCCGACGCCTTCAGCTTGTGGTAGACAATGGCGTCGGGCACAAAGAGACAACGCCAGCCGGCGAGTTGGGCGCGCCACGCCAGGTCGACATCCTCGAAAGAGAAGAAGAAGTCCTCGTCCAAGAGACCGATCTCCTCGAGCATAGCGGCACGGTACGCAGCGCTGCCGCCACAAGCGCTGAAGACGTAGGCCTCTCTATCATACTGGCCCGCGTCGCGTTTCCAGACCCCACGGTTGTGGGCCATTCCATCCGGTGTCACGTAGTCTCCGGCGGTGTGAAGAACGTCGCGCCGGTCGAAGAGCAGCATCTTGGATGCGACGAGCCCGACCTCATCGTGTCCGACGAACGCTGCCACGATGGCACCAAGCCAGTTGGGGTGGGCCTCCGTGTCGTTGTTGAGCAGGATGCGGACAGCGCCTTGGGCGGCGTGGAGGCCGGCGTTGCAGGCGCCGGTGAAACCTAGGTTGGTTGATTGCGGCAGTACCTCGACCTCAGGATAGCCCGCCAGGACACTGAGGGAGTCGTCCTCTGAGGCGTTGTCCACCACCAGCACCTCGAAACTACGGTAGGACTGCCGACGCAGGCTGTCGAGGCAGATGGGTAAGTGGTGTGCACCGTTCCAGTTCGGAATGATGACGGAGACCGCGACCTTGGGCTTGGTGTCCGAACTCATTTCCTGTATCCGGCTGCATCGATGAACGCAGCCACGGCGTCCTCCCAGGGGCGAAGGCGGATCCCAAGCGCAGCTGCCGCGTTATTCGCTAGCGGGGCGTAGGGAGGCGGCGTGCTGGCTCGTTCGAAGGAGTCGGAGGTGATCGGCTCAACCTGGACCGCCTCGCGACCACTCTGCTGCAGCAGGGCCTTCGCGAAGTCGTAGCGCGAGGCAGCGCCCTCGTTGACGAGGTGGTAGGTCCCGTAGGCGTGCATTGCAACCAGGGCCTCAATCGCTTCCGCAAGGTCTGGTGCGAAGGTGGGATTGCTGACCTCATCGGTGACCACGCGCAGGATATCGCGCTCGTCGGCCAGCTGGATGATGCGGTGGGGGAAGTTGCGCCCTTCAGGTGCGTAAAGCCACGCGGTGCGTGCGATGTAGAAGCGGGTCAGCAGGGTCTCTGCGTAGAACTCACCCGCCAGTTTGGAGCGGCCATAGGCATTGATCGGGTGTCGCTGCGCCCATTCGTGGTAGGGTTCCTGCGCGGCGCCGTCGAAGACCTCGTTCGTGCTGACGTGAAGGAGCTCGGCGTCGACGCGTTGGGCAGCCAGGGCGAGGTTCTGGACTCCCATTCCATTGACACGATAGGCCAGGTCGGGGTTCCGCGCGCATCCGTCCACGTTCGTCATCGCCGCGGAGTTGATGATGAGGTCCGGCTCGAACGCAGTCGCCAGCTGCAGTACGGCGTCGCGGTCGGTGATGTCGTCTTCGGGAAGATCGACGCCCCGTATCTCGTGTTTCGTCCCAAAGCGCGCCAGCAGTTCGGTTCCCAGTTGGCCCCTGTGGCCCGCGAGCAGAATTCGCATGGTGTATCGCTCCTTACCAGACGGTTCGACAAGGCTGCGTCCACTCTACCACATTGCGTGGTTTATGCCACGCTAGCGCGTGATTAGTGCCACGCTCCTGAGCTATTCACGTTCAGGGTTGAAGAGACCCTGGACAGAATGGTCGAAGCGTCTTATACTTCCTGCTGCAGAGACTAAGTGAATGAGTGGCGTTCCGCCATTCTGGAGAGGTTACGATGACACATAAAGAGTTCGTGGGACGGGGCAAGGTTGCGATTGTGCGCACGAGCCCCGAGACGGTTTTGGACGATTACGCGCGGCTGATGGAGCTCGCAGACTATCAGCAGGTGCTTCCGAAGGAAAACAAGACCCTGCTTAAGATCAACATCTCTTGGCAGACCTGGTATCCGGCCTGCTCCACGACCCCTTGGCAGCTAGAGGGCGTGATCCGTGTGCTTCAGCGCGCGGGCTACGATCTCGTCGGCGTGCACAACGACACCGTTGTGGTTGACACGAGCGACGGAGAGGTCAACAACAAGCACCGCTACGTCACTGACACCTACGGCGTGCCCTGCGTCTACATCTATAAGCCCGAGGTCAAGTGGGTTCGTTACGAACCCGAGCAGCCCTTCCTCGTTCTGGACAAGGTCTATCCGGAGGGCGTGGAGATCCCCGAGGTACTGATCGGCAACAACATCATCCAACTCCCAACGGTCAAGACTCACGTCTTCACCACGATCACCGGGGCGATGAAGAACGCCTTCGGCGGTCTGTTGGGGCGCAAGCGTCACTGGACGCATAGCGTCATCCACGAGACGTTGGTCGACCTGCTGCAGATTCAGCAAGCCATTCATCCCGGCCTCTTTGCCGTGATGGACGGCACCTTCGCCGGGGATGGTCCCGGCCCTCGCGCCATGCACTGGCACGAGAAGAACATCCTCCTGGCCTCGGCGGACCAGGTGGCGATTGATGCGGCCTCTGCGATGCTCCAGGGCTTCGACCCCCGGACGATCCCGTTCTTGCGAATCGCCCACGAGATGGGGCTGGGTGTCGGTGACCCAGACGAGATCGAGTTTGTCGGCGACGAGGAGGCCACGGCGGAGCGTTGGGACTTCATCCAGGAGGACACCTTCGCCAGTCGCGGACAGAAGGCGATCTACCACGGGGCGCTCAAGCCCTTCGAGGAGCTGCTCCTGCGCAGCCCCATCGTGCCCTGGTCCTACTTCGCCAGCAACTTCTACCACAATGTCTACTGGTACCCGGTTGTAGGGCGAAAACGGGTCGAGGCTGCGCTCGAGACCCCGTGGGGGCAGCTCTTCCAGCAGTACGGCGCAGATGCAGGGCTCGAGGGTGCGGTACTCCCCAGCGTGGAGACGAAAACGCTGCTTCAGGGGCTGGGCGCGCTTGCCGGTGTAGCTGCTGTCGCCGGTGGAGGCCTTGCCCTGCTGCGGGCTTTATCGTCTCGGGACTGACGGAATAGAGCCCAAGCGTCCACATTGAAGACCGTCTATGGACAACGCACTGCGTGAGAAGGCCTTATCATGGTCGTGAGCGGTTTGTTGGTCCTGGTCTTGGGTCTCACCCCAATGATTTGCTACGCGGCGCTTCTCTGGTGGTTGGACCGTTATGAGAAGGAGCCTCTCGGCCTGTTAAGCGTCGCTTTTCTATGGGGCGCCATCCCCTCCGTCGTGTTGGCGCTCATCATGCAGGTGGCGTTCGATGCGCCCCTTACCGCGATCCAAGACTCGCACCAGCTGACCTATAGGCTGCTGGGGGTGTCGGTGGTGGCGCCTTTGACCGAGGAGGGGGTCAAGGTCCTCGCGCTCATCGCCTTGCTCCTCTTCCTGCGGAGGGAGATTGACAGCCCTCTCGATGGTCTGATCTATGGCGGCGTGATCGGCTTCGGATTTGCCGCGGTTGAGAACGTCTTCTACCTCTTCGCTGCTCTCACGGAAGGTGGCGTCGGAGGGCTGGTTGGTTTGGCATTCATACGGGGTGGGGTGTTTGGCCTGAACCACGCCATGTACACGGGGTTCGCCGGGCTGGGCGTCGCACTGTCGCTCGAGACGAGATCCCATCCTCTCAAGTTTCTCTCGGTTCTGACGGGCTTTGGCCTTGCCGTGACAACGCACGCCATGCATAATGCCCTGGTCACGTTTGGCGGGCAGGGAGTGGCGTTTCCGCTTCTCATTGCCGTCGCGGTAGACTGGCTGGGGGTGGCCGCGCTGCTGGCGTCAATAGTTGGCGCCCTCTATCTGGAGCGCAGCCGGATCGCTGCCTACGGTCAGAGGCTGGCAGCTGCTGAGGCCATCTCCACGGAGGAGGTTGAAGTCCTCACATCCCCGGTCCAGCGTCGTCTGATCCGCCTAGAGCTGTTGTTGGCGGGCGACCTCAAGCGGTGGCGGTTGATGCGTCGTTACCATCAGAGGATCACCGAGGCCGCTTTCACCTGGCATCGCATCTCCCGCGATGATCCAGGCGCGGAGCCGCGCTTGTCGCAACTGGAAGGGGAGTTTCAACAGTTGCGCCACACGCTGGCATAGGTCTCACACTGCAGGCGGAGAGGGTGTCAGGCGTGCCTTGACGCTGCTCCGATCCAGTGTACACTTCCCAAAGTCCACAATCAAGGCTGTCAATCGGTATGGAGGCAATGCAATGATCCCGTGCCGTGACGTCGAAGCTCTCTTTCCTCTGAGTTGGTTCTGGATGCCCACCAGTGAGGTCGTGTGCCGGGCTGGTGCCCCGTGTTAGCGAAGATTCACAGTGCAGCCGTAGTGGGCCTCGAGGCCGAACCGGTCGACGTGGAGGTCGATGTCGGTCGGGGCATGGTCTCCCTCACCCTCGTTGGATTGCCCGACGCCGCCGTGCGCGAGAGCAGTGAGCGCATGCGGTCTGCGATCCGCAACACTGGGTACAGGTTCCCCTCGGACAAGCGAATCACGATTAACCTGGCCCCTGCTGACCTCCGAAAGGAGGGCCCCGCCTATGATCTTCCGATCGCCATCGGTGTGCTCGCTGCCACCGGGCAGATCCCGCCCGATGCGCTGGACGGCGCGCTCCTGATGGGCGAGCTCTCCCTCGACGGGTCGTTGCGCCACGTGCGCGGCGCCTTGCCGGTGGCCGATATGGCGCGGCATGAGGGCGTCGAGGAGGTCTATGTGCCGGCGATGGACGCGGCTGAGGCAGCCCTGATTCCCGGATTGCGCGTCTATCCCGTGGCGTCCCTCGCCTCGGTGGTGGCGCACTTGCAGGGCCTCGCCCCGATCGAACCCATCGAGCACGGCGCCGGCTTGGTGACGCAGGTACCGCCTCCGGCTACGGACTTCGCCGAGGTTCAGGGGCAGGAGCACGCGAAGCGCGCCTTTGAGGTCGCGGCGGCCGGCTCGCATAACCTACTTCTTGTCGGTCCTCCTGGGGCCGGCAAGACCCTGATGGCGCGGGCCCTGCCCGGTATCCTGCCAGCGCTGACGCTGGAGGAGGCCCTGGAGGTCACGAGAATCTACAGCGTGGCTGATATGTTGCCGCCAGAGACGCCGCTGATTCAGGTGCGACCCTTCCGCGCGCCCCATCACACGATCAGCAATGCCGGCCTCGTGGGGGGCGGGCAGTGGCCCCGCCCCGGTGAGATCAGCCTCGCGCACCGGGGGGTGCTCTTCCTTGATGAGATGCCCGAGTTCAACCGTCGGGTCCTGGAGGTGATGCGGCAGCCGATCGAGGACAAGGCGGTGACGATCAGCCGGGCCCAGGGCACGCTGACGTTCCCGGCGAACTTCATGCTGGTCGCGGCATTGAACCCATGCCCCTGCGGTTACTACGGGGACCCCGAGCGGGCCTGCACCTGCTCGCTGGGCATGATCCAGCGCTATCGGAAGCGGATCTCTGGGCCGCTGCTGGACCGGATCGACATCAACATTGAGGTGCCGCGGGTACAGTACGACAAGCTGGCGCAGCCGACGCCAGGTGAGTCCTCGCTTTCCATCCGTGCGCGGGTGGAGCGAGCGCGCGAGCGGCAGCATCGACGCTTCGCGGGGACGAACCTGGTGTGCAATGCGGACATGGGGCCAGCGGAGATCCGGGAGTACTGCGTGCTCCCGCCGGAAGGGCAAGCGCTGATCCGCTCAGCGATGCGGCAGATGCAGCTGAGCGCACGGGCGTATCATCGCGTGCTGAAAGTAAGCCGAACGATTGCGGATCTTGAGGATGTCGACGTGATTCAGACGCATCACCTGGCGGAGGCGCTGCAGTATCGGGCACGGGTGTTGGATCTGTAGGGTAGTGGCTCTACTTTTCAACAAGATTCCTGCCCTACAGGCTACAGGCAGCCATCACGCCAAGCTGAAAGAGGCCACGGTTCCTGTGGGCCCCGGCTCCGCGGACGTGAACAAGAGCTACCGTGGGTTGCACTAGCTGGGATCGCTGACCTGGACCGACTAGGTCGGGCCGCGGCATGGCTCCCGGGTACTGCCTCAGCCTCGGGTTTCCGGTACGAGTCCCTTGGCAGATCGTGCCCTACACTCCGCCAATATCGCCGAGGGCTGCAACCGACATCTCATCGGCCTGGGCCTCGGTGGCCTTGGCTCCTATCGTCCGAACGGCGCCTGCGTTGTTTGTCAATTACTTCGTTACTAGCTCCGACGAAGGCGCGATACTCGAGACCAACAGAGGTGTGCCTGCCTTACCCGCCGTGCGTCAGGCCATCTCCAACCAGGCCTCGGCGACGGATGCGGCGGTTTACAGAATCTACGATGCAGTAGCGGACCGCACGATCCCGCAGGACCCCAACCTGCCGAACGACCAGGAGTTCGTGAACGAGCTTGAGCTGATCGGTCAGCACGTGATGTATGGAGAATCCACGGTTGACGAGGCCGCGGACGAGCTGATCGCATTGATCGAGCGTCTGGCGGTCAAGTAACTTCCGACAAGAGGTAAGAGCTACTAAGGGCGCAGGGTCTGATGACCCCGCGCCTTGTCATTCTCCGATCTGGTTCCATAAGGCGACAGTCCCCACAGCTTGTGATAGGTTCCGTATGCCTCTTGCGATGGCCGCATGTATACTATAGAGACTGATCCAGAGTAACCACGAGACAAGGAGGGTGACGCATGCAACCCAATCGAGAGCGATATTGGATGGAACCTATAGGCTATGTGTGCCGCAAGCCAGGACATGTGGTGCTCGAGATCGAGGCGCCCTTCCATCCTGCACTCAAGGATCTGGAGCACTTCAGCCACGTGATGGTCTTCTGGTGGGCGGACGCCTTCGACAATGACGAGGATCGCGCGAAGCTGCACATCAAGCCGCCCTATGCGCCGGATCGTTCGATCGGGGTCT
>JBNGDL010000083.1:0-13712 GCA_049975205.1 Anaerolineae bacterium | reverse complement strand
ACTATGAGCTCTACACGAAGCAGTTCCGGCGGGATCGCGAGCGAGCCTATGGCCTGGATCGCGACGTGGCCCGCAACGCCGGTCGCGAGCCGCGGCTTGACGGGCAGACGGCACCGGCAGGTGCCGAGTGAGGCAACTCGTACGAGACCTGGGCGCCTGGCCCAGGTCTCGTCCACGTCAGCGGCTGAGGGTGGAAACGTGGTGAAGCCCAACGAGCAACCGATCTGCGGAAAAGAGCAACTCCCAACGAGACGAATAGGAGCTATGACGATATGATAGATGAACGGCTTTCCCGGCTAGCCAAGCTACTGGTTGACTACTCGGCGGAGATCAAACCGAACGAACGCGTTGTAATCAACTCCGAGCCCGCTGCCGCTCCGCTGATCCTAGCGGTCTATGAGCGTGCGCTGGAAGTCGGCGCCTTCCCCCATATCAGCCTGACGCTGCCGGGTCAGGACGAGGCCTTCTTTCGAGCGGCTGCCAAGGCCCAGCTCGCCGACATAAGCCCTGTACAGGCGCTGTTCTACGAGGAGTACGATGTGTTGCTCAGTATCCGGGCCTCGACGAATACCCGCGAATTGAACGGTGTTGATCCTGAGCGACAAGCAATGCGTCGGAAGGCCCTCCATCCTCTCCGTCAACGCTTCATGGATCGCTCTGCTACCGGGGAGCTCAAGTGGACTGCCACGCTCTTCCCCACTGAGGCCTATGCTCAGGAGGCGGATATGAGCCTGCGAGACTACGAGGATTTCGTCCTACAGGCCTGTCACTGCGACCAGGCCGACCCAGTAGCGGCTTGGCAGGCCGTCCACGAGGAGCAGCAGGCTGCCGTGGATTGGTTGGCGGGCCGCGACCAGGTAGTGATCTCAGGCCCAAACGCGGCGCTCACCCTGTCGATCCGCGATCGCGTCTTCATCAACTCCGATGGTCATCATAACATGCCTAGCGGCGAGATCTTCACGGGCCCTGTGGAGGACAGCGTGGAGGGATGGGTCAGGTTCACCTATCCGGCTCTAGTCGAGGGGCGTGAGGTTGCCGGGATCGAGTTGGTCTTTGAAGAGGGCAGAGTAGTGAAGGCCTCTGCCCAGAAGAACGAGCCTTACTTGCTGCGAATGCTGGAGGTCGACGAGGGGGCTCGCTATCTTGGTGAGTTCGCGATCGGGACCAACTACGGCATCCAGCAGTTCACCAAGAACATCCTCTTCGACGAGAAGATCGGCGGTAGCTTCCACGTCGCGCTAGGGGCAGGCTATCCGGAGACCGGCAGCAAGAACCGGTCGGCGATCCACTGGGATATGATCTGCGACATGCGTGAGGGAGGGGAGATTCGGGTAGACGGGGATCTGCTCTACGAGAACGGCGCCTTCGTGATCTGAGAGAGCCCTGCAGCGCCATACTTCGGGCCCGTTCCAGAGCCCATCAAGGGCGGGGGGTCACCGTGCCGATCTGCTTAGGGATCCACGGCGTCAGGGTTGGCGTCGGCGTCTGGCACACCACGGCGCGCGCTATCCAAGGCGCGAGCTCGGGCATCTTGTCGGACAGACGGCGGTAGATTGACTCGGCCTCCGCGCAGCGCTCGGTCGCCAAGTAGGCGCGAGCCAGGCGGACGTTGAGATCGGTCAGCGGATCGTCGGTCGCGATGTAGAGGGAGTCGTCGCCGTGAGCTAGCTTCGAGGCTGCTACCTCCAGCGCGGTAGCCGCCGGTCCGTGATAGGAGCGCGCCAGATCGGCGTCGCCCAATGCATACCAGAGGAGAGCCGGTGCGTCTGGCTGGTTCTCCAGCGCCTGCATAAGCACGTCCCGGGCCAGCTCGTGCTCACCGGTGACCAGAAGCGCCTGCGCCCGGTAGTAGGGCTCCAGGGCGCCGTTAGGGTGGCGAAGGCTGTGGTAGCCGGCTAAGGCCACGATTGCCTCGGCGTCGCCGGACCGGACCGCGGTGCGCCAGCGGTCGTCAAAGAGCTCCGGCGTCAACCCCGGATCCAGCCACGCGGCGACCCCGAGGGCCGCGTTCGCCATCTGAGGCTCGCGCGAGCGGCGCAGGATCACGCCTAGCAGGGACCACGACTCGGCGCTGGTCGGCCTTAACGTCACCGCGTGCCAAGCACATCGTTCCGCTGTCTCCAGATCGCGCTGCAGAAGGGCCAACCTGGCCCCAAGCCGCTGAGCTTCCGCGCTTTCAGCAAGGTCGGTGTTCTGGATCTCCTGCCAGGTTACCTCGGCGGCGGCGAGGTCGCTCTGCAGCAGCGCTGTTCTGAGCTCAACCAGGGCGGCATCGATAGGGGGGACGTCGACGGCGCGCGTCGGCATCGCTGCCCACGTCGGGGAAGGGCGGGGGGAGGCCAACGGCAGCTCAGGGCCTTGCTCCCGTCCCCCAGGCCTCAGCACTAGAGATAGAAGCAGGAGCGCACTGCCTGTCACAGCCAAGACCACTGCGGTCCCGACGCGCTTGTGCACGGGATCCATCAGGTTTTCTCCCTTGATGGCTGCCCTGAGGCACGCTGTAGCTGTAGCACGCCCTTGACCTTCATCCCTTCGTAGATGCCCATTAGCACGCTGAGCAGGAGCCCCCAGACCGTGTCTTTCCAGCCCTGCAGTGTGATGAAGCGCCACCAGAAATGGCGAACCGCCTGCGTGTAGGGGCTGTAGAACTTAGGCCGAATGCCGGAGGCTGCCATGACCTTGATGTCGTAGTCGAGATAGCGGCGCTGCTTGGCCCGGAACGCCCGCAGGGTCTCATAGTTGTAGTGGATGAGGTGTGACGTCAGGTGTCCGGCCTCTCCTTGAAGCACCACAAGCTCGTGCACCCCTCGGTTAGGATCGTAGGTAGCCGCCGTCCGTTTCAGCAGCCGCATCTGATAGTCCGGATACCATCCGGTCGCACGCATCCGATGTCCCATGATATAGTTGTGGCGAGGAATCCACCAGCCGGTCTCCCTCCGTTCTTCAATGACGTGCCGAACCTCGCGAGCCAGAGCCGGCGTCGATCGCTCGTCCGCATCGACGAAGAGGATCCAGTCGGCGTTCACGCTCTCCAGGGCGAAGTTCCTCTGCTGCGCGTAGTTCTCGAAGGGGTGTTGGATGACCGACGCCCCGGCGTTCCTGGCAAGATCGCAGGTGTCATCGCTGCTGTACGAGTCGACGACCACGACCTGATCCGTCCACTGAAGCGTCTCGATACAAGCGCTGATATGCTTGGACTCGTTCAACGTGAGGATAACCGATGCCAGCTTTGTCACAGGGCGTACCTAGTCCCACGCTTCGAGGATGTCTGCATAGGCTTTGGCCCACTCTGGCGTGGCGGCCTTGGCCAAGCGCTGCGTGAACAACCTCTTCACAGCCATGCGCACCAAGGCATTCGTCAGAGGGCCGCGATGCTTATGGTAGAGCCGAGCCCGGCTCCGCCACAGGTGTGCGGTCGCCTGAGGGCGTGCCTGCTTTGTGCTCGCGCCGCCGACGTGCACGACCTCAGCGGCAGGGACCAGCCACCGCTCCCAGCCCGCTTTCTCCATTCGCCACGCCCAATCGATCTCCTCGCAATACATAAAGAAGCCCTCATCCAGCAGGCCGACGTCGCGTACAGTGTCAGACCGCGCCAGCATGGCCGCGCCCAGAGGGTGCCCGATCTGGAACGGCACGTCGTCTTCGTAGAGCTCGCGGGGGTAGCGCCCGTTCAGGCGTGAGTAGTAAAGACGAGTCGGCAGAAGCTCCAAGGCGAAAAGGGCCTGGGTCAGGCCCGGGAAGGAGAAAGCGCTCTCTTGGAGGCTGCCGTTGGGATTGATGAGTTTCGGACCCACAAGGCCGGCCCTTGGGTGGTCGTCCATGAACGCCAGGATCGTCTTGAGGGTGCCGGGGCGCACGACCGTGTCGGGGTTCAGGAGCCAGACGTATGGCGCGGTCCCGATAGCGCGCTCTAGCGCGATATTGTTGGCCTTCACGTAGCCCAAGTTGTCGGGCAATGCCTCTAGATGGACCCAGAGATGTCGTTGCCGGACGCGCTCGACGGTGCCGTCCGTTGAGGCATTGTCGAGCACCCAGACGTGTCTGTCAACCTGATCCTCTGAGAGGGCGTCCCTTAGGGCATCGAGGCAGCGATCGAGGTGGTCCCGCACATTCCAGGAGACGATGACAACCGCCAGATCGGTCTTGGTCAGCGCTTCCTGTGGGGAGGCCATCAGTAGGCTAGGGCTCCCATATCTCCACGAACTCGGGATCGACGTGGTTGTTCACTGCCGCGATCTCGACGTCCTCGTGAATGAGGCCCGCCCAGTAGTAGAGCGGATTCCGCACCGGTACATCGACGATCTGTACGCACCCCGTCACGAGAGACCGTGCGTGGGGCGGCAGATACCAATATCCATCGATCTCCACGAGATCCACCCCCGGTCGCCCGATACCCCAACGGAACGGGTAGTTCCTGAGGCTCGTATCGAAGTCCACCGCGGCCCTGAAGACGCCAGACTCCTCGGACCAGCCCAGGCCGTTGAAGTTCTGGTCGCTCCTGTACACCGTGCCAGGCCAGGGGCCCGTCGTCCGGATGTGAGTGTCACTGTCGTTCTCCACGGTCATCGTATAGCAGAGCGTTTCCGAGAGCACGACGCTGCGAGAGGACCACTCCACCTCTCCGTTGAGGATGTAGGCGCGGGGGAGGCCGGCATTGACAATCTCCAGCGTGTCGCTCACGATGACGTGTTGGCCCATCACGTCCTGAGCCTCGGCGTAGAGGGTGTAAACTCCATCGGGGGGCGGGTCGCTCCCCGCATCGATGCCGCCGTCGTAGTCGTAGGTATGCCATCCCTTAGCGTTGGGCTCCGTGACACGCTCGTCCTCAGCGATATGGTGTTCGAGGCCATCCTCGCCTCGGAGATAGACCGTCAGGTCCGCCACATCCTTCTCGAGGGTCAGATTGATCGTCACGCGGTCGCTGATCCCGTCTTGGTTCGGCGTGAAGCTCTTGGGATAGACGCTGAAACCGCGGATCCCCGGCAGGGTCGTGTCGGCATCCTGAATCACCAAGGTGCCGGAGACCGTTACGGTTTCACCCTCATAGGGATCGGCAGTGAGTGCCCAAGTATAGGCACCGTCCGGAAGCATCCGATTGAGCACCGTGTAGTCGAGCTGCGCCTCTTCGGGATACGTGAATCCCTCGACCACGCCGGCAAAGTAGACGGTGTACGGCGTCTCGCTCACGCTGACCGGTCTCGGTCGGCGGAAATGGAAGACCTGTCCCTGCAGAGGCCCGTCTTGTGGGGTAAACGTAATGCTAATGTCTGCGTCTGCGTTCAGCATGAAGGACAGCTTCGTGACGTCCGTCTCGCCATCGGCGTTTGGGGTGATCACGGTCGGCTCGAGGGAGACATCCTCCAGGATCGGCTTCGGCTTGCACGCCACCAGGACGAAGGCCAGCAGGCCAACGAGCACGGATAGCGCCACGAAACGGATGCGCTGTCGTGTCCTTGCTGTCTGGTAGCCTGGGGACGCTGCGAAACCAGGATTGACTGTGTTGGGGATGTGTTTGGGTTGCGTCATTGGCATAGGCTTCTCTCTCCGTCGGCAAGTGTACCAGACAATCATGGGTTGACAACTCGATTTGCCTTCGCCCGTTGACTGCGCTACAATGGTGAAGGAGGAGACTCAGAGAATGAAGCCCCGTGAGAGACGTCACGGGATCGTGCTATTGCTCCTGTTGGTGCTTGCGACGGTCGTCCCACCGATACGCGCTCAGGAGACTCCAGCGGATCCCGTGTTGGAGCTGATGGCTCAGATGTCCCCCGAAGCCAAGGTGGGCCAGCTAGTCCTTGTGACCTACCCAGGGACGGACTTGGGGGGAGAGTCTGAGATCATCGACCTCATCCGGGAGTACCGGGTGGGGGGACTTCTGCTGCGTCCCGCGAGCGGCAACTTCGGGACGTCCGGCATTGAGGCTTCTGATCTGATCTCCATCACGAACCGGTTTCAGTTGGTGATGGCTGAAGCGTCCACGCCGATGCCGGTCCCACCATCGGAGGCGGTGGCTGCCGAAGAGGCCAGCCCCTACGTCCCCCTCTTGATTGGGCTGCAGGCCAGTGATGCCGGGCTCTCTCCCTTTTCGCTCATCCGTGGAACCTCGGATGTTCCCACCCCGATGGCCATCGGTGCTACGTGGGATCCTTCTCTTGCCGAGGCCACCGGCGCGGTGTTGGGCGCCGAGCTCGCTGCCTTGGGCGTCAACCTCTACCTCGGTCCGGATCTCGATGTGCTCGGCACCCCGCGACCGGGGGATCCCGCGGATCTTGGTACGCGCGTATTTGGGGGCGATCCCTTTTGGGTTGGAGAGTTAGGGACAGCCTACATCGAGGGTCTTCACAAGGGAAGCGGGGGACAGCTCATGGTTGCTCCTCGTCATCTCCCCGGTCTGGGAGGGGCCGACAGGCCCTTGGAGGATGAGATCCCGACGGTTCAGAAGCCGCTGGAGCAGCTCAAGCAGGTTGAGCTGGTCCCCTTCTTTGCGGCGGCGAAGGAGCCCCTCGGCAGTGACCCGACGGCAGATGCTTTCCTCGTCACGCACATCAAGTACGCTGGCTTCCAGGGAAACAACATCCGGCGTACAACCCGTCCCATCAGTTTGGACGCGACCGCGCTTCAATTGGTCGCGAACCTGACGGAGGTGGCGCCCTGGCGTGAAGCCGGGGGCGTCCTCGTTGCTGACAACCTCGGTCTGTCTTCGGTGCATCGCTCCTATGATCCGCGGAGCCTCTCCTTCAATGCGCGTCGTGTGACACAGGACGCGCTGAGCGCCGGGAATGATCTACTCATCCTTGATAGCTTCAGTGCCAACGGCAGCTGGGAGGGCCATTTCGCGAACATCCGTGACACGCTTGATTTCCTCGCGTCGCGGTATCGGGACCAGCCGGCGTTTCAGGCGATTGTGGACAGCGCAGTGCACCGTATTCTCAGCATGAAGCTGCGGATCTACCCCGAGTTCGAGCTGGATGCCGTACTCAGGGACGAGGAAGCCGCGGAGGAAATCCTGGGGCAGGGCGCGATGGTGAGTTCGGATGTGGCGCTCAAGGCGCTGACCCGGATCTTTCCCCTGTCAGAGGATCTGATGCCGCCGCCCCCTCAAGAAGGCGAGTCTATCGTAGTCTTCACGCAGGAGCGCCAAGTCGAGGTGGAGGAGGGCACCCAGCCCGTGACGCCGCTGACGGCGGACACGATCCCCGACACGCTTATGCGGTTCTACGGACCCGATGGGACCGGCGTGGTGCGGTTCAACGCGGTCAGAGGCTTCACCTTTGAGGACCTCAGCCTATTCTTGGATGAGATCGGCTCTGAAGCGCCGGTCGAGGAGCCCTCTCCCGTAGCGCTTTCTGTCTCAGGAGCTCTGCGGAACGCCACCTGGATCGTCTTTGCGACGCGGGAGTTGCGTACCGATGATCCGAGTACGATGGTGCTCAAGCGCTACTTGGCGTCGCAGGCTGACTTGTCCGATGCCCGTATTGTCGTATTGGCCTTCGGACCGCCCTACCAGCTAGACCAGACCGAGATGGGTAAGCTCACCGTGTTCTACGCCCTCTACTCGACCGGGGAAGCCTTTGTGGAGGCCGGCGTCCGAGCGCTGTTCCAGGCGGTGGTGGCGCCAGGCGCGTCGCCCGTGGATGTGCCATCGCTGAACTACTTTCTCGCTCGCAAGACCATGCCGGACAAGGATCAGACGATCTCGCTCTTTGTGGTGAACGAAGCCGGCGAGGAGCTCACACCTACGCAGAAGTCCAATATCCACGTGGGCGACGTGATCAACCTGCGAACGGGTGTCATCGTCGATGGTAATGGCCACGTCGTTCCGGATGGCACGCCGGTGCAGTTCGTCCTCAGCTATCCTCAAGAGGGCTCGAGAAACAACGTGGTGGCCGAGACGGTGGATGGAATCGCGTCCACCGCGGTGACACTGGACAGGGTCGGGCAGCTAGACATCACGGCGCATTCGGAGCCGGCAGTCTCCTCCGTCCGGCTGGAGTTGATCATACGTGATGACGGGATCACTATTACGGAGATTGAACCAACGGCTACGCCGACCCCAACGCCCACGCTCACGCCGACACCGACCCCGACACCCACGGTGACGCCCACGAGTCCCGCGCCATCGAAGCTTGGACAGCTGCCCGATCCACCGAAGTTGCCGATCCCTGATCGGGGCCGCTTGATACGTTGGGGGCTGCTGGGATCCGTCGTCATCTCCGCCTTCGCTTTCCTTTGGTCGAGAGAGCGGGCCGTGAGCGCGCACCTTTCGGCGACACTTTCATTGACAAGCCTCGTGGGGAGCTTGGGCGGATATGTCCTGATCATGGCCTTTGCGCGCTGGTGGCTTCCGGTCATGCGCTACGGGCTGGTGGATCGAGAGTACGCTGCCGGGCTGGCGGCTGCGGTCGCCGGAGCGCTTGTCTTCAGCGTGAGCTCTTGGGTGGTCCGGGACACGACTCGCGCCCAGGCCGAGGATGGCCGCCCCAGAGTGCCCGGAGAGCGCTACTCGCGATCGCAGCCTTGATGGCCACCTAACGGTCGTCGCCTGACCGTCAACGTGTGGATGTCTCTCCGCCATCTGTGCGGGCTGTCCCCGTCATCTTTGCCCCCCCCGCCGTCATCTGCGGGGCCCCCGCTTTCGTCTGCGGGGCCTCTGCCGCTACTAGCTGCGGGCAGCCAGGGAGAAGTGGTCGCGTGGGTTGCTACGGGGTGATCATGATGGCGGCTACGAGGAGCAGGCCGGCCAACACGATCAGTGGGACGTTGGTCTGCCACGCGTTTCGCCACTCGTCGCCCGTCAGCATCAACGGCGCGATGGAGGCTGGGACCTGAGCCCGCTCCAGCCATTCCCAGAACTGAGCGACACTGCCGGGCCGCTGGTCTGGGTGGAGCGCCAGAGCACCGAGAATCGCCTCTTCAACGCCGGGGGAGACATGCGGGTTGATGCTGCGGGGCGGTGTGAGAGAGCCGGGCCGCAGGAATCGCTCTCGGGCTGTCGCCGGCGGACGCCCCGTCAGCAGGTGATAGAATGTGGCCCCAAGCGCGTAGATGTCCGTCCGCGTGTCGGTATGGGCATCGTCTCCGCCGTATTGCTCCAAAGGTGTGTAGGCAGCCGTGCCCTGCCCCTGGACCACCGTCACCGTTCGCGCCTCATCGTTCGTCAGGAGCTTCACGAGGCCGAAATCGACCAATTTGAGAAGCCCCGATGGGGTCAGCTTGATGTTTGATGGTTTGATGTCGCGATGCAAGACCGGGGGATCCTGACTGTGTAGGTAGCTGAGCGCGCTGCACAGCTGCTGGGCCCAGTCTAGCACCTGCGCCTCATCTAGGAATCGGTCCTCGTGCCTGGCCTCCTCGATGATCTCGCGAAGATTGTCGCCCGGCACATAGTCCATCACCAGATACTCGCGCCCCTCCTGTGTGAAGTAGTCCGAGACTTTCGGCAGATTGGGGTGATCGAGCCGTGCGAGGACGGAGGCTTCCTGTCTGAACTGCTCCTGAAGCTGGCTCAGCTGGTCCTCGCCGATATCGGCCTCAGGTGCGATCTCTTTGACTGCACAGATCCGTCCTGAAAGGAGCGTGTCCTCGGCGCGGTAGACGGCACCCATCCCGCCCTGACCAATTGGGCCGGCGATGCGGTATCTGTCTTTGAGGAGCGCGTTCGTCTCTAGCAGTCTTGCCATGGGACTTGATGATAGCGTGGGGCTGGTATAATGTCAAGGACAAATGGTAGGTGAAGGGCTAACTTGGGTTCGGCCCGCTCGTCTCTCTCCGTGTGAGCAGGGCGGTATTGGAAACGAGGTACGCACGCATGCAGGACCAGAACAACAATCCTTTGCTCGTGATCTACAAAGGCAGCCTGGCAGGGACTCGATGGCCTATCTCCCAAGAGTCAGTCACACTCGGACGCGCCAGAGACTGCGATATCGTATTGCCTGAGCGCCAGATCTCGCGGCACCACGCCCGGATCGAGCGCGATGCGGCGGGCTTTGTACTTCGGGATCTTGGCAGCAAGAACGGCACGTTCGTGAACGGCGAGGCCGTGCGGGGGCAGACCTACCGGCTGCGCGACGGGGATGAGATCCAGCTGGCAACGGTGTTGCAGATGGGATTCGTGGCTGGTGAGGCAACGCTGCCCCTGGCCGATATCGATGACATCGGGGATCAGTTGCAGGTCAACAAGGCGGCGCGTCAGGTGTCAATGGGGCGCCAAATCCTGGACCCGCCCCTGTCACCGGCGCAGTTCACGCTGCTCACGCTGCTGATGGAGGCTGATGGCGATGTCGTGACCCGTGAAGAGGTGATTCGAGCGGTGTGGCCCGATGCGGCCGGTGGCGTGACCGACCAGGCCCTCGATGCGTTGGTCTACCGGCTGCGCGAGCGGCTGACCGAACTGGACCTCGAACACAACTACATTGTCACGGTCCGGGGCCACGGTTTCCGGTACGAGCGGAACCCTATCCTGTGAGTTGCTTCGCATAGTGATAGGTATCGTGCAATCCCGCCGTTGCGGGGCGCGTGTTTTGGGATAACCACTAAGCCATGCGAGAAAACCTGCGCCTAGAGCTGGCGGCCTTGGCTGTTGTGGTAATCCTTGGGTTGCTATCAGCCTGGCCTTACCTGCAGAATCCGGGCTTGCCTGCCGATACCGATGCGGAGCTTCATATCTACCGCATTGCAGAGCTGGGCTATAGCCTACGTGCCGGGCGTCTCTATCCGAGGTGGGCCCCAGACTTCTACCACGGCTACGGCTATCCTATCTTCAACTACTACGCGCCTCTGGCCTACTATGTGGGATATGGCTTGACGCTCGGGGAGCCTGAGAACGCCGCGCTTGGTGCTAGGCTCCTTGCTTTGGCAATCCCCATTATCGGCGCCGTCGGTGCCTATCACCTAGGCAAGCTGTTCGGCGGCAGGGGTGGGGGACTGCTGGGTTCGGCCGCATTCAGCCTGGCTCCCTACATTCAGCTGATCAACCCCCATCTTCGCGGCGACATCCCCGAGAGCTTTGCCTTGGCGTGGGTGCCGTGGGCGCTCTGGTCGTGGGAGTTGCTGTGGCGAGAGGAGGGGGCCTCGAAGCGCGCGATCCTGTTGCCCGTTCTGGCAACCTCGGCTGTCTTCCTGAGCCACAATCTGACGGGACTGACGGCGGTGGTCCTGCTTGGAGCCCTCTCCCTCTATCGTTGGGGTGGCAGGCGGCATCGAGTGCTGCTCAGAGCGGTGGGCGTAGGCCTTCTGTTCGTCTCACTGACCGCGTTCTTCTGGTTGCCGTTTCTCGTGGAGCGGTCTGCCATTCAGCTCGATGTGGCCGGTGAGGGGCACTACGATTTTCGCAACCACTTCGTCTCACCCAAGGAGCTGTTGAGCCGACTCCGTCCCATCGATAGGCGCGCGACGGCCGCCGACGTGCCTATGACCCTAGGACCTCATCTGGCGCTGCTGGCAGCGGCCGGCGGGCTTTGGTCGGCGTATGGGAGTGTCTCCAAGGAATGCGCCGATACGGAGCGAACCACGCTGAGAGACACAGGGTTCTACTTGATCGCAATGGCTCTCCTTGGCTGGCTGATGACCCGTTCCAGCCAGAGAGTATGGGAGGGGATCCCGGGCCTTGCCTATTTCCAGTTCCCGTGGCGGTTTCTCGGCCCGCTCGCTGCCGTGATGGTTCCCCCAGTGGCGGCTGTTGCCGGCCTTGGGCGCGAGATCCAGGGCAGGGCCTCCGGTTGTCCAGGGACGTTGGCGCCCTTTGGCGTGGGTTTCTGCGCCATTGCCCTCATGGCCGTCGGCTCGCTGCCCGGTCTCTTCCCGCTCCCGTGGGAGCCTGGATTTGGGCGGATTACACCAGCCGACATCATCGAGGCAGAATTGCGCGGGCGTTGGCGGGGCACAACCTCCACAAACGATTTCGTGCCGTCGACGGTTGACGTAATCCCTGGGCCCCAGGACAGCGTCCTCGCTTCATACCAGAATCCGCCTGTGGATCGTGTGAACCGGCACACGCTTCCGTCGTCGACATCGCTACGCATCATCCCCGACAAGCCTTGGGTGAACCGGTACGAGGTCGCGACAGAGGTTGCCTTCACGCTCCGACTCTACCTCTTCCAATTCCCGGGGTGGCGCGCCTACGTCGACGGTGAGCGGGTGTCCATTGAGTTGGCCCGCCCGGAGGGCTTCATCACCGTGCCGGTCCCTGCAGGTCATCACGACGTCGTGGTGCGATTTGGTACGACGGCGGCTCGGCTTGTAGCCTGGTTGGTGTCGGGGGCGGGCCTGGTTGGTCTTGGTGTGGTCGTCGGGAGACAGCGGCGCCCAGCAGCCTCTCAGGTGCCTCGCGATAGTCGCGACCGTAACAGCGCACGATGGACACCTGTCGCGTGGGGCGCGCTCGTGGGGCTCGGCTCGCTGCTTGTCATCGTGGTGCTGAGTGAGATTGGCCTTCTGGAAGGCATGACCTGGCTAGGCTACACCTCGCCTCCCGGCGTGGCGTGGCCTGCTCAATACCAGCAACAGGCCGATCTATCCGGACAGGCCATGCTTCTCGGCTACGATTTGTCGGCTAAGCAGGTGTGGCCCGGTCACGATCTGGACGTGACGCCGTTCTGGACGGCTCAACGCACAGTGACGAAGACCTATCAGTCCTTTGTTCACCTGGTCTACCCCGAGGGCGAGATTGTGACCCAGTCGGATCACCTCAACCCAGGTGGTTTCCCGACCAATCTCTGGCCCGCGGATCGCTACGTACGAGATCGTCATCGTCTGACGATTCCTGAGGACCTGGCCCCTGGCACCTATCTGTTGTCGGTTGGTCTCTACACGCTGGCTGACAATGAGCGACTTCCTGTTGTCTCGGCGACCTGTGGTCGTCGAGCGGATTCCGTAATACTGTGTCAACCCATTACTGTGAGGAGATAGGATATGGCAAAATCGTCGAGGTCTCGAAGTGGTTCGGCGCGCTATCGTCGACGGAAGCGTGAGCAGGCTGTCGCGAAGTGGCTGCCCTGGGCGATCGCGGCTGCTATTATTCTGATGATCGCGGCCCTGGTGGCGCGGAGGTTGATGACGCCGCAGTCGCCAGGTGACGGGCCCCGTGAGGAAGAGTGGCTGTCGGGCGTGACCGGGTTGTCGTATGATGCGGGGACAACGGACTACATCTATCCTGATCCAGCAGGTCTGGGCGAGGGCCACCGCTGGCTGCCAGCGTTGGGTGAGCCAACGGCCCCCGTTACCGTGATCGAGTTCAGTGACATCTTCTGCGGTCACTGCCGGGAGTACAACCTTGAGTCTCTGCCTGACCTCCTTGAGGATTACGTGGCCACAGGCGACGTACGCTACGTGGACCACTACTATGGATTTGCGGAGACGGTGCAACAGGGGATCGTGATGGCAGAGATGTGCGCGGCAGAACAGGGACGGTACTTCGAGTTCAAACACGCGCTCTTCCAGACGATCGAGGTTGGGGGCTTCGACATAGAGCGCGCGGCCCGCGTCGCCGGCGTTGACCCGGAGCTCTTCAGCGAATGCCGCGACGAAGAGCGCTATGCACCGGCACTCCAGGAGTCGGCATTTGTGGAAAACATGGGCGTAAACTCGACGCCTACGTTCTTTATCAACGGGGAGCGCATCTCGGGCAACCGACCTTTGGAGATTCGGGCCATGATCGACGCGGCCTTAGCTGCCCCGTAGCAGTTATGAGATAGCGGTTACCCTGACACCAAAAT
>JBNGDL010000082.1:0-13808 GCA_049975205.1 Anaerolineae bacterium | reverse complement strand
CGCAAGTCCCCGGCTCCCCCCACTTCACCAACACACTTTAGAACCGAGTCAACTTCAGCCCGCGAAGGGTTGTGAATTGGTTTGAGACCGACGTTGCTACTGGCCAATGGTCAGCAGCCTACCTTCACTGCGTCCGAAGACCTCTGGAAAGTAGAACTCGCTGGCTGTGGTCGGGATCACCTGGAAGTCGCCGGGCAACGTGGCCCGGAAGGTGTAGCTGTATTCGTAGGTGCCGGCAGCTAGATAATCTGCGAAAAGGACCACCTTTTCATCCCGCATCTCACTGCGGCTGTACCAGTGCCACCACCACCAATACCTGCTGTCCTCTCGCCTGAGATAGGGATCCATCGCCAGCAGACTGGTTGTGGCTAGGCCGGTGTCCACGGCCTCCCCGCCAGCCGGAAGAGGATCCTCGACAACGACGTAGTAACGGTCGTGCGGTGTGATGATTGTTAAGTCGACGCGGACGACGTCGCCTAGCTTGATCTCGCGGACCTCTGGGCAATCACGCCGATCCTCTGCCTCGCAGTTCGCCAGTGTGTAGCGTCGATGAACGACGAACCCGCGATCCTCGGCGTCGATCTTGTCCACGGGTAGGTAGACTTGGAGGTGGGCCGTGTAGTACAGCCTGCCCGTCCCCTCCGTGCGCGCGATGGTGAGGGCGTTGGTCTGATCGGCCTGCAGGTCCTGGATCGGGATGTTCGTCTTCACGGACTCCAGTACCGAGCTCCGATCTGCGGTCCCTCGGACCTGCTCTAGATCGTTCAGATAGAGCGCGAAGTCGTAGTCTGCATCCAGTTCGCCTGTCTCCATCATCCAGTCCGTCAGCGCAATCAGCGCCCAGGCGGTCTCCTGGGTGGTCTCCCAGACCCCGAACTCCCGCGCTACCATCAGCCATCGCACCACGTTGGGGATGAGCTCATTGGCGGGATCCAGCTTTGCCAGTGTGTCAAGAATGATCGCCGTCGAGCGCGTATCGGTGTTCATTGCCCACCAGTCGTGAGAGGATTCCTCCCAGTGTGCGCCCGTTGCGCTCAGGATCGCCGCGTTGTTCAGATCGGAGAGCAGTGTGGCGAGGCGCGCGTCGCCAGGGCGGATCAGCCCGATAGCTTGGGCAAGGTAGGCGCGGGCGTAGTGGCTCAGTCTGTCGCGGTTCTCATAGAGCGCATCGACCTGTTCGGCGTTCGCAGCGTTGCCCTCGGCGAGGACGTAGAGGAGCCAGGCTTGACGGTTTGCGTCGCGATAGTTCCGATAGTCGCTCTGACCCTTAACCTGGGCTTGTAGATAGTTCAGCCCTCGCTCAAGCACGCCACGATCCACCGAGAAGCCAGCCTCTTCCGACTTGAGCAGGCTGAAGACGACATAGGCGCTGACGTACGCGTTGCTCTTGGGCTCCTCAAGCCGATGCCACCAGCCCCAGCCTCCGTCCGGATTCTGCTGCTTATTGAGCTTGCTAAGCCCTTCCTCGATCAGATCGGGGAGACGACTCGAGAGCTCGGGGTCCTCGATTCCAAGGGAGGTCAGTGCGCGATAGGTGAGGACGTTGGGCAGGAACCGGCTCACCGTCTGCTCCGTGCACTCATACTCGTAGTACTCAAGGTACTCAAGACCTTCCTGCATGCTTGCCGCCAGGCTCGGGTCGAGTTGCACGGTCAGCTGACCCCGACGGTCATCAAACTCCGGCGGCAGGGCGATGGCCTCAGTGCGGGTGCCCCCCGTGGTCAACTGGCCCGCCGTTCCGACCGTGTCGGGGGCTGTGTAGCGCAGGACTAGCAGTGTGCCATCGGGTCCTGTCGTCAACCGCGGCTTGCTCGCATCTGCGTAAGCGCCGGCCTGTGCGCTGAAGATCAGCTCGGCCTGCGGGACATCGGTGACGGTGACCCACCACGCGACCTTCGTCTCACTGTTCGCCGGGATCGTCACCGTCTGCGACGCTGGCGTGGCGGGATCGATCTCGATGCCTGCAGCGCTCAACGTTACCGCGACGTCAAGATCCTCTGAGGTGTTGTTGGTCACGTTGGCGGCCAGTTGGGCACGGTCGTCGACGACGAAGAAACGGGGTGCTACGGGTCGGATCAGCACGGGCTTGGTGGCGACGAGGTCCGCTGTGCCCTCGCCGACGTTGGTTTCCGCATCGAAAGCGACCGCCCGGGCTACCCACGTCGTGAGATTGTCGGGGAGCGTGATCGTAGCGGTAGCCTGACCGTTCTGGTCGGTGGTCAGGCGCGGGCTCCAGTAAGCCGTGTCGGCAAACTCCTGTCGCACCGAGACGCCCTCCGGCGCAGCAGCCCTCTGCCCTTTCGCCGCTTCGTCCATCGCTGCCATCGTGGGCATGGGGGCCGCCATCGGCGCCTCTTCGGCCTCGGCGCCCATGGCATATTGTGCCTCTACCGCACGCTCGCCGAGGTCTAGCTCCTCGGAGAGCTCCCGCAAGTAGCGGTTGGCCGAGACGCTGAGACCGCTGGCTGTGCTGACCTCGAGCATGCGTCTCGCGTAGAAGCCGTCAAGGATGTCCACCGAGCGCGGCATCAAGCTCAGGACAGCCTTGTCCACAATGTCTAGGGACAGCTCCGCGCCCGGAACGGGCCGACTGCCCGGGTCGACTGCGGTCAGGGTGTAGGTGACCTCCTCACCAGGCTGAGCCTGCTCCTTGTCGGCCTCGACACTGACACTCAACGTCCTTGGCGCTAGGTTCACGCTAAGGGGCAAGACCCCCATCTTGAACTCGGCGACCTCGGACCCGCGGGGCTTGATCAGCACAACCGAGACGTAGATGTTCGGGATATCATCTTTTTCGATGGGAAGCCGGTAGATCGCGCTGTTGCTGTTCAACTGAAGCACGTCATAGCGACGGATTCCCTCTCGCTCGACCGTGACCAACGCCATGTGCGGTGGCTCGAAGGGCGAGGGGATCAGGATCTCCGCCGTGTCCCCTACGTCGTAGGTGCTCTTGTCACTGACCAGTGTGATGCGATCGTGATTCTCGCGACGCCAGGAGACGTAGTCGCCTCCGGAGACCCAGACAAAGATCGACGAGCGGATGTTCGCTGTGCGAGCGTCAGGGGCCGCCGGTTCAGCCACGACATGGTAGGAGCCGCCCTCCGGGGGTGTAAAGGAGGCCACGGCTTCACCTAGATGGTCGGTGGACACGACACTCTCATCCACCAGGGTCTCTTTAGTCTCCCAGGTCCACCGTCCACCACCCGTTTCGCTCTCGACAAAGGTGTTGATCCACTCGCGGCGATAGAAGCTGACTTTGATCGATTGCGCTGGAAGACGGTTGCCCTCCCAGTCCACGACGACAAGGTCAATCTCGTTTTCTCTCTCGGCTCTTCCCACGTAGGTCCGCGGGCGAAGGCCAACGTAGTAGGGGCCGGGATGCACGACGACGTCGGTTCTACCGGAGATCTGCTGATTATCTGGGCCGACGGCGGTGGCTTCCAGGATCAGTCGCCGTGCGCCCTTTTCCAGCGCAGTGGAGAGTTCGTCTCCACCGAGTGTGATACTTAGCTGACCATTGCTGTCGGTTCTGCCCTCGCCGCTGAGCACCGGCTCCTGGCTGGGAGGCTCCATGTACCACCAGCAATCATAGCAGCGGTAGGGATCGTCGATGTCGCTAAAGGTGTAGGTACCACCCCACGGCGGCTCGAAGGTGTAGCGCTCGCTCAAGACGTTCCAGGAGACGGCGGTGTCCTTTAGGGGACCGCCGAAGAAATAGCTGAGCGTGATGGTGGCCTCTGCGGGATCGCCTCGCTGAATCTCCTTCTGGGCTGCCTCCACCGTGACCTCAAACTCCGGGGGACGATAGGCCGCCACGGTGAAGAAGCCCTGTTGGTATTGATCACCGAAGCTCGCGCTGATGACGTACTCACCCAAATTGGCGCTATCAGGGAGCGTCACCTCTCCCTCGAAGGCTGCCAGATCGCTGAGCCTGACGCGCTCGCGGTAGAGTTCCTCCCCCATGATGTCACGGATCGTCACCTCGACCGCGCCTAGGTCCGGCAAGGCGTAGGTGGCGTCTTCCTCATCCCGGACGACGCCCTTGAAGTGGACCGTCTGACCGGGTCGGTAGATGGGACGATCGGTGTAAATGTAGGCCCGCGTGGTCTGTGCAGACGCCCCCTCACTCACCCCGAAGTCCCACGGTCTGATTCCCCGTCCCCAATCGGCTGAAATCGCGGCAAAGGGGATTTCACTGTAGACGAGCAGGCTGCGATGATCGCGGGCAAGTCCAAGTTGGGCGACGCCCTCACGATCGGTTGTGATTGTACCCTGGACTTCTTTGCCATACTCCAACACGGTCAGCGCCAGATTGGGAACCGGATTCCCTGTCGCAAGGTCGGTGGCCCAGATCATCAGCTCCTCAGGCCCGCTCTTTAGGGTGAGATTGAGATCCGAGACCACCAGCATATGGCGCTGTGTGCGCCAATAGCGGTCCCCATCGATTTCTGGTGCGTCGATGTCGAGTAGATAGACGCCGGGGTCCAGACGCCCCTGTTCGCTTTCGAGAAGGTCGATAACCGTATTCTGCTGTGTATTCTGAGGGGACTCCAGGCGCTGTTCCCATTCCCGGATCAGCGCATCGCGCCCTGGCATCTGGTCTTCGTCTTGCCAAGCCCACCGCGACTCGGTGAGACCGCTGATGGGCAGGCGGAACAAGCGCAGTCTGAGGCGCGTAAGGTTCAGGTGCGCCACGACAACCTGAGGCCGAAGAGCCGCGTCGTAGGTCGCCGCGAAGTCGGGTACACGGAGCTGGTAGGTGGGTGGTAGTTCGGCAGTTCTGAACCTCACGACCCGCCCTTGGGGAATCGTGTTCCCATATGGATCCGCGATACCGTCGTCGATGGTGACTTGATAGTTCGTCGAAGGCTCAGCCCCGAAATGGACCACGAAAGTCTGATTGTACGCTGAGTAGTAGGTGTGCACCTGCGTAGGCGACATCGGCGGCGTCATGGAGAGGTTGGGCATCACGGTTGTGGGATCGATGGGAGCGTTGAACACAATGCGGAAATCGGTCCTGGACGGTGCGTCCCTGTCGCCATCCTCCGGGGAGGTTGACACGATCCGGGGTAAGGGGACCGTGGTGAAGTTCCAATTATAAGGCTCGGCCATGCCCTCGCCGCCAACGACGGAGGTGACGCCGGCGTCGACGGTGACGCGGTATTGCGTGTCGAAGTTCAGTGCTCGGGTCGGGGTGAAGACGAGCGTGTTGGTCTGCACCTCGAAGCTACCCCGTACCTCTCCACCCAGGACGCCGCCTGAGCGTAGGCTGAAGGCCGCCTGTGCTGATTGTGGATCGACGGGTTGGTTGAACTGGACGCTGATAGGCGTGTTGATGTCGATAAGGGTCGCGCCCTCCCGGGGACTGACCCAGGTGATCTTCGGGGGCGCTGTCGTGAACGTCCACATGAAGTCTTCTGTCAGCGCTGCGCCGGAGATATCTTCCAGCCCCGCTGCGATCCGCGCGCGGTAGGTCACCCCTCCGGCCAAGGGCGCCTCAGGCGTGAACACGTAGATTGAGGTGTTGAGCCATTCACCGCTGCCTTCGACTGACGGCTCGAAGGTCAAGGGGTCTGGGAGGTTGGTCATCTCCGCCAGGGTCGTGAGCGGGACGACGGGACGGTTGAAGATCACGGTGATCGTGGCGTCCGTCTCGACATCCTGGGTGTCAGGCGCCGGGATGACCTGCGCCACCTTGAGCTCGCCGGCGGTGGTGAAGCGGAATGTGAAGGGCTGGTTGAGAGGCTCTCCGCCAGCGCCAACTGCATCTTGGGTCAAGATCACGTCGTAGGTGGTCTCGCGGGGCAGGGGCGCTGACGGCTTGAACGCCATCGTCCGATCGTCATTCCAGGTCAGACTGCCCTGCACCGGGTCTCCCGTGCCGGACTGCTCGAGCCTGAAGGCCGCTGCCACGGTCTCTTGATCCATCGCCTTATCGAAGACCAGCTCGACGGCGGCATCCGGCGCCAAGCTCTGTCCGCGCTTCGGACTGCGTTGCACGATGATGGGGGAGAGCGTGTCAGGCGGCATGGGGGTGAAAGGCAAGACAGGCCGTGGCGGCACAGGCGTAACCGTGGGAGAGTCCGTGGCGGTGGGCGAGGGCGGAGGTATCGGTGTTGGTTGCGGCTGATGACCTAGCCCACATCCATAGAGGGTCAGCGCCACCAGAAGCGCGAGAATCAGAGACAAAGGCCTTGGCTGAGACAACGCATTCTTGCTCATAGCACCTCCCTAGATATGAGACGTCAAACATGGCCGCTATGTTCCGCACGGTGCTCTCCGCGTGTTGCTCAGGGCCATCTGGTCACGCCAGACCTCGATCAAAGCCCCAGTGCTCGAAGACGTCATCATAGGCCTCCAGAATCTCCTCGCGGGTGAACCCTACGCCCTCAAGAGAGTAGTCGTGATCGCTCTCGTGTTGGCGGGCCTTCACGGTCTCCTCCTTGAGGATTTCGGCGAAGGCGGGCGTGATCTCGAGGCCGAAATGCTCGTAGATCTCTGTGACCACCTTCTCCGGATTGTCGACGAGTTCGTGGAAGTTCACGAATGCCCGAGCCTCGGGCGGGGCCTGCTCGAGGCGCGCCACCGGGTAGCGATACCAGTGCTGTGTCGATTCAAGGATGTAGTCGGGGTGTGGATAGCGTTGCTCTGGCTCAGCCAACATCCGCCACCAGTGAGCCGACAGGCTGGCATAGGATGGGACAACCTTCAAAGGGTTCCGCGCCAGATAGATGATCTTGGCGTCAGGGAACCACTGATATAGCGCGTCGACTTTGGGCGAGAAGAAGGGATTCTTAGAGAGGATGCGCTGGCTCTCTTCGTGAGCATGGAGATGTCTCTGGAGGCACCGGCGATAGAAACGCATTACCTTTCGCTTCTCCACGCGGGAGAGCCGGGTGTCGAAGTGGACGAATGGGTAGGTCGCCTTGGGGAACCCAAAAAAGAGTCCCGCGATGATCGTGGCGCCCTGATGAATGAGGAAATACTCGTCTTCCTCCGGAACGAGCAGGCTCATTTTGTGCATGACGTTGGAGGCACGCACGAAGTGGCGGTCAAACCAGTTCAGGATCCGATGCAAGAGCCCACCCAGCCGTTCATCCAGATCGGCAACTGCCCACGCAATCTTCCGCTGGGTGACCGAGGGGGCAAAGAGGATCTCCCACAGCCGGATACTTCGGAAATTGTGGTCGTCTCTGGCCATCAAACGATGGAGGAAGGTCGTGCCACTGCGAGGGTTCCCAACGATGAAGACAGGCTCTTTGACCTCTTGTTTCCGGTAGCCGGGAAAGAAGATGTCGTCCAGAAGAAAGCTGAACCAGGTAATCGTTTCGACGATGATATAGACGGTGTAAAAGACAAGCAGCACGAACAAGCGTTTGGGTGTGAGCCGGGCCAAGGTGTTCTTAGCCCGGAAGAAGACAAGGTAGGTGATGCGCAGAAATCCTTTGAAGCTATACGACACAGGATATCCCCTCTAGGTCTGAGTAGGCAGGCCGGCGGCATCCAGCCACCGGGTGATCCACTGTGAATACTTCTCGCTATTATAACACTTTTCCCATGCACCAATCGCCCTATACTCTGAGCTTGGAGAATCGAAGGGCTCAGCCTATACTTATCATGGACGGGGCGCATGGCTTGACTCATACGAGTTCTGCAGCAGCGTGCCCCAGCCCGAGCGTCGCCAAGGCGGGTGGCAGCGCCGCCTGCATTTGCTTCTTCTCACTTCAAGAGGTACCTGAAGGAGGTCGCCGATGTTGATAGGGATATCCCCGCTTATGAGTCCTGAGCTGCTCTCCGTTCTCTATCGGATGGGCCACGGGGACGAAATCGTGCTCGCGGACGCCCACTTTCCCGGCGAGAGCTGCAATGCCCGCGTGATCCGCGCAGATGGCCTGGCTGTCAGGGATCTGCTGGATGCGATTCTGCCGCTCTTTGTTCTCGATAGCTACGTGGAGAGCCCCGTCGTGATGATGGCCCCTGTGCCAGGCGATAGCCTGGATCCATTCGTCGAGACAAGCTACCGTACTGTGATCGACAAGCATTGGCCCGACACGCCCCCTATCGCGCGGATCGAGCGGTTTGAGTTTTACGAGAGGGCGAGGGCAGCCTTCGCGGTCGTGATGACGGGCGAGACGGCGAAGTACGGCAACGTCATCCTGAAGAAGGGTGTGACACCGATTAGGCCCTGAGATGAGGGCGCGGCGCGCACTTGATCCTGGGGTGCGTTGTGTTAGAATGATGACCGTGGAAGCTCGTGTCGTTTTTATGGGAACACCAGAGTTTGCGCTCCCCACGCTGGAGATGCTCGTTGAGCACTACACTGTGGTGGGCGTTGTCACGCAACCGGACCGGCCCGCCGGTCGCGGTCGGAAGCTGGTGATGTCACCCGTCAAGGAGATGGCCTTGGCGGAGGGGATTCCTGTCTTCCAGCCGGCGAGTCTCCGCACGATGGAGGCGGTCGAGCACATTCGTGCCTGGTCAGCGGATGTGGCGGTTGTGGCTGCCTTTGGGCAGATCTTGCCCCCTTCGGTGCTCGAGTTGCCACCCTTTGGCGTGCTGAATGTTCACGCCTCATTACTGCCGCGCTGGCGAGGAGCCTCTCCCATCCAAGGGGCACTTCTTGCCGGAGACGACGTAACAGGCGTGACCATCATAAAACTGGATGAAGGGCTGGACACGGGTCCGATCCTCGCGATGCGGGAGACGCCCATAGATCCAGAGGAAAGCGCGGGTGAGCTGGAGAGCCGTCTGGCGCAGCTGGGGGCGGACCTGTTGAAGGATGTCCTGCCGGGCTATCTGGCGGGCGAGACTGAGCCCCGATCACAGCCTGAAGAGGGCGTGACGATGACGCGATTGATTCGGAAGTCGCAGGCACGCATCGATTGGACGCGAACGGCTGAGGATCTCCATAATCACATTCGAGCTTTCGCTCCGGAGCCCGGAGCTTACACGTTTTGGAATGGCACGCGCATCAAGGTTCTGAGATCGCGCGTGATCGACGATCATGCAGTCTCCGAGGAAGCAGTCGCCGAGATGGAGCCGGGGACGGTTTTCCTATGGGAGGATGTGCCGTCTGTCGTGACGGGGAGTGGGTATCTGGCACTGAAGTGTGTTCAGATGGCCGGTAAGCGTCCCATGGAGGGCGACGCATTCGTGCGTGGTCGGAAGGATATCGTGGGAGCAACATTGAGTTCCCAGAAGCCGGGCGAGTGAGCAGTAACCGTCGCCCGGCTGGCTTTGTAGAAGGCCATCTTATCAAGTAGCTGACTGTGAAAAAGAAAAGCTCACAGAAAGTCAATCATTGCACCCAGGTAGTGGGGAAGCACCTAAGGAGGTTCTATGTCTGGTCATAGCCATTGGTCAACGATTCGTCGCAAGAAGGAAGCAAACGACGCGAAACGTGGGCGAATGTTCACCAAAGTCGCTCGCGAGATCGTAATTGCGGTCCGTGAGGGGGGTGGGGGAGATCCCGACACCAACATCCGCCTGCGGATGGTGTTGGATAATGCGCGCAGCTTGGGCATGCCCAAAGACAACATCGAGCGCGCCATCAGACGCGGTACCGGTGAGGATAAGGACGCCGAAGAAATCGTCCAGGTCTGGTACGAGGGCTACGGCCCCAACGGCGTGGCGATGATGATCGACTCACTTACGGATAACCGCAACCGCTCAGTCGCCGCCATCCGCCACGTCCTGACCCGCGCTGGGGGGTCTATGGCAGACCCAGGCGCGGTCGCTTGGCAGTTTCAGCGCCGGGGATCGATCACGGTTCCGAGCAGCGTCGATTTCGAAGAGCTGTTCATGGCCGCGGTCGAAGCGGGCGCCGTCGATGTCCTGGAGGGCGATGGTGAGGATGCCCACGAGGTCTACACCGAGCCCAGTGAGCTTCACGTCGTCAGCGGCGCGCTCAAGGAAATGGACGTCCCTGTGGAGAAGGCGGACCTTGTGATGGTTCCGCAGAACGAGATCTCGCTGGGGCAACAGGACGCAGTCAGGGTTCTCAGGCTGATCGAAGAGCTCGAGGATCTTGATGATGTGCGTCGCGTCTTCTCAAACCTCGAGATGACCGAGGAGGCCGTCGGCGCCTACGCCGCTGTTGCAGGAGACTGATGCGTGCGTGTCTTGGGGATTGACCCCGGAACCGCGACTACCGGTTACGCCGTTGTTGAGGAGAACGAGGGGCGTCTTCAGTTGGTGACCCTGGGTGTGATTACCACGCCCTCGAAGACGCCCCTTCCATCACGTCTACAACAGATTCACAGCGACTTGTCGGGCATCATCGAGACCTATAGCCCAGATGCCTCGGCCGTCGAGGAGTTGTTTTTCAGCCGTAATGCGCGCACGGCTATGTCGGTTGGGCACGCGCGCGGGGTCACGTTGCTTGCGCTTGTCGAAGCCGGCCTTCCAATTGCTGAGTATACGCCGATGCAGATCAAACAGGCTGTCACGGGATATGGTAATGCGGGCAAGCATCAGGTCCAGGAGATGGTGCGGATGTTGTTGAACCTCCCTGAAGCTCCTAGCCCTGACGACGCCGCGGACGCTGCCGCCGTGGCGATTTGTTATCTGCACCGAGCGAAGCTGGACAGCCTTCTGGCGTGATTGGATTCTAGGTATGATCGCGCAATTGGTCGGCAAGGTGGTTCGCGCTGAAGATGGCGTTGTGGTCGTCGAGGTCGGTGGGGTGGGATTCAGCGTCTACGTGCCCACCGACCTGACTTTGCGCGTTGGCGATCAGGCGATGCTCCATACGTACCTCCAGGTCCGCGAGAACGAGCTCACGCTCTATGGGTTTGCCGACCTCGATGAAAAACAGCTCTTTGAGATGCTCTTGGGCGTCTCAGGCGTGGGTCCCAAGGCTGCGCTGAGCCTGATGAGTACGCTGTCCCCGGAGACCCTCCGGCGGGCAATTCTCAACGGACAGCCTGAGGTTCTGGCGCGCGCCCCCGGCGTCGGGAAGAAGACGGGACAGGCCATCGTGCTTCACCTCAAAGACAAGGTCCAGCGCCACCCCGGCGTGGAGATGCAGGTTACGGAGGACGATGCGGACGTTATCGCAGCGCTCACGGCCCTGGGCTTCAGCATCGTTGAGGCGCAACGTGCCCTTCAGCAGCTTCCCCGCGATGCGGATATGTCGCTGGACGAGAAGATCCGCCAGGCTTTGACCTATCTGGGTCGGTAGCTGGGGAACTCTGGCTTCCTGTGCCTCCCTTCTGAGCATGACTGGCGGCCCGCTTCAACCCACATTCTCCTCAAGAACCAAACGGCGCCCAGGACGCCTTGCTGCTTTAGTGCTCCTCCTTATGTGTATCGCAGGTTGCCATCCCTATGCCGTGCCCCGCGTCGTGAAGATTGGCCTCGTGGCCCCTTTTGAGGGCCACGATCGCTATATCGGATATGATGCTGTCTATGCAGCCCGGTTGGCCATCCGCGAGATCAACACGGCTGGCGGGCTGGACGGCTGGCGATTCGAGCTTGTGGCCTATGATGATCGGGGGGACGTTGAGTTGGCCCAAAGCGTGGCACGGAATCTGGCGATTGATCCCGATGTGGTGCTCGTCATTGGACACTATCGCCCCGATACGACGGCGGTCGCCGCTCCGATCTATGCGGAGGCGGGCCTGCCTCTGATCGCTATTGGTGGTTGGGTGGACACCCACACAGAGGCCTCGTCTGGGGGGGCCTGGTCCACGGTGACATCACCGCCGGGGGTCCGGCATCTGCTCCCCGGTCCGCACTATCTTGCTGAGGCTATGCTCCGAGAGGTGCCTGAGGGGACCGATGCCGTGGTCTGGGGCCAGGGTCCTATTGCCGACTACTTGCTGCAGGCCCCCTCGGTCGTCACAGACGCGGCGGTTCCTCCTGTCGGCGTAGGCGCCGCTTTCGGCCTCCTGTCACCGATCGAGGCTGCCGAGACCCTGTTGGCCTGGCGCGAAGCGGGATGGAGAGGGCTGCTGGTGGGCGAGGCTAATCTGGCCGCAGCGAGCTTTCGCGAAGTAGCCGGCATGGAGGCTGTGGGTACGGGGTTCGTGACACCTTATCCCTTTCCTCGTGACGTCGAGGGTGCTGCCCCTTGGCGCGAGAGGTATCTGGGCGTAGGCCCTCACGTCTCGGAGCCAGGGCTCTACGCGCTTCCCACCTATGAAGCGGTGTATCTCGCCGCCGAGGCCGCCGCAGGTGCTTTCTCTGAAGAACCCAAGAACGCCCGTGTAGAGGTTGCTGAGGCGCTGGAGGATGCCCGTAGGGTCGGTCTCCTGGGTGAGATTCGCTGGGACGGTGACGGCTATTGGGAGACCCCGCCGCTCTATGTCTATCGCTGGACTGAAGAGGGGCCGGCGCTGATGCACGTGGTCACCAGCAGTGCAGAGGCTGCTCCGTGACAGGCCGTGCGCGGACAACGAAGAAGACGCGCTTGCTAGACGAAGCCAGGCCCCTTGAAAAGTGGGTCCTGGATCTCCTGCTCGCGGGTTTTCTTGCCCTCGTCGTCGCCAACGCGTGGTTGTGTGACGACGCCTACATTACGTTCAGGACCGTCGACAACGTCGTCAACGGGTATGGGTTGACCTGGAACGTCGCCGAACGGGTCCAGGTCTATACGCATCCGCTCTGGATGCTGCTGATGAGTGGGTTCTACGCCCTGACGGGGGAGATCTTTTTCACCAGCCTCCTGGTCTCGATCGGGCTCTCGCTGCTGGCTGTGGGGCTCCTCGCGCTCGTGGTCGCCAACTCGCCGTCGAAAGGGGCGCTGGCTGTGGCGGTTCTTGCGCTCTCAAAAGCCTTCGTGGACTATGCGACGTCGGGATTGGAGAACCCGTTGACCCACGTGATCTTGGTGGCCTTCATCGCTGTCTATGTGCGGAGGCGCGGTACGCTACGCCGGGTGGGTCTTCTCTCCTTGCTCGCGGCGCTCGGCATGGTCAACCGGCTGGACACGGCGCTCTTATACGGGCCGGCGCTCCTCTGGGCGGTGGTGGAGAGCCGCGATCCTAAGTCACTCCTGACGGGTGCGCTGGGGTTTCTGCCCTTGATGGCCTGGGAGCTCTTCTCCCTCTTCTACTACGGTTCCCTCGTGCCTAACACGGCTCTCGCCAAGCTCAACGCCGGTCTGATCCGGCCCGTCGACATCTGGCGCGAAGGGCTCTTCTATCTCGAGAACTCGCTTCGGGTCGATCCTATTACGCTCGTGACCATTGGTGTCGGGGTCGCCTTACCGATTCTGGCACGCGATTGGCGGAAGCTGCCTCTGGCTGGTGGCGTCGTGCTCATGGTGCTGTACGTGGCTAGGGTAGGGGGCGACTTCATGAGCGGTCGATTTCTAACGGTCCCGCTCTGTGTCGCCGTCTGTCTGCTGGCGACGACATCTTGGCGCCCCCGCCGATTTCCACCGTGGCTACCAAGGATCGCAGTGCCTGCGCTGCTGCTCATACTCGGGGTGACGGCTCCCTATACGCCCGTGCGGGCTTCAGGCGCAAGGAGCGCCGACGACGACCCCAACGTCTGGGTGAAGGGGCGCAGCATCACCGACGAGCGGGCCAATTACTACCGGAACACGGGTCTCCTGGAGGCCATCCGCCGAGGGGTGGAGCTCCCCGACCATGATTGGGCGCGGGAGGGCAGGAAAGCCCGGGAGGCGGGCGGCGTGGTTGTCAGGGGCTCGGTTGGGTTCTTCGGCTTCTTCGCCGGTCCGGACGTTCGCGTGGTCGATATCCTGGCGTTGGGCGATCCGCTCTTGGCCCGCTTGCCCGTGACGGATCCGAATTGGCAGATCGGTCACTTCGGTCGCCGTCCGCCCGCCGGGTACCTGGAGA
>JBNGDL010000081.1:0-13874 GCA_049975205.1 Anaerolineae bacterium | reverse complement strand
GCTGATGGTACTTGGGGGGTAGCCCCCTGGGAGAGTAGGTCATCGCCAAGAAGCTCTGTTTTTTGTTGCCACCCCGCAGCTCCTGCGGGCCCAGTCCACTGGAGCGCTTAGCCCCCCTAGCCCCCTCCGCGTGTGCCGTTGGTTGCCCCCATCGGGCGCGCCTGTCGAGTATCTTGACGCGCTGTCCTTGGGTGTTACACTTCACCATCGGCTGAGGAGGCGGGGCAGCGTGCCTGGGTTTATCGGACTCTCAGCTCTTGGGGGCAGTGGCCTCGACGAAGCCGCGGGATTCTCCGCGTGCGAGGGCCTATGCACGCAGCTTTGCCCCTGAGATTTCCCAAGGCGGATCGTTGCCTGCATATCGATGGTGGAGGGTTGGGATTGACGGATCGCGCGCGATTGTTTGTGTTGGTGGTGATTCTCCTGTTCAGCGGCTGCAAGTCGGGCCTGATGCAGCCGATTGAGGCGGGCGATGGGCGTACTCCAACCGCCTCAGCATCACCGACAGAGTCTTCCCCGACTCCTCTCTCGGTCTCGGGCGCACCAGCTACATCAGCCACCGATGCGGCGCCCATCGCACAGACGACCGAGACGCCTCTGACGCCTTCGGCGACGCCTCTTCCCGCGCCCACAGGAACGCCCTTTGTCTGCCCTTATCTACACGGACGAACGGAGATTGGGGCGTTGACCAGTGAGGCTATGGGGGAGCAGGTACGGTTTCTGGTTCACCTTCCTCCATGCTACGATCAGTTTCCCACCAAGGCATTTCCCTCCCTGTACCTTTTCCATGGATGGCCCCTCAACGAGTGGCACTGGGATGATTTGGGCATGGATGAGTGGACCGATGACTGGACGAGTCGGGGACTAGCGGGACCCTTCATCCTCATCATGCCTGGGGTAGGCCAGGATGGGCGTTATGTGAACTCCAGTGGTGGCGATGGTTCCTTTGAGGGACTTGTCGTCAATGAGTTGGTCCCGCATATCGATAACACGTACCGAACCGTGAGCGAACCGTGGGGACGGGGAGTGAGCGGCATATCGCGCGGTGGGGTGTGGGCGCTGGAGATCGCAATGCGCCACCAGGACCTATTCGGCTCGGTCGGAGGCCATAGCCCGGCCTTAGCCCTGAATCGACCGCTCCCGGCCTATGATCCCTACCTTCTCGCGAGAGAAGATATCTCAGGCCTTCGCTTCTATCTGGACGCCGGTGACGGTGACTGGGCGCGAGCGGGCACGATACGGTTCCGCGATCTCTTGCTGGAGGTGGGTGCTGATGTTACCTATGACGTCCACGAAGGAGGGCACGTGGATGAGCTCTGGCGCCGAGGGATTCCCGACTATCTTGCGTTCCACACGAAGTATTGGCCTGTGTCGTATCAAGCGCTCCCCGAGTGGGTCGACGCGGATCATGGCACACCCCCAGACGGCTAGCCAACGCCGGGCCCCCGACTAGATTCCGCCTATTCATCGGCGTGGTTCTGTCGTATTCGGCGGTCCTGCTCCAAGCACCACGACGATCAGTACTGTTATGCCTCGCCAGGGTTGCGTTTTGGCTTTTCCGTTGTATCATACACAGGTTATGAGCGGTGCATGCTCCGCTGTGTTCTCAGTAGGGAGTGTGTACGTTGTTGCACAGGGGTTGGGAAACGATTAGGCGAGGTGAGGGCTGCGCAACGAGCAGTTTTGCTTAGGGCTGAGGAACTCAAACGGCTCCATTCGCTTGATTATGGGGCGAATGGAGCCGAGTTGTGCGGGATTCTTGCGTGCTTGACGCCCGCGTTGCTACCGTCCTCCGCGGGACAGCGTTCGCAGACAGCGTGTGCAGATATAGAGGCGACGGTACTCACCGTCAATCATCACGCGCTTGCGCTGGATATTGGGACGGAACTGGCGCTTGGTCGCACGCTTCGAGTGACTCACACTATGCCCGAACATAGGGCCTTTACCGCATATTTCACACTTTGCCATAATCCACCTCTTTTTTTCGATGACCAAGTCATAATACCACAAAGGTGGGAAGAAGCAACTTAAGGGGGCGGAATGAGTGACAAGATAGAGGCGCGAGGCAAGATTGATGTCTCCCAGGCTGCGATCGCCTCCATCGTCAGTGAGGCGGTCCAGACCTGCTATGGGGTCGTGGGTACAGTACCTCGAAACTTTGCCACAGGCCTGGCCGATATCCTCTCGACGGACCGAAAGCGGGGCGTAGAGGTGGTCGTGCGCGAGGGGCGGATCACGATCGACCTGTTTGTCGTCGTAGAATATGGGACGCGCATATCCAGCGTGGCAGAAAGCATCAAGGATGTCGTCAAGTATCAAGTTGAGAAAGCGCTGGAGCTACCTGTGGCGGAGGTGAATGTGCACATTCAGGCCCTCCGCGTGAGCGACTTCGGTTAGGGAGAGTTCATTGTGGCCATCATAGAGGAGGATGAGGTGCGGGCCTTGGACGGGCACCGCTTGAAGTCGATGATTGCGTCGGCGCTATCTTGGCTGCGCCAACACCAGGAGGAGGTCAATGCGCTGAATGTCTTCCCGGTTCCCGACGGAGACACGGGGACCAATATGACGTTGACGATGACATCCGCCTGGGAGGAGATTGCTGATATTGAGGAGCCGCATGCAGGTCGGCTGTTGACCAAGGTCGCTCACGGGGCTCTGATGGGAGCGCGGGGTAACTCTGGTGTGATCCTCTCGCAGATCTGGCGAGGGTTTGCATACGGGCTCGACGGGCATCGCACATTGACAGTGGACGTTCTGGCGGAGGCCCTACAGATTGCCGCAGAGACCGCGTACAAAGGTGTCGTGAAACCGGTTGAGGGCACGATTCTGACCGTGGTTCGAGAGATCTCTGAGGAGGCTTCCGTTGCCTCGGAGGAGACTGAAGATGTCATTGAGGCATTCGAGCGGATTGTGAAGCGCGCGGAGGCATCGGTGGCACGTACGCCTTCGCTCCTACCTGTCCTCCGGCAGGCAGGAGTTGTGGATTCCGGGGGACAGGGGCTGCGTATGATTTTCGAAGGGATGTTGCGCGATTTAGAGGGCTTGCCGGTCTCGGAAACGGCGATGCGAGAGCTGGAGATGCCGGTGCTTCCGGCGGACTTGCACGCGAGTCTTGAGGGCGAGCTGGAGTTTGATAGGAATTATCCATATGATGTGCAGTTTGCGCTCATCGGTCATGAGCTTCCGATTGCTCAGATACGGTCTGACATCGAGTCGATGGGTGACTGCCCTCTCACCGTAGGGGACGCAACCGCCATCAAGGTGCATGTTCACGTTGCTGACCCCGGGCGGCCGATTAGCTATGGCGCTCAGTATGGGTCAGTTCGGGACGTGGTAGTTGAGGATATGCGAGTCCAATATGAGACCTTCGTAGCTGCTCGCTCAGCGGCTCGGCAGAAGCCGGCGGAGTTTGGAATGCCGGTCCATCTTCTCGGGTCGACCGAGCCACCCCCCATCAGCGTTGTAGTCGTTGCTTCGGGTGAGGGCCTAGCTGACGTTTTTCGTAGCTTGGGCGCCACTCACATCGTGGAGGGTGGGCAGACGATGAACCCCAGTACCTCTCAGATCCTGGAAGCTGTGGAGGATGCGGAGTCGGACCAAGTTCTCGTCCTGCCCAATAACAAGAACGTGCTGATGGCGGCTCAACAGGCTGCTGAGGTGAGCGAGAAGCAGGTGATCGTCGTGCCGACGCGGTCAGTTCCGCAGGGCGTTTCCGCGCTACTGGCTTTGGATCAGGGTGTCTCCATTGAGGAGAATGCAGCTGCGATGACCGAGTCCTCTCGTGATGTGATCACGGCCGAGGTGACCCGAGCCACGCGAGATGTGGAAATCAACGGCCTTCAAGTACAGGAAGGGGATGCCATTGGCCTACTGGAGGACGAGCTCGTTGTCGATGCTCAATCCTTCGCGGAGGCCGTGCGTTGGCTGCTTGCAGAGGCGGAGATTGACGATCGCGAGCTGATCACGCTCTACTATGGTGAGGAGGTGACGGAAGAGGAGGCGCAGGCTTTGGCGGATGCGCTTGCGGAGGCGTATCCAGATATGGAGTTTGAGGTGATCGAGGGGGGACAGCCTCACTACCCATATCTGATCTCGATTGAGTGACGTGCGGAGCGTTGTGATCCGCGCCCTACGACACTAGGGCTCACGACAAGAACTTATTCGGTATCGGTTACCAGCATTCATCATCAGAGTCAGGAGTTTGTGCGTGGTCGGGAATTCACAGATTCAGCTAATCACCGACGGAACGGCGTTTTTGCCTGTAGAGCGGTTGCGGGAGCTGGGCGTCACGGCATTGCCGATCGTGGCGAGAGCCGGGGGCAAGACCTTTATGTACGATCAACAGACGCCCGGGCACGTGGAACTGCTTAGAGAGCTCAGAGAGTCTCGCAGTCCGATCGAGATTGTGGGGCCGTCCCCTGACGATTTCCGGGCCGTCTACGAGCGTTCCCTCTATCGGACCAATCAGATGCTGGTGATTCTTTCGTCGGGACGCCTGAGCCCGGTGCTCAGGAACGCGCGCGTCGCGGCCCGCGATTTCATGGGACGCTGCGACATCACTATCCTTGACTCCCAGACCGTCTCCGTCGGACTGGGCCTTCTGGTCGACCGGGCCGGTGAGTTGTTGCAGCGAGGCGACCTGCCTTTGGCGGAAGTTGTGCGACGAATACGGGGGATGATCCCGCGGATCTATGTGGTGATGATCTCCCACACCCTCGATTACATCTACCGGAGCGGCAAGGTCACGGCTATGCAGGCGATCCTTGGCGCCATGCTCAAGATCCACCCGTTCATCGAGGTTGAGGACGGGGACGTCATACCGTTAGAGAAAAGCCGGCGCCCGGAGCGGGCGTTGGACAAGCTCGTGGAGTTCGCTTCAGAGTTTGCACGGGTGAAGAAGTTGGTCATCTTCCAGAGCTATACTGAACCTCAGGAGGAGGCGTTGGATCTTCGGGATCGTTTGGAGCAGATTGCGCCTTCGGTTGAGATCCCCATCATTACTTACGATCCGATCATCGCTTCCCATATCGGGCCTGAGGGATTGGGCTTGGTCGTGTATGAAGGAGTCTGGCGATAGCGTATGGGACGCCAGGTCCGTATATTGACCGACAGCGTCGCAGACGTGCCCAAGGCCTACGTCGATCGCTATCAGATTAAGGTCCTGCCAGCCTACTTGGTGTTAGACGGAAGGACCTTTCCAGATGATGGGAGCCTCAATCGGGACTGGTTCTACGAGCAGCTCGTCCATGCTTCAAAGCCCCCGACAACGGCTGCCCCGGCACCTTTGGAGTTCCTCAGGGCCTATGCTGAGTTGGCATCTGAGGGCGCAGACGAGATCATCGCATTGGTGACGGCATCAAGGGTCAGTAGTACCCACGACCACGCGCTGGTTGCCGCCAAGGAGTTTGGCGAAGCGGGCGTGCACGTCGTTGATACACAGCAGATCTCGATGGGGTCAGGCTGGCTGGCGGTCGAGGCAGGGCGATTGTTGGAACAGGGCCTGCCCGTTGTGAAAGTGCTCGATACCTTGCGCGCTCTGCCCCTTCGTACGCACATCTTTGGAGTGCTGAACTCCATTGACTACTTGCGGCGTAGCGGGCGCGTGGGCGCGATAGGGAGCTATGTGGCGAGCTTGCTGAGGATAAAGCCGCTGATCGCCTTTGGGCAGGGCGAAGCCCGGTTGCTGGGCAAGACTCGGACTTTCTGGCGGGGTTTGCAGGAAATCACTCGACGCGTGAGTGCGGCTGGACCGGTGGCGCATCTGGCTGTTTTGCACTCGAGGGCGGACACCAAGTTCATCACGCGGTTCCATGATGAGCTTACGTCACGGTTTTCGGATATCGACGTTCCCGTTATCGACGTCGGGATGGCCTTCGCCACGCATGTCGGCCCGGGATGCCTTGGCGTTGCTCTCGTGTCACGTCCGCCAGCTGACCAAGGACTGGTTGACGGGGATTAGGGTCTTGTTGAAGCCGCGGGGCGCGGATCGAAGGACGATCGGTGTACCGCGTGGAGTGTGGGAGTTACTATGGTCAGACCGTTGGAAATTCTACGGAAGATGCTTGAGCTCGACGCGCGCGACTATGACTATCGTGATCGCGCGGTAGCCGGCGGGCTTTCGAAGTATGCGGCCACGTGGCGCCAGCAGGCGCGACAGGCTTTTGATGAGGAGGCGCAGGGCTGGATTGAGGACATCGCTGAGCGACTAGAGCAGTACAGCTCCGCGAGCCCTGTGGAGCGGCGTGACCTCAGTGTCGCTTTGCTGAGCAGGCTAGAGGCCGGTCCTGGAAGACCTGAGCAGGGCGCCTCGGAGGAAGACGCAGATCACGAGCCGCGATCTACCAAGGCTCCCGAGCGAGAAGAAGAGGCGCCGCCTTCGGTTCAGCTCGAACGGGAGCCGGCTCCTGAGGGTGGGGCCCAGGAACCTCCACCTGAGCCGCCGACGCCATCTCGTCCGGCTGTCCGGCGTCCAGGTCGAGGATTGGATGCTCCTGTCTCTGTGATGTCAGGGGTTGGCAAGAAGCGCAGCGAGCTCTTGCAGCGACTCGGCATAGAGGTGGTGCGAGACTTTCTGCGGTTTTATCCACGGCGCTACGAGGATTATTCAACCCTCAAGACGATCAACCGACTTGAGTACGGCGAACGGGTGAGCGTGCTGGCCACCGTGTGGGAGGCCGGCGGGCGTACCACGCACGGACGCACCTACGTATTCCGCGCGATCGTCTCCGATGCCACGGGGACGATGGAAGTGACGTGGTTCAACCAGCGACACCTTGAGGGACGAATACGGCCCGGAATGCAGCTTCTGCTGAGCGGCAAGGTGGACGAATACTTGGGCCGGCTCACGATGAACATGCCCGAATGGGAAATTGTGGGGCGAACGGATGTCACGAGTGCCCGAATACAGCCCGTCTACCCGCTCACAGAGGGCCTGACACAGCGTTGGATGCGGAGTATGATGCGCCGCGCATTGACGGCTTGGGCGGATCGGATCCCCGACGCCTTGCCGGAGCAGTTGCGCCTGCAACATGGGCTGTTATCGTTGTCCCGGGCACTCTGGGGCGTTCATCTTCCAGATAGCCAGGAGCACCTAGCTGCCGCGCGACGCCGACTTGCTTTTGAGGAGGCCCTCTATTTGCAGTTGGGCCTGCTGCGCCAGAAGCTAATGTGGAAGTCAAAGGAGGGGCAAGAGATTGCGGTGCCCGTCGACCGGCTAGAGGCGCTTAAGGCGGCACTGCCATACGAACTGACCAGCGCCCAACGAAGGTCGCTGCAGGAGATGCTTGAGGACCTCGCTTCCGGCGATCCCATGAATCGGTTGCTCCAGGGCGATGTGGGCTCAGGCAAGACGGTGGTAGCAGCGCTTCTGATGACCCTTGTGGCCGACACAGGATTCCAGGCGGCGATGATGGCACCGACGGAAATCCTTGCCGAGCAGCACTACAAGAGCCTCTCCTCACTCTTTGCCCAGCTTCCAGAGCCGTGCCCCACTTTGGCTTTGCTCACCGGCAGCACGCAAGGCGTGGAGCGTGAGGAGATCTACCAGGGACTGGCGGATGGTACCTTGCAGGTGGTCGTGGGCACGCACGCCCTGATTCAGGAGGCCGTCGAGTTCAAGGACCTTGCCCTGGTCGTCATCGACGAGCAGCACCGTTTTGGCGTTGAGCAGCGGGGTATGCTCCGAGAGAAAGGGTACAATCCCCATCTTCTGGTGATGACAGCCACACCCATCCCCAGGTCGCTCGAGCTTACCATCTGGGGCCACGTCGACGTATCCATCCTGGATGAAATGCCCCCCGGCAGGCAACCGGTGGAGACGCGAGTGTTGCATCCCCGCGAGCGTGGACGCGCCTATGCCTTCATCCAGAGCCAGGCGGAGGAGGGGCGGCAGGCCTTCGTTATCTATCCTCTGGTTGAGTCTTCGGAGAAGATTGATGCTCGCGCTGCCGTTGATGAGTACGAACGTTTACAAAATGAGGCCTTTCCCACACTCAGTGTCGGGCTGCTTCACGGTCGGATGACGGCTGATGAGAAGGACGAGGTGATGAGCAAGTTTGTGACCAGAGAGCTCGACATCCTCGTGGCAACGTCCGTGGTCGAGGTTGGAATCGACGTTCCTAACGCTACCGTGATGTTGGTTGATGGTGCTGAGCGGTTTGGATTGGCACAGCTGCATCAGCTGCGGGGACGCGTTGGGCGTGGGGGACACAAATCTCATTGCCTACTGCTGGCGGAGAGCGCCTCGGCAGAGGCTACTGAGCGTCTGAGAGCGGTTGAGGCGACGAGCGATGGGTTCGTGTTGGCAGAGAAGGACCTGGAGATGCGAGGTCCTGGCGAATTCCTCGGCACGCAGCAGAGCGGGTTCCCAGAGTTGCCGATGGCCACCTTCGCCGACACACGACTTCTCCATCAGGTCCGTGAGGTTGCTGCCGCGCTCTTGGCCAAGGATCCGGAGCTCGAGGACCCAGATCACGCGCTTCTGAAGAGGCGTGTAGCCGGTTTCTGGGACGATGCGGGTGACCTGAGTTAGCCGACCTTATGAAGCGAATCGCGGTCTATCCCGGTTCCTTTGATCCCATCCATTTTGGGCACATGGACATCGCTCAGCGTGCGTCTGAGCTGTTTGACAAGCTGGTTATAGGCGTATACGCGCGACCCGACAAGTCGCTGCTCTTCACGGTGGAGGAGCGGGTCTCACTGGCGCGATCGGTGATGGCGGCTCATCCAAAGGTAGCTGTAGAGCCCTACGAAGGGTTGACGGTGGACTTCGCTCGATCGCAAGGAGCGCGGACCCTGGTGCGGGGGTTGCGGGTGATCTCGGACTTCGAGCGTGAATATCAGATGGCGCTCATGAATCAGCAGCTAGACGCTGAAGTCGAGACCGCTTGCCTGATGACGCGATATGAGTATGCTTTTGTCAGTGCCAGCCTAGTCAAGGAAGTCTTTATGGCTGGTGGGGATGTTTCTAGCATGGTTCATCCGTTGGTGCTGGAAGCGCTGATGGGGAAGCGTCAGGCCGGAACCCTGACTGATTAGGGCATCAAAGCGACAGCTGTGAGCGCCTTTGGGGTTGAAAGGGACGAGACCATGGACATTGACTTCCTGATCGATCGGCTGGAGCGCTACATCTTTGAAGAATGTCCGCGACTTCTGGGTAACCGGATGGTCAATGAGGAAGAGATCCGCGGCTACCTAGGGCAGCTGCGTCAGGCTGTGCCGGAGGAGATCGAGCAGGCCCGGCGCGTCGTGGATCAGAGCGATGCCGTGATGGACGCGGCGCGCGAGGAGGCCGAGAGAATCATCGCTCGGGCACGCGACGAAGGTGAGCGCATGGCCTCGAGCCATCAGTTTGTCGTCGACGCGCAACGGCAGGCGAAGATGATCGTGCAGGAGGCCCGTCTGAAGGCGGAGCAGCTCCAGTCTGGCGCCGACGAGTACGTCTTCAATGCCCTGAGCCAACTCCAAGCCGAGCTGACGCGGCAACTGCGTGTCGTGGAGAACGGTTTGCACAGGATCGAGATCGATCGAGAGACGACGATATCTGAGAAGAAAGTTTGACAGCCCATAGCTTTTCTGTATAATATGTCTTGCATCTGAAGCTGGTGAGCATCCCGGCTGATTGTGAGATGCGGTCATGATGGAAGACAAGGGAGAGTGAGTAGACATGCCTGCAGTACCGAAGAGACGAACCCCCCGAAGTCGGCGCGACCGACGGCGGGCAAATAGCTATCCTAAGGCATCGCTCCCCACGCTGCTTCAGTGTGAGGAGTGCGGTGAGCTGGTCAAACCCTATCACGTGTGCCCCAATTGTGGTCACTACCGAGGGCGCCAGGTTCTGGACGTCGAGGAGAGTTAGGCGAGCGCTGTCTGGGATCTGCGCGGCTCTCTTCGAGGTCCCTGTCCTCGTGGCACAGGGTGACGTCGATTGGAGTCCGTGCCTATCCTCTGACCAGCCGGACCCACATTCATCGGGCCTCTTCGGAGGCCCGTCTGTTTTTGTGTGAGCTTGACACGGTCGAGCATCTTGCTATCCTCATGCTAGATGGTCCCTAACGCTCGCGTATGGCTTGTGGGTCGTGGGCTAGGTGACCCAAACAGGTAAAGGGGGTTCTATGGACGCAACTGTGATTCCCGGCTCGGTGACCGTGGAGCAGACGGTGCTTGAGACGGTAGCCCGGCTTGCGACGTTGGAGGTTGACGGTGTCGTTGACATCGTCGAGCGGGATGTGGACCGTTTTCTCGGCATATCTGGGAAGTCGGTCGTGGTGCAGGTCAAGGACGGACGGGTAATCGTCGATCTCCATATTGTTGCAGGGCCCGATCAGAGCCTGCTGCAGCTTGGTCGACGAGTTCAGTACGAGGTGACCCGGGCCGTGCAGCAGATGATTGGCATGCCCGTGGAAGCCGTCAACGTGCACATCGAAGATGTTATCTATCCCGAGACTGAAGAATGGACGGATGCAACCCCGTGACGGTGAATGACTTTCTGCGCCTGTCCCCCGAAGGGTGGGGGCGTGCTGGCGATTAGGATCCGGAGACTATGAAGGGTGAGCGGCGTCTAGCCCGCGAATTGGCGCTTCAGGCGCTCTACGAGATTGATATCGTGGGGCATGCGCCAGCAGTTGTGTTGGATCGGCGCTTCGCCGCTGCCTCTGAGCCCAATCCGAGGGTCGAGACCTACACCCGTACACTGGTGATGGGCGTCCTCTTGTTCACGGCTCAGCTCGATGAATATATCCAGACTCACGCGCCTGAGTGGCCTTTGGATCAAATAGCTGTCGTGGACCGAAACCTGCTCCGGATGGCTCTCTATGAGTTCACGGTAGGAAAGGTGCCGGTCAAGGTGGCTATCAACGAGGCTGTCGAGCTCGCAAAGGAGTATGGGTCCGACAGCTCACCCCGTTTTGTAAATGGTGTCCTCGGAGCTCTAGTGCCTCATCAGGAAGAGGTAACACGCATCCTGGAGCGCGCTCAGGAAGCTGCTGAGTCGCGCTAGCTTGTCTGCTATCGGCCTCAATCTCCAACCACCCAATCCTGGGCCTTCTTGGGTCAAATCTCAGCGGTTTTGACTCCGAAACTCACTTGAGCCATCCTGATGTCTAGACTATGCTTATCAGATGCGGGAAGGGGTGTCTGGACCAAGACCTGATCTAGCCCACGATCCGCGAGCAGGTCAAGACTGCTGTCGAGCTACTACGTCAAGAAAGGAGCCAGACTCTATGGCGAGAAAGGCTGTTATCATCATGGGCGCCGCAGGGCGCGATTTCCACAACTTCAACACGTACTTCCGCGGGAACGCGGACTACGACGTCGTGGCGTTCACCGCGACGCAGATCCCCAATATTGAGGGGAGGAAGTACCCTCCTGCCCTTGCCGGTGAGCTTTACCCCGAGGGCATCCCGATCTATCCCGAGTCCGACTTGCTTGGACTGATCGACGAGTACGACGTAGAGCAGGTGGTCTTCTCCTATTCGGATGTGCCGCACGTCTATGTGATGCACAAGGCCTCGCTGGTGTTGGGCAGTGGCGCCGATTTCCGGTTGATGGGCACGGGGTCGACGATGCTCGAGAGCGAGAAGCCCGTTGTGGCTGTCTGCGCGGTGAGGACGGGGTGCGGCAAGTCGCAGACAACGCGGCACGTCTGTGATGCCCTGCAGGCTATGGGCCACAAGGTCGTAGTTGTTCGTCACCCAATGCCCTATGGTGATCTCGCCAAGCAGGCCGTGCAGCGCTTCGCCAGCTACGCTGATCTCGATAAGCACGAGTGCACTATCGAGGAGCGGGAGGAGTACGAGCCCCACCTAGACCGCGGCGTCACTGTCTATGCCGGCGTTGACTACGAGGCTATTCTGCGTCAGGCAGAACAGGAGGCCGACGTGGTGGTGTGGGATGGTGGCAACAACGACTTGCCCTTCTATCGTCCCGATCTTTGGATCGTGGTGACCGATCCCCACCGGGCGGGACACGAAGTGACCTATCACCCGGGGGAGTCCAACTTCCGGGCTGCCGATGCCATCGTGATCAACAAGATGGATACGGCTGACTATGAAGATGTCAGGACGATCTATGAGAATATCAGTGAGATGAACCCTGACGCGACGGTGATCGAGGCGGCCTCTCCCCTCTTCGTCGATCATCCCGAGCAGATACGGGGCAAGCGAGTCCTGGTCATCGAAGATGGCCCCACGCTGACCCACGGCGAGATGGCGTTTGGCGCCGCCTATGTCGCGGCCCAGCGGTTTGGGGCGGCGGAGATCATCGATCCGCGGCCTTATGCGGTGGATTCGATTGCGGAGACCTACAAGAAGTATCCTACGACCGGCAAGGTTCTCCCAGCGATGGGCTATGGCGATAAGCAGATCCGGGATCTCGAGGAAACGATCAATAACACTCCCTGTGATCTTGTCATCGTGGGCACGCCCATCGATCTGACGCGACTGCTGAAGATCGAGCACCCCATGCAGCGGGTCCGTTATGAGTTGCAGGTGATTGGGCAACCGACCCTTGAGGCCATGCTCGAGGAGCGCTTCCCAGCCTGATCAGATCAGGCCTGATCTGATCAGGAATCTCAGCTGGTTGACCGGGGCGGTGCGCACGCACCGCCCTTCTCTTTGTGGTGTTGCGGCACGGTCAGGTCGAGACGAAGGGGTTCCCCTCAACCCAGAATCGCCAAGCTCGCCGCTTGGCAGCCTCCCCACCGGGGACGCGAAGACGGGAGCCGGCGGTGACGGTCTCGTCGGGGGAGAGCTCTCCTTCAACGATCGTGAGCAGGTGGCTCGTGCAGAGATCCACGTCGTTCAGAGCTTCATCGATGGCTAAGGCCTCGGCGAGCTTGGCCGGGCCGTTCGTCAGCTCTAGGTCCGCCCTGTGGCCTCTACGGTGACGCATGATCTCAAGGCCTGCTTCCGGCTCCAAAGCTCGAATGAGCACAGCACCGGCGACGCCCTCCGGATGGGCTGAGACGTTGAACATCCAGTGCATGCCGTAGATGAAGTAGACGTAGCTGTGCCCCGGCTCCCCAAACATCGGATAGTTCCGGGCCGTTCGACCGCGCCGGGCATGCGATGCTGCGTCCTCACTGCCCCGGTAGGCCTCGGCCTCCACAATTCGCCCGATCAGCTCTTGACCGTTGAGGATGCGGATCACTCGCTTGCCGATGAGAGCCCGTGCGACGTCGACAGGTTCACGTGCGTAGAAGCAGCGGGGAAGACGTTGTTGATGCAAGTTGACAATTGCCTCCTCTTGGGGTATCGTCAGAGCACAAGTCTCGCCGGCAGACCGATGCAATCAAGGCAGCGGAGGCATAGTGATGAGCGATATCCCAGATTGGTTAGTTGAGTTAGCTGCGCAGCAAAGTCAGGATGACAGCGAGGAAGAAGCGGAGTCCGAATGGGATTTCCTTCGCGACGAGCCAGAACCGGAGCTCGAACCCGAACTCGAGCCGCTTGCCACTGAGCGCCTCCAGGATCAGGGCCCACCCGAGCCGACTCCTGACATGGAGGAGGGGGAGCTGGTGGAGACGCTCCGCAGCCAGGTCGACGCGGAGGATGAGGAGCCCGAAGTCCAGGAAGAGGCTGTGGCTTCCGGACCCGCATTCAGCCTGCGGATTCCAGGACTGCTGCCTTGGCAGCAGTTCGTGTTGGCTGTTCTTCTCTTCCTTGACATTGCGGTCATCGGTCTGCTCTTCCTTGTTATGCTGGGCCGGATGTCGATACCTTAGCAGTATGCTCGGTCGCGCTAGGGGCCGGCGCCGGGCCTTAGGACGGGCGTGGGCCCGCGGACGGGTGTGGGCCCTCAGTGCGAGACGAGAACCTTCTGAGCTATGTCTTTGAGGGCGGTAGCGAAGGCGCCCGCGGGCGCACCCTGAACCAGAG
>JBNGDL010000080.1:0-14347 GCA_049975205.1 Anaerolineae bacterium | reverse complement strand
CCTTTCCTATGAGCTAGCGGCCCTAGCGCGCTGTGCCGGTCAGGGCATGATGCCTTGCTGACGGCGGCTCAACGCCTCGTTCGAGGTACCGTACCGACAACATGGATGCCGCTTTCCTCGACCTCTGGCACGCTGCGCACCCAGGGATCCAGCCAGTAAGCGAAGAGGATGAGCGCGGCTCCAGCTATAGCTGCGACGAGCAGGCGGATGGCGGGTTGCAGCAGTTGAGCTCTAAGGGACTGGGGAAGTCGGTGGGCGACCGGCGTGTCCACCTGCCTCGCGACCTGTCCAACCTCGTCCATCTGTGGATAGAGGAGGGGGCCCTGCTGGACCAACTCCTCGCTGATCGCCTCGGCGATCAGCACAGCTTGGTCTGGATCGGGCCAGGTGACATAGACGACCATAACCGATTGGGCGTTGTCGGTGACGATGGCTGTCTGGATTGCCTGAGGTGGCACGATCATCTGCTCGGCTGCCAAGCGCTCCGCGACTGCCTCGGCGAAGGTGCCGGTCATTGCGAGATCAGCAAGTCCGTTGGCAATGTACTCTGACGCGAGCCATGCGTAGTAGCGATCGTAGTCCGCGGAGAGGGGTGTCGCTGGCTCACCACCGGCGGTGAAACGCATAACGACCTGGTAGCTCGTCGGCGGCGACTGGTAGGTCAGTAATACGTGTAGGCTGACGATCACCACGGGGATCGCCCCAAGCCAGCCCCAACGTCTGATGGCCTGATAGATCTGTCTGAGTTTCATGCTTCCTCACGTGTCGTGCGCTGTGATCCTGCGAGTTGCGTGCGACCATTCTACCCGTCGTGTTGGGATTGGCAAAGCAGATTGACCCAACCGCGCTGGGGGCTAGAATGAAGCCCGGACTTCAAAGCGAAAGGGGGTACCGATCTAATGTCACGGCGGAAGAGACCGTTTTTCGACCACTTTGGGTTGGTGGCGCCGCTCTACGACTGGATTATGAAACCGCCCGATCCGACGCATCTGCGGTCCTTGATCGGTCTCGAGGCAAGGGATCGATTCCTGGACGTCGGCGGCGGGACCGGGCGCATTGCACAGCATCTGCAAGATCGTGCCGAGCAGGCCTGGATCCTTGACCTGTCAGCCGGGATGTTGAAGCAGGCCGCGGACAAGGGCGGGCTGATTCCCTGTCGGGGCGCTGCTGAGGCCCTGCCCTTTCCTGATGCTGCATTCACGAAGATCGCGGCGGTCGATAGCTTTCATCACTTCACAGACCATGCGCGAGCTGCCACGGAGTTGGTGCGCGTGCTCGCGCCGGGAGGTCGCTTGGTTGTCGAAGAGCCGGACATCCGCATATTCGCCGTGAAGCTGGTCGCCCTTGGCGAGCGGCTTGCGTTGATGCGGAGTCGGTTCCGACCGCCGAAGGAGTTGGAGGCCCTTTTCTCGCTTCGAGGCGTCAGGACGTACTTGGTGGAGCGGTCGCCGAACTACTGGCTGATCGTGGAGAAGCCAGCTGGGTAAGGTGGGGATGGTCTCGTCGCTGGCCTCCTGTATAATTCGAGCGGGTTTTGGAGAGCGTGGTGTAGCGCGAGCTAGGTCACGAATTCACCTGGTAGGTGTCGAGTATGAGAGCAGGGACTGCTAGAAAGTCGTCGTGGCGCGGTCTACTATGGATCGCGATCAGTCTGATCTTGATCGTGGGGTGTAGCCGTGCATCTGTCACGGATGTCGCCAGCCTTGAGGTACCGGAGAGCGCGGTCGCGCGCGTGGTGGTTTTTCGCGCGGATGACTGCGTTCACTGCGACGAAGTCTATGATGAGATCTTGGAACCGCTCAAGTCGCGCTGTGGTGAAAATTTAGAGCTAAAGACCGTAGATATCGGGACGCAGGCAGGCTATGAGGCTTTTGTGGCGACCGAGGAAGCGCTGATCGGGGAGGCGGGGCGCTGGGAGATCCCCACAGTCGTTGTGGGTGATACTTACTTCATCGGGCAGGATGCTGTACGGCAGCAGTTACTGGTACATCTTGAGTGTGTCTATGGCTCCGGCGGGAACGCGTGGCCCGAGGTCGCAGCGCTGGATGAGATCAACGCAGAGCAACCGGAAGAAGTCCAAGGGGCGAACCCGTTCACTGCCGAGGGTGGCGTAGAGAGCTGTGTGACCGATGAGGAGAGCGCGATCTGCGAGTCGAGTGATCCCATCTTCGCGCTCTATCTGACCCCGAGAGCCTGTTTGGACAGCTGCGATCGAACCCGGTATGATCTCCGATACCTTCAGGGCGTCTACCCTCAGCTGTCCTTTGAAGAGCGCGTCATCGACGAAAACCAGGATCTGGCAGAGGCCCTGGGTGAGTATCTGGGCGTCCCGGACGAGCTCCGCGGTATCGCGCCGGCGGTGGTCATCGGCGAGGACTACTTGGTCGGCGAAGCACTAACGCTAGATGAGCTGCGAGCGGTTCTCGACAAGTACGCAGACACGGGCGCGAAGGCTGTGTGGTATACCCTAGATCTGCCCTAGTCGGATGAGCTAGTTGGCTCCTCCTTGGGTGCGGTGAGGGCGCGATACTCCTCATACGTGATGAACTCCCCGCCCTCAATCTCTCGATCGACGATCCGAAACGTCTGATCGAATCGAACAGTTGCTTGGATCAGGCTGAAGCACGTTCCATCCATGATCTCCTTGCGCAGGACGTACTCGTTGGAATCGTAGTCTCGCTGTAGATCGTGGCGTTTGTCCGCACGAACCCGGATGGGTGCGCCGCAACGCGAGCACTTCACGTACAGGTAGATCCCGTCGGGGTCGCGCACTTCACCCTCGCCTGAGCCGAAGAGCCCCTCGACGATTTTCTTTAGGAAGCCCATGTCTCCTCCTTGTAGAGAGATTCCATCGATCCTTTGATATTAGCCACTTCTGCCTCAATCTGACGCCGGACCGCATGCGATACAGGCGGCAGTTTCAGAAACAGGCGTTTCGCCCGTTTGTCGCTCCCAATGGCGAGCCGCAGCTCTGTCGCGCCCGAGGGCATCGGGGCAAGCTCAAAGTATCCCCAAATGGACGAGAGCGGCTTGCGAAGGTGGAACGTAAAGCGGCGGCGTTCAACCTTCGTCAGCTCGAATCGGAGTGGCACCGGGATGCCGAGAAATCGTTCCTCTGTCCGGAACCGAGCCCCTGGCTCGCCGAACCTCCCCTCGGTGAAGGTGAAGCCGCCGTGGGTTTCGAATTGATACCGCTCGGGGTGATCGGCCAGGGAGAGAAACCAAGCTCGCGCCTGGTCGAGGCTCACCTCGACGATTGCTTCTGCGCTTAGGACAGGGTCTGCGTTCATGGAATCCACCGGTCTAGTTATCCGTCTCTGATGAATCTTCTTCGCGTGCGGTCGAGCCCGCATCTGAGGACGTTACCTCGGCCGCGAACATGTAGCCAATGCCTGGTCGGGTGAGGATATACTGGGGCTCGGCGGGATCGTGCTCGATCTTCTGACGCAAGCGATGCACAGCCTGCCAAAGAAGCTGCGGCTCGTGCTGGTCGATGTCCCATACCTCCTCGAGCAGACGGCTGGAGAGCAGCACGCGGCCCACGTTCTGCATCAGCTCCGCCAGTAGCCGGTACTCTGTGGCCGTAACGTGTACCTCCTCGCCGCGCACGAAAAGGCGATGGCGGGCAAGATCGAGTACGACCTCACCAACCTTGCAGACGGGTTCGGGCTCTGGGTCGCTCGGTGCGGCGCGACGCAGTCTTGCGCGTATTCGCGCCAAGAGCTCGTGAGCACTGAATGGCTTGGTGATATAGTCGTCGGCGCCCGCATCCAGCCCTTTGACGATGTCCTCCGTCTGTCCCAACGCGGTCAACATAATGACGGGCACCTGCGAGAACTGCCGGATCTCTTCACATGCCTTGTAGCCGTCCTTGCCAGGCAGCATAATATCGAGCAGGATCAGGTCAGGATTCTTCTGAGCTGCGAGTTCCACGGCCTCCTTACCGTGGCCTGCCGAGATCACCTCGTAACCGCTAGCTTCCAGGTTGACCTGTATGAGCTTGACGTAGCGGGGGTCGTCATCTACCACCAGTATGCGCTTTCGAAGAGCAGCCATCGATCACCCTCTCTCTTGTGTGACCGCAACCTCCCACATCTCGTTCTGTGATCGACTCGGCGTTGACGGCAGAGTGAAAGAGAAGATGCTGCCGCCCTCCGGGTTAGCGTCTGCCCAGATACGGCCTCCGTGCGCCTCGACGATGCCCTTGCACATGGCCAGCCCGAGGCCAACGCCTCCGACATGCCTGGTCATCTCATTTTCGACGCGGTAGAAGCGCTCGAAGATCAGCGCCCGCTCATCTGAGGGGATCCCTATCCCTGGATCCCTGACGCTGATCACGACCCTGTGTCGTTCAGGGCGAGCCGAGATCGTGATCTCGCCAGGCTCAGGCGTGTACTTGGCAGCGTTGTCAATCAGATTATAGAGCACCTGCTCTACCCGCTCCGAATCTGCTAGGACGTCCAGGGGGGACGACGGCAGTTCGAGCCTGATCCGATGAGAAGGATGTAGTTTGCTGAGATCCCGCACGACGCGTCGGATCAGGTGAGACATGTCGAAGGGGAGACGGTTGAGGGCTAACTGCCCGTTCTCCAACCGCCCCAAGTCGAGGATCGTGGTGACAAGTCTGGAGAGACGGTCGGTCTGCGTCTCAATGTCTCTGAGCATGTCTTGGGTCTCCTCCGCATCCAGGTCGAGCTCCTCCCTCAATAGCGTCGAACACGTCATCTTGATCAAGCCGAGGGGGCTGCGCAGATCGTGGGAGAAGCCGGCCAGAAGTTCAGAGCGCATCTGGTCGATCTCTCGCAACACCTTCATTTCAGCTGCCTCGGCTGAAAGACGCGCGTTCTCCACAGCACTGCTGATCTGTTGAGCAATTGCGGTCAGGAGTTGGACTTGGTTGAGGTCGATATCGCGCGCATAGCCCTGATACACGCCGATTGCGCAGAGCGCCCCGCTCACCTCGCCCTGGATCCGTAGCGGAACGCCAACAAGCGGGCAGCGCAATTCCTCCGCAACTCGGCCGGTCGCCACTTCTGCTACGTTGGCGATCACTGGGCTTTGGCTCGTTTTCAGTCGCTCTCTGGTCCAGGTCTGAAGTGGCTCCAGAAGCACCTCAGGCGTCACGCCGTCGGTGGAGCCTCCCCACACCGCGATGAGGGATGGTTCCCGGACTCTGGACCTGTTAGCGCCGAAGATATCTATCCAACCCGCATCGACGCCAACGGCCTCAAGGGCAAGATCTAAGGCGGTGGTCAGTAACTGGGATAGGTCGTGAGCCTGGCTGATCTGGGTTGCAATCCTATTGAGGATCCTAAGCTCTTGGTTGTGCCGTCTGATGGTAGCTTCTGCTGCCTTACGAGCCGTGATGTCAGAGGTGAATGCCACAATACCCGAGGGCTGACCACGATCGTCCGAGATGAGCGACGCGGCGAGTTCTCCCTGAAACAAAGACCCGTCATTGCGGACCAGAGGAATCTCAAGATTGTGCACGGCCTGGCCTTGCAGCACGCGGTCGTAACGGGTCATGATCTCAGCTCGATGCTCCTGCGCCACCAGACTCAACAGATGCCTGTCCAGCAACTCCGCTCGGCTGATCCTGTAGAGGTCGAGGGCTCGGCGGTTGCACATAGTGATCTTGCCGTTGAGGTCGGTCACGATGATGGCTTCGGGGGAGGTCTCGATGAGCGTTCTGTAACGTGTCTCGCTGCTCTGCAAAGCCCGCTCTGCCCGACTACGGTCCCTGAGCTCTCGCTCAGTCTGTTCGTGCAGCTGGGCGTTGTTGATGGCTGCCGCCGCTGCCAAAGCGAGGGCTTCAAGGAGGGCCAGATCGTCGTGATCGAAGGCGTTCGGTTCGCGCCCGATGATGTTGATGACGCCGAGGGCCCGTTCCTCAGCCTCCTTCGTGGCAGGCCTCACACGGAGGGGAGCGGCGAGTAGTGAGCCTGGCGCCGGTTGGGTGCGCTCCAGGATTTGTTGGTTGAGCCGAGGATCGGCGGCGGCATCGGCTACGTAGAGGCACTTCCCCTCGCGGATGGCCTGGCCCATCAGGCTTAACTCGGTGGGGACGTGCATCCCTTCCAGACACACCCGACCAGGGCCGACAGCCTGGCGGCACACGAGCTCCGACGACATCTCGTTCAGAAGCCAGACGGACCAAGCCTCGGCTTTGATGGCCTTCCTGACCTCCTCCAGGACGCTATGCAGGACATCGTCTAAGGCCAGGCTGGAGTTGAAGGCCAGAACTGCTCGATGCAGAAGCTCTAGACGCTGGTTGCTTTCGCTCGATTTCATCATGGCTATCGATATTCTACACCACGCAAGGCCTTCCGCAAGATCTGCTTGATGGGACGGGCTGACTCGCTATAATAGATTATACAGATTCTACATCAGTCACGTCAGGAGTGGACAATGCCAGACCAGGGGAGTTGGTTGTTTTGGGTGCTCATCATTGTTGGGTTGGTAGTTTTCCTGTTTCTCCCGCAATGGATGGCTCAGAGAAGGCGCAAGAAACGTGAGGAAGAGTTGGCTGTGGGTGACCAGGTCATGACGATCGGGGGGCTGATGGGAGAGATTACCTATCTCGACCTCGAGGCCAATATCGCCAAGCTTAAGCTCGCAGAAGGCGTGGAGATTCGCATGCTGCCGGGCGCCATCAGTGGCAAGCGCTCGGTAGGGGAGCCGTCATCGGAACAACAAGAGGAGATGTCCTGATTTGTCGAGCGGAGGAGTGAAGACAGAGAGCGCCGGCTGACGAGGCATGCATCTTAGCATTGCGGTGAGTAAGATTCACAAGTGGGCTGTGAGGGAGAGCGGCGACACGCTGGAGATGATCGAGCGCCCGCGTGGTGGACTCTCCGTCGTTCTGGTGGACGGGCAGAGCTCGGGACGCGCGGCAAAGGCGGTCAGCACGCAGGTCATACGGAAGGTGATTTCCGATCTAGCCGAGGGCGTTAGGGACGGCGCAGCGGCAAGGGCTGCCAACGACATGCTCTATGCACAAAGGCGCGGCAAGGTCTCGGCTACGCTGGTCATTCTGTCGGTGGAACTGGACAGCCGTCAGTTGATCATTACCCAGTGCGGCAATTCCCCGGTCTTCGTGCGGCCTGCGGGCGGGGATGTCCTAGAGCTGGATCTTGAGGCACCGACCCTCGGCTTCTACCGCAACATGCGGCCCGCGGTTGAACAGATCGCGCTAGAACCTGGGCTCTTGATCGTCGCCTGCACAGATGGGCTGGTTCACGCAGGGAGCCGCAGGGGCGCCGAGATGGTCATCACCGAGGCCATTGAGGAGGTCTGGCAGGTTGAGGCATCCGCTGAGGCTGTTGCCGATGGGCTCTTCGCACGAGCGCTGGATCTCGATGACGGGCGCCCCGTGGATGACACTAGCATCGTCGCTGTCCACGTGCAGTCCGGCGCAGAGGAGGGCCCGCGCAGAATGCGGGTCGAGATGCCGGTTCCAGACGCCTGAGGTGCGGCAGACGTCCTCGGTTTTTCGCCCGGAACGCCTATGGAGGTTGCCTAGATCGACGACGAGGATAGGATGCGCGGCCTTAAGTCGAGCGCGGGACACCGTCGGAGCGCGCACAATCGCGTTCTGGTCGGGGTCGTGGGCCCCTGCTCGTCGGGCAAATCCACCCTGGTGAAGCGTCTACGGGTTGAGGGATACCGCGCGAGGGAGATCCGTCAGGAGCATTCCGCTGCGCCGGATATGTGGCGGCGGCTCGCAGATCCGGATTATCTGATCTATCTGGATGTCAGCATGGAAGAGGCCGCGGCCAGGGAGGGCTTGGAGAAGCCGTCCTCTTGGTGGCCTGCCGAGAGACAGGTGCGGCTGGTGCACGCGCGAGAGCATTGTGACCTATACATTAACACGACGGGGCTAACACCAGTCGAGGTCTATCAGCGGGTCAGCCAGTTTCTGCGCGAGCGGTTGCGGCGTTCGGGTTAGCCGGTCCGCGCCTGACTCGGAGCTAGGTGCCCTGTGCGGGGCAGTGGCTGGTCAAGGGTTCGCCATCCATCGACGGATAACGGTTATGCCGCGAAGGAGCTGGTCGAAAAGAACGCACCTGGAAAGGGGGGCTGGATATGGGGGACAAGGCAGCCAACGTTCCCATCGTCGCCTTCGTGGGGCGGTCCGGATGTGGCAAGACCACGCTCATCACTCGCCTCGTCCAGGCACTATCAAAGCGCCGGATCCGTGCGGCGGTCGTCAAACACTCCCCGATCCACGAGGTCGAGACCGATGTGACGGGCACGGACACGTGGCGGTTCTGGGAAGCCGGTGCCCGGCATGTGACGCTCGTGGCACGCGATCGCATCGTGCATAGCCATCGGTTCGCCGATGAGCCTGAGCTCAAGCGAGCACTGGACGGCGTTCACGGCGTCGATGTGATTCTGCTAGAGGGCTACAAACGGAGCTCGGTGCCCAAGGTGGAGGTTATCCGCCAGGCGTGCGACCCCCAGCCGATTCCTGGCGTCGTTCAGCGTATCGCTTGCGTCACGGACGTCGTCGGTATCGAGGGCTCTGTGCCCGTGTTCGGCCTAGATGAGGTGGAAGCCCTAGTTGGATTCCTGGTTGAGCGACTCGGCCTTTCGAGGCGGTAGGAGATGGGCCACTGGGAAGAGCTGGAGCATACCGCGGATCTCGCACTCCGGGTATGGGGTGACGATCTGGCTGACCTTTTTGCCACGACGGCTAGCGGTATGTTCGCACACGTGGGGCTGCCCGATCGTGATTCGAACCCCTTCACCCACAAACTTGAGCTATCGGCGCCCGATGTAGAAACGCTCCTGGTTGACTGGCTCAACGAACTCCTCTATCTCCACGAGACGCGACGCCGGATCTTCACTGAGTACCGATTCGAAGCGATCTCGCGTAGCCACCTTCGGGCGACCGCCGAGGCATATCCCATCCGAGAATACCGGACTCATATCAAGGCAGCTACGTTCCATTGCTTGGAGGTTGAGGCGGAGGTCGGTGGGTATCGGACAGACATTGTCTTTGATGTGTGACCTGACGCCGTGGTCAATCGCGGCGCATGTGCGGTATTGGATGCCTGCCTGGACCTGTTGATCTGAATCCGCGTCTGGGCGAGCATTGGGGCAGGCGGGCTTACGGCAACAGGGAGGGTCTATGGTAAGCAAACGGGACTTCAAACAGCTAGGTGACTATGTGTGGGAGCTTCCGGCCGATTACGACAGCCGGATGAACGTCCCGGCTCGGGTCTACGGAAGCAAAGCGCTGTTCGAGGCGGCCTTTGGCGATAAGTCTATCGAGCAACTGGTGAACGTTTCGATGTTACCGGGCATCGTGAAGTACGCGATGGCCATGCCGGACATGCATCAGGGCTATGGGTTTCCCATCGGCGGCGTGGCGGCGTTCGATGCCGAGGAGGGGATCATATCGCCCGGAGGCGTTGGGTATGACATCAACTGCGGGGTCCGTATGCTGGCCTCGCCCCTGGACTTCGAGCAGATCGAGCCCTATCTGAGCGACCTCGCGACGGCCCTCTATCGCAACTGCCCGAGTGGTCTCGGTGAGGATGGGGCTGTGAGGCTCTCTTGGCAGGAGATCGACAAGGTCCTGGAGGAGGGCGCCAGATGGGCCACGCGCAACGGCTACGGGACAGAGGATGACCTTATGCGCACGGAGGGCGGAGGGTGCTTGCCCTGGGCTAAGGCGCACGTCGTTCCGGATCGGGCCAAGGAGCGGGGTATTCCCCAACTCGGCTCTCTCGGCTCAGGCAATCACTTCCTTGAGATCGACGTTGTGGACGCAATCTATGACGCTGAGGCCGCGGACGCCTTTGGCTTGCGTAAGGATCAAGTCGTGGTCCAGATCCACTGCGGCTCGCGAGGGCTTGGGCACGAGGTCTGCTCCCAGTATCTGAGGGAGCTGCAAGATGCACCGCGACGGTATGGGATTCCCATCCCGGACCGGGAGTTGGTGGCCGCTCCTATGAACTCGGACGAGGGCCAACGGTACATGGCAGCGATGGCGGCGGCGGCGAACTACGCGTTTGCCAATCGCCAGGTGCTGGCTGCTTTTGTGCGGCTCTCGTTTGAGGAGGTGTTGGCGGGGACAGTCGATGCCTGGGATCTTCGGCAGGTCTATGATGTGACCCACAACATAGCCAAGATCGAGGAGCACGAGGTCAGCGGTAAGCGGCGCAAGCTGATCGTGCATCGGAAGGGCGCGACGCGATCCTTCCCGGCGGGCCATCCGGAGCTGACGGAGGCCTACCGGAACATCGGTCAGCCCGTTCTGGTTCCCGGATCGATGGGTACGGCCTCCTACGTTCTGGTTGGCAGCCCGTCCGCCATGGAACTGACCTTTGGGTCCAGTTGCCACGGTGCGGGACGCACGATGAGCCGGAGAGCAGCAACGCGCAGGGTTCGCGGAGAGCATGTTCGCTCTGAGCTTCAGGATCAGGGCATCGCTGTGCGAGCTCAGAGTATGCGGGGGCTGGCTGAGGAGGCACCGCTAGCCTATAAGGACGTCAGCCTCGTCGTGGACTCGGTGGAAGGGGCGGGGATCGCCCGTAAGGTAGCTCGGGTTCATCCCGTAGCTGTCGTGAAGGGCTAAGGCGGTAGCCGCTCTGGTCGCTGTAGAGATGTACGAGGACGGCAGCCCTATCCGGCGGCTGCCGCCCTCGCTCCTCGTCACGCAATATCTGTGTCCGCTGCCCGCTCTGAGCCGGGCCTAGGACTGCTTTGCCAGGACCTCTTTGAGCGCGAGGCCCAGCCGGTGAATGCCCTCGACGATCATGTCGGGCTGAGCGTTCGAGAAGTTGAGCCGCATCGCGCTGTGCCCGCCATCGGCGTACGGATAGAAGTTGACGCCTGGTACATATGCCACCTTTTGCTCCAGCGCCACCGGTAGCATTTCGAGGCTATCACAGCACTCTGGAGCTCGCGCCCACAGGAAGAGGCCGCCTTCTGGTTCGGTCCAACTGCACTCCTCGGGCCAGAACTCGGTCAGCGCATCCAACATCGTGTGCATCCGCTCGCCATAGATCTCGCGCAGGCGCCGGACATGGGCTTTCAGGATGCCTCGCTGGGCGATGTCATTGGCGATCATCTGGTCGAAGGTGCTCGTGTGGAGGTCGGCCCCTTGTTTGGCTTGTACGAGACGCTGGCGAATCTCGGCAGGTGCCACGACCCATCCTATGCGCAACCCGGGCGTGAGCGTCTTGGAGAAGGTGCCTAAGTAGATGGTGCGTTCTGGAGCCAGCGCCGCAATCGGTATGATATCCTCACCCTCGTAGCGGAGCGCCCCGTAAGGATCGTCCTCGACGATGATCAGGTCGTGCTTCCGTGCCAACTCGACGAGATAGCGCCGCCGATCCTCGGGCAGGGTGGTACCCGCCGGGTTGTGGAAGTTGGGAAGGACGTAGATGAAGCGGATGGGCCTCTCGTTAATGATTCCCTCTAGCCGCTCCACCTGCATCCCATCGTCATCCAGCGGGACGGTGGCGAACTCGCCTTGGTAAGCGCGCCACGCCTGTATTGCGCCGAGATAGGTGGGGCGCCCGGTTACCGCGTAGGAGCCGGGGTCGATAAAGACCTTACCGATGAGATCTAGAGCCTGCTGCGAGCCGGTGGTGATCAGGATATTGTCAGGACCGTGCTGGATCCCGTACTTCGCCATCGACTCGGCCAGATACTCACGCAAGGGAGGATGGCCTTCGGTTGTACTGTACTGGAGGGCCATCTTCGGTTCGTGCCTTAGCAGATAGGTGCACGCTTCCTCGATCTCGCGCACGGGGAAAAGCTCTGGTGCGGGGAGGCCGCCTGCGAAAGAGATCACGTCGGGCAGCTGAGTGATCTTCAGGAGTTCGCGTATCGCCGAACTCCGCATGTTCTGGGTCCGTTGGGCCATGAAACGCTGCCAGTTTACAGGTCCATCTGATGACTCTGCATATACCGTCATGCTTTCCTCCTGGGCTCCTACGGATTGTGTTTGGGTGTGCTAGGTATCTTGATGATAGCTGCCTGGGATGCTCAAGTCAAATGAGATCCATCCCGATTTCGGTGCGGTGCATCCTGAACACGGCTGACACAGGGAGACGGCGCGATGGGCGCTTGTCGGTGAGAGTGACTGTGCTAGAATGCGTCCCATGGATCACGTGGATGTCGGCGTCGTCATCGTCAACTGGAATACCCGGGATCTGCTCCAGCGGTGTCTGGAGAGTGTCTTGTCCAACACGGACGTGAGCTTTGAGGTGTGTGTCGTTGACAATGACTCAAGTGATGGCAGCGCTGATATGGTGGCATCGGTCTTTCCCCACGTCAAGCTGATACGTAACGATCGCAACGTCGGCTATCCGGCAGCAAACAACCAGGGTCTGCGCTATCTCGGCTTTGGGACGCAAGGGCGCTCTGCCGGAGTCCGATACGCGCTCCTACTCAATCCTGACACTGAACTGCCCGCCGATGCACTGGCAAAGGTCATCGATTTCGCTGACGAGCATCCCGAGAGCGGCGTGGTAGGACCGAAGCTGGTGCTTCAAGACGGATCCCTGGATCTTGCGTGCCGGCGGTCGTTTCCTACGCCAGCCATTTCGTTCTACCGGATCACCGGGCTCGCGCGGCTGTTCCCGCGGAGCCGGCGCTTTGGGCGCTACAATCTGACGTACCTAGATGAGAATGAGACGGCCGAGGTCGACGCTGTGGTGGGTGCATTTATGTTGGTGCGACGTGAGGCCATCGAGGAATCTGGGTTGCTCGACGAGAGTTTCTTTATGTACGGTGAGGACCTCGATTGGGCCTACAGGATGAAGGCTGCGGGCTGGCGAGTCTACTACTACCCCGAGGTGGAGGTCTTGCACATCAAACGTGCATCCAGTCGACAGAATCCACGGGCTCGACTCGAGTTCTGGCGTGCTATGGATATCTTCTATCGCAAGCACTATGCTGAGCAGACCCCATTCGTGGTTCACGCGCTGATTGTTGCAGTGCTTAGGCTGCAGACGCGGCTGATACGATGGCGAATGGCATTACAGGCATGAAGGCGGATCGAGCAACGCGGCTGTTTGTCGTCTTCTTGGTGGCTACCGACCTGGTGATGGCGGCTGCCGCTTTTGTGCTGGCGTATGTGTTGCGGCTCGCTGTGCCGATCCCTGAACCGGCAGAGAGTATGCGCCCCTTCGTCGAGCACATACCCATGATGGTGGTGCACGTGCTCTCCCTGCTGGGTGTTTTCTTCTTCGCCAATCTCTACAGGCTTGCGCGAGCTTCGCGGCTTGACGAGGTGTCCGGCATCGTCGTCGGTTCAACGATCGGGACTCTGATGGGGGTCGCCCTTGATTCTCTGATGCTCCGCAATTTCGTGATCGGACAGGACTATTCCCGCGTGATGATCTTCTACGCCTGGCTCCTGTCCATTGTGTTGGTCGGGGTGGGCCGACTGGTGAATGATCGGATCAGGCGCCGCTTGATCCGTCAGGGGTGGGGGCGCCGGCGGGTTTTGATTGTCGGGATGGGCGATGTCGCCCGGATGATCATCCAGAAGATTCTCTGGTCGTCCGAGCTGGGCCTCGATGCCGTCGGCGTCGTCTCAATGCAGGAGCAGACGTCCGATGAATTGCTGGGCCTGCCGATCGTGGGGACGGCAGCGGAGCTCGGGCGGATTATCGAAGAGAAAGAGGTCGATGAGGTGATCATTGCCCTGCCCGAGGATACCGCCCACCGCGATATTCTGTGGCTGATCTCCCAATGCGAACGTGGGCGTGTCACGATCCGGGTCTATCCCGACCTGTTTCAGATCATTGCTGGGGCCGTGAGCATCAGCGAGTTGGGCGGGTTGCCCATTCTTACGGTGAGAGATATCGCTCTGACCGGCTGGCGTCGGGCGGCGAAGCGGGTGATGGATATTGTTGGCGCAAGTGCCGCTCTGATTGTGCTCTCGCCCTTTATGCTCCTGATCTCCGTGCTCATCAAGCTGGAGTCACCGGGGGCTGTCTTCTACGTCCAGGAACGGATGGGACTTGATGCCCGTCCGTTCCCGATCATCAAGTTCCGGTCGATGCGGGTGGATGCCGAGAAGCAGGGTCCTGGTTGGACCACGGAGGACGACCCCCGCCGCACCAAGATCGGAGGATTCCTAAGGCGCACGAACCTTGACGAGCTTCCCCAATTCATCAACGTTCTCTTGGGCGACATGAGCCTGGTCGGCCCGCGACCCGAGCGACCGGTCTACGTCGAGCAGTTCCGTCGAAGCATTCCCCGCTATATGGACCGGCATCGTGAGAAGGCCGGGCTCACCGGCTGGGCTCAGATCAACGGGTATCGTGGCGATACGTCCATCACTGAGCGAACCAAGTACGATCTCTGGTACATCGAGAAC
>JBNGDL010000079.1:0-14402 GCA_049975205.1 Anaerolineae bacterium | reverse complement strand
CGTGGCTTCCCAATTCGGGGAAAGCACACTATAATCGTAGAGGGAGGACCGTCGATGTCGAGCAAACGCCCTGCGATCCTAGGTGCATTAGTCGTTACGATCCTTGTCGGTCTCCTCGTTGTCTGGTTCAGGGGAGCCGCCACAAACGAGGATCCGATCTGGTTTGTCAGGTCATTCAACGCCAAGGCGGATTGGATCGCTGTCTATTGGGACGGTATGACCTGCACGCTCTTCCCTGGCGATCCGGAATACGATACGATGATGGGGGCCTTTTCCGAGGCGGTGGCGCATTGGTCGGGCTATGAGGGCGACGTCAGCATGTCTGTTGAGACCCTGGAGCAACTCCGTCAGGACGGTCGCTTGCTTGAATTCCACTACAATGAGCCCGTGCGGGTGCATACCCGTCACCCCTTCTCCAGGACAGGATGCTTCTTCGTGCCCCTTTCCGGTCCCCACGCCGAGTGGCGACGTATCTTTGCGGGTTCCACCGACGAACCTCGGGTGGGCGTGCTCAACATGGACGAGCCGTGCTGCTCGGCGCTCCAGCAAGCGGCTGAGCAAGCCATGGCCAAGCGCCAGACCCTACCGTAAGGGACGCACATACGGCGAACAACTATGTCATTGCATCCTCTGACCTCTACGAAAGTTCCTGAATCCTTGGCATTAGGCCCTGAAGAGATGGCGTGCCCGCGGATACTGGTCGTCGACGATGATCCGGAGATGATCAGGTTGATCACGGAGGTTCTGGAACTTCTTCCTAGCGAGGTCTTGATTGAGAATGACGGCGCCGGGGCTTTGAGGCGCCTCCAGCATCAGTTGAGGGAAGGTTCCCCGATCGACATCGTCTTGCTCGACATCATGATGCCCGGTGAGGATGGCTTCCATACGCTGTCCAGGATGAAGGCCGTTCCTGAGCTTCAGCAGATTCCCGTCATCCTGATCACCGGCCTCAATTCTGTTGCGGCCAAGGCGCGTGGCCTCCAGATGGGGGCTGACGACTATATTGTCAAGCCTTTTGATCCCCAAGAGCTCCTGGCTCGAATTGGCGTGGTGACGCGGATTCGCCGGACTGAGTTGATGCTCCGGAAGAGGAACCAGGAGCTGGCGGCCCTGGATGAGATCAATCGGGCCATCTCCTCGAGCCTGGACCTCGATGAGGTCTTGGTTTCCGCCCTTAACGGCCTGGGGAGGCTGGTCGAGGCCGATGTGCTGACCATCATTCTCGATGATGAGGAGGCACAGGAGAGCGTGGTCCGTGCCGCGCGATGCCCGGCGGGGCTATGGCTGGAGGGGAGGTTGATCCCGCAAGGGGACGGACCGCTTCAGCAGATGACGGAACAGGTCCATCCCGTACTCGAGCGACACGTGACCGAGGGGTTCTGGAGCAACGTCCTGGAAACGTCACCCCTCGATGTGCTTTGCGTCCCTCTTGCCAAGAACGGGGAGACCATTGGCGCGCTTGTGGCGATTGGTCCCGCCGACACACTGCGCGAGCAGGATATCCCACTCATTGAGCATATCGCGGCGACCGTCGTTGTCGCCGTCGAGAAGGCGTGGTTGTTTCAGGACCTCGAGGCATTTGCGGAGGAGATTGAGCGCTCCCAGACTCAGCTGATTCAGGCCGAGAAAATGGCGGCGGTGGGTCGGCTGACGGCCTCGCTCGCGCATGAGATCAACAATCCGCTCCAGGCAGTCCAAAACAGCCTGCATCTCGCCTCCCACAAGGGGCTTGACGAGAAGCAGAGGGCACGCTTCCTGGAGATGGCTCAGACCGAGGTGAACCGCCTGATTCAGATTGTCCATCGGATGCTGGACTTCTACCGGCCCTCGTCGACTCTCAGGAGTCTGAATGTGAATCGTCCGGTCGAGGATGCGCTAGCCATTGCCAGTAAGCGACTCCAACAGTCCCGCGTCAAGGTCGAGGCGCGGTTGGCTTCCAATCTCCCTAAGGTTCGTGGCACGGCAAACCAGCTGACGCAGGTCTTCCTGAACCTGGTGATCAACGCGATCGAGGCGATGCCCGATGGCGGTACGCTGTGGGTTGGTACAGCCTACCAGGCGGCGCGCAAACAGGTCGTCGTCGCTTTCCGTGACAGCGGGCCCGGGATACCGGCTGAGATTCGCAGTCATCTCTTCGAGCCTTTCCACACCTCTAAGCCCACCGGCACCGGTCTGGGCTTGGCGATCAGCTACGGCATCATAGAACGCCATAATGGCGTGATTGAGGTTGAGAGCCCTCCTGACGGGGGCACGACGTTCATTATTCGTCTACCGAAGCACGAAGGGGCAGAGGACTAATAAGCTATGGTGATGCAAGCACAAATTCTCGTTGTCGATGATGAAGCTGCAGAACGGATCACGTTGGGGGAGGTCTTGCGCCTCGAGGGCTACCAGGTCACGCTGGCAGCCTCAGGCGAGGAAGCTTTGACACTAGCGCGCAAGCAGTCTCCGCCTTTCGATATCGCCATTCTCGACCTGCGCTTGCCCGGCATTGATGGACTGCAGGTCCTGGAGGGCATCCGCCAGATCTCCGACGATATGATCGTGATTCTGATCACGGGGTATGGCACGTTGGAGACCGCGATCCATGCTCTGCGCAAGGGTGCCTATGATTTCTTACTCAAGCCTTGCCCTGTGGACGAGGTGTTGAGCGCGGTCCGGCGGGCGTTTTCAGAGCTGAGGGCGGGTCGCCATCGCCGCGCGTTGGTGCAACAGCTCCAGAATACCCTGCAAGAGCTGGTGAAGACCGACAACCTCGACGAGCTAGAGGTCGCAGCAGAGGCCGAGGATGACGTTGTCGAGGTTGGGGACGTGGTGTTGGACCGTGCAAAACATCTCGTGACTCACCGGGGCGAGCCTGTCGATCTCACACCGACGGAGTTCAAGCTTCTTGAATGCATGATCACCCGTCCTGATGAGGTCTGCTCACCCCAGGAACTGGTCAAGTGCGCGCAAGGTTATGAGACGGACGCCTGGGGAGCGAGATCGATCGTGAGGGTGCACATACGCCGGCTTCGGCGCAAGTTGGAGCCATGCCCAGAGGATCCCTGCTACATCCTCAATGTGCGGGGGGTGGGTTACCTTTTCTCCTCCGAGGCGACTGAAGAGTAAGCCGATCGCGATGAAAGATTGGCCTGAAGGCGGAGGCGGGTCAGCGGATTTGCCCTAAGGTCGCCGGTCGAGAGAGAGGACTGCCCGGTCTAGCGGTCGCTGCGAAAGGGGTGTGGGGAGCCTACCACCACACCAAGAAGAGCTGCTCGGCCTCTGTCGAGGAGACCCCGTCTGTTGCGGTGACGTTCGCCACAATCCGCGTCCCTGGCTCGATGCTGCTGAGGGGCAGCGAGGCCTGCATCTTCCCTGTTTCGTCCGTGCCGGCCTCAGCCGATACACCGAAGACGCGTTTACCGGATTCGGTGAAGAGGGATACGTAGACTCTGGCGTTTGGAACTGGCTCGCCTGTGATGTCATCCAGCACGATTACCCTGACGTCTTGCCGGAGACCTGAACTGACCACTGTCTGACCCAACCCCACAACCGCGCGAAGGTCTCGGTGTACCTGTGCGGTCGACCGCAGATTTGTGGCTGCCAGAACTGTCGGCGGAAGGCTGCTTCGGTGAACCTTGATGTAGAGGTCGCCCAGATTGCCCACCGACACCTCACCCGTCTGAGGGTCCCAGATCAGTTTGGTCTTCTCAAAATACTGCACGACCCGCTGGTTCTCGAAGTGCATCTCCGTGAGGGGGAAGCCGAAGAAGTCACTTCCGCCTCGGGTGCGGTAGTATCGGAGGAAGGGGAGAGCTACACTGTGACCGGTCTCGTCAAAGTAGACTCGACCAGTCGCCAAGAGGGGGGCATCGCTCGGTGCATTTTGGTACCCCAGTTCTCTGCCAAGCTCTCCGAGTTCGACCTTGCCAGATTCTGGCCCGGTGGCGTGCCACTCCATACGGGCGTTCTGGAAGTATTGGACTAGGATGCCGTCTGCATTGTAGGGCGCGGAAATCGGATACCCGAAGATCTCCAACCCACCGTGGGTCTCGAAGTAGGTCTTGAATGCACCGGTGATCGAAAACCCCGTTTCGTCGAAGTATCGACGGCCGGTGTCAGGAGGCGTCTCATCTCGGCCCTGGCGTGCAGAGAGGGGGCCAGGCAAAATCGCCCCGACCAGTACGACGATCAGGGTCATCCAAGCTACGCGCGACAACTGGCTCCGCCCCATGTTTTGGTTCATAGATGCACCTTGTAAACTATTCTACACAATTTTCGCACGGAGCGCAAGTACCAATTTTGCTGAACCACCACAACCCCTGCGCAACGGAGCCGGGCACCACCCCAACCGATAGGGAGAGCGCGGGCTTCTGCCCCCACTAACCTCATGTCGACTCGCTGGTTTGGTCCTGCGAAGGTGCCTGCTCGTCGCGCTCCTCGGGCTCCACTTCCATGTACTGCTCTCCATCAAGTGCAAACGCGGCCCATTTGCCGGGAGCAAACTCTACCCAGACGTCGTCACCCCTCAGCTTCAGTACCTCGACCTGATCGCCTTCATACAGGTCGCCAAGGTCCACGTGATCCCTACTTGGACCGCTGCGAACATTGAGCTTTGGGATCACGACCCGTGCCCGCCATAGCGGCCGTGGCACGGCCCGAGGCTTGTCGTTGGCATAGTCCACGAGGTCCTCCTGGCGTCCAGCGAACCAGTTCACGTCTGTCGACCTGGACGTGACCCCCGGCACTTTTCCGCTCTCGGAGTACTGCCAGAAGCGCCAGCTCTTCCAATCCCGGGGCAACACGGGTTTCGCCGTATAGCTGGCGACCCAGAGGTCATAATTCTGCCACTCGTCGGAGGCCAGAACAAAGCGATTCCAGAACCAGCGTGCCGTGTAGACGATGGGGCTCCTACCGTGGCGGCCCTCGACCGTCGATAACACGTCCCTGACACACGCCGTAATCCTCTCAGGAGCGGCGCCGTCGTCGCGTTCGACATCTACGACGAACGGCAGGTCTGGTTGTCGGTCATCCAGGACCTCGAAGAAATGGTCGATCTGCGTGTCAGCAGGCGCATTGGGGGTGATCACGTGATAGGCGGAGACTAGGAGACCGGCATCGCGGGCGCCATGCCAGTTGTGGTAGAATCGGGGATCCGTGTACTGGTCCCCAATAGTGGCGCGGATGACGGCAAAGCGATAGTCGGCCGCTGCCACCTTCTCCCAGTCTATCTCGCCCTGCCAGCGCGAGACATCGACGCCTGGCACCCATTCCATTGATGTGCTCCTTCCCTGCTCTCCTCAGGGCCCCAAGGGCCTTACCCATAGGTTAGCTCTGGGTTAGCGGGATCTCATATATTATTATACCTGCAACTGCGGATGCGCAACCGAGCGTGACAACGCGATGTGAGCGCAACTCTGCGAGGTCTGGTGTGTTATATCTTATGAGCGGATGGGCGCGGACTCGGCTCTGATCGTGCTTAGCGCTACAGGCGCCGGTTAGAATCCAGTCACCTGAGGTCGATGTTGATGCGCTCTCCCTAAGATGTGGCAGGAGTTATGCTATACTTCCTGCGATAGCGGGCAGAGCTGTGAACATAGCGATCCAGCCACCTAGGGGACCTCATGAGTGCTGAAGAAGAGCGCGAGCTGATCTCTCGTGCCAAAGCCGACCCGGAGGCTTTCGGCGAGCTTTATGAGAGATATGTCAGCCAGATCTATAATTATCACTATCGCCACACGTCGAGTCAGGTGGAGGCGGAGGATCTGACGTCGCGAACGTTCTACCGTGCTTTGCGCAGCTTGCAGGGTTATCGGGAGACAGGGGCCCCTTTCCAGGCCTGGCTTTTTCGGATCGCGCACAATTTGCTGGTAAACTGGTATCGGGATCACGACAAGCCGGAGACAGTCTCGATCGATGCTGAGGATTGGTTGACGCTTGCATCTCGGGCGACAAGCCCGGAGGCATGGATGGCGACGAGGGAACTGCAGGGGGCACTACTGGAGGTCATCGACGCCTTGCCCGAGGATCGGAAAACCTTGCTCATCCTAAAATTCGTGGAGCAGATGACCAATGCGGAGATTGGCCAAGTCCTTGGACGTACAGAGGGCGCGATCAAAGCCCTTTACCATCGAACACTGATCAGTCTGAGGCAGGCGATGCAGGGAGGAGTTGCGAATGTTCAGAAGGGCTAGTGAGAAGTACGTTACGTTGCAGGACTACGTGCCGTTACCGGAGCAACGCGCTATGGAGCGGGCCGTTGTCACCGTGTTGCCGCGTATAGAGCCGTCGCAGGCCTTCGTAACTCAGTTGGGCCGAGATCTGGTCGAGGAGGCTAGGCGGCAACACGTGGCGAGGGAGTCGACGGCGAGCCAGACGCTTCGGATCCTAGGCATTTTCAGCGGCGGGGTACTCTCTGTCCTGGGAGGAATTGTCCTGTGGCTCCTGCTACACCACGATGAGAAGCAGGCCGGCGGCGGGCTCTCTTTGCCCGGGACTCCTCAGCGAGTTGCCTCTCCTGGATCCCTGTAGCAGAGACGGTGTCGTATAGCCCCAAACCGCGCGTCAACGCGCGATGGAAATGATCAGGATGACAACGCTCCCCCTCCATACGGAAATACATTGTCCAGCCTCTGCAATGGACAAGCACAGCTCGCTGAGTATACTAGAGCTAGGAATCCCATTATCATTGTCCCGGGGCTGGGCTCATGACAACAGGACGATATACCTGCAGACACACGCGCAGGCACACCCGAAGACAGATTCTGCTGTGCGCGATTTTGCCCCCCTTGCTCTTGGTGGTGCTCAGCGCCTGTGCGTTGGGCAGAGATCCTGTCCCCTCCGCTGAGGCGACCGCAACGCCAACGCAGGCCGCATCTCCAGAGCCGACCGATAAGGTACTGGCGACGCCCGTCCTCACGCAGTCCCACACCGCTACCCCGGCGGCACTGTTGTCACTCGAGGTCGGGAGCCAGCCGATCGAGACCGCAACCCTCGTGCCCTGCCAAAGCCTTCAAGAGCTCAACGCCGCTTTCGTCAGCGATGTGGATCTGGCGGACGGGGCGCATGTCGCCCCGAATGCGCCGTTCCGCAAGACTTGGCGGATAGAGAACAACGGTCAGTGTTCCTGGCCGGAGGGAACCGAGCTGGTGTTCATCACCGGCGACGCGCTGGGAGGTCCTCGCCGAGCGCCGGTCTCGCCACTGGCACCGGGTCGACAAGGGGACATTTCGATTGTCTTCAACGCCCCACCTCGACGCGGCACCTATGAGGGCTACTGGCGCCTTCAGGCGCCTGGGGGCCATCTTTTCGGTGCCGTCGTCTTCGTGAAGATTGTCGTCGATCCTGAGGCCGGCGAGTCCCTCGTTGAGGCGGCGCCCACGGTCATCCCTTCGCCGACCTCTCCTCCGCCGCCGACCCCTAGCGCTACCCCGTTACCACCACCGACACGGACGCCCACTCCTCAGAACACAGCGACATCCACGGTTGCCGTCCCGCAAACTCCAACACAAACGCCAGCCACTGGGGCAGGTCCGTTGTGCCAACAGCCGGACGAGCGGTTTCTTTCTGTGATCGATCAGGCGGTTAATGCGGGTCTCGAGCTGCTCTGCACGAGTGGTCCCATTCAGCAAGAGCAAGGGCGGATGCAGGCCTACTGGCTGGACGTCAGCAGGTCGGAAGAGCCCCAGCAGTACCGCTCTCTGGTCATCCAAGTCACATCGTCAGAGACGATCTTCGTCTTGACCGGCAAGGACGCCAGCACGTACCTGGCTGCGGTCGACCGGTTCGAGGATACCTGGGACGCCAGCATGCCGGAGAAGCCGGCGGCCTGTGCTGCGCTCCCACCGCCCGAGGGTTATCTTCTTCCCGTCGAGGGCATCGGAAAGATCTGGTGCGAGCAGAGCCTCTGGCTCTCCATCGGCTGGCCTAAGGAAGCCGCACAGCCGGCGGCGGTGACCATCCAGCCCGCCTGGAACGGTCTCTTGATCGAGGCCAAGACGGCGATGGGCGCTTACCTTGTTGCGATAGATGCCCACGCGGGTTTGGCTACGGTTCAGGAGGTGCCCTAAAGGGCCCTTTGCTCACTGACCATAGACGTGGGTGTAGCGATGGTGTAGCTTGGCTACGTCGTCCGGCGAGAGCTCCTCGGGTTGCCCTATCTGCAACGCCAGCCACACCGTCTTTGCGACATCCTCCGTCATCACCGCAGCTTTCACGGCAGCTTCGGCATCTTTGCCAATGGTGAAGACGCCGTGGTTCTTCAGGAGCACGGCGCAGGATGTGCCGATGCTCTCGATCACCACCTTGCCAATCGCCTCACTGCCGATCAAGGCGAAGTCGCCGCAGGGAATCGGACCCCCGAACTCGTCACCCATCGCCGTTAGGTAGACCGGGATCGGCTTGCCGACCGCGGCAAACGCAGTGGCGTAGGGCGAGTGGGTATGGACAATGCCGCCCACATCCTCGCGCTGGCGGTAGATGTAGAGGTGGCTTGCTGTGTCCGACGAGGGCTTGAGATCGCCCTCGATGCAGTTTCCCTCCAGGTCAAGGATCACCATATCCTCAGGCTTAAGATCCTCATACCGCACGCCTGAGGGCTTGATGGCCACGTAGCCCGTCTCAGGGTCCCGTGCGCTGATGTTCCCGCCCGTCCACTTCACCAACTCGTTCTTGGGAAGCTCGAGATGCAGCTTCCACAACTTCGCGCGTAGCGTTTCCAGCATGGATAACTCCTTACTCCAGTGTCTTGGCTCTAAGTTGCTTCAGGCGCTTCATCACGTCATTGGCTCCACGGCCGAAGTAATCGTGAAGCAGGACGTACTCCTTGTAGAGGTTATCATAGACCCGGGTGGCCTCAAGGTTCGGCACGTACCGCTCATCCCGGAGGCGGGCCATGGCTGCGCTAGCCTCTTCGATCGTCTCGTACCCACCGGCCTCTGCACCCGCGGCAACCGTCGCAAACATTGCCGAGCCTAGGGCCGCGGTCTGCGTTGCTGCAGCGATATTGATCTCACGGCCTGTTACATCGGCGTAGATCTGCATCAGGAGCTTGTTGCGGTCTGGGAGCCCGCCCGTCGCGACGATCTCCTTGATCGGCACCCCACTATACTCAAAGGTCTCGATGATCATCCGTGTGCCGTAAGCCGTCGCCTCGATCAGCGCACGGTAGATATCCTCGGGGCTTGTGGCCAAGGTGGCCCCGACCAAGAGACCGGTCAGGTCGACGTCGACCAGGACGCTGCGGTTGCCGTTCCACCAATCCAGCGCCATTAATCCGCTCTCGCCCGGTTTCTGTCGTGATGCCTTGGCCTCTAGAAGCTCGTGAAGCGTCAGACCCTGCTCGGCGGCCTCATACGCATACGCTGCGGGGACGCAGCTCTTAATAAACCACGCGAAGTGGTCGCCGACACACGACTGTCCCGCCTCATACCCGAAGTAGCCGGGGATGATGCCGCCATCGACATAGCCACACATGCCCGGCACGGCGTACTCTGCCTCACTCAGGACCATGTGGCAATTCGATGTTCCCATGATGATGACCATACGTTCCGGCTCGGTCACCGTCGCTGCAGGCGCTGAAACGTGCGCGTCGACGTTGCCGACTGAGACGGCGATCCCTGGCTTCAGGCCTGTCCAGCGTGCGGCCTCCTTTGAGAGTCCACCCGCCCGATCGCCCAAGAACTGTATCTCGCGGGACATCTTCTCATCGACTATGGTTTCCAACCGAGGGTCGAGCGCGCCGAGGAACTCCTTGGAGGGGAACCCGTCTTTCTTTGACCAGATAGCCTTGTAACCCGCGGCGGAGTTGTTGCGTGTCTCAGTGCCCGTCAGCTGCCAGACGATCCAGTCGGCGGCCTCTATGAAGCGGTCGGCGGCCTCGTAGACCTCCGGAGCCTCATTTAATGTCTGCCACACCTTCGGAAAGAACCACTCGGAGCTGATCTTGCCACCATATCGATCCAGCCATGGGAGATCCATCTGTTGGGCAAGGGCGGTGAGCTTGTTGGCTTCGGGTTGGGCGGCGTGATGCTTCCAGAGCTTGACCCAGGCATGGGGATTCTCACGCCACTCGGGGAGGAAGCTCAGGGGGGTGCCGTCCGCCTTCGTGGCGAGGACGGTGCAGGCCGTGAAATCCGTCCCGATCCCGATCACGTCATCGGCGTCGACGCCGCTCTCCTCTAGGACAGCCGGGATGGCCTGCTTCAAGACCTCCAGATAATCATTAGGGTCTTGAAGCGCCCAATCCGGTTCGAGATGGATATCTGTGCCTGGCAACACGTCGTCAATCACGCCCCAATCGTACTTGTGCACGGCGGTGGCGACGATCCTGCCGTTCGAGACATCGACCAACGCGGCACGGCCTGACTCGGTGCCGAAGTCCACGCCAATCGCGTACTTCTTATCACCCACTAATGTATCTCCATGAAGCGAATTCGTCCTCTACACCCAAAAACAGCCGTAGTTTACTGTGCCAGGGGCCATAGATCAAATGGCTGTAGGCAGCTAAGCTGTGTCAGGGAATCGGCTAGTTGGCACCGCGCCGATCACATCGGCATTGGCTTGGCCGCCCTACCTAGCCCCTGATCTCGCGGTATAATGAAGGCACAAACCGCACTTAACTGGCAGGTCTGGATTCGAGCTTGGCACCCCAGGCATGCTTTGTAGGGTCGTATCAAGGAGGATGTGTGGCCGATAACGGACGTTCCGTATTCCCTTTTACCGCCATTGTCAATCAGGAGAGGATGAAGCGCGCGCTAGTCCTCAATGCTATCAATTTCCGCATCGGCGGCGTGCTGATCCGCGGGGAGCGTGGGACGGCGAAGTCCACCGCTGCCCGGGGGCTGGCAGCGCTGCTGCCGGAGATCGACGTCGTGGCCGATGGAGCGTTTAACTGCGACCCCGACCAACCGGCGACGTGGTGCACGAATTGCCGTAGCCGCGTGGCGCGGGGAGAGACGTTGCCGAGGGCGCAGCGACAGGTGCCTTTCGTTGAGCTCCCTGTTGGCGCTACGGAGGATCGGGTCGTCGGCACCCTGGACATTGAGCGAGCCATCCAGAAGGGCGAGCGTCGCTTCGAGCCCGGTGTCCTGGCTGCCGCCAACCGCGGCATCCTCTACGTCGATGAGGTCAACCTCTTGGACGATCACATCGTGGACGTGTTGCTGGATGCCGCTGCGATGGGGGTCAACACCGTCGAGCGCGAGGGGATCTCCTTTCAGCATCCGGCGCGCTTCATCTTGGTCGGAACGATGAACCCTGAGGAAGGCGACCTGCGTCCTCAACTCCTGGATCGCTTCGCCCTCTGTGTGGACGTCAGAGGGGTCCAGGATGCACAGGCCCGCATGGCGATCATGGAGCGGAACTTGGCCTTCGAGCAGGACGGAGCCGAGTTCTATGCCGAGTGGGCGCCCCACGAAGAGCATCTCGCCGAGCGGATCGAGGAGGCGCGGCGTCTGCTCCCGGAGGTCCGTTATACGCGGGCGGACATGGCGACGATTGCCGAGATGATGGCGGGGCTGGGCGTGGACGGTCATCGCGGTGACCTCGTCATCCTCAAGACCGCGATGGCTCACGCGGCCTGGGAAGAGCGCCGCCGCATCACAGATCGCGACATCATCGTAGCTGCCGAACTGGCCCTGCCTCACCGCCTCAAGCGACGGCCTTTTGACGAGGTTCAGACCTCCATCGACCAGCTCGACACGATGGTGACCTCGGCCCGAGATAGAGCCGAGGAGACGCATCCCGAGGAGCAACAGTCCGTCTATGAAGGAGAGGTCTCCGGGGAGGGCCGCCAAAAAAAAGCCTAGAGGTTGAGGCGAGCGACGATGCTGCCGAGCCCTCCGGCTCTCCTCAACCACAACCTTTCGAACAGGATGTGCCGAAGTGGCCCACCGATGGGAAATGGTGGGAGGGTGGCAAGTTCATCAAGCCCGGTGAGGTCTTCCAGGCCCGCAGGCTGGAGACGTCCCAGGATCGACTCGTTCGTTCTACGGGAGGGCGTCGCAGCCGGACGCGGACGACGCGCAAACGAGGGCGTTATGCGGGTTTCGAGTCTTCGCCCCGCGATGCCTCGGACCTTGCCTTTGACGCAACACTACGGGCGGCTGCGCCCTACCAGCGACAGCGCGAGACGGGAGAAGAGGCGGAGCCCGCATTTCACCTGCGCCCGCAGGACTATCAGAAGAAGATTCGGGTGCGCCGGTCGGCAAACCTCATCATTTTCCTCGTGGATGCCTCCTGGTCGATGGCTGTTTCGGAACGGATGGAGGCGACCAAGGGCGCGATCCTGTCGCTGCTCACGGATGCCTACCAACGCCGCGATCGCGTGGGGATGATTGTCTTTCAGAAGGACCGCGCCACGCTTGTTCTCCCTCCGACCAACAGCATCGAGCTCGCTCGTAAGATGTTGACGAACCTGCCGGTTGGTGGAAAGACGCCCCTTGCGGCAGGGCTGTGGTTAGCGCAGCAGACGATCGAGAGAGAGGTCCGGAGACTCCCGGAGCTCGTCCCGTTGCTGGTCATTCTGACCGACGGCGCAGGCAATGTCTCAATGAGCGATATGCCGCCTCAGGTTGAGGCCTACCACATTGCTGAGCAGATCCAGGATGAGAAGATCAAGTCGATCGTGATCAACATGGAAAGCGCGGACTATGACAAGGGTCTAGCGCAGGCCCTGGCCGATCACCTGGGCGGCACGTGCTATAATCTTGCATCGTTGCAGGCGCGATCTCTTCTGACGATGGTGCGCAACCAATTGGCAGTCTGAAAGGGCGAGGTGCTTGAATGCTGATGAATCAACTGGCTAGGAAGCTGCAGGCGAGACAATGGCGCCTTGGTGTGGCGGAGTCAGCCACAGGGGGCCTGCTTGGACACCAGATCACATCCGTGTCCGGGAGCTCTCGCTATTTCTGGGGCGGTGTCATCGCCTATGCCGACGACGTCAAGGTGGGAGTGCTCGGCGTTCGGGAGGAGAGTCTTAAGCGATGGGGTGCTGTAAGTGCCCCGGTCGCCCTGGAGATGGCGCAGGGTGTCTGTCGCGCTCTGGGAGTAGAGGTAGCTGTGAGCATCACAGGGATTGCCGGGCCCACGGGCGCGACGGCTACCAAACCCCTCGGCCTTTACTACATCGGCCTGGCTGTCCCTGGCGACGCCTGGTCTTGGCGGCATCACTTTGAGGGCGATCGGCAAGGGAACAACGAGAGGGCGGCTAATGCTGCACTCCAGCACCTGCTGGATTACCTTCACTGACCTCGCGAGACGTCGTATCCCCTAACCCTAAGAGCAACGTGCTCCCGATGAAGGGAGCACGTTCCTTACGAATGATCAGGCTTGCGTCTGCCAGACCTACTCCTCGTCCTCGTCGCTTTCCGTGTCCTCCCCTTGTGCCGCGACGACCTCGGCGACCAGGTGCTCCAGGCCAGCCTTGATCTGCTTGACGGCCTTTGGCCCCTGCTGGTTGAAGAAGGTCTGACCCAGCTCTTGGGACGTCTGTGAGAGACTGAGGCTGTCGGCATCCCTGCGCGCCAGCGTCCGTGCCGCCCGCCGCATCACGCGCATGAACTCTCGCTGCGGCTCGATGTCGCCCAGAGAGATTGGCGCATCGCCCCGTCCAGGGATGATCATCTTCACGTCGTGGCGATGCGCCAATGCCGTCATCGTATTGAGCCACGCCTTGGAGTCTGGAGTCTCCGCCATCAGCGGGACAGTGCTGCCTACGACGATATCTCCCGCAATCAAGATGCCTTCGTCGGGAATTAGGAGCCAGAGGCTTCCCGGCCCGGCGCCGGCGACAGTCTCGAAAACGAGATCACGTCTCTCTCCATAAAGTGTGAAACTCTCGCTGAAGGCCAGACCAGGCTTACGGGGCCGTAGACTGTCGATGGCCTCGGCCTCCTCCGGATAGCGAGAGGCCAGGTCCTCCAGCCAGTCCCGGCGGGGTCGCTCGTCGTCGTAGGTCTCCATCACACGCAGCATCCCTTCGCTGGCGATCATGGGCATGTCACACGTTGCGGTCGCCAGCTGGCGCTCACGCATGGCGTCTGTCAAGACGGCATATCGGAGTTTGCCGACGGTCCCTCGCGCCTGCTCGAACCAGGTCACCGCATGCACCGGATTCGGCGGAATATCAACGATAATTCCACCCTTTTCCGTATCGATGACGACCAGGTTGTATGGTGGATAAGATGATTCAACGTAAACGCCCGGGGCGATTTCCTTCATGCGTTCCTCCCTGAGTCACTGGTGTTCATGATGCCGCGATAGCTTGTCGTCGCGGCATCAAGATGGTAGATAAGCGTCCAAAGCTTCTTGGAGCGCGGAAACGACCTCCGCCTCCGGATGGGATCCTGTGCCTCCCTGGGCCAGTGTCGGCGTGCCGCCACCCCGTCCCCCAAGAGGTTCTAAGGCGTCGCTGAGTATCG
>JBNGDL010000078.1:5574-14921 GCA_049975205.1 Anaerolineae bacterium | reverse complement strand
TGAGTGTGCTACAGTAGGTCCTGCTCGCTCGGAGGATGTCCCTCCCGAGCCTAGACTGAGCACGGCACTACGGGCGTGAGCGCGTTTGACTGCCGTGCTGGCTTTTGGAGACACTAGACATGACACAGACTGACCACTACGAACGCATACGCTTCCCGGGGACCCCCAGTGCTCATCCCGATGCTGTGGTGACCGATGGTGACGTGCGGTTCACGGTGTTGACGCCCCGACTCATCCGGCTTGAGTGGTCGGAGAGCGGGGAATTTGAGGATCGTTCAACCTATGCTTTCCCAACGCGGTATGTAGCGACTCCGCCGGCTTTCCACACCTCGGTGACGGATGCGGAGCTTCAGATCGATACCGGATCGCTTCGACTCCGCTATGCGACGGGCAGCGGCGCCTTCTCGGCGTCGAACCTCTCGATTGCGTACCACGTTACCGATGAAGAGCGAGTCTGGCATCCCGGTATGCCGAGCGCCGCTAACCTTCGCGGCACTCGCCGGACATTGGATTGGTGCGCCGGCGACGCTTCTTTGGAAGAGGGGCTGCTCTCTCGGGATGGGTGGTCGCTGTTCGATGACAGCCAACGCGTGGTCTTCGATGACACAGGATGGGTGGGGGCGCGACCAGGCTTTGAGCTGCAAGATTGGTACTTCTTTGGCTATGGTCACGACTATGTAGAGGCGTTGCAGGACTACGCTGTGTTCGGCGGCGAGGTGCCGCTGATTCCGCGGTTCGTCTTAGGTGCGTGGTGGTCGCGATACTGGGCCTATAGCGAGAAGGATCTGCGGGATCTTGTGGCGCAGTTCGAGTCGCACGGCGTGCCGCTCGATGTGCTTGTCATCGATATGGATTGGCACACGCCGCACGCGTGGACCGGATACACGTGGAACCGCGACCTCTTTCCAGACCCGCCCGCTTTCCTGCGCTGGGTTCACGATAAGGGGCTGAAGGTCACCTTGAATCTGCATCCAGCCCAAGGCGTGCAGTCCTTTGAGGAGATCTATGAGGACTTCGCCACTGCCGTGGGCATAGATCCAAAGACGGGCGAACCCGTCCCCTTCCGGATCGCCGACAAAGCGTACGTGCGCCACTACTTCGAGATGCTCCACCATCCGATGGAGGACGACGGGGTGGATTTTTGGTGGATGGACTGGCAACAGGGCGAGATCTCTGAGGTCAAAGGGTTAGACCCATTGCCTTGGATCAACCACCTCCACTTCAGCGACAACCGGCGACGGGGCGTACGCCCGATGCTCTACAGCCGGTGGGGCGGTCTGGGGAACCATCGCTACTTCATCGGCTTTTCCGGCGACACCTACACGACCTGGGAGGCGCTGCAGTTCCAGCCGTTTATGACGGCAACGGCATCCAACGTCCTCTACGGTTGGTGGAGCCACGACATCGGCGGGCACATGGGTGGAGCAACCGAGCCGGAGCTGTATGCCCGATGGGTCCAGTTCGGCGCGCTGAGCCCTGTCCTGCGACTTCACTCGACGAAGGATCCTCGTGCCGAACGCCGCCCATGGGCTTATCCAGAACCTGTCTATCAGGCGGCGAAGGCTGCCTTCAAGTGGCGCTATCGCCTGCTCCCCTATCTGTATACGATGGCTAGAGTCACCACGGATACCAGCATCTCGCTCTGCCGCCCGATGTACTACGAGCATCCCGAGACCGATGCAGCCTATGTCGCTCGCTATCAGTACTACCTCGGCAATCAGATGATCGCCGCGCCGATCGTGTTTGCGGCAGACTCAGAGACGGGCATGGCCAGCACCGATGTATGGCTCCCGCCGGGTACCTGGATTGCTTATGACACCTTCGAGACCTTCGTAGGCCCTCGCTGGGTTCGGGTGCTGGGCGACCTGCACCGAATGCCGATGTTCGTCAGGAGCGGCGGCATCTTGCCGCTGTCTCCAGACCCTGAGGTGCCGGTCGCCGAGTTGCTGGCGTCGGGGAATACGCAGACCGTCCCGCGCGATCATCTCATACTGGAGCTCTTCCCGGGTGAGGGGGAGTTCCGGGTCTACGCCGATGACGGTGAGACTGAGGCCTACCGCGATGGCGACTATGAGTGGCTGCCAGTGCGTACAAGGCAGAATGACGGGGGCCGTGCCTGGGTGGCCGAGTTGGGCCCTGTTGAAGGCCGATGCTCAGCGCTGCCGGAGACGTCTAGCTATGAGGTCCGGCTCAAGGGCTCTCGTCGCCCAGTGCAGGTCACGATCGATGGGGAACTAGCGCAGTGGACCTACAATGACACGGGGTTGACGACGGTTATCGCCGTGCCGAGGGTGTCCAAAACGTCACGTGTGGTAATTACCGCAGCATCGGAAGAGGAGATCGTGGCTCTTGGCGCCACCCGGAACCGTGAGGTGGTTGAGCGCGACCTCGTTCGGTTGTTAGGAGCGGCAGGGTCGGACGTCAAAGACGCGACCCAGGCCTTGGGTTGGGAGGCTGGAGGCAGGCCGGCGCCGATCGTCCAGGATGCTGTGGCACGGTTGGGTGGGCCATTCTATCGGGTTATCGAGTTCACCAGCTTGGACGAAGCCTCGGGGAGACTCGGCAGTATCGTGCTCGCTGCGCCCAGTGATGACTCATCGATGGATGTTCAAGTGGACTTCACGCTGAACTGCGAGGGAGAGGTCGCGCACTGCACGGTCAGCCGCACGGGCGTCACAAAGAGCCTTGTTGTGGACGTACCCTTTGGTTTCGACGGCACCTTGAGAGGCCTCCAGTGGCACGCGGCGGTGACGATGTCGTGGGCGGGCCACACTCTCACGGGGACTTACAGCAGTGCGCCGTTCTTCCCCGCGATCTATCGTTGGCGGGGGCTGTTCTATGATCCTACGAAGCGCGATCTGACGCCTGACGTCGTGCTGTCGATGGTGACGCAGGATGATGGTCAAACCGGGCCCGGCGAGACTTGGCAGCTGTTCGAACAGGATCCCGAAAAGGCCCATAATCTCGCGGAGCCCTACGAGCTTCGCCTCTGGGACGTATGTCGAGAGCGACTGGAGGCCGGTGAGTCGCTGGCGGCGTATCTGGTGACGCAGGTGATCAGCCCCGAAGATCGTGAGGTCGTCCTTGAGGTGGCGGGGCCGGAGGATGTCGCGCTCTACCTCAACGGAGTTGCCGTCGAGCTAGAGCAGCGCCAGGTCGATCCGAGCGTGCCGCCGCTCTTCCGTGAGCCGCGAAGGTCGCAGGCATTGCGTCTCACGCGAGGCGTCAACGTTCTCATGGTTCACGCAGCGGCGCCTGAGGTCCCGTGGGGGCATTGGTTCCTACGTGCGGGACTGTGTGGTCCGAACGGCGGACCGATGAGGGATCTGGTGATGGCGTGAACCTCTGATGGAGAGGAGTGACCTAAAGGGATGACAGAGACACTATCGGCGGTACTCGTGGGGTGCGGAGGTATCAGCAGAGCTTGGCTGCGTGCGATCACAGAGCTACCCGACGTCCGCTTGCTGGGGCTTGTGGACATTAGGAAGGAAGCGGCGGAGGCTCGCGCTGAGGAGTTCGGGCTATCGGCGATAAGGACCAGTGATGACCTGGCGGTGACGCTCGATGATCTAGCGCCAGACGTCGTTTTTGACTGCACTGTCCCTGGCGCACACCGCGCCGTCACCCTAACGGCGTTGAAGCACGGTTGTCATGTCATGGGTGAAAAGCCGCTTGCGGACACGTTGGAGCATGCCAAGGAGATGGTGGCTGCTGCTGCCGCCGCGGACCGCATCTACGCCGTGATGCAGAATCGACGCTACGACCCGAACATCCGGAGGCTCAGGAACTTCCTGACATCCGGCGTGCTGGGACGCATCACGACCGTGGACTGTGATTTCTACATCGGGGCGCACTTCGGTGGCTTCCGCGATCATATGCGCCACGTCCTCTTGGTCGATATGGCGATCCATACCTTCGACGCCGCGCGCTTCCTTACAGGGGCTGACGCTCAGGCGGTCTACTGCAAGGAATGGAATCCGCCTGGGTCCTGGTACGACTATGATGCCTCGGCCATTGCTGTTTTCGAGATGACCGGTGACATCGTCTATAGTTACCGCGGAAGCTGGTGTGCTGAAGGGCTCAACACCGGTTGGGAGAGCAGGTGGCGGGTGATTGGTGAGCACGGCAGCGTCATCTGGGATGGCGGCGACGGGTTCGAAGCTCAGGTCGTGCGCGAGACAGGAGGGTTCCTCTCGGAGCTGGAGGGGGTCGAAGTCCCTGATGTCGTGGATGCGAGCAAGACCGGGGGGCATGCCGGCGCGATTCAGGAGTTCGTCCGGTGTGTCCAGACCGGCTGTGTGCCAGAGACCGTCTGTACCGACAATATCAAGTCTCTGGCGATGGTCTTCGGAGCAGTCACAAGCTCGGAGTCGGGCCAACGCGTGCCGATAATCGTCTGACGCGGGTTGGATTCCGCAGCAGAGCGCCCTGGGTGATCTTGCACCTAGGGCGTTTCGCATCTACACTGAAGCCGTTCATTCGTGTTGATCGTTTGTTCTTTTTATTATCTTGGAGGGCATTATGACATCGATTGCAGTTGTGACAGACACGGACGCCAGTTTGCCTGACGATCTTGCCAAGGCCCATGGCATACGACAGGTGCCGATCAACATCCATTTCGGGGAGGAAGCACTACAATCGGGGGTGGATATCGACGACGCAACCCTCTTCGAACGGGTCGATCGGGAGGGGGTGTTGCCAACCACATCCGCGCCGACGCCTGGGCAGTTTGCTGCCGCCTATCGCGACGCCTTTGAGGCGGGCAATGATCTCGTGCTCTGCTTCTGCGTTAGTGCTGAGGTCAGCGGGACCTACAACTCTGCTCTTCAGGCTCGGGATCTCATCTCAGGGGGCCGGGTGACCGTGGTGGACTCGCGGACGATCTCGATGGGGCAGGGTTATATGGCACTCGCGGCAGCCGCTGCGGTGAAGGACGGAGCTAGTGAGGAGGAGGCGGTGGCACGGGCTGTTTCCGTGCGAGAGCGTACCTATCTCTACGCGGCGCTTGACACACTGAAGTACCTTGCGATGAGCGGAAGGGTAGGGCACCTTGCCGCGGGAATGGCATCAGTGTTGGGAATCAAGCCGATTCTGACGCTCGCTGACGGCAAGCTTGATCTCCTGGAGAAGGTCCGGACCCGCCGAAAGGCCTGGCGGCGTGTCACGGAACTGGTCGGACAGCAGCTAAAGGACCGACCGGCAGAGCAACTTGCGATCCTGTACGTGGGCGCCGTGGACGAGGCCCAGCTCTTCGAGGCCCAGCTTCGGGAGGCTGTCCGCTGTCCCGACGAGATCATCTTCGCGGACTTCACGCCAGGGCTTTCGGTGCATACTGGACCCGGCATGGTCGGGGTTGTCGTCGTAGCACCGGAGACCTAGACAGCGGCGTCGCACACTTGCAAATCTGCTTGCTCGTAGTAACCTACGCTACTCAGCGAGGACGCGGCGGGTGGTTCCGCGTGCCACGCGCAGGATAGTGGGACGCCTGAAGAAGGGGGACTGAGGAGGAAACGGGGATGGAACTACGTCTTTACGACACTTACACTCGGAGCATCAGGGACTTTACGCCCCTGCGACCGCCGGAGGTGGGTCTCTATGCCTGTGGCCCGACGGTCTATGACTATGCTCATATCGGTAACTTGCGCACCTACGTTTTTGAGGATGTGCTGCGTCGGGTCTTGGAGTTCAACGGCTACAGAGTCAAGCACGTGATGAATGTCACCGATGTCGGACACTTGCTGTCGGATGGTGATATTGGGGAGGACAAAATCGAGCGAAGTGCGCGTCTCGAGGGGAAATCGGCGTGGGAGATTGCCGAGCACTACGCAGATGCCTTCAAGCGCGACATTGCGCGCCTCAACATCCTCGAGCCCACGGTCTGGTGCTGGGCGACCGATCACATACAGGAGCAGATCGAGACGATTAAGTGCATTGAGGAGCAAGGATTCACCTACCGGACCGAGGACGGTATCTACTTCGATACATCGAAGCTTGACGACTATGGCTATCTTGCACGGCTCGACGTTGAGGGGCTGCAGGTCGGAGCTAGGGTCCGGTTCGGGGAGAAGCGGAATCCCACCGACTTTGCGCTTTGGAAGTTCAGCCCCGAGGATCGCCAGCGACAGATGGAGTGGGATAGCCCGTGGGGGGTCGGATTCCCAGGCTGGCATATCGAGTGCTCGGCGATGTCGGTGAAATACCTCGGCCCTTACTTCGACATCCACTGCGGCGGAGAGGATCATATCAACGTCCACCATCCCAACGAGATTGCGCAGACCAAGGCTTGCTACGGAACCCGCCTGGCTAACTTCTGGATGCACGGCTACTTCCTGCAGCTCGATACCGGGCGGATGGGCAAGTCTTTGGGGAACTTCATCACCTTGCAGGATCTTGTCGATGAGGGCTATGACCCACTAGCCTATCGCTATCTCTGCCTGAACGCGCACTACCGGTCGCGGCTTACGTTCAACGAGGAGGCGATTACCGCGGCGCAGACGGCTTTGGATCGGCTGCGGGATGTGGTCTATGGATGGGGCGAGCCCGGTGAGGTGGACGACTCCTGGATGGAGGAGTTCGTCGATCGGATCAACGATGATCTGAATATGCCTCGGGCATTGGCCTTGACTTGGGATCTCAACAGGTCAGACCTCGATGACGCGGTGAAGAAGGCTACCGTGCTCCGCTTCGATGAGGTGTTAGGTCTGAGCCTCGGCGAATGGGAGCCGGCGGAGGTGCCTGATGCGATCAAGGCGCTGGTCCGTGCCCGCGACGAGGCTCGACAAGCCAGAGACTGGTCGAGAGCGGACGCGCTTCGGGGAGAGATTGAGGAAGCTGGCTATGAAGTGCGCGATACGCCAGAGGGTGCGGAGGTGCGCAAGAAGGGGTAGCCGCACAGGCCATATGGGGTAAGCCATTGCTCTTGTCAGAGGTCTGTCTCTGCGGCCCGGTTGGCTGGGGTGCAACGCTACGTCTTGACACGCGTATACTAGTATCGGATGTGTAGCGAGTTCACAATGAAGGAGCGCAAGGTATGAAAAGCCACGTAGTAGACTATGTCGTGTATGGCGACGACATGCAGTTTGTGGAGGTCGAGCTTGACCCGGGCGAGACGGTGATCGCTGAAGCCGGCATGTTGATGTATATGGAGTCGGGGATAACCTTCGAGACGAAAATGGGCGATGGCTCCAAGCCGAGCGGTGGCATCCTCGAGTCGCTGGTGAATGTCGGGAAACGCGCGCTCACGGGTGAGTCCATCTTCCTGACCCATTTCACCCACAGCGGTGGCGCAGAGAAAGGCCACGTGGCTTTTGCCGCGCCCTATCCGGGCAAGATCATCGATATTGACCTGGACGAGTCCGGCGGTGAGCTCATCTGCCAAAAGGATGCGTTTCTGGCAGCTGCTCTGGGCACCGAGATCAGCATCACCTTCAACCGCCGACTGGGGGCGGGCTTCTTCGGCGGTGAGGGCTTCATCCTGCAGCGGCTGCGCGGGGACGGGATGGTCTTCCTCCACGCTGGTGGCACGATTGTGGAGAAGCGTCTTAACAACGAGCGCCTGATGGTGGACACCGGGTGTCTGGTCGCGTTCGAGAAGACCATAGACTACGACATCGAACGGGCAGGCAACCTGAAGTCCATGCTCTTTGGAGGGGAGGGCCTTTTCCTGGCGACGTTGCAGGGCACGGGGCGAGTGTGGCTCCAGTCCCTGCCGTTCTCTCGGCTCGCTGATCGGGTTCTACAGTCAGCGCCCTCGGCTGGAGGGAAGCAGACCGGTGAGGGCTCGGCGATTCGAGGACTGACAAAGCTTATGGGCCAATAGAGGCAGCGCTACGCTTGGAGACCTCCGGCTTGTTCCGGAGGTCTCTTGCTATTTGCGACAGTATAGTATAATATATTGATGTATATAGTGTTAATTAGTGTCGCACCGATGAGGGGGCATGTGAAACGAACCATGCGTCGTAGCATATCACCGATTGTTCTAACGATTGGCATGATCGGCATCCTGCTGACCGGCGCTTTGCTGGCGGGGTGCGGTTTCACGGCAGAAGCAGCCACAGGCGCGCAAGATCAACAGGTTCTCGATGCAGCGGTGACTGCCGAAGTGAGCCTTGGCCCAGAGGTCGATCCCGACACTGTTGCCACCCTAAGCGCGGAGGGCGCGATCGCGGTCTTGGACGTTCGGGAAGAGTGGGAGTTTGCCGAAGGTCACATCCCTGGTGCCACCCTGGTGCCCTTGGGCTCGCTTCGTCAGCGCACGAGCGAGATCCCGACCGATATTCCAGTGGTGTTGGTGTGCCGCAGTGGCAACCGTAGCGGCCAAGCCTACCGCTATCTGTTGGAGCAAGGCTTTAGCAACGTCCACAATATGACAGGTGGCATGATAGCCTGGCAGGCTAGAGGCCACGAGGTGGAACGCTAGGTGCTGGTCGGCGGTCACACGCGTTCCTGTGTCAAGATGGGCCGTTCAGTGTATCTACGCCGGGGTGACCTCTGCCACGGTATCGGTGACCTCAGGGGCTAGGTCGTGATCCGGCAGGCGGTCCTCGGCTTCGCGAATGGCCGGGAAGAGATAACCCGAGAGGCCGACCAGTACCACAAAAGCACCCCCAAGACCCATTTGGAAGCCCATGCCAGCGCCTGCGCCGGTGCCGAACAACCGGCCCAACACGCTCCCACCTAGAGCCCCTGACCCAAAGGCGGGCTCGAAGACATAATCGGCAAGGGGGCCAGCTGCCAGTTGGCTGATCGGCGTAACGAGCCACGCGATCAGTCGACGTGTGGCAAAGACACGACCCTGGATATCGGGCGGCACCTTTGCCTGCCACAGTGCCTGATTGGACGAGTTGATCAGTGGCGTGAAGAGCATGCCGATAAAGCCCGTCACCAGCCAAGGCACGAGCGAGCGAACCATGCCCATGGCGACCATGGCAACCCCACCCAGAGTCCACCCAAGCAAGACGCCGTGCACCCGCCGTCTGAAGCCGCCCCAAGCGCCGAGGATCAACCCACCGACAATGCCGCCCAGCGCTGCCGCAGTTCGTATGCTGCCAAAGGCTAGCTGGTCACTTCCCGTTCGCGCCAGGATCATCGGGTCGCCAATGGAGAAGCCCAGAGAGTGGAAGAAGTTCCCTGCAAGGAAGACGAGCTGTAGGCCGACGAGACTAGGACGTGTCAGGATGTAGCGGAGGCCGTACATAGCTTGATGCCAGAATCCCCCTTCTGCCTCGCGACCGCTGGCTGAACGCTCTGGATTCGGTATATGGACAAAGAGCAACGTCCCAATGGCGAAGGTCGCGCTGATCAGATCCAGGACCAGCAGTGGTGTAAGGCCCGGGCTGCCCGCCGCG
>JBNGDL010000078.1:0-5564 GCA_049975205.1 Anaerolineae bacterium | reverse complement strand
GGCAAGCTCAGGAAATTGCCCCGTGAACCAAATGCCGAGGGGGCCGATCAAGGCGCCGGCAAGCAATGGCGCGAAGACTGCGGAGGAGTTACCCGCCAGGTCAAGCATGGCGTTCGCGCGGGTGTAGTGCTCCTTGCTCAGCATCGTCGAGATCGCCGCGGAGTAGGCGGGCCACTGGAAGCCTTGGAATGTGCCAGCGACAAAGGCGGTGACATAGAGATGCCAGATCTGTAGCTCGCCGGTTGTGAAAAGAATCAGGACGAATACGGTGCTGACCGCCGCCGCGAGGTCGCTGAGCAGCATCATCAACTTACGGTTAGCGCGGTCGACCATGACGCCGACGAGTGGCGTGAAGACCACCATCGGGACGAAAAAGAAGAACCCGATTAGGGTCATCGGGGTGGCTTGCCCTCCACTGGCTTCAAAGGTCCAGAGCCTCAAACCGAATTGGCTTACGGCAGTGCCCAGTAACGAGAGGATCTGTCCGACCCAGATGATGAGGAAGGCTGTCATACCTGTTGGGCGAGCTTTGTTTTGCGTCATCAAGCTCCTTTGTTCTGCACGTTGAGGGAGAGGCTGAATACGTGCAATTCTAAGCCGATTTCTTCATTCTGTCAAGCCGTGACTCAATAATCTTAAACATCCGGTGAACAAAGTCATCTTTCGTGATCCCATCGCTCCCAGAGACGGGCTAGCCTTCGACAGCATAGATTGACTTGCCAGCTAGCCGGCCTATCATCTTGAGTTAGGAACGGTTATCAGACCATTCAGGTGTTCTCCCAAGTCTCAGGAGGTGTAGAGGATGACAGAAGATCACGACCAAGAGCGTCGAAAGTCGTCGGCTGAGGCGTGGCGTGAGGTTGGGCAGCGGTTTGAGGCTCTGGGACACAGTGTCGCCGCGGCGTTCAAAGAGGCGTGGCAGGACGAGGCCAGTCAAGAGGCGCTTCATGAGGTCGAAGTCGGGCTGCAATCAGCGGCCCGGGCAGTCGCCGACACGGTGGACGAGGCAGCTGCCTCTCCGGAGGGGAAGCAGTTGCTCGAGGAGGCGGAGCGCTTCGCGCGATCGGCACAGGAGGTGGGCAAGGAGGCCCTCGATGAGGCTCGTCCACAACTCCTCGCCGCTCTGCAGTCGGTCCGCGCAGGTCTGCAATCGGCGATCGACGCGCTGCAGCAGACCAGATCGGGAGCACCTCCTCAGGGGCGTGATCCCGAGAGCCCAGACGAGTGATAGGGAGTGGTGCAGAGACTAGAGAAGGGGGGCGACTTGTCGCCCCCCTTTTTCGCTCAACCGCGCGTTCACGCTGTTCGCTGAGCCCGTCCCTGCTAAGTCGTGCGCACCTCCACCAAGGAGTGCATCTGCTTGCGGAGTTCGGAGATCTGGTCTTTCGTTCGTCGGATTCTCTCGAAGACGGCGTGTTTGGCCTGGATCCCATCGTCCAACAACGAGACGGCTGCTTGACGTCGGCTCTTCGCCACGCCAGCGTCAACCAAGAGATCGAGGTTCTCGAGCGTTTCATCGTCGACCTTGATGAGCATCAGGTGCGATAGATCCTCAGCCGTGGTGATCAGCGCTCGCCCCAGGCTGTCCAAGAACTTCGCTGCCTCATCCACGACCGCATCTGTGGCGCTCGACAGCCGGCATCGCGGTTTGTCCTTCAACTCCACCTCTGGCACTTCATGTTCCCCCATGGTCTTCCTCCTGCTCTTCTTGGGATTTCGGATCCGCTGCTAGCCCCGTATTACTCCTCGGCCTCTTCCTCGGCTTGGGGCTCCAATTTCACTTCCTGACGTAGCTGCTCTCGCAGTTCGGATATCTGGTCCGTGATCGCGCGGATCTTGCTGAAGAGTGCCTGATTGGCCGTGATGCCCTCGCTGATTAGGAACGCCGCACTCTCAGATCGACTCTTCGTGATCTCCGCATCGACGAGCATGTCCAGGTGCTCCAAGGCCTCGTCATTGACGCGAACCATCACCACGTTGCCGCGACCCTGTAGCGCCTCGCTTAGGGCTTGCCCGAAGGACTCCACCTGCTTCAGCGCATCTTTGATGTGGTCCGTTGTCTTGTCTTTCTTCTGCGCTCCCTTTGGTGTCTCCGGTGCCTCGGGTTGTGACCCTTGGGTCGATGGTTCCTCGTGTGCTTCCTCGGTTTCTACTCTGATCTCCACAACCTCTTCGTCGCCCATTTGTCCTCCTATCGTTGCTTGAGCTGTCGACCTCAGCCGAGGTCTAATTCGTAATCACATTACACGTAATATTATAACGCCACTCCAGAGCATTGTCAAGAGTCAGTTTCGTGATGTGCACGTGCTCCCAACCGGGTGTCTGCCTAGCCGAGACTTGTCAGTTACCTTGTGTGGTCCTCAAGCTCTGGTCGGGGGCCGGCACGGCGTGCGGGCTTTCGCCGGGCGCTGTCCTTTGACAGCGTTAGGGATCCTCGTAGACTGGTTGGCGCGATAGGCGTTCGTGGCGCGTCCGTTCTCGTCGGGGTTTGGTCATCCCGGGGCGACGAGCCCATTTGTCTCTATGAAAGGAGCGTTGCATGGCGCAAGCTGCATTTTACGAGCGTGAGCAGAGGGTCCGCATCGACGAGGTTGCGGTATCGCCGCCGGGCCTTGGTGAGGTGCAGATTCGGATTGCCTACGGCGGCATCTGTGGGACGGATCTTCACATCTATCACGGGAAGATGGACGCGCGCGTGGCGCCGTCTCAGATTATGGGCCACGAGGTCTCTGGCGTGGTCGCCGCCGTTGGTGAAGGTGTCGAGGATCTGGAGATTGGACAGAAGGTGACGGTCATGCCGCTCGACCCTTGTGGTGAATGTCCGGCGTGCCAGGCGGGTCACAGCCACATCTGCCTCAATCTGAAGTTCCTCGGCATCGACACGCAGGGTGGCTTCCAGAGCTATTGGACGGTCCCGGCGCACACCGTGTTCAAACTACCCGATGTGATCCTTCTCAGGCGTGCGGCCCTCATTGAACCCCTGGCCGTGGCCTGCCACGACGTACGTCTTGGCGGCGTCAAAGCTGATGACAAGGTGGTGGTCGTGGGTGGGGGACCCATCGGTGCGCTTGTCGCGCTGGTGGCGCAGCACGAGGGTGCGGACGTCCTTGTCTCCGAGGTCAACGCGGCGCGGGTGAGAATCGGCGCCGAGCTCGGGCTTGAGGTCGTGAACCCGCGCTCCGTCGATCTGCCAAGGCTGGTGGACGAGCGGACCGGTGGCGCTGGCGCAGACGTGGTCTTCGAGGTGACTGCCACCCCGGCGGGTGCGGAGATGATGACGCAGCTGCCGCGCACGCGTGGACAGATTGTGGTCGTGGGCATCTTCAGCGATCCGCCGGCTGTCGACCTCCACCGGATCCTCTGGCGCGAGATCAAGCTCCGGGGAGCCCGGGTCTACGAGCGAGAAGACTTCGAGAGGGCGATCCAACTCGCCACCGCCGAGGTGTTGCCCCTGGACGATCTGGTCTCGCGTGTTTATCCTCTGGAGCGGTTGAAGGAGGGCTTAGACCAGCTGGCGGGGGGCGGGCCCGTGATGAAGGTCTTGATTGATCTACAGGAGCGAGGAGCGTGACGCATGGGCATACTTGATCGGTTCAGGCTGGACGGCAAGCTGGCCTTGGTAACGGGCTGCCGGCGCGGCATCGGCAAGGCCATCGCGGTTGCCCTGGCTGAGGCTGGCGCCGATATTGTCGGCGTCAGCAAGTCGCTGGAGACCTCCGGAAGCGATGTGGAGCGGGCCGTCACCTCCCTCGGACGCAGCTTCACGGCCCACCAATGCGACTTCGGCGACCGTGAAGCGCTCTATGCCTTCATCCGAGAGGTCAAGGACGTGTTCCCCGTCATCGACATCCTGGTCAACAACGCCGGGACGATTCTGCGGGAGCCGGCTGTAGCGCATCCGGATGCGTATTGGGACACCGTCCTAGAGGTCAACCTGACTGCGCAGTTCATCCTCGCGCGGGAGTTCGGACGCGAGATGGTCGAGCGCGGGAAGGGCAAGATCATCTTCACGGCCTCACTCCTGACCTTTCAGGGTGGCATCACGGTGCCCAGCTATGCTGCCAGCAAGGGTGGGGTAGGCCAGCTTACGAAGGCTCTCGCCAACGAGTGGGCGTCCAAGGGCGTTAACGTCAATGCGATCGCCCCGGGCTACGTCGCCACGGACAACACGGCAGCGTTGCGCGCCGATCCCGTCCGTAGCCGTCAGATTTTGGAGCGGATTCCCGCAGGAAGGTGGGGCGAGCCCGAGGATTACAAAGGTGTGAGTGTCTATCTAGCCTCTGAGGCGTCGAACTACGTGCATGGATCCATCATCCTGGTCGATGGAGGTTGGATGGCCAGGTAGGTTGTCGGCAGAGACGTTGGCCAGCGATGGGTCGGCCCTGAGAGCCTACCATCTGTCGACCAATGCTTTACGGCTCCCCGGAACGATCCGCTAGGGTGTGGGTGTTGCCGACTCTTGGGTCGCGGACATCAGCATCATCGTGGTGTTGGCCAGTTGCACGCGGGCCATACCCTCCAACTCGGTCTGTCCGGCCTCTTGGGCTAGCTCGCTGGCCCTCTCGTAGTCAACGGTGGCCTCGCGCAGGTTCCCGAGGGTAACGTTGGCATTACCCATCTGCAAGTATCCCAGCGCCGAATTCGGGTTGAGTTCAACGATCTCCTTAGCGTCCTCCAATGCCAGGTCCGGTCGCCCCGCTCCAATCCAGGCTTGGCTGCGAGAGACGTAGAACTCCTCTGCCCCGCTGAACGCCTGTCGTGCCTCGACGAAAACCGTCTCTGCCTCATCCTGTTGCCCAAGGAGCGTTAGCGTGACCCCTTTGAGGACCAGCAGGTCGCCGTCCTCAGGCGCATAGCTGAGAGCCATGTTGAGCGCCCCTAGCGCGACGGTAAAGTCGCCTTCGGTGAGAGCGCGCTCGGCCTGTTGCTCATAGGCGATGCGCAGCCGCGTGGCCTCATCGGGCCGGAGGAAGAGCATATACAAGCCCGACAGAAGAGCGAGGATGACGGCGGCAATGCCCAGGGTCCGGAGCGTGCGTCTTGCTTGGGCTTGCCGCTTCTGGGTCAGCAACTTATCGACATACCACCACCAATTCTCTGGCGTCGGATCAGCAGCTTCTCGCGCCTCTTGAAGCTTCGTGGCGCCGACCTGCTTCAGGAAGACGTTGCTCTTCCGGCGGAACTGCTGTGCCGCCGTGTTGAAGCGCGCGCGCTCAGGCATCACACTCAGTCCGTTCTCCTCCAGGCTCTGCAGCAAGTCATCCGCCCGATCGAAAAGCACGGGTATCTCGAGTGGATCGGGTGTCTCGGCAAAGCCGAGCTTCCCGAGTCTCGCTTCGAGGTCTGCGAGCACATCTCTGAGTCGATCTCCGGGCGTCTGGGACCTGCGGATTTGCGATATGGACAACGCTTTGACTTTCCCCTTCCTTCAGCGACCTAAGGCCTATCTCTGTGCGCACGTAATTATACGAGCGCGCAGGATATGTCAATGCTTGACTTGAGCGAATGGTGACTCGGTTCTAAAGTGTGTTGGTGAAGTGGGGGGAGCCGGGGACTTGCGCAAA
>JBNGDL010000077.1:3169-15201 GCA_049975205.1 Anaerolineae bacterium | reverse complement strand
AGCTAGTTCAGACCCAATAGCCGATCGATCTTCTGGCGGTCAAAACCGACAATCGGGCGCCCGCTGATTGTGATCACCGGCACACCCTGCTGGCCGCTGATGCGCACCATGTCCTTGGCCGCCCGCGAATCGCGGGAGACATCAACGTCCGTGAACCGGATCCCCTTGCTCTTCAAATACCGCTTTGCACTCCGACAATGAGGGCACGTCGGCGTTGAAAACACCACGACGCGCGGCTGACGCTTACCAGCTTCCTGCTTGTTCATACAAGTTCCTCCCACACTATTATCTGACATCGATCTTTCTTATTATAGACCCTTCCTCTCCCCTGTCAACCCGTTAGAGCCCAGATTTCCTAGGGAAGCCCCCGCACACCAGGCGACCGCAAATATTCTTGCACGCGCCCACCCGTGTTTGCCACGTCCCAGGCCCGTGCTATAATGGCAATAACTAGACAGAGAAACTCAGGTGGGCAGGACCCCTACCTCTAGGGCGTCCAGGATTCCGGAGGCAACATGAAGTGCCCTTACTGTGGCTCAGATAATACGAAAGTCGTTGACACGCGTCACGATCCGCAAGGAAACGTGCGTCGCCGCCGTGAGTGCACTGATTGCGAGCAACGCTTCAGCACGGTGGAGCGCGCAATACTCACAAACCCCCTTGTCGTCAAGCGTGATGGCCGTCGCGAGGAGTTCGAGCCCGAAAAACTCATGTCTGGGCTCAGGATCGCCTGTGCTCGGCGTCCCATCCCAGCGGCGGAGCTGGATAGGATTGTCGAACGCGTGGAGTATGCGATCCGTCAGACCGGCAGGACCGAGGTCTCGAGTCAGATGATCGGGGACATCGTGATTGAGGAACTGCGACAGATGGACGAGGTCGCCTACATCCGCTACGCCATCGTGTATATGGGCCTCAAGGATCTCGAATCGATCCGCGCCGAGATGGATCGCCTGCGCGCGCAACGGTACTGACAGCCGAGCCTCAAACGCGTAGAGACTAGCCCGCCCCTGGAGGTAACAGGGCGGGTTCGCCTTTTGAGCCACGACGTCGGCAAACATCGAGCCATAGCAAACATCGAGCCACATACCAGCCAAGACTAGGAGAGAACCAATGGGACTAGAGCAATCGCCGAAACTCTCGAATCAGGAGCTGAGAGAGCAGTTCTCAGAAAACTCGCTGGAGGTACTGAGGCGGCGATACATTCGTAGAGACAAGGATGGCAAGCCAGCAGAGACGATTGCTGAGATGTTCACCAGGGTGGCCCATCACATCGCCAAGGTCGAGGCGGAGTGGCGCGGCGACCCTGAAGAGGCCGAAGATCACTTCTACCGGCTGCTGACCCATCTCCGATTCGTACCCAACTCCCCCACCTTTACCGGGGCGGGCACTCCTCTGGGCCAGCTTGCCGCGTGCTTTGTGCTCCCCATCGAGGATGATATGGGGAAAGTGACGGGCGGCATCTTCCAGTCCTTACTGGATGCCGCGCTGATCCAGCAGACGGGGGGCGGCAACGGCTTCTCGTTCTCCCGTCTGCGCCCACAGGGGAGTCTGGTTGTATCAAGCATGGGTAAGGCCACCGGCCCCGTGGGCTTCCTCCGGGTCTATGACAAGGCATTCGGCGAGATCGCCCAGGGCGGAACGCGTCGGGGCGCGAACATGGCCGTGTTGCGAGTGGACCATCCAGACATTCAGGAGTTCGTCAGCTGTAAGACGTCGGAACAGGCAATCACGAACTTCAACATCTCTGTCGGGGCAACGAGCGCATTCATGCACGCGGTGGAGAACGACGAGGAATGGGAACTGCATTTCCCTGATGTCACGGATCCGGGCTACCGCGACTTCCGTGGTACCTTTGAGGACGCTGCAGCAGAGGGTATCCAGCTGAAAGTCTACGATCGGGTGAGGGCGCGTGAGCTGTTCGCTCAGATCACCGAGCAAGCTTGGGCCAACGGTGAACCCGGCATGCTCTTCCTCGACACGGCTCAGGAGGATCATCCCATCCCAGCATTGGGTCAATATGAAGCCACGAATCCCTGTGGCGAGCAGTTCCTGATGCCTTACGAGAACTGCTGCTTGGGCTCGATCAACCTCACCGAGCACGTCGGGACACAGGACGACGGGACGTCATTGCTAGACTGGGACAAGCTAGCTGAAACGGTTCGCGTGTCCGTTCGATTCCTGGACGATGTGGTCTCAGCAAACAACTATGTGCCGGCGGTCCCGCAGCTGGAGCAGGCAGCGCATCAGGCGCGGCGCATCGGTCTGGGGATCATGGGGTTCGCGGACCTGCTCTACCACCTGCGGGTGCGCTACGGCAGCGCTGAGGCCCAAGACCTCGCCGCCCAGCTGATGGAGTTCATCCGGTATCATGCAATGCTGGCGAGCATCGACCTGGCCCGCGATCGAGGGCCCTTCCCCGCAATCTATGGCAGCATCTACGACCCCGACAACCTGACGTGGATGCCTCGAGAATGGCCCGAATGGCTGGGCAACGGCCCGGCGCACGACTGGGGCCGCCCGAGCATCGCTTGGGAGCAGGTCACCGAGGGAATCAGACAACACGGCATACGTAACTCGACACAACTGACCATCGCGCCCACAGGCACGATTTCGACGATCTCGGGCATCGAGGGTTATGGCTGCGAACCCGTCTTCGCACTGGCCTATACGCGTCACGTCCAGGAGGGTGACGAGCAGATCCAGTTGCTCTACGTCAGTCCCCTGTTCGAGCGGGCGCTAGAGGACGCCGGGCTGGACGAGGAAACACGCGATGAGATCCTCCAACAGGTAAAGGCGACGGGGAGCTGTCAGGACGTTCCGCGGGTGCCAGAAAACATCAAACGAGCTTTCGTCGTCGCAAGCGATGTTCCTGCTGAGGGCCACGTTCGAATGCAGGCCGCGTTCCAGGTCTTTGTCGATGCCAGTATCAGCAAGACGATCAACTTCCGTGCAGACGCAACACCCGACGATGTCGCAGAGGCGTTCTTGCTTGCCTGGAAGCTGGGATGTAAAGGACTTACGGTCTACATCCCAGGCTCTAGGGAGAGAGAGGTTCTGGAGACCGAGGAGACACGCCAACAGAAGGCAAATAGTGATGGAGAACAGGACAACACAGCAGAGGCGTCAACGGAGGTCGACTCAAATGAAGTGGCACCTAAGGAGCAACCCGCCGTGGCAGCCCATCCTCATGCGTACGTGCGGCCTCGCCCAAGGTATTTGATGGGACTCACGTATCAAGCCCAAACACCGCTGGGCACCGCCTACGTCACCGTCAACACGAACGGGGAAGACCAGCCCTTTGAGGTCTTTCTCAACGTCGGCAAGGCGGGGTCCGATACCGCCGCCGTGGCTGAGGCCATCGGACGCCTGATCTCGCTCATCCTACGGCTGTCCTCCCCGATGCAGCCTCGCGAAAGGCTCGCTGAGATCGTCGAGCAGCTTTCGGGCATTGGTGGGCGAAGGCCGATGGGCTTCGGGCATAATCGGGTACTCAGTCTACCCGATGGCGTGGCCAGCGTGCTGGAGACCTACCTGGAGGAGACCACAGGCGACGGGGAGGGTCAACGAGAGCGGGCACAGCAACAAGAGCTCTCTCAGCCGAGCCTAGCACTCTTTCAGATTGGGGATCTCTGCCCTGAATGTGGCCAAGCTGCACTCGTCAACACAGAAGGCTGCCGCCGCTGTTACGCTTGCGGATACAGCGAGTGTTAAGCTGAGGAATACCTAATACACACAGCAGGCCGCTCGATTAGCGGCCTGCTGTGTGTTGTCGGCGCGCACGCAGATTAGGATATGTCGGTAATCCGAAATACGATCTCGCCGACAGGCGCTCTGACCGACACTTGGTCTCCCACCACACGGCCCATCAAGGCTTTGCCCAGCGGCGATTCGTGAGAGATCCTGCCTTTTGTAGGGTCCGCCTCTGTCCGCCCGACGAGATGATAGGTCTCCTCCTCATCATAGCCCTCCTCCCGGACCGTGACCTTGGAACCGAGGCCGATACGTCCGTCTCGTTGGGCTCCCTTCTTGATCAACACCGCGTTGCGAAGAATCTGTTGCAGCTCGAGAATCCGGCCCTCGAGAAAGCCTTGTTCTTCTTTCGCGGAGATGTAATCCGCGTTCTCCGACAAATCACCCTGGCGGATAGCGAAGTGCAACCGTTCTGATAAGGCAGGGCGCTTCTTATTGACCAGCTCGTCCAACTCCGCTTCGAGCTCCGCCTTGCCTTCTGGTGTGAGATACATAACGTCTTGATCCATAGTCCTATTGTCTCCTTGTTCACTGAGGGACAATTCTACCATACAGAGGGGCTCGGACAATGCCCCCACTCCACGTCCCATCTGGGGTGACAGCGTCAGAGGGGGACCCGGAAGGGCGCGCGTGCCAGAGTGCTCAGCGTCTCACTGCCCGTGCTCGTTACTGCAACATCGTCCTCGATGCGGACCCCGCCAATGCCTTCTAGATAGATGCCGGGCTCGACCGTGAAGGCCATCCCAGCCTTAAGCGCAAGCGCATTGCCAGCCACGATGTAGGGGGGCTCGTGCTCCTCAAGGCCGAGGCCGTGACCGAGCCGGTGGAAGAACTGAGCTCCGTAGCCAGCGTCCTCGATCACCGCACGGGCTGCGCGGTCGACGCTCTGCGCATCGACTCCCGGGGCAATGGCATCGCGCCCCGCGCGGTTGGCAGACACCACGATCTCGTGGACCTCTCTGAGCTTTCCGCCCGGCTCGCCTATCACAACTGCACGAGTCAGATCTGAGCAATAGCCGTCCACCTTGGCGCCCCAATCAACCACCACCCAGTCCCCTTCACGCAACTGTCGCGCGCCCGGAACGGCGTGAGGCAGCGCGCCGCGGGGTCCGCTCGCCACGATCGGATCGAAGGCGAGCGCATCGGCTCCTCCGTTCAAGAGAGACGCCACCAGTCTGGAGGCGGCTTCTTTCTCGGTCATCCCGGGACGTAAGAGTTGGACCCACGCCAAGAAGGCTGCCTCCGCCACGCGGACCGCACGCCGCATCGCATCCAGCTCCTCGGCTGACTTCACCATGCGGAGCTCCGACAACATCGCGTCCGCGGGCAGCAGGACCGCCTGCGGCGCGAACCTGTGCAGAATTGTGGCTTCCAACAAGCGCATGTGGAGCGCTTCCGCCCCCAAGCGGGCACCATCAAACCCCAGCGTCTCACACGCTGCACGAAAGGCGCTATCGTATCCTTCCTCGTCGGTGTAGGCGAAGACATCAAAGCCCACAGCCTGCGCCTTGGCGGCCTCCAACTGGGGGAGAACGACCACCGGCGTCCGTGTAGCGGGAACTATCGCTACGACTGGGCGCTCGCTCGTAATGAAGGACAAGCCGGTAAGATATGTCAGATTGGGGCCCGGCACCAATACCAATGCATCCAGGCCCGCCTCCTTAGCTCTCGACGCAGCCTGTGTCAGACGGTTATTCATCCTCAGCCTCCCAAGGGTAGCGGCGCCTCTTGGATCCAGTCGCGCCGCATGTTAGAATAGTCACACGATGTGGTTGTCATGCGGCATCCGCGAGCAGCCTACACAGGGCTGTCACCATCAAGCCGGCAAACCGCCCGCGATATCACATTACAAGGAGACGACACGGTTATGATGATCATTCAGTTGTCCATTGGCCTTCTCGGCTCGAACTGCTATCTCATCTACGACCGCGATGGGGGCGCCGGCGCCGTCGTCGACCCAGGCTTCCGCGAAGGGCAAAGGCTCGAAGCGGAGATTGCCAAACATAACCTCACGATAAGGTACATCCTTAACACCCACGGGCACTTCGACCACGTCGCTGGAAACGGACGCCTGGACTTCCCACACGCCGAGCTGGGGATCCACCCTGCCGACCGAGATCTTCTGATGCAGGGCGGCGGTCAGATTGAGGTCGATTCGCCCCCACCTGAGCTAGATCTCCTTGATAACGCGGAAATCTCTTTCGGCGACCTCCGCCTGCTCGTGATACACACGCCCGGTCACACGCCCGGAAGTGTCTCATTCTATCTCCCCGACCACAATGCCGTGTTGACCGGTGATACCCTCTTCCGAGGTTCTGTCGGTCGGACGGATCTGCCAGGAGGAGACCTGGAGCAGCTCAGGCGGAGTTTGAGGCGCCTGTTGAGCCTACCTGACGAGACCCGCGTCTTTCCCGGTCACGGTCCTGACACCACGATCGGTCGTGAGCGGGGCCAGAACCCGTGGTTACGTCAGCTGGTCTGACTAACTGACAGCTCGTGTAGGACAGGCTCTTCCCAGAACACAAGCGAGGGCAAGCCCGGGGCCTGCCCTCGGCTGACTCCAAAGCAGCTAATCGGCAATCAGGCGCAGGAAACCTAGCACGCTCAGCCCCAGTTTCAGGGCCGTGCCAGGCGTGGGCGCTTCCAGATTCTCAGCGCCTTCAGTATCCACCTCGACGTTTGAATTGTAGTAGATCCAGCCACCCAAGATACCGATCGCGGCACCAACAAGCCCACCGAGCAGCAGTGCTTTTGTACGAGCGTTATCCATCCTTACGTAGCCTCCTTGTCAGTGTACCAAACACCGTCGTCACCGCTTGCCCAGCCGCATAAGTGCGGTAAAACGGCTCCGCAACCGCGCGTGACCCCTTCTCGACTGCGTCATGGGCTTGCTGTACGTAGACTTGGGCTTGGCGGAGAGCATAGCGGGTCCACTTGTGGAGCCGGTAGATGCCGTAGGCTAACCCAGAGATCAGCGCCAGTGGCACGAGGGCAATCACCAGTCCCTGCAGGCTCAGGAATATCAACGCGATGTCCCTTGCAGTACCCATAGCAGATCCTCCTTCAGTGACGACTATCATCAAGTATACCTAGATTCTGCGAGATGCAAAACCCGTGGGGTGCAAAGTTAGCTGAGACATGGAACGCACCCGACCGCGCACATGTAGCCGAAGATACGATGGTCGCAGCTTCAGTCCGCGAAGGGGACGCTTCGCATTTTCGACAGGATAGGGTACCATGCCGCCCGTGAACACCAAGACGCGGACTCGAACCTGGTGGATTCTTTTGGTTCTCTTGTTACTCGCAGTCTTTGCCCTGCGCGTCTGGGATCTGGACCAGGTGCCGCCCGGGCTGACACACGATGAGGCCAGCAACGGGCACGACAGCGCCGCGATCCTGAGCGGCACACACCGCCTCTACTTCCCGGTCGGCTACGGACACGAGCCGCTCTACAACTACAGCGTCGCGTTCACCACGCTCATGCTTGGTCAGAGCATCTCCACCCTGCGCATCACGACGGTGTTCTGGGGCGTGGTACAGTGTATCCTCACCCTGGCATTGGCGCGTCGTTGGTGGGGACGGACGAGCACGTTAGGCGTGGCGGCGGCTTACGCCGTCAGCTTCTGGTCCCTGATGCTCGCACGAGTTGGCCTAAGAGCGCCGGTCCTCCCCACCCTTCTGGCTGCGTCGGCCCTAGCCTACGACCATGCCATTACGACACGCTCCCGGACTGCGTGGCGAAGCTATGCCCTCGCCGGCGTCTTCCTGGGGGCGAGTTTCTATACCTATATGGCCAGCCGCGGCATGCCCCTTCTCTACGTCATCTTCATCGCAGGCCTGGCCCTCGCCGATCCAGGCCGAGCGAGGCAGCTCTGGCGCGGTACCGCTCTAACGGTTGCCGTCGGGCTTCTGGTCGCAGCTCCACTACTCCTATACCTGCAAGCCCACCCCTCTCTCGAGCAGCGAATCGCGCAGCTCGGATACGCCCTTAGCGCGGCGCGAACAGGGAATTTCGCTCCCCTATGGCGCAACGTCACAGACAGCCTGCCGCTGCTCTTGTGGCGGGGCGATCCGCAATGGCTATATAACATCGCCGGTCGTCCCGGGCTGGAGCCCCTGCTTAGTGGCGTCTTCCTTGTAGGTCTGGTGGTGGCGATCCTCCGGTGGCAGGATCGCCGCAACCTCTATGCATTGGTGTGGCTGGTAGGGGGTCTCGCGCCGGCGCTACTGGCACCGATCGAGTACAATCTGCTACACGCGATCGGTGCGATGCCGCCGACCTTCCTGCTCATCGGTCTCGGCGCGCGCACCCTTGCCAGCGCGACCCGCCGCGCAGGCAAGGTCGCGGGACCGTGGCTCCCAAAGACGGCACTAGCAGGGGGCATTGTGGCCCTATTGGCTACCGGCGCCGAAACCGCCAATGCCTACTTCAATACCTGGGCGGAGCATCGCGACGTGAGGGTCGCCTACCACCATCACGTCGTTGCCCTGGCTGACCACCTCGATCAGGCAGAGGATACCTCGCCTGCTGTGATCACCAGTCTTTATCCCGGCGAGCTCCACGACCCCTACACCATGGAGGTCGCGCTCCGCCGCGACGATCTGAGACTTCGTTGGGCCGATGGACGCCGAGCCCTCTTTGTGCCTCGCACGACGGTCCGCCTGTTCGTCGAGAATCAGACGCAGCCACCGGCCCAACTCTGGGCCTATCTGGAGCCGCACGTCGCGCCGTCGGTGACACTGCAGTTTCGCGAGATAGATATTCCGTCGTCGACGGTTGGGTTCGTGTGGGACGCTCCTGCCACCTGGGACAGCCTTGCGACGGCTCTCTCCTCCCAACTGCGATTTGCCGAAGGAAACCCGCCTCCAGGGGAAACCCTGTCTTGGATCCATACGCCGGTGGACTACGGCGGCGTCGTCAGCCTGGCTGGCTACAAGCTAGGTCCCGACGGGCCGGTCGCGCCGGGTCAGTTGATCGAGCTCCTTACCGTGTGGGAGGTCCAGTCTCCCATCAGCGAGGATCTGGCTATATTCGCCCACCTGCTCGACGCAGCAGGAGAGCTCGTCACACAAGACGATCGGCTGGACGCACCCTCGTGGCAGTGGGAGACCGGAGACCGGTTCGTGCAACGCCAGAGCCTGCAGGTACCCTCCGACGCCACCCTGGGCTCATACTACGTTGCGCTCGGCATCTACACGAGGGACGATGTCATGCCCCTCGCCATCCGCACGGGCGGGCAGGAGCTTTCACCCGGCACGACACGTGTCTTGATCCCCATGAAGGTGGTCGTACCGTGAGATCGCTGCGACCCACCGAGAGGGTCTGCCTGATCGCCTTGCTTCTCATTGCGTGGGGACTCCGCTGGATCGCCCTGATGGACGTGCCCCCTGGATGGCGTGATGATGACCTGATCGAACTCTACACATTCTCAGGCCGTGTGCTGAAGGAGGGTCCCGTCCTCTACTATGCGGGGGCTTCGGGCCACGAGCCCCTGTACCACACACTACGCGCCCCACTCTTGGCCATAGCCGGCATCAATCAGGCCTCTGCGCGCTGGATGTCCGCGACCGCCGGGACCTTGACTGTGCTACTGGCCTGGGCCCTGGGGCGCCGCGCCTTAGGCCCCCTTTCAGCGCTCCTAGCAGGGGCGCTGATGAGCACGTCCTTCTGGTGCCTGATGTACAGCCGAGTCGCGATCCGACACATCGGCACGCTACCCTGGGCTCTCCTCGCTCTCTACTGGGGATGGCGTCTCCTGAGGACTCCCACCCGCCTCCGACGCACGGGCATTTGGATCGGAATCGCGGGAATCGCGCTGGGGACGGCGGGAGCCCTGCTCACCTATTACGCAGGCCGCCTTCTGCCACTGCTTCTCATCGGCCTCTTCCCCCTCCTCCGGCCCCAACACGGGCGATGGAAGCCCTACGTGCTCGGGATCGGCCTGGGTGTCCTGTTGGCAGTGCCCATGTTCTGGGCGGCCTCGCGACTGCCAGGCGCTGACGCACGCGTGAGCGAGCTCGCCGTCCCTATCCACGCCCTCCGCTCTGGGGACCCCGTGCCGCTTCTGAAGACAGCCTGGACCACAATGGGCATGTTCCACGCGGGCGGCGATCCCGAATGGCTATACAACGTCAGCGAGCGTCCGGTGTTCGGCCCCTTGGGAGCGGCCTTCTTCTACGCGAGCATCGCGATTCACTGCGCCCGGTGGCGTGAGCCGTCCTCGAGGATGCTCCTGCTCTGGCTCGTAGCCGGGATCAGTCCGGCGCTCATCAGCCTACCGCCGTCGAGCTATGGGCACACCATTCTGGCCATGCCCGCCGTCTATCTCTCGCTGGCTGTACTGCCCGTTACCCTTCGTAACACGCTTAGTAAGTGGCCACCGGGCAATTGGCGTTGGCTCAGGCTCGTCGCGCTCGCGCTGATCGTGGGAAGTGTCGGCGTTCGTGACCTGAACGACTACTTCGGGACGTGGCCTCAGGCTTCGATGGTGCGCTTCCTCTATCGAGCTGACTACCGCGCGCTGGCCGAAGCCCTGAGGGCAGGGAGAGGAGACGTGGGCGGCCCGCTCGACACGGCTGCAGGCCTCGCGGTCGGCAGTATGCTGCCGGGCCCCTGGGACAAGGTGGCGGTTCAGACCGATGCAGGTGCAACAGCACAACACCTGCGGTGGTTCAACCCCGAACGCGCGCTGGTCTTTGTCAACGGCGCGTCGACGGTCGTCTATCTTCAAGATGAGGGCGCAAAGGCAGCGCCCATTCAGCGTCTGCTGGCTGATGCCGAACCTATGCAGGCACCCAGCGGCATGCAGGGTTTCGTAGTCTCTCTCCCCAGGATCGGTGACGCCAGGCTCGACCGGACTATCGAGGGTGCCGCGGCAGCATCACAGCCCTTTGGTGGCGCGTTCGTTCTTGAGGCCATCAGTTGGCATCCTTCTGTTGAGGAGTCCCAGGCAAGTTGGCTGGCAACGTGGTGGTCGGTTAGGGCGGAGCTGCCCCTGCCCGATGAGGAGCTGATACCGCATCCCCCGCCCCCCGGCGTCTATAACGGGCCCCGGCTGAAGGTCTTTGCCCACCTGTGGAGCGGAGACGACCAGGTTGCGATTGACGACGGGTTATGGGTCGATCCCTACAGCCTCAAGCCAGGCGACTTGGTTCTGCAGTATCATCGATTCGAGGCGGGAGAGTACAGTCGCGAGGATTTGCGGCTCGACATCGGTCTCTACGACCCCCTAACAGGGAACCGATGGACGACGCCAGAAGGAGAGGACAAGCTGAGCTTCGAGCTGGCCCAGGAGGCGCCTTAGGCGGGAGGCGTCGAGATCAGCCCAGCCCCAGCCGCAACCACAGCGGTGGCCCCAGCACCAGAAGCCCTACCAGGACCGATACGATCGCCATGATGAGGACTGCGCCGGCAGCAAGGTCTTTGACCTGCTTGGCCATCGGATGATAGTCGGGGCTCACAAGATCAACCAATGTCTCCGCCGCCGTGTTGAACATCTCGGTCACCAGCACCGCGCCGACCGTCACAGCGAGGACAGCCCACGACTGAGGTGGGACCTGCAGCCAGAAGGCAAGCAGGACCACGCTGAGCGCGGCGGCAAGATGAATCCGGAAATTGCGTTGTGAAGCTAAGGCGTATCGCAGTCCCGCCACCGCGTAACGGAAACTCTCCAAGAACTTACCTCTCTGGCCTAGCCTTACTCCGGCAACGGGATATTGACGTCCAACAGCCGCAGGATCTCGCTTTGAATAGCCCACATTCGCTCCTTTTCCTGCTTGCGTGCGTGGTCATGCCCGAGCAAGTGCAGCACGCCGTGAACCGTAAGCACCTGCAACTCATCACTCAGGGATCCTCCGACGGCCTCCGCCTGTGCTCGCGCGCGATCCACTGAGATCACGACGTCGCCGAGATAGCGTGGAAATCCGGAGATCCCTCCAGACAACGGGCCTCGCGTATCATCAGCGAAGGCCAGAACATCCGTCGGTCGAGGGACGCCCCGGAACCTTCGGTTGAGGTCTTCAAGCGCCGCGTCGTCCGTGAGGACGACAACGACCTCGCACGCCTCATCGGGCCCTTGTAGCATGACCGTCAGTCGCGCCGCGCGCTCGAGCGGCTCTGGATCAATCTCGCCGACCTGCTCCTCAACCTGGATCTCAATCTGATGGGTTCTTCTCACCTCGAGCCCCCTTCCACTTCTCGCACGCTGACCACCTCGGGCTCCTCCGGAGACGCAGGTTGCGATGTCGCAGCTTGCGATGTCGCAGCTTGCGATGTCGCAGCT
>JBNGDL010000077.1:0-3069 GCA_049975205.1 Anaerolineae bacterium | reverse complement strand
CTGGCGCTGCGGTCGATTCCGATCCCTCAGGCCCAAGCGGCTGCGTCTCCTCGTCGGTTTCCTCTTCTACCGCCGCTTTCTCGGCGGGCGCCTTCTTCGACTCCGGATACTGAACTCGCGGGTGGAAGGCACCTCGCAGCAGGTCGACGTACGTACGCTTGATAGTGTTGAGCTCCTCCATCGTGATCGGGCACTCGTCCATCTGACCGCCCCCTATCCGCTGTTCGAAGATTTCGCTGATTACAGCGTCGAGCTCCTCCGAGGTCGAGGGGCGCCGAGCTCGCGTCGCAGCTTCAGAGCCATCAGCCAACATCACGAGCAGGGTCTCGCGGCTCTGCGGTTTGGGGCCGGGGTAGCGAAACTGCGACTCGTCCACCAAATCCGCCTCTCCGCCAGCGGCCTCGATCGCCTTCTGATAGAGGAAGCTGACCCGCGTCGTGCCATGGTGCTCCGGGATGAATGCGCGCACCTTCGCCGGCAAGCGGTACTGCTTGGCTAACTTGACGCCATCACGAACATGACCAGCCAGCACGTCGACGCTGGTGTAGGGATCAAGGCGGTCGTGAGGATTGCTCAGTCCCTGCTGGTTCTCGGCGAAAAAATAAGGACGGCTCAGCTTCCCAATGTCATGATAGTAAGCGCCCACGCGTGTCAGGAGCGCATTCGCCCCGATTCGCTCTGCGGCCTGCTCCGCAAGGCTCGCCACCATCATCACATGGTTAAACGTCGCCGGTGCCTCACGCAGCAGACGTTGCAGCAAGGGATGATTAGGCCGGCTGAGCTCGGTCAGGCGGAAAGTGGTGGTGAGATCGAACAGCGGCGTCAATAAGAACAGTCCCCCGACGGTCAGCGCTCCCGAGATCAGACCGCCGAGAAGCGACATGCCCATCTTCAATAGCAGGCTCATGGGCGTAACCATCACCTCGTCCACAGAGAAAACGAAGAGAATCAACGCCTGGACCAACCCGTCGACAAGGCCAGCACGGAAGAGAGGGCCCGTCTGCTCGTATTTCGGCAGCCTCAGGACAGCATACAGCCCACCCAAGAGCACCATCATAGCCAGTCCGAGAGAGCGTGACCCAATCCACCCGGCGACCGCGCTCAGGAGCAGTGTCGAGGCAGCCGCCGGCAGCGGACCGACCGTTGTCGAGATCAGCATCGCCGCCGCCGCACCGGGGAACAAATAGGGCACCAACTCGCCGGAGCGGACGAGAAGCCACGCCAAACCAAGAAAGACTGTAAGGATCAACGAGACCAGGACTTGATGACGGCCCCCATCGAGCGCAGCGGGGTGGAAGCGGTAGACCAGAAGTCCCACACCAAATGTCAACAGGGAAGCGAACAAAACGGCCGATGACACGTTTCGGCTGCTCTGTTTTGCAGAGGTAAGGCCAAGCTCCTGAAGCGCCTCTAGATCCAGCTCAGAGATCCGCTCGCCCTCCCTCACAATGACCTCGCCACTTCGGAAGGTGCGAGGCGCAGGGCCGACGGCCTCACGAGCCGCATCCTCCGCAGCGCGGGTGGCCGCTTCGTCATAGAACACGTTGGGACGCACAAAACTTGCCACCAACGCCTCGACGACCTCAGCCTCATCCTGGGCCAGGTCTAGGGGTACTAACGTAGGAATGCGGTTCCGCACCTGTCGCAGATCCCGCTCTTCGATCTCCTCCTGGCGCATGACCTGGTCGAGGAGATCGAGGAACTCCAGCTGAACCCGGTTCCAGCTAGAATCCGGCAGGGTCAGAATCGCGTCAACGACGTCCTCGGGTAGATCTTCGAGCTCCGGCACGGCCCATACCCAGGCCCGCTGCTCGGGTCCCGTAAGGTAGGGGTCGGCGCGCAGCGCGCGAAGGTAGTTGAGCACCTCACGCGCCCGGCTGTATTGCTCGCGCGCGATCGCAGGATCCGGCGGCGTGTAGATAGGCTGCACCTGCCGCGCGGCATCCTCCTGAGCCTGGCGACTCAGTATCTCACTGATGAACGTGACGTCACGGGGAACGCGGATGTTCTGGGGTGCCACCTGCCCTACGGAGAGGTCATACCCCGCCGGCGACGCATAGACGAGGACCAGAGACGTGACCGCGGTAAGCCAGAGCCAGAAGAGAATCTGCCTGACTACCCATCCGCGGCCCCGCTCGGGGCTCGGCCGCGCTCGCTGAGATCGGTTCTTGCGCTTTGTCATAAGTAAGAACAAGAGGGGCTCCGCCCAGGAGCCCCTCCCGTCATCAACTGATCAACAAACAGGAGTCAGGCGGAAAGCAGTTGGCGGACGACCTGATTGACTGTTTTGCCATCGGCCTTCCCTTTCACACGAGGCATCATGGTCCCCATCACCTTACCCATGTCCCCCATGGACTCCGCGCCAACCTCCTCAATCACGGACTGGGCCATCTCACGGATCTCGGCCTCACTCATAAGAGCGGGCAGATACTCGTTGAGGATCTCCAGTTCCGCCATTTCCTCTGCGACCAACTCATCGCGACCGGCCTCGCGCATCAGCTCGACCGCCTCCTCGCGCCGCTTGACCTCCTTGCGAATCAGCTCGATGACCTCTTTGTCGTCGAGCGTTCGGGGCGACTCGGCCTCGACCAGCTGGATCGAGGTCAACACCATCCTCAAGGCGGACTTGCGCCGCGCATCCTGCGCGCGCATAGCGTCCTGCAGGTCCTTTCGAAGCCGTTCTCTTAGCGTCATATCACCTTATTATTAATGCATCAGTACTGTCGCCGGCGATCCTTGATCGTCGTGCGTCGGCTCTTGCGAAGTTTGGCCGCCCGCTTCCGCTTCCGGACAATGCTCGGCTGCTCGAAATACCGTCTCTTGCGTATCTCTGAGAGAATCCGATCCCGCTGTACCTTCTTCTTAAAACGTCGTAGCAACGAGTCAAAGGACTCGTTGTCGTCCGCCTTTACAAACGTCACGCACCTCACCCCCTTCTTTGCTCCCGATGTCGTGTCGTCAGCAAGTCGCATCGTCCGCAGACGGGCCACCATCGGCTAGGAGTCGCTTCTCCCAAAGGGAAATCGCAGCAAGCATTATAGCGCGCTGGAGACCTTTGTCAAGCATTCA
>JBNGDL010000076.1:0-15785 GCA_049975205.1 Anaerolineae bacterium | reverse complement strand
GCTTCCCAAGCTGAATGTCAGGGGTTCGAATCCCCTCACCCGCTCACAAACGGCGCGCCTTGATAGGCGCGCCGTCTTACGTCAATGGTGACGCCCTCCGTGTTGGCAGATCCTCACATCAAGAAGGCTACCGCCGTGCCGGTCACCAGCATCAGGGCCAGACCGGGCCAAAGCACCCGTCGCAGCTTCTTGGATCCCACCGTCAGCGCGAAGACGCCCTTGAAAAGCGTGTTCGCCATGCCCGCAATCACGGTGGCACGCGCAGCCACAATGAGATCGAGTCCAGAACCCCGCTGCGTCAGATCAACCATTGAGAGTGCGATAGCATCCACATCGGCTAACCCTGATGCAAAGCTGGAGATGTAGATCCCCAGATTCCCGAAGTAGACTTGGGCGGCGCGTGACACCAAGAGGGTGATCGCATAGATGAGACCAAATCGTATCGCCGGGCCCAGCTCAAAGGGGTTCTCGAAGTCGACGCTCTCATTCTCCTCTGATCGCTGCGTGAAATAGAGTACGCCGCTATAGAGGATACCGACCCCACAGGAGGCGGCCATCGGCGGCAGCATCATGCGTGCCAGCTCCGGTGCCAGCGTGAAAACGACCACAAGCACACGCACAAACATAACGGCCCAGGCCACCAGCATCGCCAGGGCAAACGATCGCGCCAGCTCGTCGTTCTCGCGACTCCGTTGGGCGAAGCTCAGCGTAACAGCAGTGCTGGAAGCGATCCCGCCCAGGAGTCCGGTCAGCCCGATCCCGCGGCGAGCGCCCGCCACCTTGATCAAGACATAGCCGAGGAAGCTGATCCCACTGATAAAAACCACCATCAGCCAGATGTTGTAAGGATTGAGCACGTTTAGGGGCTCGGGGCCAAGCGTCTCGTTGGGCAGAAGCGGCAACACGATCACGCTGATCACAGCGAACTTGACTGTGGCGTAGATGTCCTCTCGCGTGATCGAATGCGTTAGGCTTCGGGTCTGATGCTTGAGCGAAAGCAGCGCCATCGCGGTGACGCCTAGCGCGGCCGCAATCGGCAACGATCCCGCGTAGCAGAGCCCGCCTGTGCCATACGCAACGATCGCTGCCATCTCGGTGGTCATGCCTGGCTTCCCAACAGCGACGTCAGCGCGATAGGCCAAGGCCAGAAGGACCCCCATCGTCAGCAGGCCTGCGAGGAACGGCAGCGCTGACGACATCTCCGCCGACACAACAGCGAAGACAAACCCAGCAAGACTCATAAGGGCAAAGGTGCGCGCGCCAGCAAACAGCTTGCCTTCAGGTTCGTCGTAGACGGCCTCGCGTTGCACGCCGATGAGAAGACCGATGCCCAGAGCCAAACCAAAGCGGTAGAAGTAATCTATCACATTCACGACATAGTCCCTTCGAGGTTATCGATGCTCTTGAGCCGTTATTCTGCCTGACACCGAGATTGATCCTCTCCATCCTGCCAACCCGGATCAAGGAAGCGTTGAATCTCGATGAGATAACCATTCGGATCGCGTGCAAGACAATGGTAGATGCCATACTCGTCGTTGATGGCGGGCGCCTTCTGGAACTCAACGCCCAGGGATGACAGATAGTGATACCACTCATCCACGGCCTCGGTGACCAAGGTCAAGATGATGCCGTCTGGGCTAGTGATCGCGTGATCACGCTCGCAGAAGCCCAGGTAAGCCTGGGCCGCGACTCGGTAGATGCGACAAGCGCCCTGATCCACGACCAACGGGAGCGCGATCACGTCCTCGTAGAAGCTGGACGTCGCTGCCAAGTCGCGAGTGTAGCAGAACGTAATCTGCCCGTCAATTCTAGGCCTCGTCATCTTTGGCCCCAGGTTCCACAGGGATAGCCGACCTTCGCCAGAGCCAGGCCAGCCACAGCCGCCACCGTAAGCGCCACCACGTCAGGACGGCACCCCTTCTTCGCCGCGGGGAGACATCGGGATCGCGTCTGTACCACGTGTCCGTATAGAACGAGACCAGATCCTGCACTTCCTCAACAGCCGGCTCGACCAATTCGACGCCGGGGTAACCGTGGGCTTCGGCAATGATCCGCAACCGGTCGCCCATTGCTCCCGCGACCTCATCAGGCGTATTGCCCTTAACATGCGGAGTGCGAAGACGCCTCGCGTAGGCCCGTAGCCTCCGCATCAACCGCCTCGTCATCCCCTCCGGCGACCCCAGGAGAAGCCACAGGCTGTCCGCTCCGGCGCCCACGGCGATGACACCCAACAGGCCCGCCACACCAATCAGCACCCACTGCGCGATGATGAGCGGTTGCCCACCAGACGCCTCTGGAGTGACCAGCGGGCCGACCGGCTCGCTCCCTTCCGGCCAGATCAATTCATCCGGCGCGGCCTCGCGCTCGATGGGTGCCCGTCCACCGGTGGGCTCGAACTCTATCCAACCGTAGCCGGGGAAGTAGATCTCGGGCCACGAGTGCGCATCTGCCTCAGTGACAACGTAGCGGGCCTCAATGGGATCATAGCTGCCACTCACGTAGCCGATCACCAGGCGCGCGGGCAAGCCCGCGGCGCGGGCCAGCACCACCATCGATGACGCGTAGTAGTCGCAGTAGCCCTCCTGAAGCTCGAACAAGAAGTAGTCTGCGATGTCCTCGGTGGGGCCAAGCGATGGCACATCCAGAGTGTAGGGGAACTGGCGCAGGTACTGCTCGATGGCCACAGCCCGATCGTAGGGAGTCGGTTCGACGGCCGTCAGATCTCGAGCAAGTGTCCGAACTCGCTCGGGCACGCTGTCAGGCAACTGCAGATAGCGACTGAGAATCGCCTCGGGATAGTCCTGAGAGGCAGACCTAAGCTCCTCAGCGCTGACGACCGGATAGACAGAATCTGCCCGATAGGTTTCTGCCTCCGTCGTAGCAGCGAAGATCTCATCACCCGACCGCCAGGTCACATTAAAGTCCTGGTCCACCGACACGAGGGTGCCATCCACATGGATGATCCCCCCTATGTCAGGGTTCACAATCCGAACAGTCTGCCGAAGCGGACGCAGATGATCCGCCTCAACCTCGGTTATGGCCTCACCAGCTTCATAGTCGATCGATTCTGTGTTGCTGGTGGCCCAACCCCGCCCGAAGTAGCGATCGTAAGTGATGCTTCGCCAATAGTGCCGCGGGACTCGCTCCATGAACTGAGAATCAAATACAGGTGGAAGCTCGCCGGTCTGTACGACCATCACCACGACGCGAGATAGCTCGGGCCCCGAGCCTATCAGGTGACGTTGAGGTAGGCCGGTGGAACGGGCAGATTCGACAGGACGAGCAGGACGTGGTGCCGGCCTCTGCTGCAGCCCTAACCCTTCGGCCACGGTCTCGGTGCGCGTCTCCTCACCGCGGTCCGTCACCTCACGGACCCAATCGGCGATCTTCTGAGCCGAGATGGACGGGGCAATCGCCGCAGCCAGCACGAGCGCGATCGAGATGCCGGTGGAAATCATCGCGATGTCGCTCCAGAGACCCTGTGAGAAGTCGATGCCGGCAATGGACCACCGATGCTCGCGCTCCGTCTGGTGCATCATCGCCATCAACACCAAGGTGACACCCACGATAGGGAGGAAAATGTACGGGTTGGCTCCTGTATAGGAAAGTGCGAAGGCAAGTAGCACGCTCCCAGGCAGAACTCCTAGCAACGGTCGGTGGTATCTCCGCACAACCCAGCCAGCCCAGACATTGTAGACCCAGACGCCGAAGCCCCATACCAGCGCGGTGCCCACCACGTCGAAGCCCTCACTCCCAGCCAAGAGTCTACCCAACCACATGCCGGTGCGAGCCAACAATGTGCCCATGCCGCGCCAAAGCTCAAGGAATAGGGAGAAAGCACCGCCCCAGTCCGGCGGCCGGGATGTCCAGTACCACCGCGCCGCGTCAGGCACGAGGCGAGTGGTCGCACCAACGATCCGAAGCACCTCATCCTCGAGGCCCCCTACCCGGATGAGAAGGAATTCAAAACCCAGCAAGAGACTGAGCGTAGCACCTAGCCAGGCCTTCATGGGTAGGAGAGACAACAACCATCCCAACGTCATCCCTACGGCTGCTATGGAGAAGACATACGCCACACTCAGGTTAGCCACGGCGTCGGTCAGCCCTGATGTCATGCTGAAAGCGACCACCAGCAGCAGGCTCCAGGCAAGGAGCGCCTTTGGCCCAAGGGCTTTGATCACTCTCTGGATGAAGCTTTCGTCGCGCTCAGCTGCGTACCTCATGCCAACGTCCTCCAGGAGACCTCCTCCTGATCCACAGCCACGGCTTTGCCCGTTCCCGTGACGCGCCACTCCCAGTGCCCCCGGCGACCGGGGCGGGATTCAGGTAAGTTGAGCACATCCGGCGTGACCTCATAGAAGGCGATGCCCATGTTGATCAGCTGGCTCTTGACCACATCGGTGTCACCAGTTCCGCCAAACGACGACGGGTCCAGCAGGAGCACCGTGGGTACCGCACCCTGACGGACAAGTGTGACGAGTTGCTCTACCCACAGGGTGTCCGTGGAAGGGGTCACCACAATCAGGCTGGCATTGCGGCCAATGCTGGAGCCGACACGGGCTAACATCTCTGATAAGGGCTGGTCTCCCCGCGATATCAGCGCCAAAGAGCGCAAGATCTCCCAGCGTTGTCCCTCGCCCTCAGCGGGCGGCATCCAGACCAGCTGTTCACCCCCAGCCACCATGCCTACGGCGCGGCGAGCCCGTATGCCGCGATCTGCCAGGGATGCCGCAAGGATCACACCGTGCTCATCCGTGGCTCCCTCACCCTCCCCCACCTGTACGCGGCGATCCATGTCCAGGAGGATCCACCAATCTCCAGCCGGCGTGCTTTCGAAAAGCCGCACGTACAGCTCACGCTGCCGTGCCGTCGTGCGCCAGTGAATCCACCGTTTGCTGTCGCCTGGCGCATACTCGCGGACTGAGGCCGCGCTGACCGTCTGATCGAGGATGTTGGCGCGCGGTCTTGCCTCACCAGAGCGTCCGCCGGGCGCAACCTCGATGCTGGGAAGCGGCACAATTGGGGGCAGAACCAATAACGGCATCGACGCCGGGAAGTCCAGCGTCACGGAGAAGACGCCAAAGGGATCCCCGGTCTCGATCCTCGTGGGGCCCAGAGTGAAGAGACCACGACGGAGGCAGACGGCTTCGGTATGCCATCGAATCACGTCAAAGGCCGAGACAGCTGTGCCCCGGCTCACCTGATACTCAGGCATCGTCGACTCATCTCGGACCTCGCACCAGACGGCAGGCGCCCATCCATTGTTGTGCACGGTGAAACGCTCGACGAGTCTGTCGCCGACTTGAGCCCAGCCGAAGCGCATCTGCCGCGTCAGATCGAGTTTCCTTGATAGGGACAACGACCAGAACAGGCTAAGGAGAAACGCTCCTCCAAGGCCGACGATCAAAATGCGCCAACCGCGGTAAGGCGCGGTGAATTCCGTGACCAGCACGACGATGACCAGGACCGGCACGAGCCAGTTCTTCAGCTGGACTCGCCGTTGCCCTCGACCATCGCCATTACGTCGCTCGCCCATTAATCACCCCGGCCTAGGAACGCCTCAACCGCACCGCATCCACGTGTTCGCCGATTAGCCGCGCCGCAACCATTGGTCAGTCCTGCCCGGAGACCGGCTCGCGCTGACGCTCCGGCTCGGGCATGGACAGCTCATCTAGGATCGTCCTCACTACCTCCTCGGCCCTGACACTTCGCAAGCGTGCGCTGGGGCTGATGATCAGGCGGTGCGAAAGGACGTACGGCGCCATGAACTTCACATCATCAGGCAATGCGTAATCCCGGCCATACATCGCGGCCCGAGCCTGAGCTGTCCGATACAGCGTTAGGCTTCCACGAGGACTCGAACCGAGATAGACGTCGTTGTGCTGACGGGTCTTGTGCACCAGCCGGACGATGTACTCCTTCACGGCTGGAGAGACAAAGACGCTCTTGATGCTCTCCTGGGCCGCCAGTAGATCCTCCGCGGAGACCACAGGACCGAGATCGAGAACTGGATGACGAAACTGCTGCCTGTCGAGGACCTCGATCTCATCATTGAGATCGGGGTATCCCACGTCGATCCGGATCAGGAAGCGGTCAAGTTGCGCCTCCGGCAGCGAGTAGGTCCCCTCATACTCAATAGGGTTCTGGGTCGCCAACACCATAAAGGGCTCGGGCAAGGGGTGGCTGATCCCATCCACCGTCACCTGACGCTCCTCCATCGCCTCCAATAGCGCAGACTGCGTCTTGGGCGTCGCCCTGTTGATCTCGTCCACGAGCACGATCTGAGACATAATAGGACCCGGCTGGAATTCAAAACCGCGCGTCGCCTGATTGTAGATCGATACGCCCGTCACGTCGCTGGGCAACATATCAGGCGTGAATTGAATACGACCGAACGAGCAGCCCAGGGACTTCGCCAGGCTCCGCGCCAACATCGTCTTTCCCACGCCCGGGACATCCTCAATGAGGATATGACCCCGGCTCAATAGTCCAATGATTGACAGCTGGACGGCAAATGACTTGCCGACGATGACGCGTTCCACGTTGGCCGCTAACGTGCGACTGAACTCTTGTACGTTGACCATATCAGCCTCCACCACCCCTTGAGATCAGACTGAAGCCCGCCCAATCCATTGACCAGAGATTATAGCACGCACCGCACCAACGCTCAATAAGGATTCCGCATATGCGTGCTGCGCATGCATGCTTGTCTCTTCGGTAATTTGCACTACAAATATAACAGAAAATAGTGGAAAGGCACGGTCTCGCGACGTCCCAGTGGACAACGCCCTGCGTCCATAGAAGCGTCCACCGCCGCCGTAGCCTGAGAATCAAGAAGGGATCGCTATGCAGCCGGGAAGCTATCGTGAGCGATGGTTGATGTCAAGCCGCGAAGAGCTGCCGGATGGGCCGGCAATGATCGTGCGGCTGCCCGGGACGGCAGGCTTCGGGGCAGCGCACGAAGCGCTCTTCGATGCCGTGAGGAAGGTGACGGCGAAGCGTGTGTTCGTCACCGGCCCTGGGGCAGCGCCCACCGCGCTTTGGGCTGCCCGCTCCGATGCGGACGTGGTGACCTGGCACGATCATCTCGGCGAGAGCTTAGCCGTGGAGGTCACGTTTCGAGAGAACGACCTCCCGGGGCCACGACGTCTCATTGGCTGGGACACCCGCCAACTGGTTCCCGATAAGTTTGACCTCGCCCTGGTCCACCTTCCCCGAGGCCGTGCGGTGCAATCAGAGATCATACGGTCAGCCGGCGCTGTCTTGAGGCAAGGGGGCATCCTCTACGTTGTGGGAGCCAAGAACGAGGGTCTCAGGAGCGCCGTTGAGGATGCCAGATCGATCTTCGGGCACATGGGTGTGATTGCTCGCAAGGGAGGCTACCATGCCGCCGTCGCCTACCGACCCGAGTCAGGCATCGATCTTCCGATACCCCGCTACCAGGCCGAGGAAATTCTGGCCCTGGGTATCCCCACGCATCTCGTGAGCTGCGCTGGTGTCTTCGCAGAGGGGCGGCTTGACGCCGGAACAGCAGCCCTCGTGCAAACGATGCAGATCGCTCGTGGCAGCCGCGTTTTGGACCTGGGGTGTGGATCCGGGCTGGCAGGATTGGTCGCGCTTCGTGCAGGCGCGGATGTCGTTGGGACCGACGTCTCGGCCCGTGCGACCGCTTCCACCCGACGTACGTGGGCCGCCAACGGCTTTCCAGATGCACGCGTTCACCTCTGCGTAGGCGCCGCCGCGCTGGATGCCGGCACTTTCGACACAGTCATTACGAATCCGCCATTTCATCGGGGCCGGGGCACCGACGCTGAGGTGCCGGAGCTGTTTGTCCAGGAAGCTGCTAGGGTCCTGAAAGCGGCCGGTGAGCTCTACTTGGTGGCCAACGCCTTCCTCGACTACCGGAGCCGGCTCGCCGAAAACTTCAGCGCCGTGGAAACAGCCCACGAGGATCGGCGCTTCCGCGTGTGGTGGGCCCACAAGTGACTGGACAAACCCAGCCCCTGGCCTATCATTGCTGCTGAGCCAGGCAGGGCGTCGACAGCTGATGGCGATACCAACATCACCTATCCTATGGAGATCGAGACTATGCCAGAGAACCCGCTAGGTCATGCGTCAGACAATAGGGCAGAGAGTGCCTCAAGCGACCCGTCAAGCAGCCTCAAAGACTTCTTTAGCCCTGATGGGGTTGCCGTCATCGGCGCCAGTTCGGATCCCAGCAAGCTCAGTCACGGCGTCGTGCGCAACCTCAAAGATCACGACTATCCGGGCCCCATCTATCCCATCAACCCCAAAGGCGGCGAGATCCTTGGCCTGAGAGTCTACCGCAGCATCCTGGAGGTACCTGATCCTGTGGCGCTAGCGGTCATTATGATCCCGGCCCCATTGGTGCCGGAGGCCCTCGCGCAGTGCGGGGAGCGCGGCCTCCGTACAGTGATCGTGATTACCGGGGGCTTCCGAGAGGCGGGACCGGAAGGCGTGGCCCTGGAACACCGCCTGGAGGAGATCATTCGTAACTACGGCATGCGTATGATCGGTCCGAACTGCGTCGGCGTGATGGACACGCGCATCCCACTGGACACGACCTTCATCGCGGACATGCCCGAGCCCGGTCACATTGGATTCGTGTCTCACTCCGGCGCCATCTGTGGCGGCACTGTGGACTGGGCCCGTGCTGTGGGGGTCGGCTACAGCCGCATTATCAGCCTGGGCAACCAGCTGGACGTCGATATCGCGGACGGGATTCGCATGACACAGAACGATGACAACACGCGCGTGATCAGCATCTACGCCGAAGGACTCCCCAATGGTCGACGCTTTGTCGAAGCCGCGGCAGACGTCTACAAAAGCAAGCCTATCGTCATGCTCAAGGCCGGGTTGACATCATCGGGGACTCGCGCGGTTGCCTCGCACACTGGCGCCCTCGCCGGAAGCGAGCAGGGGTACCGCGCTGCCTGTCATCGAGCCGGCGTCGTGGTGGTGGACTCGCTTCAAGAGCAGAACGACGTGGCGATGGCCCTCGCCACACAACCGCTGCCAGGGGGTAACCGGGTCGCCATCCTGACGAACGCCGGAGGCCCCGCCGCCCTAGCCGCTGACGAGCTCGACCGCTACGGCCTCCGCATGGCCAACCTGGCGCCGGAGACGGTGGACGCCCTCGAGCCCGTCACGCCGCGTGGAGCCCAGCTGGCCAATCCGGTGGACATGCTAGGCGGCCCGCAAGCCGAGATGTATAGGGCCGCCGGGCGGATCCTGCTTGAAGACCCCAACGTCGATATGCTGATGACCATCTTCGTCCCTCAGGCCATTACGCCGGTCGATGAGGTCGCCGAGAACGTGGTCGCTGCCGCGAAGCAGGCCAACAAACCCGTCGTCTGCTGTCTCGTGGGCGGTGAGAGCATCTCCGAGGCCGTGCGCATCCTTAATCGCAACGGGGTGCCCTTCTACCAAGACCCCAATCGAGCAAGCCGGGCGCTCGCCGGCCTACTGGAGTACGGGCGTCTGCGCGATCGTCCCGATCTGACCCCCAGCCCGCTTAAAGAGGTCGACAGAGGCGCGGTCCGCGCTCTGCTGCGTCAGGCCTGGGAGCAGCAGGGAAAGGGCTTCCTCGACGCCGAGATGGCCGCACAGGTGGCCTCGGCCTACGGGATTCGTGTGCCACGGTCGGGCCTCGCGGCATCGCAAGCGACGGCGGTCTCCCTGGCCCGTTCCTTTGGGTTCCCCCTGGCTATGAAGCTCATTGCGCCCGGTGTTATCCACAAGGCCGACATGGGCGGCATCGCCCTGAACCTCCAGGACGTGGATGCGGTGCAAGAGGCCTTTCGGCAGATGGTCGGAGAAGATCCGGATCGTCAGGTGATGATCCAAGAAATGGCCCCCGCCGGGCACGAGGTGATCCTCGGTGCGCAGCGGGATCCACAGTTTGGTCCAGTTCTGGTGTTCGGGTTGGGTGGCGCCTTTGTGGAAGTGCTCAAGGACGTCGCCTTCCGGCTCGCACCACTCAACGAAGACGACGCCCGGGGGATGATCATGGAGACGGCGGCCGGTCAGATCCTCTCCGGAGTCCGGGGGCAGCCGCCCGCGGATATCGACGGCGTGGTCGCGACGCTCCGCCGCGTCGGACAGCTGGTGACGGATTTCCCCTGCATCTCAGAGCTGGACATCAACCCGCTGATTGTCGGAACGGCCTCAGACGACGCCTGGGCCGTTGACGTCCGCATCGCCCTCGACACGGAGCCTGCCTGAGCCATCCCAGGGATAGGTCGCAGCCTTAACGCAGAAGACCGGCTCGCCTGGGCGAGCCGGTCTTCCATTAGCTTGATAGTCTACTCGAAGCAGGCAGCCGCTTCTCAACACAGGGCCACGGGCTTCCAGAGTCAGTGAGTCACGGCGTTGACGGCATCCCAGCACTCGCAAGCGGTACGGACCTCTCCATCCCTTACCAGCGTGCCCTCATACGGCGTATCGGTCGAAACGGGCATCCAGCCCGAAAGCATCATCGGCCACCGCTCGTCATCCGTGGGGATCCAGACACCATTGAGGCGCCGCGCAATGTGGACGTGGGAGGCATTGGAGACACCCCCCTCGCACGAAGGGTGCCCTACCCTCTCTCCCTCGTTCAGCCAGGCACCGGGCTCCACACGTCCATCCGCTGCAATATGCATGTATAGGATGACCCAACCCGTGCCGATGGCCCCATCGCCATCCAGATCTTGGAGAACCATGCCATCCTCACTCACCACGACGAGGCCATCCGCTGCAGCCGTGACCCAGCCGGTGCTCACTTGGCAGCCGATGTTCTCCTCGCCGGTCACGAAGTCCACAGCAGAGAAGGCGCCCAGCGTGCCCCATCCAGGGTGAGGGCCGCCGGTGTAGTACCAAGTCTCGCCTTCTGGCCACGGCAGCGCCAATGCTGGCACCTCGGTCTGGGGAGGGATCAAAGGCTCCACTGCGTAGTCGAAAGGGTCGCCGAAGAGAGCCACATAGGTCTCCATGAAGGCCGCCAGGTCGGCACAAAGCGTCTCATAGCTACCGGTCGTATCCGCCAGCGCCTTCTGGACGGCTGCTGTGCCCGCGCTGATGTCCGGCGAGAACTGAACCCAGCCGCCGTCGGCCGTCTGCACGAGCCAAAGCTCATCCAGCCACCAGCCGTAGAAGCCGGTGTTGAGAGCGTTGGCTGCTTGAGAGAGCTGACGATAGAGACCCTCCCAATAAACACCTCGCATAAACCCTAAAGGGTATAGCTGTTGAGTCGGTGTGGGATTCGCATTGGAGAGCCAACCACCGCGGAGCTCCAGCAACGCGAGGAGTACGCGAGGCCCGACGCTGTATTGCTGGGCGACCAGATCCACGATCTCTGCCCCCGTCATATCCCGCACGCCGACGGTTTCGACATAGCCGTTCAGCAGGCCCGGATGGCGAGCTACCTCCTCCGCGACGTCGAACTCTGTGTGACCAGGTCCGTACACAACCTCGCTATCCGGGACCACTCTGTCGCTAGGCGAGACGTGCTCAGCGTTCATCGACACCTGCAGCACCTGTCCTGCCGTAAGCTGATCGGCATTGGCCAGGTTGTTAATGCGCATCAAGGATTCGACGGTGGTGCCGTAGAGTGCAGCGATGCGCAAGAGCGTGTCGCCGCGTTGAACGGTATAGGTTGTCGCCGTCGTGCTCGGGGGAACCCGAGTTGGCGTGGGAGATGGGGTGACCGGTACACGTGTCGGTCCGGATGCAGCAGCGGCTTGTCCCCCGGCTGGGGCAGATTTCGCCGGCTGAGCTCCCTCTTCCCTGACCTCGGATATCTCCGACCCCGGATCGAACTCCGGGATCATCACTTCACGCCGGCAGCCGACCACCGTCGCAGCCAAAACGACTGCAAGCACGAGATGCCACCACCGCGATCGTCCCAACTGACGCCTCCCTTTCCTGCCCACGGACACTGGTTGTGCTGCTGGGATCATAACAGGATCGCTAGGGCGCGCAAGCTTCGAAAGACGGGCTCGAACCGCGCCGAGATTCAGCCGTCAGCCTGCCAAGGTACCTCGTAGCCGAACTGCGCCAAGCGCGCACCGGCCTGCTGCCGCCATTCGGCAATCAACTGAGCCATCAGCTCCTTTAGGTTATCCACAGGTCGCTGCAAGACCGGCGACAGCACCTCGAAGACCCGGTCAGGATAGTCGTCCACCCGGTGTGGCCTCCAGCCATAGCTGGCCTTCATGACGATCGATTGAGCCCAGAAAGCCCGCGCAAACCAAGCGAGGTCCAACTCGTGTACGTCCAGGCCATAGAAGGAGAGCGCCCGCACCAGCAGACCCGAGCCATCCAACCGCTGACCTTCCCCGTCCTCACTGAACACGACGAAAGTGAAAGCGCAGGCCGACAGCGCATTACCCAAAACGAGGAACGCTTCCCTTTCCAACATCAAGCCCACGACGTCACGAAAGAGCGCGTGAACCTCAGCGGAGGTCATGTCGGGCGTCAGATTTCCCGGCAGCTTGTAGATCTGACCGGAGTAATGGCTGAAGAACCGAGAGAACGGCATCAGGAAAGTCCAAAGCGCGTTGGCGTGACCGGCGTTTGCCAGCGTGCCTGGACCTGAGGTGAAAACGCGATCTCGGAGCCCCTCATATCTGCCGACCAGAGCCTCCAACCCGTCGCCAAGCGCTCGGATGGCAGGATGGTCATCTCCCGCCGCGAGTGCTGAAACCGCGGCTGCTGCGCAATCCAGGTCTCCGAAGTAAGCACGCTTGCGCGAACCATCGCGCGCACGCAGCGACGGAGGTACATCATCGTCGGGCACGATACCTTGCTCCAGGCCCTCGAAGAGGGCCGCTATCCCAACGCCTGTCTCCATCACATCGATGCCCATCTGTTCGATCGGAACCACAAGGCGCTGATCCACGGCTTCAATGAGCTCGATGCGACCTCGCAATGAGTCATCCTCTGGCACCAGGTCCAGCATTGCGAAGAGGGCATAAGTGGGCTCGAAATCGTCGAGGTAACGGTCGCGCCCATCGGGCGCGTAGTCCACGTCAACCCAGTGCCAATGACGACAATTGACGTGACACCACTGGCAGCCCATCTGTCCAACGCGGTGAGCCGTCAGAACCCGACGGGCGCCAAGGTCAGCAAGAGGGTAGCCCACACGCTGGGCGTTGCGCGCCGGCAGCGTCGGGTGATCTCCCGCCCCCGTCGTCACCAATTTGGTCACCGTGCCACCGTCACGGCGCGAGAGACGCCCGCAGGCTTCCGTAAGGCGCGGCGCCATCTCTGCCTCGCGGAAACGTAGGAAGTCGGAGGTTCGGTCGCCCATCCAAGACGCGATATCCATCGGTTGACCGTGCAAAACAAGGGCTCGAAGGCCTTGTGAGAACCGGTCACCCGCGCCGCCACGCCCAGCATGGTACAAGCCGTCCACCGCCAAATTGGCCGCGCGATACCCGTATTCCGCCGCCGTCCCCACCGTAAAGACGCTTCCCAGCTCGGCCTGGCCCCCGAGCTCGTTGTCCACAAGCCAATAGTAGGCGCTGCGCTGCCCGTGCGGCATCTCGTCCGCCGCACGCCACGCGACCTCCAAATCTGGGGCCCTGCCCGATATCACGACATACGCGTCAGACAGGCCCCGCTCACCTATGCCACCCCCGGGACGCTCCGTGTCATCGGCGAGGACGATGGCATCCAGCCCCAGGTTAAGCAGCTCGGCGAACCCCCTCCCCCCGACGAAACTGTAGTGCGGCAGACCGGTCAATGGCGAGACGTATCCGACGGTGGCCTTGTTGCCCGGCAGGAAAGCCAAGGGGCCCCGTGCGATCACGAGACTTGATGGGTCGTCGCGCAGAAGGACGTGGCAGAGGGCCTCCCCCCAGAGGAGAAGCGAGTCCTCACGAGGGTCCTGTGACACTGCTGCGACAGACAGCGCGCGAAGTCGGTAGTCTCGCGCGTGAGGGCGGAGCACAAGGATGCGGCGCACGGCTGTGGACGACCCGGAAACGGTCACTCGCGCTCCCGTGCCCGCCGACCACGGTGCGGACGATAGGCGGCGTCATCGCCAAGATACCCACCCGCCTCAGTGGGTGCGTACACACGAATGGCGGACTCCCCGCCCATCGGGCACTGGTATTCGCAGATGCCGCACCCAATACACAGCTCCTTGACGACCACGGGGCGCTGGATCGTCAGGGTCGCTCCGGCGGCATCGACTACCTCAGCCGTCTCGAGCCAGATGGCTTTGTGCGGCACAGGGCACACCTCTTCGCAAACGATGCAAGGGATATCATAGGCCCACGGCAGACAGCGGCTCTGGTCCACACGGGCAAGTCCGATGGGCGTGGTCTGCTTCTCCGCAACGGTCAAGGGTGGAATGGCGCCGGTCGGGCAGACCTCACCGCAGGCGTTGCAGCGGTAATCGCAATAACCGAGTCTGGGCACCAGACGAGGGGTCAGCACATTCTGAACGCCGGCCTCGAATAGACTCGGCTGCAGCCCCTGCGTCGGGCAGACCCGAACGCACTCGCCGCAACGGATACAGAGAGACTCAAACTCAGGCGAGGAGGCGCCGGGCGGACGCACTAGATGTGCCAGTTGGCGCTGTGTGATAGGCTCAACACCCGCCAAGGCCACGCCCGCCACCGCGGCACCGACACCGGCGAGCATCTGCCGTCGCGCCGGATCATACTCACGCCACGCGGCAGGGCGCCAGCGTGCGCCCTGCCAGCGGAACCCGACCCCGTCCCGACGGCACTCGTCCACGCAGTCGTAACAGACGATACATTCCGCTGGATCACTGCGATACCCCCGTCTTGGGTCGATCGTGCCCGTTGGGCAGTCACCGGTACAAAGGGCGCAGGCGGCGCAGGCGCCCGACACCTCCCGACGCACAAAGGAGAGCTTCGAGAGCAGGGCCAAGAGCCCACCCAGAGGACAGAAGTAACGGCACCACGCCCGCTCAGCCCACCAGTTGAGCGCGACGAGGGCAAGGAAGAAAAACAGGACGGGCACAGCTAGGCTGAAAACAGAGATCACATCTCGGAAGACCGGATAGATCACACCCTCGTGAACTGCATCCAGCAAGCCCCAGAGAATGGGCAGTTGATAGAGAGCGGCTTCGGCACTATAGATCCCGCTCTTGAGCGCTGGCCAGAGGGCCACCCCTAAGGTTCGGGTCATCACCGTCAGAGGGTCGAAGAAAAGCAACGTCTGATTACCAAGGGCGGCGGCTACAACGATGACGAGCAGGATCACATACTTCGCGCCACGCCATCGCTCAGAGGGCGCCGTCCTTCTGTAACGGCGCCGCCCAGACCTCAACCATCCTAGGACCGTCCCAAGGGGACAGATCCATCCACACCAGACACGCCCAAAGAGAAGCGTGACCACCACGGTGATCGCGGCTAGACCAAATCCCGCTACCCACGCTCTCCGCGCCAGTATCGTGGTGAGCGCCACGAGAGGATCCAGGTGATAGAAGAGATCGGCCCAAGCCCGCTGCGGGTTTAGAAAGGTCGCGTAGACGAAGAGGTACAGAAACACCGCCAAGGCGAGGATTTGCGTGAGTTGGCGCAGTCGACGCATCGTCAACACGTCCGAGAGCCAGCGCCGCAGTCGCCTGCCCGTTCCCAATTGTCTCAACACATCCTCCCGGATCTCCCTCCACGATGGGCCCAGCCGGAGCCAAGACATAAGATAGAACCCCGGCCCCCGAACCCTGGTTGCGGATTATAGCCAAAACGGTCCGGAGTGGCAATGATGCAGGGCGTACGCATCTCAGACAGCCAGCAATTTGAGCA
>JBNGDL010000075.1:4141-15815 GCA_049975205.1 Anaerolineae bacterium | reverse complement strand
GAAACTTCAGCCCTCGACAGAATCTTGTCACCGTGCTGAAACGGGGTAGAATCACTCACTAATCTTACACGTATATGCGAGAGATGCTGACGGCGATTGCCCGAGACAGGATCTGGGCCAAGATGAGGAGGTCCGGTGGCAAAGCCTCCAGTCTCCGCAAGCCCCTTCACCGGAGGATCTGAACCCAGACATATGGAATATCACGATGTCTTGCGCTATCTCTACGGACTGGTCGATTACGAAAAGCGGCGCATAGAGCGGTACTCGCCCCGCGAGTTCAAACTAGACCGCGTGGTTCAGCTGTTGGACAAGCTGGGCAATCCCCACGATGCCTACCCCACCCTGCACATTGCAGGGACAAAGGGCAAAGGCTCCGTCTCCTCCATGCTCACCGGGATAGCTGAGGCCGGTGGGCTGCGGACAGGCCTCTATATCTCCCCGCATCTTCACACGTATCGTGAGCGGATCCAGATCAACCGCGAGCCGATCTCCCGCTCGATGATGGTCGACTTGGTCGAGGAGATACAGCCCGTCGTGGAGACCATCCCGGAGCTCACCACGTTCGAGGTCACCACAGCCTTGGCGTTCCTCTATTTCCAGAGGCAAGCCGTGGATCTAGGCGTGATGGAGGTGGGTCTTGGCGGGCGGCTCGACGCAACCAACGTCATCACGCCCGAGATCAGCATCATCACATCCCTCAGTCTCGACCACACCTACTTGCTGGGTGACACGCTGGGAGAGATCGCCTACGAGAAGGCCGGCATCATCAAGCCAGGTGTCCCCGTCATCAGCGCGCCCCAGAAGGATGAGGCCCTCGAGGTTCTGAAAGGTATCGCCGCGGAGCGCAACGCCCCCCTGACGGTTGTGGGAGAGGATTGGTCTTGGGAGCCGGTGGAACGATCTCTGGACGGGCAGACCTTTCGCGTCACCCACAGCCGCAAGCCCTCACTCTTCGACGGGCTGTACAAAGTGGCGCTGCTGGGCGACTTCCAGCAGGAAAACGCCGCCGTCGCCGTAGCTGCCGCCGCGACACTCTACAGCACCGGGCATACTTGGGCCAGTCGCCAGGCCGTCGAGGATGGTCTCAAGTCCGCGGTATGGCCTGGGAGAATGGAGGTCCTGAACCGGGATCCACCCGTCGTTGTGGATTGCGCCCACAACCCCTATTCGGCTCAGAAGCTCGTCGAGTCCCTCAAGACCTGGTTTCCCGACACTTCGTGGATCCTCATCTACGGGGCCTCTAACGACAAAGACATCGAAGGTATGCTAAGGGCGTTGCTGCCCTTCAGCGAGCACGTGATTGTCACGCGCTCCTACCATCCCCGAGCCGCCGCGCCGTACGTCTTGGCCGACCTCTGCGCGGATCTGGGCAAAGGGGCCGAGATCGCCGTCAATCCAAGCCGCGCGCTCGAAGAGGCTTGCCGCGAACTCCAGTCAGGCTGGGGCATTATCGCCACGGGCTCGATCTTCCTCGTCGCCGATGTGCGGGAAGCATGGGCTAAGGACGCCGACCTGCACATCCCCCTTGGCGACTGGGTTGATGAGCCCTGGGAGTGAGAATTAGCCATGGATTGGGATAACCTACCGCTCTCCCCCGACGATCTCTTCGGCGACGCTTTCGACACCGAGCCGGCTGAGGAGGGCCCTTTCGATGCAATCTTACTGCCGCTCCGAGGCCTCGTCGTCTATCCACAGATGATCACACCTCTGTACGTCGGTCGTGATCCCTCTCTTCAAGCTCTGGCATCCGCCGCACAGGAGGACTGGCCCCTGGTCGTCGTCGCGCAGCGCGATGACGAAATGGAGGACTACCCAGGCCCGGAGGATCTTTTCACAATCGGTACCGAGGTCTTAGTGGCCCGCTCTATCCGTCTGCCAGATGGCAGCACCAACGTGATCGCCCAGGGCGCGAGCCGCGTCAGAATCCTGGATTACGTTCAGAAACGACCCTACCTTATCGCCACAGTTGAAGCATTGCCGGAGGCGGCCCAGGAGACCCCTCTCACCGAAGCGCTATCACGCGCCGTGCTCACTATGTTTGAGAAGGTGGTGGATCTGAACGAGGCACTCCCCGAAGAGGCCTATGTCTATGCGATGAACGTCCACACACCGGGGGAGCTGGCGGATGTGGTCGCTCAGATCATTGACCTACCCACAGAGGCTCGGCAGGATCTGTTGGAGACGCTGGATGTCATAGAGCGCCTGCAGAAGATCAGCTCACATCTTGCCCGCGAACTCGACGTGTTGGAGCTTGAGAATCAGATCCAGACCACGGTCCAAGAGGAGGTCGATAAGAGCCAGCGGGAGTACTTCCTCCGCGAGCAGATGCGGGCCATCCAGCAGGAGTTGGGGGAGACCGACGCCTTCACGCGCGATATCTCCACAATCCGCGAGCAACTCAGGGACGCAGATCTGCCGGACGAAGTCCGTGAGTTGGCGGAGGATGAGCTCCGGCGGCTATCGATGATGCCATCCATCGCGCCAGAGGTCGGCATTATCCGCAACTATCTCGATTGGTTGCTGAGCCTCCCTTGGCGGGAGGAGACCGAAGACAACCTCGACATCGCGCATGCTGCGGCGGTCCTTGAGTCCGAGCACTACGGACTGCCCAAGGCCAAGGAGCGCATTCTGGAGTACATCGCCGTTGCCAAGATGGCACCTGCACGCCCCCAGAGCACGATTCTTTGCTTCGTCGGGCCTCCGGGTACGGGCAAGACCTCTCTGGGCCGCTCTATCGCGAAAGCGTTGGGGCGCAAGTTCGTGCGGGTCTCCCTCGGTGGGGTGCGCGACGAAGCCGAGATTCGGGGGCATCGACGAACGTATGTCGGTGCGCTCCCGGGTCGCATTATCCAGACGATGCGTCGTGCGGGCACAATCAACCCCGTTTTTATGCTAGACGAGGTGGATAAGATCGGCCTTGATTTCCGAGGAGATCCTTCCTCCGCGCTTCTTGAGGTCCTGGACCCCGAGCAGAACTATGCCTTCTCAGACCACTACCTGGAGATCCCCTACGATCTCTCTCAGGTCCTGTTCATTGCCACGGCCAATATTCTGGACACCGTGCCGCCAGCGCTAGAGGACAGGATGGAGGTCATCGAGTTCCCAGGATATACCGAACTCGAGAAGGTCGAGATCGCCACACGCTTCTTGATACCGCGACAGATAGAAAAGAACGGACTGAGTCAAAGCCCCTTAAGCTTCCCCACTAAGGCCCTCCGCACCCTGATCCGTCAATACACCTATGAAGCTGGCGTTCGGAATCTAGAGCGGGAAATTGGGAGCATCTGTCGGAAAGCGGCGCGCCGACTGGCCGAGAAGAAGCGGCCGATCAGGACCGTAACCCTGAAAGGCATCGAGCGCTATCTCGGGCCGCCCAGATTCGAGGAAGAGCATCTGGAGAGTCAGGACACAGTAGGCGTCGCGATGGGACTGGCCTGGACCGCTGACGGCGGGGATCTTCTGCCGGTCGAGGTCGCCCTGATGCCCGGCAAAGGTGGGCTGACGCTGACGGGGCAACTTGGGGACGTGATGCAGGAGTCCGCACAGGCCGCCCTGACCTTCCTGAGATCCCAGGCCGAGAGTTGGGAGATTGACGACGAGGATTTCGAAAAGACCGACATCCATATTCACTTTCCGGAGGGCGGCATTCCCAAGGACGGGCCCTCTGGCGGGATCACCATTGCCACCGCGCTCTTTTCGGCGTTCACCGGTAACCCGATCCGCCGGGACGTGGCAATGACCGGTGAGATCACCCTACGGGGTCGGATCCTCGCGGTGGGCGGTCTCAAAGAGAAGCTGTTGGCCGCTCACCGGGCGGGTGTGGCCAAGGTGTTGCTCCCTGCTAGAAATCGCAAGGACCTTCAAGAGGTCCCCAAAGAGATCACCAAGCATCTCACATTGGTATTTGTCGACACGATGGACCAGGTGCTCGAAGAGGCATTCGCTACAAGCCCAGAAGAGGGCCTGGCCGAAGACGCCGCCTAAGCCCTCATGTGGAAAATGACAAGAGAGGCGCACCCAGGTGCGCCTCTCGGACATTCTAGCGTGTTCTCTGTATGGGTCTCAGTAGATGGGCTTCAACAGGCCGTAGTCACCATCCTCCCGCCGGTAGACCACGCTCAGTCGTCCGTCCGCAGCGTCGACGAAGATGAAAAAGTGGTGCCCCAGCAGCTCCATCTGTTCGATGGCGTCCTCTGGGAAGGTGGAACTGACCTCGAACTCCTTAACGCGAGCGATGCTCGGGTATTCCTCCTCCTCCACCAGACTGACGTCCGCCGCCGATGGGGTTGGTGTGGCAACAGGCACCTGAGCCCGCCGCGCGGACCGTCGTCGTCCCTTGTAGCGTTCGACGCGGCGAGACATCTTGTCCATCACCGAATCCACCGCAGCGAATATGTCACCAGCCCGCTCTTCCGCCCGTAAGATCGCCTTGGGCACGTAGATGGTGATCTGTGCAACCATACGCCGAGAACTGTCCCTAGCATTGCTTTCGGAGAGGTCAACTCGGACGCTGTCGAGGTTTGGCAGATACCGCTGAAGCTTGGATACCTTGTTCTCCACGTAGTCACGCAAGCGGTCCGTCAACTCCATATTCCGAGTGTAGATCTGTAACATCTCCATATGTCAATCCTCCTTATCAATGGTTTGGGGGCTAGGCGGCCCGTGCCAACGTAAAGGCGTTGACCACCCTGGCGCCCCGGTCCAGCAACGCCACAGCACATGCATCTAATGTGGCACCCGTCGTTGCCACATCATCAACCAACGTCAGGGAGAGATTCGAAAGATCATACGTCTCGACGCAGGCGAACGCATCTCTTACGTTGTGCCACCGCTCCGCCTGGCTGAGCTTCGTTTGAGAAGCCGTCCTTCGAACCCGGAAGAGCAGCGCTTCCTCGGAGGGAACGCCGACCCGTGGAGCGAGCGCCCGTGCCAACAACGCAGACTGATTATACCCCCGTTCTGCCTCACGGCTCTCGTGAAGCGGGACCGGGACCAGCAGATCGCTCTGTAAGCCGCGGTCATGCCAGGACTCAGCCATCCGGGAAGAGAGAGGCTCGACAACGTCCTGCCCACCGCGGTACTTGAGGGCGTGAATGGCATCCCGAACGATCCCATCATACAGGAAGACAGAGTAAATCGGAGCCACACGGAGCGGTGTGGTACGACAACGCGGACAAAGACCACTTCCCGTCCAGCTATCACCGCACCGAGGACAGACGGGGCGGTTAGCGATTGGGATCTTCTCGGCGCAGGGACCACATAACCAAGTCTCAACACGTCCGCAGCCGACACAACACGGCGGCAGAAACAGATCTAGGAGCTGTTGATAGAAACGTCTAAGGGTGCGGATTCCCCGCCTCACATTACCCACACCTCCAACCCACGCTATTCAGAATCCACCAAGGACGCCGGCCTCCTTGATCTTGATAAGAGCGGGCCCAAGCAGCACAATAAGGATAGTTGGGAAGATGAAAAAGACCAGGGGGAACATCATCTTCACCGGTGCTTGGCGGGCCTTTTCTTCTGCCCGCTGTCGTCGCTTGAGGCGCATAGTATCTGACTGAATGCGCATGACCTTAGCCATGCTCACGCCCAACTGATCTGCCTGGATGATGGCGGCCGTAAAGGTGGTCACATCCGAGACTTCCATGCTGTTGGCCATATCGCGCAGAGCCTCACGGCGCAATTTACCCAACTGCATCTCCTGCACCGTACGAGCAAAGGCGCGGCTCAACTCGTTATCCCACTTCTGGGCCACCTTCTGCATGGCGGCATCGAACCCCAAACCCGCCTCCACGCAAATCGTCAACAAGTCCAGCGCATCGGGTAACGCTTTGGTCACCTCATCCTGGCGCTTCGTGATCTTTGAACCTAACCAGATGTTCGGAAGCATATAGCCGAGCGCGAAAGATACCAAGATGATCAGAAGACGACGCGCAAATGGAACGGAGGAAGCAAAGACAACCACCAGAGAAAGCGTACCGAGGAGCAAGGCGCCGCCAACTCGGTATCCTAGGAATTGCGCGGCCTTGACCTTGTGAGCAATACCAGCTAGCTCCAATTTATGTCGAATGCTCTCTAGCGTGTTGGCAGGTGTGAAGCGCTGGGCCATCCGGCTGAGCGCCTCGAACATCGGGACCAGCACACGCTGACTAAAGGGCTGAGAAAGCTCGATCTCTTCCAAGGTCATGGACTGGCCGAGTGCGGCCAGTTCGTTGAGTCGCTCTTCAATATTCTCAGCCGAACTCCGTCCGCGGATGACCGCCACGGTCAAGAGGCCGGCTAGTGCAAGAAGCCCACCGATGATCACTGCAGCTTCCATGTCGGCCTCCTCAAACCTCGATGCTGACTATCTTGTTAACCGATATATAGCCGATCACGATTAGGAAAGCGGCAACTCCCATCATGATCCAGCCACAAGCGTCCGTAAAGAGCGCGCTCATGAAATCGGGGTTGATAATATAAATGATGCTCGCCAGCGCAAAGGGTAGAAAGGTGATGACATAGCCCGTAATCCGACCTTGAGCCGTCAGGGTCTTGATCTCGCCCTTGATCCGCACCCGCTCTCGAATAGTAAAACTAATCGCGTCCAACACCTCGGCAAGGTTACCACCGACTTCCCGTTGGACGCTCATCGCGGTGACAACCAGATCCATGTCCGAGCTGGGCATCCTGCGCATCAGGTTGGCCATAGCGGTATCAAAGGGAACACCCAGTTGGAGCTCGAGCACAACCCGACCAAACTCCTCCGATATTGGCGGTGGCATCTCATTCGATATCACCTCAAGAGCTTGCATCGTGCTGTAACCGGCTCGTAATGAGTTTACCATGAGATTCAGAGAATCACCAAGCTGCTCCCCAAACGCCTTCAGCCTCTGATTCTTGCGAATGCCCAGGTAGATCCGTGGAAGAAAGAAGCCCGCAATGACACCGACAGGGATCAGGATGTATCGGCGGAGCGCGTAGAAGACCAGGCCCAGTAAGAGCGAAACCAGGAGTGTGAGGATGAGAAACTCACCGACCGTCCACTTCAGATTGGCCTGCGCTAACTGCGTGGCCAGATTCTGAGCGAAACTCCTGCCCTCAACCGCCCGATTGACAGCAGCGCTGACGAACCCTTCGTGGCGTTGGGAACGATCAGATGAGGCTTCCTCTTCGTCCCGTCGACGCGAGCGCCGACCTAGACGCTCCTCCACAAGCGCGTCTCCCGTCGGTCTGCTCGACAGGCCAATGATCAGCAGAACCACTGCGATCGCTACAACCGCGCCAGCTGCTATGATAAGGATTTGCATAGTCAACCTCTCCCACTCCGGCCTTCAACGATGACCGGTCACACCTCTGCCACAGGCTCAGGTCAATAGCGTAGCCGCTGAGCGACCCCAAAGATAGAGGGGGGTAGGTGAATGCCTGCCTGCTCGATCCGATCCATGAACTTGGGGCGGATCCCCGTAGGCCGCAACCGGCCAATCACCCGACCATTCTCATATCCGCTCTGCTCGAACTTGAAGATATCCGCTGTCGTGATGACCTCTCCCTCCATCCCCTGTACCTCAGTGATGGAGACGACACGCCGTGACCCGTCCCGCAGTCGCTCCAGCTGCACGATGATGTCGATCGCAGCCGAGATCTGCTCGCGGATGGCACGGTGCGGTAGCTCCATTCCCGCCATTAGCACCATCGTTTCCAAGCGTGCGAGCGCATCGCGGGTGTTATTGGCGTGTAGCGTGGTCATACTGCCCTCGTGACCCGTGTTCATCGCTTGTAGCATGTCCAATGCCTCACCACCACGACACTCACCAACCACGATCCGGTCTGGTCTCATCCGTAAGGAGTTGATCACCAGGTCGCGAATCGAGATCTCGCCCTTGCCCTCCACGTTAGGCGGACGAGACTCCAAAGTGACAACGTGCTCCTGTCGGAGCTGCAACTCCGCTGCATTCTCGATGGTAATAATGCGCTCGTCTCCCGGGATGTAGGCCGACAGGACATTCAGGAAGGTTGTCTTGCCGGTGCCGGTCCCACCCGAGATGAGAACATTGGTCCGACCGATCACCGACGCCCTCAGGAACTCAATGCATTCTTCGGTGACGGTCCCGAAGCGGATGAGATCTTCCACGGTGAGGGGCTGCTTGAAGAACTTCCGGATCGTCAGGATAGGGCCCTGCAGCGAAATCGGAGGAATCACGGCGTTGACGCGAGAACCATCCTTAAGCCGCGCGTCGACGGTGGGGCTGCTCTCGTCGATCCGGCGCCCTAATGGCGCCACAATCCGCTCGATGATGCGCATCAAGTGCTCGTCGGACTCGAAACTTACCGTCACCCGCTGGATCTTGCCGTTGCGCTCGATGAAGATCTTCTTGGCCCCATTCACCATGATCTCAGAGATAGAATCGTCTGCCAGAAGAGGCTCAAGCGGCCCGAGGCCCAGGATCTCGGCAACGATGACCTCGAAGAGCGTGTCACGCTCGCGGCGCCCAAGGATGATGCTCTCTTCCTGCAGAATCTCGTCATACATCTCCTTGATCGTCTGACGCACCTCGTCCGTCCGAGAGACATCCATCGCTGGGTCCAGTTCCGCGATCAGGCGATTCTGAACGCGGTTCTTCAGGTCCATGTGAGCATCGCGGGCCTGAGGGACAGGCCGACGTTGCACGCCGTTTGAGGGTCCTGAGTTTCTGCCTGCGTTAGAAGGCGTTCGAGATGTCGAACTCGACGAGCTCGCGGGTTTCTTTTCAATCCTGCGTAACAGAGACATCATTCACCTCTTCAATCACGATCTGTATAGCCTACAGTAACCGCCCTAGACCACTCCGCTTCTGGGGCTCTTCTTCCTCTTCCGCAGGGGCATGCACACGCTCGTGAACCTTGGTGGCCAGATTCGCCATGCCCTGGCCCAGGGTCGACCGCGACGCCTTTGACATGACGGGTTCGCCTAAGTTCGCCGCACGCAGGGCTGTTCGATCATCCAAGGGAAGATGCGCAAGGGCTGGCATCATCGCCCGCTCAATGGCTTCCGGCTGAATGCCCATTCTCTTGCTATCTGCACCGTTGATGATCAGCCCAACCTTGTCAAACTCGTACTTGAGTTTGTGGAGCAACTCCACGAACATACGCGCCCCACGGATCTCCGGGATTACAGGGCGCGTCACTACCAGGAAGAGATCGGTCATGTCCATAGCTGCCAGCAACACGTCGTCCACTTGGTGGGCCGTGTCCACAATGATGTAATCGAACTGCGGTCGAGCGAACTCCAAAATGGTCCTGAACCGGCTATTCGCACCGCTCTCCTCGACTCCTCCATCGCGGAAGACCTCGGCCTCCTCCGGGGAGCTGGGGGCGACCAATACCTTGACGCCAGAATCGTGGGTCACCACAACCGTGTTAAGAAGATCCGGGTCCAGGTCCTGGGCATGAGGCGCCAGGTCCGCCAAAGTGCGCGCCGGCTGAAGCTTCATGAAGATAGAGACATCGCCAAACTGCAGATTGGCGTCGATCAAACAGATCTTGGACTCCGGACCCAGAAGGTTCTGCAGAGCAATCGCCAGGTTCACGGCTATCGTCGTACAACCGGTTCCCCCTTTAGGGCTATATACCGTCACCACCTTTGCATTGAGCGCCGCCTGAGAGCGAGCGGTGGTTGGCTTCGCGGCCCCTCCGGGTAGCGGCCCCAATGGGCCCGTCCCCAGCTTCTGCTTGAGCGTGTGCGCTCTGTGGATCGCATCCAGCAATTCATCAGCGCCCGGTGGCTTCGTGAGATAATCACGGGCTCCAGCCATCATCGCTCGGCGCAGATAATCCGTTTCGCCCTGCACCGAGAGCATAATGACCTGCACCGTGGGTACGGCCTCGATGATTTTGGCCGTCGCTGCGATGCCATCCATCCCAGGGAGATTGATGTCCATAAGGACGACATCGGGTCGAGCCTCGGTGATGACCTCGACAGCTTCTTCTCCTGTAGCCACCATCGCAACGACATCGACATCAGGATCAAACGCGAGCAGTTTACGCAACTGCTCGCGCGTCTCCGCGATGTCATCAACGATCATCACCCGGATTCGATCAGGCATGCCCGCCTCGCTCACCTAGGCTATTCTTCCGGGACAGGCGTCGGCTCTGGTAAGACCTCAAGCGGGGGATGAACCGGCTCTGGGCCTACTGGATCGTCCGGCATAGCATCAGGCAGTTGATACTTGTCCAGGATATAGCGGAACCAAATCGGTTGAGTCTGAAGCACGGTCCCCGTCATCCCAGCCGGTCTCAGGGCGAGATCGAGGTCTGCGCCCATCTCGTGGAGATACTTGAGCACCAGCGCATCCTCACGGGTGACCAACAAAGTAACCAGCTCGATCTCCCGCGTCTCGTTGACCGGGATGGGTGTGGGAGCAGCCTGGGCAGCGCCGCCACCCAGAGGGCCAGCCTCTTCACCCGTCGCGCCGGCAGGCGTCCCGGGCTCCGGCTGGATTTCCTCCTCCCACGTCCCCACATGCCACACGACAGCATCCTGAACCGTCATCTGCACCAAGAGCGCAGGGTCGACGGTAGGCTGAGATGACTCGGTGGGATAGATCGCGGCCCACTGCCCGTTCGGCAGCAGCTCGAACCGACCAAAGGGGCTGGTCTGGGCAGCCTCACCCTCAGCGCCACTCTGGAGATAGGTGAACTGGCGAACGCCGTCCTCAAGGAACTCCGTGTAGACCGGCTTCATCTTGAGGGCAGCCAGCACGTCTACACGATCCCCCGGCTCGATGGCCCAGCCAATCGCCCCCTGTACATCAAAGGGAATGGCGTAGGCGACCCGGTCGTCCGGCTCAAAGAGCGCGGCAGCCGACCCCGAAACCGAGAGCATCCCACCAGGGCGTCCGATCATGTCCTCCAGAACCGGCAGACCTCTGGGAATCTCCATGCGCGCGAACTTGCCGTCCACCTCCGCGATGTCGGTGAAATAGCTACCGGCTGGGGGGAGGTTTTCTGTTGGCCACTCCTGGAGGGCAATGGCGTTGTCCTCAAGGCTGATCTGCATGCCGCGCGGGACATTCTGAATGGCGACGACAATCTCAGTGGTCTCCACGGCCGCGGCCTCAGGCGTCGCCTCCTCAAGTGGCTCAGTTGGCTCGCTCATGCGCTGCATATACAGATATACTGCGCCGGCGATAGCAACCACGACGATCAGCACCAACGCGATGATAACCAGACTTCTGTTCCCGCGCATCAGAACCTCCTTTGGTCCAGGTGTGAATCGCTGTTCATGATGGTCTGAGTCTCGTCATAATGCAGACCCAGATCAGACGGTATATGCACGGCTTCCTCTATTATAACCGATTTTAAACAAATGTCACGCCCAGATTAGGACATTCCTACAGGGAAATCCCAACGCGTGGCGCACTGCCGGTTTGAGGGCCAGCACACCTTTTCTCAGACTGACGACGCGACTGAGATTGCGAGACATGGGTCGCTGTCATCCATGATTGTACCATAGTGAGCGGCTATTCGATACCCCCACAACGTTAAAGAACCGTTAAAGAATGATATCACGCTTCGTCTCTTGTCGCTACTCAGTCAGTCACGAAACGGGAACTGTCGGTGGGTTCAAGCCCTCGCTCCTCCCGACCTGGGCTATGCAACTTCCGCCTGCTCGAGGTTCTTCGGCTCAAGGCCTGAGCTGGCCCCGCGTACT
>JBNGDL010000075.1:0-4041 GCA_049975205.1 Anaerolineae bacterium | reverse complement strand
GACCGCCAGCCTTTGCTGGGCTGCCAGCCATTGCTGGGCTGCCAGCCTTTGTTGGGCTGCCAGCCATTGTAGCATAGCGGTTAGAGCGGTGCAACCAAGGGTCGGAGTTCTGGTGCAGCTACCACACCCACCGGGTTGACGCTACATCGCCGTAAACTAGGATGAGTCTATGAATGAGACAGTTGCAGAGAGGCAGAGGCGTGTCTGCCTAACGTTCCCCCCATTGGTCAGAGCTCGGTTCGTGGATAGAGAGAACCGTTTCCGTGTGCGAGTCCGGATCGACCAGACCGAGGATCTCGCCTATCTCGCCAACCCAGGCCGCCTCAAGGAGTTGTTGATTCCGGGACAAACCGTTTGGTTGTCTCCGGCGATGAGTTTAGCGCGCAAGACAGATTATAACCTGACGCTTATCGAGCATCGAGACATCTTGGTGTCTCTAGATTCGCACCTCCCCAATCGACTTATGACCAAGGCTCTCCGCGCTCGACTGATTCCTGGTCTGGAAGGATTCCAGCACGTTGAAAGTGAGATACCCTTGGGCAAGAGCCGCCTTGACTTCCTGCTCACGAACGATGAAGGGGCGCGGCGCTGGGTGGAGGTCAAATCGGTCACGCTTGTCAACGAGCGTGTCGCCCAGTTTCCTGATGCGCCGACCCAGCGCGGGCGCCGACATCTCCGCGAACTCATCGACGTAGTCGAACAGGGCGACCGTGCCAGTGTACTCTTCGTCGTACAACGAGAGGACGCCGTCGCCTTCTCTCCGCACGACCAGACCGATCCGGGATTCGGGGAGCTGCTCCGCGCGGCCGCCGCTGCAGCCGTCGAGGTTCGTGCCTTTCGATGTAACGTGTCGCTAGCACGGCTATGCCTTGATGATGAGATCCCGACCTCTCTTGACCGCCAACCGGGCCAAAGCTATAATCTCACCTGACCTATCCAAGGAACCCCCACTGAGGGCCGAGAAGGGAAACACCTAGTAGATGAAGAGCATTTTCGAGAGCCTGCGCAAGACCCGCGATTCCGTCTTTGGACACATCGTCAGCATTCTGGGCGCGGGTGAGATCGACGAAGAGACGTGGGAGGATCTAGAAGCCCTCCTCATCCAGGGCGACGTCGGCGTCGAGACAACGCTGGTGCTGATTGAGCGTATGAGAGAACGTGTGGAGGAACGCGGGATCTACCGCAAACAGGATCTCCAGCGCATTCTGCAGGAGGAGCTGCTGTCGCTCCTGCCCGAACCAGAACCCCTGAACTTGGATTGGCCCCTGGCAGTGATCTTGGTGGTTGGCGTGAATGGATCTGGCAAGACGACGAGTATCGGCAAGCTGGCAGCCCGCTTTAGGTCGCAAGGCAGGAAGGTCGTGCTCGCTGCCGCCGACACATTCCGGGCAGCAGCAATGGATCAGCTCAAGGTGTGGGGAGAGCGAGCCGGCGTCCCGGTGGTCACAGGGCCGGAGGGTGGTGACCCAAGCGCCGTCGCCTTCGATGCGATGAAGTACTCGCAGGCCCACAAAGCCGATATCTTGATCATCGACACGGCCGGGCGGCTGCACACCCAGCACAATCTGATGGCTGAGCTGGAGAAGATTCAGCGCGTGATCGCAAAACGCATCGCCTGGGCGCCTCACGAGACGCTACTGGTGCTGGATGCGTCAACGGGCCAGAACGGCTTGATCCAGGCCCAGCAGTTCTTCGAGGCCGTAAAGGTTAGCGGCATCATCCTGGCAAAGCTGGATGGAAGCTCCAAGGGCGGTATGGTACTCTCGATCGGTCATCAGTTAGATCTCCCAGTCCGTTTCGTCGGCACCGGAGAACGACTCGATGATTTTGCCGCCTTTGACCGTGAGGCCTTTGTCGACGGGTTACTCACTCCAGAGCCACAGACCGCATAGCCTAAGTCCAAAACTAGGTTAATCAATACAAACAAAACGACTTAAGAAAGCAGGAAATGACAATGAGTGAGCTGACGGATCGCTTCGAAAATCTGGCTGCCCGTGTGGAAGCCATTTGGAGGCGTCTTTGACTTACCTAAACGCATTCAGGAGCTTGAGACCCTAGAAGAGCAAAGCGCCCAGCCGGGCCTGTGGGACGATCCCGAGAGGGCGCGCAAGCTGCTCCAGCGGCTCTCGACCCTGCAGGAGGAGGTCAGCTACTGGACGAAACTGCGTCAGGAGGTCAAGGATGCTCAAGAGCTAGAGGCCCTGGGCGACGAGGAATTCGCCCCCGACTTGGAGCTAGAGGCCGAGCGGCTAGAAGCTAAACTGGACCGGGCAGAATTCCGCCTGATGCTCTCGGGCCCCTACGATCGCGGAGACGCGATTCTCGCGATCCACGCGGGGGCGGGAGGAACGGACTCGCAAGACTGGGCCAGTATGCTCCTGAGGATGTTCCTGCGCTGGGCGGAGCAACGCGAGTACAAGACCGAGATCCTCGATTCTATGGAGGGAGAAGGGGCCGGCCTCAAGAGCGCAACGGTAGCCATCAGCGGTCGATATGCCTACGGCTACTTGCGATCTGAGCGCGGCGTCCATCGGTTGGTTCGGCTATCGCCTTTTGACGCTGCTCACCGACGCCATACGTCGTTCGCGCTCGTTGAGGTCTGGCCGGATATCGAAGAGGATGTAGAGGTCGAAATCGACCCCAGTGATCTGCAGATCGATACGTTCCGGGCCTCTTCAGCAGGTGGTCAGCACATGCAGAAGAACGAGACGGCTGTGCGGATCACCCACATTCCTACGGGCATCGTCGTGGCGTGCCAGAATGAGCGATCACAGACGCAGAATCGAGAGACTGCCCTGCGAATTCTCAAGGCACGCTTGGTTCAGCTGAAAGAGGAGGAACGCCGGGAGCAGATTGACTACCTCAAGGGCGAGCACATTGAGGCCGGCTGGGGCAACCAGATCCGCTCCTACGTGCTGCACCCCTACCAGATGGTCAAGGATCATCGCACCGACCATGAGACCGGTAATGTCCAAGGTGTCTTGGACGGGGACCTAGACCCATTCATGGAGTCATACTTGCTCCACAGCATGGGTGAGGATTAGGGTCAACGCATCTCAGGATCCACAGCAGTGGGAAGGCGAAGGCCTCCCCTGCGTCTCATCAGACTTCTCCCCATCAAGGGAACGCGGAGGCATAGAATGTCACCCAAGCAGAAGCGCCCGTCGCCGGGCTCCGGTAGGCCCAAGTCCTCAGGCAAAGGTCGTCCAGCATCACCTTCGTCCTCAGGCCGGTCCATCTCTTCGCGGATCTCACCCTCTTCGACCTCAAGGCCGGCGGGAGGGAGGCCCAAGACGACGCCCCCTACCGCGTCCACATCCACCAGCCAGGCCGATCAGATGGCCGCTCGGCTGGCGTCGGCACGATCGAGATGGGAACGTCTCGCGGGTACGGTTGCGCTAGCCTCACTCTTCGACACACTTGACGACGTCTCAACAGGGATTGACCAGCTAGATCAAGCCCTTTCGCAGGTTCGCGGGCGGGGCTACCGGTTTGGTCGCGACTGGGAGGCCCAACTCAGCACCCTGCGACGGCGCTGGCCTCAGCAACGCACGCAAGCCCTCCGTCTGTTGGAGAGCGAGCGCCGGGTCCTGCAGACGGGAGCTCGTGATGTCGAACTGCTGCTTCAGCGTGCGGCTAGGGATACTGGCCTGGTCGACACCGTTGAGTCGCGAGTGAGAGACCTTGAGCTCAATGTAAGCCGAGCCGAATCGCGCGTCCGGGAGACCTTTGACGGCACACAACAGCAGGCTACAGCTTTGAGATCCGAGATTCAGAAGGCTCAATTCCTGATGGACGTGCTAGATTCAGCATCTTTCGATCTGCTGCCCAACGAGCACCCTGTAGCTGCTTGTGAATCCACCTGGGTGAGCGATGCCCAAAAGCCAGAGGGACTGCTCTTTCTGACTGATGCACGCCTCATTTTCGAGCAGCGTCAGGAGGTTGCCAAGAAAAAGGTCCTCTTTATCACGACCGAGAAAGAGTTGGTCCAAGAGATGCTCTGGGATACGCCGATCGGGGCTGTGGACGAACTGGAGGCAG
>JBNGDL010000074.1:0-16150 GCA_049975205.1 Anaerolineae bacterium | reverse complement strand
CTTCGAAGCCGTGCGCCGTACGATTAGCTCCATCGGGAAAACCAAGCTTCATGTGACCAAGAGCCAAATCGCATTTCGCCGGCGCCAGGCGCTTGCCTGGGTGTGGATGCCCGGCACGTATTTGCGAGGTGATGTGGCGCCCCTTGTGCTCACGGTCTCGCTCCGCCACCGGGATCCGTCCCCACGTTGGAAAGAGATCGTCGAACCGGCCCCGGGACGCTTCACCCATCACCTGGAGCTATACACGGTCGACGAGATCGATGACGAAGTGCGCGGTTGGCTCTTGGCAGCCTGGCGGCTTGCAGCGTAAGCTTGACACGCACCTTACCCGTGGCATAATGGGCATGTATCTTTGGTACAAAGCGTCGATGGAGACGAGTAGGCGCAGGCACGCGCCCCAGCGAGTCCGGGACGGTGTGAGCCGGACGGCGAAGGTCGCGCCGAAGATCCCTCCGGAGCTGCCCGCGGAAAGGCTGAGAGCTGAGTAGACCGGGCCGGTGTTGCGAGCCGTTATCCTCCGCACGGTGGTGATCGCCGCCGACTGAGCGGTTTCGCCGGGTAGGCGAGACAAGCAGGGTGGTACCGCGAGAGCATGTCACGCTCCCGTCCCTGAGTGGGCGGGAGCGTTTTTTGTGTCTCAGGCATTGGTAGGAGGAGGAGAGATGGCCTTCAAACCGGTCAGTACGCAGGTCGACTTTGTCGAGCTGGAACACGAGATCCTGGAGTTCTGGGATCAGACCAAGGCGTTCCGCAAGCTCAATGCGTTGCGGGCGTCAGCGCCCCGTTGGTCCTTCATCGATGGCCCGATCACGGCCAACAACCCGATGGGTGTGCACCATGGCTGGGGGCGCAGCTACAAGGACCTCTGGCAGCGCTTTTGGGCGATGCGTGGATATCGGGAACGCTATCAGAACGGGTTCGACTGTCAGGGTCTCTGGGTCGAGGTCGAGGTCGAGAAGGAAAAGGGGTTCGAGTCGAAGCACGACATCGAGGACTATGGGCTTGGGCCCTTCGTCCTGGAATGCAAGGCCCGGGTACTGCGTCAGGCAGCCCGCCAGACCGAGCAGTCGATCCGCTTGGGCTACTGGATGGACTGGAATGATCCTGACGTCTTACACGAACTCGCCGACCGGCTCCTGGAAGATCCGCAGCAGGAGATCACCGTGGAGGGTCCAGAAGGCCCGGTCACCGACACGGCAGAGTTGATGGTGGGCAGACTCGGCAGCCCCGAGCTGGGCGGCTCGTACTTCACCTTCGCCACCGAAAACAACTACACGATCTGGACCTTTCTTAAGCGTGTGTGGGAAAAGGGCTGGTTGTACAAAGGCCATGACGTCATGCCCTGGTGTCCGCGGTGCGAGACGGGCCTCAGCCAACACGAGATCGTCACGGATGGCTACCGCGAGCTGACCCATGCAGCGCCGGTGGTCCGCTTCCCCCTGCGTGGGCGAGAGAAGGAAGCGCTTTTGGTATGGACCACGACGCCCTGGACCCTGACGAGCAATGTCGCAGCCGCGGTCGGCCCCGAGCTGACCTACGTCAAGGTGAAGGCATCCGACGGATGGATCTACTACCTCGCCGAGGGCACCCTGGAGAACGTAATCAAGGGGAAGCCCGAGGTGCTGGATCGACTCAAGGGCGAGGACTTGCTCGGTTGGACCTATGAGGGGCCCTTTGACGACCTTCCTCTCATCCAGGAGCGAGGCGTGCCGGAGGTGCACCGGATCATCCCCTGGACCGAGGTTGGGGAAGAAGAGGGTACCGGTATCGTGCACATCGCACCGGGATGCGGTGCCGAGGACTTCGAGCTGGGGGAGCTTTACAACCTTCCCGCCGTGGCGCCACTACGAGAGAACGGGGCCTTCCGAGAAGGCTTTGACCGGTTGACAGGCCGTGACGTTCACGACGTGGCCCACGCCATCTTCCACGATTTGGAGAGCAAGGACCGCCTCTATCGCGTCGATGACTACACGCACCGTTATCCCGTCTGCTGGCGTTGTGAGACGCCCTTGGTCTTCCGCTTGGTGGACGAGTGGTTCATCAGCATGGGCGAGCTCTACGACAAGCCACGTGAGGAGGTCACCGAGGAGGAGAAAGCCGCCAGCCTCCGCTACCAGATCATGGACGTCGTGGACGAGATCCAGTGGATCCCCGAGTTCGGCTATGCACGCGAGATGGACTGGCTCCGCAATATGCAGGACTGGATGATCTCGAAGAAGCGTTACTGGGGGCTGGCTCTGCCCATCTGGGTCTGCGAGACTGAGGGGTGCGACCACTTCGAGGTTATCGGTGACGAGGACGAGCTGCGCGAGCGAGCCGTCGAGGGGTGGAAGGCGTTCGAGGGTCACACACCCCACCGCCCTCACGTGGATGCAGTAAAGATCGCGTGCCCCGTCTGCGGCGGCACGATGTCGCGCATCCCCGATGTGGGGAACCCCTGGCTGGACGCCGGCAGCGTCGCTTACTCGACCCTGCAATATCGCACAAACCGCGATTTCTGGGAGACATGGTTTCCCGCTGACTGGATCAGCGAGTCCTTCCCGGGTCAGTTCCGCAACTGGTTCTACAGCCTGATCACGATGAGCACCGTCTTTGAGAACCGACCGCCGACCAAGGTCGTGCACGGCTACTCGACGCTCTACGCGGAGGATGGGCGCCCCATGCACAAGTCCTGGGGTAACGCAATCTGGTTCGATGATGCGGCTGAGAATATGGGCGTCGACACTATGCGCTGGCTCTTTATGAACCAGAAGCTCGATCAGAACCTGCTCTTCGGCTACAATCGGGCCGACGAAGCCAGGCGACGCTTCATCATCCCACTCTGGAACGTCTACGCTTTCTTTGCGACCTACGCCGGCATCGACGACTGGACGCCGCCCGAGACCTTCCTAAGGCATCCCGCTCGTCTCGAGGAGGGCCAGCCCCATCTCCACGAGCCCTGGACGGAGGACGCCGAGCCCAACCAGTTGGACCGCTGGATTGTCGCGCGCCTACGTGAGACCCTGATCGCGATGACCGAAGGGTACGAGACCTATATCCCGCTGAGTGTCGCACAACCTGCCGAGGCCTTTCTTGACGATCTGAGTAACTGGTACATCCGGCGCAGTCGTCGCCGCTTCTGGGCGGCGCGGGGCGAAAGCCCGACGACCGATGTCGATAAGGCAGCAGCCTATCAGACGCTCTACACCGTCTTGGTCACCTTTGCCAAGGCCTTGGCGCCGGTGTTACCCTTTATGACCGAGGCGATGTACAGGAACCTCGTGCGCAACGTCGATCAAACGGCGCCTGCAAGCGTCCATCACGCCATATGGCCCACGGCGGAGCCCCTGAACGACGAGGAACAGGAGCTCGTCGACGCGATGGACGCGGTGCGACAGGCAGCGACCCTCGGCCATTCGGTCCGATCGTCGAACAACCTCAAGGTCCGACAGCCGCTGGCTCAGGCCCTGATCGCCACCGACCCACGCCGGCAGAAGGAGCTTCACCAACTCCTCGATCTGTTGGCCGACGAGCTAAACGTCAAGGAGGTCGCGTTTGTCGAGGAGGAAAGCGAGTTGGTCGACTACCGCCTGCTCCCGGTGAACCGGGTTCTCGGCCCGAAGTTCGGACCGCGCTTCCCACTGGTGCGCAAGGCCTTGTCCCAGCTCGACGCCGCACAGGCTGTCGCCACGATCAACGCCGGTGAAGCTCTACACCTCACGCTGGACGATGGCACCGAGGCGACCCTCGTCCCTGACGAAGTCCTGGTCCAGACCCACGCTCGTGAGGGCTACGGGGTCGCAGGAGAGGGAGGCCTGGTCGTAGCCCTGGACACGACGCTGACGCCGGAGCTGGAGCAGGAAGGGCTCGCGCGCGAGGTCATCCGTCGCGTGCAGGAGCTCCGGAAACAGGCCGACTTCGAGCTCACCGACCGGATCCAGGTCACGTATTATGCAGACAAGACAATCGCAGAGGCCATCAAAACCCATAGGGATGCTATCGCAGAAGAGGTACTCGCTGACGACCTGCGCGAGGAGGAAGCGCCCACAGGCGAGGAGATCCTTGAGGACGAGGTCGATGGCTATCACATCACGCTGGCCGTGACAAGAGTCGAATAAACATATCTTAGACAGAGCGCGGAAAGGATACGCAATGACGAAGAAGTTAGAACAACTCAAAGAGCAGCTCGCACGTGTCTCCGATCTGTACCACGCCGCGGGCGTCTTGGCTTGGGATCAGGAGGTCAACATGCCCGAGGAGGGCATAGGCCCGCGATCGAACCAGTTGGCCACCCTCTCCTCCATGGCCCACGAGATCTTCACATCGGATGAGACCGGGCTGTTGCTCGAGGACGCCGAGGTCGAGGTCTCGGATCTGGACTACGACAGCGACGACGCCAGCTTGGTACGTGTGACCCGGAGAGAGTTTGACAAGGAGACCAAGATCCCCACAGCGCTCGTGGTTCGGGAGAGCAAGGCGACGTCCCAGGCATTTGTTGCCTGGCGCAAAGCCCGCGAGACGGATGACTTCTCTCATTTCCAGCCCCATCTTCAGGAGATCGTTGAGATCCAGATTGAGAAAGCCAATCACTACGGATACAAGCACCATCCCTACGACGCGCTTCTCGACATCTACGAGCCCGACATGACCACGACCAAGGTCGCCGCCCTCTTTGGTGATCTGAAGGCCGGCCTCATCCCGCTGGTGCAGGAGATCGCAGCGAAGCCTGAGGTTGACGACAGCTTTCTTGAGGAGCGATCCTACGACGAGAAAAAACTGTGGGACTTCACGATGGTCCTGCTGCGTGGCCTCGGCTATGACTTCAGCCGGGGCCGTCAGGACAGAGCGGCCCATCCCTTCACCACGCAGTTTGGGAACTCTGATGTCCGCGTGACCACGCGGTTCTCGGAAAATCACCCCCAATCCGCCTTCTTCAGCAGCGTTCACGAAGGGGGACATGCGCTCTACGAGCTCGGCAGCCCTGACAAGTTCGAGCGCACGCCGCTAGCTGGCGGTGGAACGCTGGGCCTCCATGAGTCACAATCACGACTGTGGGAGAATCAAGTTGCGCGCAGCCTTCCTTTCTGGCGATACTACTATCCCATCTTGCGGGCCTTCTTCCCCGATCAACTGGGCGACATCTCGATGGCCCAATTCCATCGGGCTATCAACAAGGTCCAGCCGACGCTCATCCGCGTGGAAGCCGATGAGGTTACCTACAACATGCACATCTTCGTGCGGTTTGAATTGGAGCAGGCCTTGGTCACCGAGGAGCTCAAGATAAGCGACATTCCGGAGGCGTGGAACGCTAAGTACGAGGACTACCTCGGCATTACCCCACCCAACGACGCACTGGGCTGCCTGCAGGACGTCCATTGGTCGCACGGCATGATCGGCTATTTCCCTACCTACACACTGGGTAACCTAATCTCCGCCCAGCTCTACGATCAGGCAAGCGTAGAACTCGGCAACCTTGATGAGATGTATAGCCAAGGGGAGTTTGCGCCCCTTCTCGACTGGCTCCGCGCTCGGATCCACAGTCACGGCAGCAAGTTCACGGCCCCCGAACTCCTGGAGCGCGAGTTCGGACAGGAGATCAGCGCGCAGCCGCTGCTAGACTATCTTCGCCGGAAGTACACCGACTTGTACGACCTGTAGCCCTGTTTATACGACAGGCCTGTCGCGCCATCCTCCCAGGTCCCTGTGACTTGGGAGGATGTTCTTATTGATAAGGTGCAATCCATACTTGCCCCACATGACCAGCCCGACTAAACTAAGACAATGCCTGGTGGCGTGGTTAGCACGCTGTCTGGCGGGCTAGGATGTTCGATATACAAGGAGGGTCGATGAGACCTCTTGAAGAAGCCAACCGGATTTTCGACCAGATGGTCGCCTGGCGACGGGACTTCCATATGCATCCCGAGGTCGGATTGGAGACACCCCGCACGGCGGGTATCGTCGTGCAAGTGCTGCGCGAGCTCGGCTATGCCGTCCGAGAGGGCGTGGCCAAGCGCGGTGTTATCGGGGTGCTGAGGAACGGGGAGGGTCCGATTGTAATGAACCGCGTCGACATGGACGCCCTCCCTATCCAAGAGGAGAACCTGGTGCCCTACGCCTCGAAGATTGAGGGATGCATGCACGCCTGCGGGCACGACGCTCACACGGCTATGGGGTTGGGCATCGCGACGGTGATGGCGGAGCATCGCGAGGCCTGGCGCGGCACGCTCAAGTTGATCTTCCAGCCCGGCGAGGAGGGAGAGGATGGCGCCCCGATCATGATCGAAGAAGGGGCCCTGGAGGATCCCCGCCCCGAGGTGGCGCTGGCACTCCACGTCTGGAACCATAGAGCCTTCGGCAAGGTCGCAGCCGCCCCAGGTCCCGTAATGGCAGGTGCTGAGGAGTTCAGGGCCGTGATCAAGGGCAAGGGGGGACATGGCGCGCTTCCCGATACAACCGTGGATCCTGTGGTCACCGCAGCGTTGACGATCACAAATCTACAGACCATCGTGAGCCGCAACGTTAGCCCGCTGGAGACTGCCGTGATCAGCATCGGCTCGGTCCGCAGCGGGGATGCCTTCAATGTCATCCCAGAAACCGCAGAGCTGCGGGGCACGGTGCGCACGTTTGATTCGCGTGTTCGCGATCGAGTCCTGCGCCGCCTGCGTGACATCTTCAACAGCACGGCTGAGATGATGGGAGCTAGCGCAGATCTCGACCTGAAGCTTCTGACGCCGGCTCTAGTCAATGATGATTTGATTACGGCTCTGGTGCAGGATGCTGCCCGGGACGTCTTGGGCGACAAGGCACTCGAAACAGAGTTCCGTACGATGGGAAGCGAAGATGCTGCCTTCTTCCTCCAGGAGATCCCGGGATGCTATCTCTTCGTCTACTCGGGGCCCGAGGACTATGAGGATCGACCGCATCACAGCCCCAGGTTTGATATCGATGAACGTGCGATGATCAACGGCCTAAGCGTCATCGTCGCATCACTCTGCCGGCTTATGCCGCCGGCAGACGTCGGGTGAGGAAAGTAGGCGAGAATGCCGCAACAGGGTCCATTGCATTGGCTAGATGGTGAGGGCTGGCTGGTCCTGATCGGTGGTGGGGATTGGCGCGAGGGGGAGACCGAGGACATAGACGCCCAGCTACTAAGCTTAGTGAATCTAGACCGTCCGATGGTCGTCCTGCTGTCTGAAGGCGACCGCCAAGCCGCCAATGATCTCCTGGAGCACTATACGCGCTTGGGCGGGCCTGGAGGGGAGGCCTTCTCGCTAAGCACCATCACCCGCGATCAGTTGCAGACCGCGGCATTTCTCACGCTTCTGCGGGAGGCTGGTATCCTCTATCTAGCCGGGGAGAATCCCCTCCCTCTGGTCGCCAACCTTCACAACTCGATCGCCCTTCGCCACATCGTGGAAGGATACAGCACGCTGCAGGCCACGACCCTTGTCGGGTTTGCCGCGGGTGCCGCGGCCCTGGGCCGGTGGGTCTTCACACCAGACTCACCCCATCAGCAAGCCATGGGCCTTGGCTTCATCATAAACGCGGTCGCAGTGCCTCACTTCACCGGCACCGAGAACTCGCCCATCTTGCGGGCGCTTCCGAGAATTGGGGAGAACTTGCTGGGTCTGGGCATCCCAGACAGCACCGCCCTGGCGCTCGGGCCACAAGGACAGGTCGAGACGTGGGGTGAGGGCGAGGTAACCGCCGTTGTTAGCGCAGGAGAACAATCATAGAAATGTCTGAACCAACCGTTGTCGTTCGTGTTGCAGGAGAAGGCGGTGAGGGCACGATTACGCTTGGGGATCTCTTCACCCGGATCGCGGCCTACTCAGGACTAGAGGTCTACAGCTTTCGGACCTATCCTGCTGAGATCCGCGGCGGGCAGGTGATGTACCAGTCCCGGCTTGGCCTCGAACGTGTCATGACCGAAGGGGACGAGGCCGATGTCCTGATCGCGATGAACCAGCAGGCCTGGGTCAATGAGCACGAGGACTTGTGCCGGGACGCATCCCTGATCTACGAGGCCACGCTGCAGATCCCCAAGAATCAACATAGGCACTACCCCGTGCCCGCGGAGGAGATCGCTCGCAAACTTGACTGGTCGATGGGCAAGAACTTCGTCTTCCTGGGAGCCCTGGTCTGGTTCTTTCGCTTGGACCTCGACGTGGCTGAGAACCTAGTCCGTCAGCGGATGCGGCGCCATGTCGAATCCCTGGAGAAGAACCTGCGCGCGATGCGCCGCGGTTACGAATATGCGCAGGAGACCTATCCCGCCCCCTTCCCTTCTACATTGCCCTTGCCCGAGCGCGCTGAGGAACGCATCCTGCTCTCCGGAGCGGACGCGATGGCCCTGGGCGCCCTGGCGGGCGGATGCAAGTTCTACGCAGGGTATCCAATCACCCCCGCCACGCCGCTCATGGAGGCGATGGCGAAATACCTGCCGGCCTTCAACGGCACCCTTGTCCAGGTCGAGGATGAGATCGCTGCCATCAACATGGCCATCGGCGCATCTTTCGCGGGCCAGCGGGCGATGACGGCCACATCAGGCCCCGGCCTCTCCCTAATGGTCGAGGGACTCGGCCTGGCCAGCATGGCTGAGATACCGCTGGTGCTCGTGAATGTACAGCGGGCCGGGCCCTCCACCGGGTTGCCCACGAAGACCTCCCAAGGCGATCTCTTCCTCTCCCTCTACGGAGGGCACGGGGACGCGCCACGGTTCGTGCTGGCACCGGACTCGGTCAAGGACTGTTACTTTCAGATGATCTACGCGTTCTACCTTGCAGAGCACTACCAGATGCCCGTCATCGTGCTCTCAGACCAATCCATGGCCTCCCGTCAAGAGACGACGCCGATCCCCGGCGTGCCATGGGATGGGCCGTTGGAGAGGCTCGTTCCCACACCCGAGCAGTTAGCGGGGGACTACAAGCGCTACGCTTACACCGAGTCGGGCATTTCGCCCATGGCACATCCGGGGATGCCCAACGGCATGTACCTAGCCGAGAGTCTTGAGCACGACGAGTACGGGCACCCAGACCAGACGCCGGAAAACCACCAGCGGATGATGCAGAAGCGTGCCAATAAGGTAGAGACGGCGCGCAAGATGCTGGCAGATTGGCGGATGACCTCACGGCGCTGGGGCGATGAGGGGGCGCCCTTCGGTATCATGGGCTGGGGCAGCACCCGGGGCGCCGTCCGCGAGGTCACAAAGCAACTTCGCGCCAACGGCATTCCCGTTGAGGCTATCTATCCTCACACGCTCTTGCCTATGCCGGACAAGGCCATCGTCGACTTCATCTCGAGCAAGCGCGCCATCCTGGTGCCGGAGCTGAACTTCTCGGGCCAGTTCGGTCGCATGATCGAGCACCGCTACTACCACGAGCTGGATGAGCTGAACGTCCACATCTACCAACTCAAGAAAGAGCAGGGGCTCCCCTTCAAGGTACGCGAGATCCACGATGCGGCAATGGATATGATCGACGAGGAGCGCAGGCTATGGGAGCAGCAACACGGTGAGCTGAGCCAGATCTTCAACACGGTGCAACGCATCGGTGAGGAAGACGGAGGAGACGGCTGTGAGTGAGATGAGAGCCAACGACTACAAGAGCAACGTGAAGCCAATCTGGTGTCCGGGGTGCGGTGACTATGCCGTACTGACCGGCCTGATGCGCGCCTTCGCCCAACTGAACCTGGCAAAGGAGAAGATCACCATCGCTTCCGGCATCGGGTGCTCTAGCCGTTTTCCCGCGTTCGTGGAAACCTACGGCATCCACGGCATTCACGGGCGTGCGCTCCCCTTGGCCACGGGCGTCAAGCTCGGCGCGCCGGAGACCACCGTTGTAGCCGTGGGTGGTGACGGCGATGGGTTCAGCATCGGCGGGGGCCACATTCCCCACGCCGCCCGCCGGAACGTCAACATCACCTATATCGTAATGGACAACAACATCTACGGCATGACCAAGGGACAGCCCTCGCCGACGAGCCCTCAGGGCATCGTGGCCAAGGCGGCCCCCTATGGCGCCCAGGAACGTCCCTTGAACCCGCTCCTGATGGCGTTGGGCTATGACGTATCCTTTGTCGCACGTTGCTTCTCCGGCAAGATCAAGGAGATGACCGACGTATTGGTCGAGGCCTTGCAACACCCGGGCTTCGCGCTGATCCAGGTCCTGAGCCCCTGCGTGACCTTCTACAACACCTACGATCACTATCGCGAGATCACGCAGCCTCTGCCAGAGGATCACGATCCCACAGATCGGCTCGCGGCTATGGCCTTGGCGATGGACACCGGAACGCAATATCTTGGCATTTTCTATCAAGATGCCGAGCGCCAAGTCTACAGCCAACGCTTTGAGGCTCTCCAGGCGAAAGCGCCACCCACGACCCTTAAGGCGATCTTTGACAGCCTCAAACTGTGAGCTTGCACGCTGACGCGATGGCCCCATCATTTCGTCTGATCGCCACCGACCTCGACGGCACGCTGCGCACACCAGAAGGTGAGATCACGGACCGCAGCCGGCGCGTACTTGCCCGACTGCACGAGCAGGGTCTGCCCATTGTCCTTGTGACCGGCCTCAACCCGTGGGTTGTACGCCGCATCATCGATCAGATAGGGCCCTGGGTGCAGGCCATCTGTCTGAGTGGCACTTTCCTCGTGGAGAACGGCCGCCCTCTGCCGGGGCAGTTTGTGGATCACCGCGTAGCTGAGAAAGCCATCTCCCTGATCGTGAAACACGGATACGTGCCGCTCGTCTATGGGGCGGACCATGTGACGCGGTATCTGCCGCTCGACACGGACGAAGTGCAAGAGGTCAGCTACCTCATTCAAGAGCGACCCTTCCAACCCTATGTACCCGTGACGACGGTGGAGGCGCTCTTTGAGAGCCGCCCCGCTCAAGTCTCGGTCTGTGACACGGGAGAGCGGCTTGCTGCCCTCGAACCTATCCTAACTGAAGGGCTGGGAGATGGCGCCTACATCGTCCATCAGCCTGGGGACCGTCATTGGCTTGAGGTACAACACCCAAAGGCCCGCAAGGACACGGGCTTGAAGGAATTCGCTGACGGACTGGGGATCTCACCTGAGGGCGTCCTCTACTTCGGCGACAGTGCGAACGACCTCCCCGTATTCGAAACCTTTCCCTTTACTGTCGCGATGGCCAACGCCCGCCCCGAGATCAAGGGGCTGGCTTGGCAGATCACCGACTCCAACGCTGAGGATGGCGTCGCCCGCTTCCTCGCCCAATGGTTCGAGGTGCCCCTTGACTGAGGGCGACGTGACCCCGCGGTCGGTGTGCGCCCCCACGCCCAGGACCTGCGCCATAGGCGCGTGCAGAGAGGCAAGTTCGCGCTGCGCCCGATCTCGTACCCAGGCTCGGGTCGGTCTTCGACAGCAGATAAGCCGCGGCTAGAGGAATCTTGCTGTAGCCTTCGCCTTCCGCGCCCTGGGCTGTCCCAGGAGCCCGACGGTCACCAGCAGGAGGATCAGGGGCGTCACCGGAAGGCGGAAGCGGATCTGGCTGATTGGCCCCGGCACGAAGGTCACGTAGAAGATCGTGGCTAGGATGAAGAAGGTGATAATGCGGGGATGCAGCCGCAGGGCGCCGACCACAAGCAACCCGCCAGCGACCGCGTACATGAGCCCCCAGCCCAGCCACAGGGTCAGGGCCAAGGGGGGAAGCGCGAGCAGACGTTCCTTCAGGAGCAGCCGTACCCCCTCACCAAACGTACTGCGACGCGCGGTTTGGATAGCATGTCCAAGCGCATCCCCTTCCACGGGGAGCGACTCCCAAGGGGTGCCCGTGAGACGCGCATACCAGAAGCGGTGCTCCTGCGGGACGAGGGCCCACAACCAGGCGCGCGTGTGCGATCGGACAAATGCCAGGGGATGTTCGAGGACAATCTCCCGAGCAACCGTCTCGACCTGCTGTAGCCGTTGGTCGCGCTCCCGCTCGGTCAGGTGGGCGTCGTCTGTCACCTCCCAACCGTAGCGAAGCGCTGCGCTCACGATGATGTGGCCGTAGAGTTCCTCCCAGCGCGCAGACCAAGGGGCGACGACCTCTCCCCGTACCTCGGCCAACGTAGCCACGGCGCTGACATGGGCGACGTTGTCATCGAAGGTGCGTGTGTAGAACCACTTCCCAAAGACGATGCGGTTCCGTACGACCCACGGCGATAGCATCAACAGAATCGTCGCCAGCACGATGACGACGCCCTGCCACCAGGCCTTTCGCCCGCGAATAACCCCGTCGATCAGGAGCACAGCCAACACTAGGGGCAGGAACTGAACGTTGGGTTTGCAGAGAATGGCTAGACCAAAGACCAACCCACAGCGCCAAGCATCGCGGTTTCGGCCCCTCTTGACAACGAGCACCAGCATCCATACCGCTGACGTCAGCAGCAGCCCGAAGAGGATCTCGGTCAGCAGCTCGTTGGTGAAACGCCACGACGCAGGGTTCAGCGCATAGAGAAGGGCAGCACCCTGCCCCACGCGGACCCCTGCCAGGGCGCGCCCTAGGCGGTAAAGCACGACCACCGTCAGCGCCTCGATCAGCACCTGAGCCAGGACCACCAGCTCAGGCGAGGGGCCTGCGATCCTGTACCAGCCAGCGACGAAGAGAGGATAGAGTGGCGCGCGCACGTTGTCGGCGCGGAATGGCGGCGCCGTGTTCATCGAGAAGATGCCGCGTTCCAGTAGGTTGACCGCCAGCCAATGATAACCCTGCGCATCAACGTGCTCGAACTGCATACCCCTGGGCGCAGTCACCAGATACCCGCCGCGAAGTCCCGTCGCCAAGAGAACGATCGCCACCACCAGCAGTCGTTCCGCTAGCCTTCTCTCGTCCACCGTCGTCGCTTCCTGTCCTCTTCTCGTCTATGTACCCCGGACTCGCACGATGTGATTATATCAGGCGCAACACAATCGCCCCGAGAAAGTGTGCACGCTCTCTCGGGGCGATTGATCGGCAGAGACCACGCCGAAGTGCAGTTCGGGCCTCCACGACACCTCATCTGTCAGTCCAATCACCGCCATCGCGCGTCGGCGATGAAGCGTCGCGTAGACGGAATGTCAAGGTGCCGCCTTAGCCGCCTCGTAGCTTGGCCCCGAGCTCCTTCTCGACATACTTGATGATGCGCCGCCGGAGCTTGGTCACATCTCGATCTGACAGAGACCGGTTCGGGGCCTGGTAGCTCAGGGCAAAAGCTAGGCTCTTCTTGTTAGGCCCGACCTGCTCGCCGCGATAGACGTCGAAGAGCACGGCTTCCGTGACCAAGGGCCTGCCCGCCTCCAGCAGCGCGCGCTTGACCGTCAGAGCCGGCGTCGTCTCATCCACCACGAGCGCGAGGTCTTCGTGGACCGGCGCGTAGGGCGACAGCATTCCCACTTTCTTTGCCGCGGCAGCCTCTGCCGCGGCGGCAAAGAGCACTTCCAGATCCCACTCCAGGAGTAACACAGGCTGGGCCGGCAGATCGAAAGCCTCGCGGACGAGAGGATGAAGCTCGCCAAGCGCGCCCAGGTCGCGCTCCCCAGCTGAGACCATCGCGCACCGCCCCGGATGGAAGGATGGATGGTCACCTTGGTGCCACGTCACCCGCTCGCTTAGGTCGAGGGACGCCAGCAGCGCATCGACGATGCCTTTGAGATCGAAGTAGTCAAATGGCTCTGATTTGACATCATCGTTCTGCCACCACAGCATTTGCCGCGGCCCGGTGAGCAAGATCGAGAGATGGCGAGGCTCCGTAGCGCCGGTCTCCCCGCTGGCCACGTCGGGCTCCCCCGTCTGATAATAGACACGGCCAATCTCGAATATGGCGATGCGGTCTAGGTAGCGAAGATTCGACCAAGCGGTGCGTAAGGCGCTGGACAAGAGCGTGCGCCGCATCATCGAGCGCTCAGGCGACAGATAGTTCCTCAGCATCACACGATCTCCTGGCAGATCCAGACGCTCCGCCGGATCAGCGTGGAGCCTCACTTCGTCCTCAGGATCGATCAGCGAGTAGGTAATGACCTCATCCAGCCCCAGTCCCACCAGGACATCGCGGAGATGTTCCTCCTCCTCCAGCGAGCGATTGCGCCGCAGGGGCGGCAGCTCCTCGTCAATCAAGGTGCTGGGGAATGCATCATACCCATAGATCCGGGCGATTTCCTCAACCAGATCGATGGGGCGGTCCACGTCAAGTCGATAGGAGGGTACCGTCACCGTCCAACTCTCCTCCCCCTTATCCACGGAGAACTCCAAAGCCTCCAAGATCCGCACTTGTTCCACACGCGAGATCTCGATACCCAGAATCCGGTCAGCCAACGCAGGCTCGTAGGCAATGGTCCGAATCTCAGGCTTCCCCGGATAGACGTCAGCGATGACCGGGTCGATTCTGGCGTTGGCCAACTCTTGCATCAGCTCAGCAGCCCGCGCAGCAGCCGGAAGCGCAAGTTCTGGGTCGACCCGTCTGCCGAAACGGGAGGATGCCTCGGTATGCAGCTTCAGGCGTTGACTGGTGCGACGGACGTTGAGGAAGTTGAAGCTAGCAGCCTCTAGGAGCACGTTCCGGGTCTCCTCACCCACTTCACTCTCCAGGCCACCCATAACACCGGCAATACCGATAGGGCCTTTGGGGTCCGTGATCAACAACATCTGATCATCGAAGGTCCGCTTTTCCCCATCCAACGTCGTCATCTGTTCCCCATCCTTGGCACGGCGGATGATGACCGTCGGCTGGACCTCGTCCACTCCGCGCGCAACGTCGGCGTAGTCAAAAGCGTGCAGCGGTTCACCGAGTTCCCCCATCACATAGTTGGTGATATCAACAATGTTGTTGATGGGACGCATCCCGGCACGGCGCAAGCGCAGCTGCATCCATAAAGGCGAAGGCTTCAACTCGACATCGCAAAGCATCGTCGCCGTATAGCGTGGGCAGAGGTCGGGGTCGGCAATCTCGAGGTTCACAAATTCCGCATCTGCCGACGACTTGAGATTCAGACGCTCCGCAGCCGCAAGCGGATCCCACTTCAGCGGTCGATCGTAGAGCGTGGCGACCTCTCGGGCGATCCCGTAGACCGACTGAAGGTGACCAAACGGACCTTTGATGTCGAAATCCAGGACATAGTCACCAAGCACGTCCACCAGGGGCACACCGACAGGCGTGTCATCTGGAAGATAGAGGATGTCTTCAGCGGCCTCCGAAAGCCCCAGCTCCTTCTCAGAGCAGACCATCGCACGGGAGGGCTCGCCTCGGATGCGCGTCTGCTTCAGGCGGCTCTTGATCCAGCCTTCCGCGTGACCGTCATAGAGCTCAGCTCCCTCCCACGCGAAGGCCACCTTGAGATGGAGGTTTTCCTCACCCATGTGATCGAAGAGACTCGGGGCGCCGGTGACAACGATCTCGTTCTCCTCGCCGCCGTAGTCAACCTCTGCCAGCACCAGCCGATCGGCGTTCGGATGGGGCCGGACGGCGATCACCTCCGCGGTCATAACCTTCTCGGGATCCCACGGGAGTTCCGCGCCAGCGTGACCGATGGTCTCCATCGTCCCGACCTCCAAGCCAGCCAGATCGAGCCTCCGACGCAGATCATCGATGGGCAGATCTTTCACCTGTACATAGTCGTTTAGCCAAGATAGAGGAATCTTCATAATCTCGCCTCTCTGTTCTCAAAGATGTGACCGATATACCCAGAGCGATCAAGCTAGGGGTAGCGGCCCTAGAACTGCCGTAGGAACCGCAGATCATTACCGTAGAAGAGCCGTATGTCCTCGACACCGTATTTCTGCATCGCTGGACGCTCGACGCCAGGCCCAAATGCAAACCCGCTCCATTCGTCAGGGTCGTAGCCACCGTTCTGAAGGACCACCGGATGCACCATACCCGCCCCGGCGATCTCCAGCCACCCCGTATACTTGCAGACGGGACAGCCTTTGCCGTCGCAGAGAATGCATTCAGTGTCGACCTCGACGCTGGGCTCAGTAAACGGGAAGTAGGAGCTTCTGATCCGCACCTTACGATCAGGCCCGTAGAAAAGGTGCGAGAACTGCGTCAACGTGCCAATAAGGTCAGTCATCGTGATGTTGCGCCCGACGGCAAGACCTTCCAGCTGGTAGAATTGATGCTCTGAGCGGACCGTGATCTGCTCGTAGCGGTAGCACTTGCCCGGCAGGATAACGCGTATCGGCTCAGGGTAGCG
>JBNGDL010000073.1:0-16187 GCA_049975205.1 Anaerolineae bacterium | reverse complement strand
TCACAGTTCACGAGCAGGTGCCTGCCGGGCTCAAGGTCACCGGCGACACAAGCGCCATCATTGGCCTCGCCTCTGGTGAGGAGTTTACACTAACCTACGAAGTGGAGGGGCCACGAGGTGCCTACCGGTTCTCCGGTCCGAGCATCGCGGCTCAAGAACACCTCGGGCTCTTCAGGAGGCACATACGTTACAGCGTCTCCAATAAGCTCTCTGTCTTGCCGGCACTGCCCAAGGTACGCAGCATCCCCATCCGGCCTCTGCGGACCCGGGGATTCGCCGGACCCATCCCTTCCCGCCACGCCGGACCCGGGACCGACTTCTACGGCGTCAGGAACTACGAACCCGGGGATCCCTGGCGTTGGATCAACTGGCGTCTGAGTGCCCGCCACCCCAGAGACCTTTTCACGAATCAGTTCGAGTGGGAGCGCATCGCCGACGTCGGCCTCATCCTGGACGCGAGAGAGCGAACCGACGTGACCGTCAACGGCGTTGCGCTCTTTGAGCACGCCGTCGAGGCGGCTGCGTCGCTGGCGGACAGCTTCATCGGTGAAGGGAATCACGTCGGTCTGCTGATCTATGGTCGCGGCCTTGAACGTACCTTCCCGGGGTATGGCAAACACCAACACCAACGGATTATGAGAGCGCTCTCACAGGCGAAGATAGGCGACAGCCTGGTGTTCGACAGCCTCGACTATCTGCCCACCCGATTCTTCCCCGCGAAATCTCAGATTGTCCTTATCAGCCCCTTGTGCGAGGACGATCCGCCTGTGCTCAGCAGGCTAAGATCACGCGGCTACGAAATCATTGTCGTGAGCCCAGATCCGGTGACCTACGAGGCCCAGGCCCTCGAGCCGGGCATCGCACGTGCGCTCGCAGAAAGGATTGCGCGGGCTGAGCGAGCGCTATGGATCCACCAGCTTCAGCGGATTGGCGTGCAAGTGGTCGACTGGCAGGTCGACAAGCCGCTGGACATTGCAGTCCATGCTGCCTTGAGCGGTGCGGTCTATCGCCGCCGACGGCTCTAGCCGAGATCTGTAGATGAAAGGAAACGGAGACTTGTCCAGGTCCACAGATAGCCCGCTGCTCAACCGCCTCAGGCTGTCGATCTATGGCGCCGTCGCCGTCTCCGCCCTCCTGCTGGCGATCGGTTTCGCTCTGCAGGACGGTTGGGCAGAGGCAGCCATCAGCTTGGTCGTAGGCGCTCTCGGTCTGCTGGTCGAACAGGTACAGTGGGCCAGGCGGTTGGCTGGGCTGGTCTTCGTCGGCTTCGTCATTCTGGCAGGCGTGAGCACGTTTGGGGGCAACTACGCCTGGGGATTGGTGGCGGTGGCCTCGGCGCTCGTGGCTTGGGACCTCCACCATCTGCGACGCCGTCTCGGGGCGGTGGAGTTGATCCCCGAGGGATCGGCCCTCGTCCGCCGGCATCTGCAGCGGCTGCTCACTGCTGTCGGAGGGGGACTCGCACTCGGCGTTGTCGGGCTATTCCTGCAGGTCAACTACGGCATCGGCCCTGCAGTGGTTGCGGGCCTCGTGCTCGTGATCGCGCTGAGCCGGTTGGTCAAGTTCCTACGCACAGAGAGCGACTAGGTCGGGGGCTGCGATTCGGCCTGCTCCTCTGACCTGTACCGATCAAAGTGAGGGCGTAGCAGCGCGTAGGTGTCGTCGAGCATCTGGGGGATGACCCTGGTCTCGCCGATCACGGTCATGTAGTTCGCGTCGCCCTCCCATCGCGGGACAACGTGCATATGGATGTGCTCCTCGATGCCTGCACCAGCCGCGCTACCCTCATTGACGCCGACGTTGAACCCTGTCGGCCCTTGCGTCTCCATCAGGATCCGCTGAGACACCCGCACCAGCTGCAGCATCTCCAGCAGGACTTCGTCATCGAGAGCCACCAAGGAGCTCACGTGTGCGTAAGGTACGACCATCAGGTGCCCGTTGCTGTAGGGGTAGCGGTTCAACATCACGAAACAGTGCAACCCTCGAAAGAGAATATGCTCCTCGGCGTCATCCGCGTCGCGTTTCTTACAGAAGATGCAGCCTTCCACTTCTCTACACTCCCCCCGGAGGTAGGGCATACGCCAAGGAGCCCACATCTGCTTCACAAAGACCTCCCAATCCCCCATTGCCCTCGCCCAAGAGCTCCGGCACCGGAAAGGTGGACGCCAGCCATGGTCGTCTCACTGAGATTCGTTGCCCAGCAAGCCGGCACTGACTGCTAGCTCCTGCATCTCTCTCGTGATGGCCTGGCGTCTCGCCGACTGGACCATCATGTTGAGCTCCTCAATGATGTCATCCGCATTCTGCGTCGCAGACTCCATCAGCTGGTAGCGAGCAGAGTGCTCGGTGAGCGCAGCCTCCAAGAGCAACCGATAAAGCATGATGGCGGTCCACTGTTCGATTATCCGAACATAGAGCCCCAGCGGATCGGTCTCGATGATGACATCCTCTGGGAGCACACTTCGCCCGTGTGCTTGCTCTGGATCAAGCGGCTCAGGCAGTTCGGGAGGGATGAGCCGGTGGACGCGCGGCCCGTAGGTGCCCGCTCCCTCATCAGCATTGTAGGCAACATCGACAGCATCCAGCTCATAGGCCTCAAAGCGGCGCAGCCACGTCTCAACAAGGTCGTACGCCAGGCTGTAGGGCGGCAGGGCCGTGACCGAGAGACCTTGTGACCAGCTGGGCTCGTAGCCCTCCCTGACGAGCTCTCGGGTCAGGCGGGAGCCCAGCGCCAGCACTTCGACCTCCATCCCCGCCGGAAGATCAGCGTGATAGGCGCCGATCCGCTCGAGTAGAACCTTGTTATAGCGTCCGCAAAGACCGCGCTCGCTTCCGAGAACCAGGAGAACCCCGTGGCGCATCTCCTCCTTACGCTCTGCGGTCACGCGAGACTGCTTGCGGCGGTCAGGTATCACGTTGGGTAGGACCACCGGCAGCAGCGACAGTAGCTCATCCGTGTAGCGGGACAGGCCGCTTCTGCGGCCGCGCGCCATCTGCCAACTGCCCAGAGAGATCGTCCGGAGCGCTGCAAGAATCGGCTTGACCCTCCGGATATTGGCCAGACGGTTTTCGGCCTTTCGAAGCTGATAGCTCACGACCGTCTCCTACGAAGACCTGCCGACAGCACAGACCCTGACCCCTGTGGCACCCGAGACGACCAGTGACACACGGCTTCTAGAAGGCCGCGAACTGCTCGAGATCCCAGACAAACACCACAGCATAACCGACCTCCGTGGTCGACGTCGCAGGACTCCCAGAAGGTGTTCCACTCTCTGAAAGCTGTTCCTCGCTCACTTCGACCCGCGAACGGCAGGTTCGGCGGATCAGGTCGACCACATCGTCGAGATCCTCCGCTTTTACGCCTACGAAGATCATCTTCTGGGCCTGGCGAAGCATGCCGCCTCGACTCTCCGTAAACGTGGCGCCGTATCCGGCAGAGATCAGCTTGTCAAGCACGCGATCAGCCTGATCTCGGGATACAACGGCCATCACCATCTTTTCCATTATTGAGTCTCCCCCTGGAACCACGTGTCGCGGAATGTTGCGATCGCTTCGCGGAATACGTCTTCAAAATCCTCAGGAAGCTCCCCACTCCGGTTGATCTGCGAAATCACGGTCGGATGTTCGCTCCGAATATGGGCCAGGAACGCCCGTTCGAAAGCGCGTGTCTCATCCTGCGGTACATCATCGAGATATCCTTCGCCTGCCGTCAGCAACATTAGAATCTCCTCTGCTTGCGACAGGGGCTCGTGAGGGGGTTGCGTGAGAAGCCGCTGCCATCGCTCACCGCGTCGGATCTGCTGCCGCGTGGCCTCATCGACCTCCGTTCCGAACCGGGCAAACTGACGCACCTCCTCGTATTGCGCCAATTCCAGCCGCAGAGTCGAGGCCAACTTACGCATCGCCGGTGGCTGTGCAGCACCACCGACGCGAGAGACCGAGCGCCCCGCATCGATGGCCGGCTTGACGCCCTGATTGAACAGGTCGGTATCTAAGATGATCTGGCCATCGGTAATGGAGATCAGGTTCGTCGGGATATAGGCTGCGATATTCCCTTGCTGTGTTTCAGCAATCGGGAGAGCCGTCAGCGACCCACCACCGGCTTCGTCATTGAGCTTGCAAGCGCGCTCAAGGAGACGCGAGTGAAGGTAGAAGACGTCACCAGGATAGGCCTCGCGCCCTGGCGGACGGCGCAGTAGCAGGCTGAGCTCCCGGTAGGCGTCAGCGTGCTTCGTCAGATCGTCATAGATGATCAGAACGTCCCGTCCCTCCCACATAAAGAACTCCGCTAGCGTGCAGCCAGCATACGGTGCCAGATACCTGAGCGCCGGAGGATCGTCGGCACTGGCCACAATCACGGTCGTATAGGCCATCGCGCCGTAGTCCCGCAGCGTCTCAATCACGCTCAGCGTCGACGACTTCTTCTGACCGATAGCGACGTAGAAACAGACCACGTCCCCATCCCGTTGACTAAGGATGGTATCCACAACCAGCGTGGTCTTGCCCGTCTGTCGGTCTCCCAGGATGAGTTCCCGCTGGCCTCGACCAATAGGCACAAGAGCATCGATCATCTTCCAGCCCGTTAGAAGCGGCTCCTCGACCGGGGCGCGCTCGATGATGCCCGGAGCGTCTCGTTCCGAGTACCAGGACTCCGTCGCATCGATAGCGCCCCTCCCATCCAGCGGTCTGACCAGGGGATCGACGACGCGACCGAGTACGTTATGGCCTACTGGGATTCGCAGCCGCGCTCCGCTCGCCGTGGCAAGGTCCCCACCCTGAATACCCCCGGCTGATCCCAGCAGGATCACGTCAACGGTATCATGCTCAAGATTCAGCACCAGGCCCTGAACGCCGGTGGGGAAATTGATGAGCTCGTTCGTCCGAGTCTGGGGCAGACCCGAAAGCGTCACCACACCGCTTCTGATATGTTGAACGGTACCGACCTCCTGAAACCGGACACCCGTACCCATCAGGTCGACACGCTGCTGCAACTCTTCAACAAGCCTTTCCACCCTGGGCCGAACGCGGGACACCCCCGTCAGAGCAGCTACCTCGCTGCTGATGCGCCGCACGGTACCCACGTCGCCCGCACGGTGGACGTCGGTGGGTTCTCGCGTTTCAGCCGCACGCTCCCGCAGCAGCTTGAGGAGGCTCACGACGTCTGGTTCTGTTGGTGGGCGATCCTCACTCATTCGTGATTTCTGCCTCCAAAGACTCGACGACGCTCTCGCGCAGTTCGCCCAGCCGACCCGCAATGGTGTTGTCCATCACGAGATCTCCAAGGCGGACCTGCATACCAAGCCCTAGCGAGGGCTCGACCTTGAGGTCGACGTTGACGTCGCGATCCGCGAGCGCCGAAAATGTTCTGGCGACACGGCCCTGCTGATCAGGTGAGAGCGGCTGTGCCGTCCGTACCATCACCGTCGGAGTACGCTCCCCCAAGGAGCGACGCAGGGCGTCCACGCGTTGCATGTCGCTCTGCCCCAGCTCCCAGACGCTGTCGCAGAGCTGTTCGACCATCCCGTCGTGAAGTTCATCGGGTGCCACACGCCCGATGATCAGGCCACTCACGTCGAGCACAGCCTCCACCAGCTCGTCGTGGAACTCGTCCACAGCTTGGCGTTTCAGGCGATAGGCGTCCATCTGTGTCTCTGTGAGGATGCGTTCCACCTCGGCTTGGGCCTCCTGCATCAGTGCAGCACGCTCAACCTCAGCCTGATTCCGGGCACGAGTCATCACCGCCTCGGCCTCCTCTTCGGCGGAGTCGAGACGCGATTCGAGCTCGGCACGTAGGCGCGAAACTTCCTCCCGGTCCTGCTGCAATTGCTCCATCGCCTGTTCCTTCTTGCGCGCTCGCTCTTTCATGCTCTTCATCATAGGCTTGAAGAGGACGAAGTAGAGCGCTACGAAAAGGACAAGGAAGTTAAACGCTTCCCATAAAATCGTCGTAGCATCAGGATTCAGCGGCATATGTCAGTTCCCATACTCGATCTAGCCTGTCGGGAAGAAGCGGTCAAGTAGAGGATTGGCGAAGATCAAGACCAGGACGACGAGCAAGACGTAGATCGCCGTCGTCTCCAACAGCGCGAGTGCAACGATCAATGTGTTGCGGAGGTCGCCAGCCGCCTCAGGCTGTCTCACCATACCCTCGAGCGCGCGTAGCACGGCCCGCCCCTCTACAATAGCCGGCGTAAGCGCGCCAAGTACAATTCCAATGCCAGAGACCAAGATTGTGACCAACGTAATCAGAGTTCCGGGATCCAAGTCTGCCATGTTCAGACTCCTTCTGTAAGTGTATTAGTGTGAACGCGTATGCTTAGACGGCCTAGGGATATCCCTAGTAAAGAACACTCAAAGCTAGGACCCGCCACCAGGAGCTATGCGCCAAGTGGAAACGGTCAGTTATCTAGCTGTACTGCCTGGCCAATGGCACTTGCGGCCAGGAACATAAATATGTAGCCCTGTAGAACACCCGTGATGAGGCTGAGTACGACAAGGGGCAGAGGTGCGATCGGCTGAACCAGCCGGTAGATCACGGCGACGATGATCTCACCGGCGATAATGTTGCCGAACAACCGTAGCGAGAGCGACAGCGTGCGGCTAAGCTGCCCCACAATGTCCAGGATAACCAAGGGGGTGGCCTGCTCCTTCAGATAGCCCAAGCCCTTCCGCTGGAAACCGAAAACGTGCACGGCAAAGAAGACCACGATCGCGAGGGCAAGGGGCACGTTCAGGTCCCTGGTGGGCGTACCCACTAAGGGCAAGATCCCGATGTTGTTGGCGAAGATAAGAAAGATGACAAGTGTTCCCAGAAAGGGAACATAGGTATCGACGTTCGTTCCCCCGATGATGTCTGCGGCTTGATCGCGGACAAACTCTATCAGCATTTCAAGAGCAGTCGGCATGGTCTTCCTGAGTATCCAGACAACCGCAATGATGATGGCCATCGTGATCCACGTCGACACTACAGTGTCGCGGATGGGTATGCCCAAGGGGCTAGCCACAACATTCGTCATCACTTCTTCCATCGACAGGTCCTCTCCACTACTCGAACACTGACCAGTTTATTCTGCCCGATGTGCCTAGGTAGACCGCACCCCATCGTCCAACCCAGAGCCCGGCAAAGGCCATCAGCCCTGCCCCAACCCCCTCCCGGAATGCGACGGCGAGCACCAACCCGGCTAAAGCGTAACGTAGCGCATAGCTACGCATCACCCTCGACGAGACCCGGCGCACGGCCTCCGGCTGCAGGCTCGCTACCAGCAACACCAGCGAGGCCGTCTGGCACGCGCTCACCAGCAATCCGCCAAGAAGCCAGATCACGCCGCCCATCTCACCTAGTCCCGCTCAGCGGCTGCTCCACCCTCGGCCGACTGCGCCCCGAGTGAGCTCGTAAGTTGCCGCATCAGCCGATCGTACCGCCGGTCTTCCTCCGTGAGCTCGGTCTCTCGGGCGCGCCCGAGCTGTCCTCGTGTGAGAACCGTGACCTCATTGCCCAAGATCCGCAAGATCCCAGCGCCAACACGTATCTCTCCTGCTTCGGTCTCGGTCTCATACTGCAGCACGCCCGGCAACGTCTCGGCCACGAGCGGCGCATGGTACGGATAGACGCTCAGCCATGCCCGATCCGCCAATCTCAAGCGGACTTTGGCAGCCTCGTCCACCCTAAGCAGCACTCGCTCTGGCGTGATTACGCGAAGTCGTAACGTCTGAGCCACGCGCTCCCTCCCGTTTTGTCAACGAGGCTGCCTTCTCCTGAACCTCGTCTATCGTGCCGACCATGTAGAAAGCCTGCTCGGGCAATTCGTCGTGCTTTCCCTCAAGGATCTCACTGAATCCTCTCAGTGTCTCCTCCAACGGCACGAAGACACCCGGGGTTCCTGTGAACGACTCAGCCGTCGTGAAGGGTTGAGTCAGGAAACGCTGCAGACGCCGCGCGCGGTTCACGGCCAGCCGGTCGTCTTCGCTGAGCTCCTCAATGCCCAAGATCGCTATGACGTCCTGGAGCTCCTCGTATCGCGCCAGCAACTCGCGCACAGACATAGCGATGTCGTGGTGTCGCTTCCCGACGCCCTCAGGCGTCAGCAGGGAACTTCGAGAAGCCAGCGGATCGATGGCAGGATAGAGACCACGACTTACCTGTTCGCGCGAGAGCACGGTCGTGGCATCGAGATGAGCAAATGTAGCAACCACAGCTGGGTCGGTGAGGTCGTCAGCGGGGATGTACACGGCCTGAACGGAGGTGACGCTACCGCGGCTGGTCGTCGTGATCCGCTCCTGCAGCTCGCCCATCTCGCTCTGAAGCGTGGGCTGGTAACCCACCTCACTGGGCAAGCGTCCCAACAGTGCCGAGACCTCCGAGCCAGCCTGAATATAGCGGAAGATGTTGTCGATGAAGAGCAAGACTTGACGCCGCTCACTCTCGCGGAAATACTCAGCCATCGTCAAGGCAGTGAAGGGGACTCTCAAACGTGCGCCTGGGGGCTCGTTCATCTGACCGAAGACCAGGACGGTATTGTCGATCACACCGGTCCGCTGCAACTCCAGCCACAGGTCGTTACCCTCTCTACTCCGCTCCCCCACCCCGGCAAAGAGCGCGATCCCCGAGTGGCGCTGGATTGTATTGTGCATAAGCTCAAGCATAAGCACTGTCTTGCCCACGCCGGCGCCACCAAAGAGGCCAACTTTGCCCCCTCGAGGGTAAGGCGTGAGCAGATCGATGGCCTTGACACCGCTGATGAACGGCTCGCGGGCAATCTGTTGCTCGCTGAGAGGAGGCGAGGGCCCATGAATGGGCTCATTGCCAGCGACGACGGCGGCACCGCCGTCGATGGGTTCGCCCAAAACGTTGAACATCCTACCCAGCGTCAGAGGGCCAACTGGGACTGAGATCGGTTCGCCAGTATCAACCACACTGAGGCCGCGTCTCAACCCGGCGGTATTGTCCATCGCAATCGCCCGCACCGTGTGGGGATCGATGTGTTCCTGGACCTCTACGACGAGGTCCGGCCCCTCATCGCGCTGCACGCGCAGGGCATTATGGATACTCGGTAGATCACCTGACGGGAAGGTCGCATCTATGACCACGCCCACAACTCGAGCTACAAATCCACGATCTGCCAAACGCTGACTCCTGGAGAGCGCCACGGACGGAGAGCCACAGTGTTCAGTCAACGTGGAGGTCCCGCCTCTGTCGACGCTGATGATCGGCCCGGCCCGTCACCAAGGACTTTCCAGGCCACACAACAACCACTAACTAAGGAGTATACCCGAAGCAGTAAGGAAGCACAAGCTAAACAGGGCCGCCGCGGTGGGCAGGTGCTGAATCGGGACTACACTATCAGTCGTGGATCGGATATTGGACAAAGCTTGGTTTTCGTGTATCATCCTCCTGTTGCAGATGGACACCTACCCAAGACTAGTCAGACTTATCTTTGATGGGGAGAAGCGGAATATAGATGCCAGTTGTTGAAGAGTTGGGCATTGATCTTGGCACCGTCAACGTGCTGGTCTACGTGCGCGGTCGCGGGATCGTGTTACAGGAGCCCTCTGTTGTAGCGCAGGAGATGGAGACCGGAGAGGTCGTCGCCGTCGGTGAGGAGGCCCGTTCGATGATGGGCCGCGCACCTGAGACGATGGTCGTCCGTCGCCCCCTGCGAGCCGGCGTAATCGCCGACTATAGGGTCACGCAGAAGATGCTCTACTACTTCATCAACCGCTCCATCGGCAAGGTGCGGCTCTTGAAACCCCGGGTATGTGTGACGGTCCCCTTTGGCGCGACACAGGTTGAACGTCGAGCGGTGCGCGATGCCGCACTGGAGGCCGGTGCCAGCCGGGTCAACCTCATCCCCGAGCCCCTAGCCGGCGCGATCGGCGCGGGCCTACCGATCCACACGCCGGGTGGCCATATGGTTGTGGACCTCGGCGGCGGGGCCAGTCAGGCAGCTGTTCTCTCTGTCTACGGCGTTGTCACCTCCTCGGCCATCCGCGAGGGGGGCGTGCGCATGGACGAGGCGATCGCGAGCTATATCCGGCGCAAGTACAACCTGATGGTTGGACAGGCCAGTGCGGAAGAGGCAAAGATCCGCATCGGTGCTGCGATGCCATTGGAGGAGCCCCTGCGTATGGAGGTCCAAGGTCGCGACCAGGTCACCGGTCTGCCCCGGAGCGTGGAAATCAACACGGATGACATCGTGGAGGCGCTCGAGGAGCCCATTGCCCTGACGATCAACATGGTGAAGTCCGTGCTCGAGCGGACGCCGCCGGAGCTGGCCTCGGACATCATCGACCGAGGTATGACGATGATCGGAGGCGGATCCCTGCTCCGCAACCTCGACCAGCTCTTGACTCAGGAGACGGGAGTTCCCGTCTATGTTGCGGATGCCCCGATGGCCTGCGTAGCGGTCGGCGCCGGCAAGAGCCACGCCCTCCTTCCCTATCTGCGCAGGACCTTACGCGAGCTCTAGCTCGCCCGTCACAACCGCCTCGACCCACTCCAGGGCAAGCATCGCGCTCCTCACCCTTTATCCGTCTACGTTGCTACATCGGCCTTTACTGGTATAATGACCGCGGTCAATAATGACCGCGGTCACTGATTTTGGGGAGAGTCGATGCATAGAATCATCAAGTGGGTGCTTGTCCTTGTTGCAATAGCTGCAGTTGTCGGTGGTATCATCTGGTTCCGCCAGCGTGAAACCGGCGACCCTGCAGGCGAGATATTGCGAACTGCAGAGGTCGCGTTGCGCGATCTGCAGCTGACCGTCGCTGCAAGCGGCAACGTCGCCGTCAAGGAGCGTGCGGACTTGCTTGTCACCTCCCCCGGCACGATCGTCCGGGTGAACGTCGCGGCCAATGACCGTGTCACAGCCGGTCAGATACTCGGCAAGCTCGAGACGGACGATCTAGAGCGGAGCGTCCGGCAAGCCGAGATTGCTCTGGAGCAAGCCCAGCTTGATCTAGAGACGGCTGAAGAAGCCGCCGACCCCGAGAACCTCCGTCTGGCTAAGCTAGCCGTCGACGCTGCCGCAAGTGCCCTGGAAGTGGCACGGCTCGGCGTTGAGACAGCGCGCGTCGATGCTGAAGCGACACTGGTGCAGGCTCAGCGAGAACGAGAAGCGGCTTTCATCAAGTATCGAGATGCACCAGAAGGCGCGCAGAAGGATCGCGCCTTGACCGCGTTCGAGGATGCCGAGGCTCAGGAGCGGATAGCCAAAATCAACGCGACCCTGATGCAAGAGCAAGCCCAGTCACAGGTTCAGTCAGCTCTGGCTCGCTACGAGCAAGCGCAGGCGGATCTTGCCGCCCTGGAGGAAGGCACTGCGCCGGACCGTCTCGAACAACTTGAGTTGCAGGTTCAGCAGGCGCAGTTGCGCCTGGATCAGGCTCGGCGCCGCCTGGAGGACGCTACGATTGAGGCCCCCTTTTCTGCTGTTGTCGCAGCGGTCAAGGTGGAGGAAGGGACCCGGCCTCGGACGGGAGAGCCAGCGTTCACGTTGATCGATGATTCTGCCTACTACGTCAACGTGACCATCGATGAGATTGATATCGGTGCAGTCACGGTAGGACAGGCGGCCACGATCATCCTCGACGCGTATCCTGATCGCCCTGTAGAGGCGGTTGTCCAGCGCATCGCCCCGGCATCGACCGAGCTGGGCGGGCTTGTTGCCTACGAGGTTCGGCTAAAGCTCGCTGACGTCGACGACCTGCGCATCCTGGACGGGATGACCGCAACCGTGGAGGTCGTCACTGAGACGGTTGCGGACGTGCTAGTCGTTCCCAACTGGGCTGTGCGCATCGACCAGGAGTCCGCTGAGGCCTATTGCTACCGGGTTGAGGAAGGTGAGCCTCAGCGCACTGTGGTAGAGCTGGGCCGACGGAGCGAGGCTTACTCCGAAATACTCTCGGGCCTCAGTCCGGGTGACACCGTTGCGCTGATTCCGGACGAGCGAGATCTGCTGCAGGCGGCACCTGCAGGTCCTGGGCCTTTCGGGAACTGATCCTATGCCAACCACGAGAGACCATCGCCAGAGCACATCCGTTGAACTGAGGCCAGTCGTATGAAGAGAGGGATACTATGGATTGCGATTATCGCCGTCATTGCGGCTGCCGTTGGCGGCGTGATCTGGTGGCGTAATCGCACCCAGGATCAGGCAACTGCAGAGATACTCCGAACCACTGAGGTCGTCCGCGATGACCTGCAGATCACGACACCGGCAAGCGGCAATGTGATCGTCAGTAGACGTGCCGATCTCAGCTTCCCGTCCACGGGCAGGATCACCGCCGTGCATATCGAGGTCGGGGACCGCGTAAAGGGCGGGGACGAACTCGCTCGACTCGATGACACCACCCTTCGCGATGCGATTCACCAGGCCGAGCTGACGCTTGCCCAAGCGGAGCTGAGCCTCGAGACGCTGTTGGCACCTGCGGGCGAGGACGAAGTCAGGGTGGCAGAGCTCGCGATTCGAGAAGCCGTCCAGGCGATGGAGGTGGCCAAGACCAGCCAGCAGCTGGCAGAAGCCCGGGCTCAGCAGAACGAGGAACGGGCTCAGCGACTCGCTGACGACGCGCAAGAAGCCTACGAGACCTACCTGGACACGTTGGACCGCTTCGGGCTTCCGGAGGCCTTCGCGGCGGGTGTCACCGCAGCCTATATGGAAGCGAGCGGGAACGTGGGCGTCACGGCTGTGAAGAGCGAGCACGCGATAGAACAGGCGCGAAGCCAGTGGCTGTCCGCGTATCAGCGATACGAGCAGGCGACGGATCGCCTGGAGCGGCTTCAGGGGGGGCCAGATGAAGCTCAGATTCGTAAAGCGGAGCTCCAGATCGAACAGGCAAAGGTCGGACTGGCACAGGCTCAGGCGGATCTCGCATCTGCAAGGCTCACGGCGCCGTTCGGTGGCGTCATTGCAGCCGTCAACATCCAGGCCGGCACGGTGCCGCCAACCGCTCGCCCCGCCATCACCCTTTTGGACGATACGGCGCTCTACGTGGATCTGTCGGTTGACGAGTTGGATATCGGGACACTGAGGGAAGGTCAATCCGTTCAAGTGGTCCTGGATGCCTATCCTGACGCCACACTTGAGGGCCTCATCGACCGTATTGGGCTGCTGCCTGAGTCCATCGGGGGCGTGATCGGCTATCCGGTGCGCGTGGCATTGACTGACACGGCCGGCATCGATGTACGAGATGGCATGACGGCAAGCGCCACGGTGATCACTGGTGTTCGTGAGCAAGTCTTGCTGGTTCCCAACTGGGCGGTTCGGACCGACCAGTCTTCCGAGGAGATTTACACCTATTGCCATTGTGTGGAAGACGATGTACCCAGGCGGGTGCCGATCGAAGTGGGTGCACGGAATGACACCTTCACAGAGATCATTTCAGGGTTGAATGAAGGCCAGGTTGTGGCCTTGGTCGCCGAGACCACGGATCTGCTGGAGATGCGCGGTCCGCCCTCTCAAGGCCAGCCCTAATCAAGAGCCCTGACGTAGACGCGGCTAGGGGACTATCGTGACCAACCGAGATATCGTAATCTGGACCGAGGACCTGCACAAGATCTATCGCATGGGCGAGAATGAGGTGCACGCGCTTCGAGGCGTCTCCCTGGCCGTGCGCCGTGGGGAGATCATCTCCGTCATGGGGCCGTCCGGATCCGGCAAGTCGACCCTGATGAACATCATCGGCTGCCTAGATCAGCCCACCTGGGGTGTTTATACCCTCGACGGGAAGGATGTCAGCAAGCTGGGCGACGATGAGTTGGCTGCGGTGCGCAACAAGAAGGTCGGTTTTGTCTTCCAGACCTTCAATTTGCTGGCGCGTACGACGGCGCTCGACAACGTCGCGCTCCCTTTGGTCTACGCTGGCGCTTCGGCTCGCGAGCGCCGACAACGCGCCACCGAGGTACTGGAGGCCGTGGGGCTGGAAGACCGCCTCGATCACACCCCCAATGAGCTCTCGGGCGGACAACAGCAACGCGTGGCGATCGCGCGCGCGCTGGTGAACAGACCGTCCATCATCCTCGCCGATGAGCCCACAGGAAACCTGGATAGCAAGTCTGGTCGAGAGGTCATGGCCATTCTGCAGAGGCTCAACCGTGAGATGGGGTTAACCGTTGTCCTGGTCACGCACGATCCCCGCATCACACACTACGCGCAGCGTGCACTTCACCTCTTCGATGGCAAGATCATCCGTGAGGAACTCGTGGAGTCGCCGACCGACGCAGAGCTAAGCCCCATAGAGGAGCCGGTTGCATGAAATTCCTCGAGGGAATTCGCCTAGCCCTGCGGGCCTTGACCAGCAACAAGCTTCGCTCGGCCCTCACCATGCTCGGGATCATCATCGGCGTCGGTGCCGTCATCACGCTGATGTCCGTGGGAGAGGGGGTCCAGGCATACATCACGGACCAATTTGAGTCCATTGGCACCAACCTCTTCTTCGTGATCCCCGGTTCTTTCCAGCAGGAACTCCGGCGCCCGGCCTATCTCACCCTCAAGGATGCGGAAGCGCTGAGAGACCCCGTTGAAGCGCCCGATGTGCTGCGTGTAGCCCCTCTCGTGCAAGGTACGGCGCAGATCACCACGCCGGGCAAGGATCGGCGCGTCGAGGTCAGCGGGGTGACGGATGACTACGCCCCCGTGCGGAACTGGGGCGTGCTTACAGGACGATTCGTCAACGATGCCGACGAGCAAGCCCGTGGTCGAGTTGCAGTCCTCGGCTCGAGCACTGCATCGTACTTCTTCCCCAACAGCGCTAATCCAGTCGGCGAAGTGGTTCGCGTCAATGGCGCCCCCTTTCGCGTGATCGGTGTGCTCGAGGAGAGAGGCGGCGGTGATTTCAGAAACGAGGACGATGTCGTGATGATCCCGCTGTCCACAGCGCTGAGCCGGATCTTCCCGCGGCGCACGAACCAGGGGGAGCCGCGACTCTCCTTCATCTACGTTCAAGCCGTGTCTGAGGATCGCGGGGAGGCCGCCATCGCCGAGGTCACCCAGATCCTGCGGCAACGACACCGCATCGCACCGGGGGAGCCGGATGACTTCACGGCCATCAGTCAGGCCGACCTGATTGGAACCTTCCAGCAGATCACGAGCGTGCTCACGGTTTTTCTTGGCGCGATCGCGGGCATCAGCCTGCTGGTGGGCGGGATCGGGATCATGAACATCATGCTGGTCTCCGTGACCGAGCGTACTCGCGAGATCGGGCTGCGGAAAGCCGTGGGGGCCCGCAAGCGTGACATCCTGTGGCAGTTTCTGACGGAGGCCGTGATGCTGTCGACCTTCGGAGGCGGTATCGGCATCCTCGTTGGCGCGGGAGGAGCCACAGCCGTCTCATACTTCCTGCGAGACGAGGGCTTCCAAGCGGTTACGACCTTGGGCGCCATCGCACTTGCCACCCTCTTCTCCGCCGCCGTGGGCCTCTTCTTCGGCATCTATCCCGCTCAGCGGGCTGCCAGTCTGAATCCGATCGACGCGTTGCGTTACGAGTAGGCGCCGCCGCAAGCCGCAGGCATTGACCTCGAAGCGCAAACCGGTATACTGTTTCGCGCCCGGGTGATCGGGCTGGCTCCCGATGGCCTGGTGGTATTGGTGACTGATAGTGTTGGAGAGACAGTGAAGATCCCACTGATCCCTGAGCATCCGCGCAGCACCCTCCATAGAACGTCGCGCAACCGATCAGTCGTTGCCTCCAAGCCACGTGACTGGACGACCGCGATGCGCCTGCCGTTTGTCAGCGCGGCACGATGCAGGTTCAGGCCCGGTCAGGGTGGGATGGTAGACAGGATATGAGCGTATGGCAGAACACATCAGCGAGAGATCCGAGACCCTCCCCTATCGTAAGGAGATCCTTGGCGGAAGAACTGCCCTCCGCGTTTCGGAGCATGCCCTTCGAGAGGCACACAAAGAGGGGATCAGAGGTAGAGACATCGTCTATGCCGTACTCACCGGCGAGGTCATCGAGCGCTACCCGGAGCGGCGCCGCGCCCTGATCTCCGGCCCGTATCGACATGCGAACGTGGAAGTCCACGTCGTCTGTGATTACTCCGACATCGACGAGATCGTTGTCGTGACCGTCTACATTCCCACACGGCGTCGTTGGTCCGGTTTCCGTCAACGACGACACTGACACCCGTAGACGGCATCAGACGAGGGCGAGAGTTGAGGGTCCTGAGAAAAAAAGAGCGCCTTGCTAGG
>JBNGDL010000072.1:2481-16304 GCA_049975205.1 Anaerolineae bacterium | reverse complement strand
GAGCAAGACTCTTGCTCCCCGCGCTGGCGTTTCCCAAGCTGGTGAACCGACCAGAGCTCCAGCACCCTAGTTTCTTCCCCGATGCGCTCCAATGCCGTTCTTATGCAGTTCTAATGTGATTTTAACCCTCAGGCGATATCCTATAGATGATAGTGTGGGACAACAGGGCGTGCTGAAGAAGTGTGAGCCCTGACCACGTTGTCGCGGCTTGACGGTGGAGAGGGTCAGGCTGTGACGGGTGAGGTTGATCAAGGAGGTAATACTATATGGATCCAAATCGCTATACGGAGAAAACACAACAGGCGCTGATCCGGGCTCAACGACTCGCAGAAGAGCACGGAAACCCGCAAATTGATTCAGAGCACTTATTGCTGTCGTTGCTGGAGCAGAGTGACGGTGTTGTACCGCGTGTCGTGCTGGAGTTGGGCGGCGATCCGCAGCGACTGCGGATGGATCTCGAGCAGATGGTGGGGCGAAAGCCGCAAGCTCGGGGTTCCGCGGCACAGGTGGGTGTATCCCCTGCGGTGTCTCGCATACTGCAGTCCGCGGAGCGTGAGGCCGAGGGGCTGCGCGACGAGTATGTCAGCACCGAGCACGTGCTGCTTGCGATGGCTGATACCAGCGCGGGCGACATCTCTCGCTTTCTGGCCGCCCAGGGCATTAATCGCGAGGGCGTGTTGCGCGCGTTGACCAACATCCGCGGAACGCGCCGCGTGACGTCCCAGTCGCCAGAGGGGACCTACGACGTCCTGGAGAAGTACGGGCGCAATCTCACGCAACTAGCCCACCAGAACAAGCTCGATCCGGTCATCGGGCGTGACGAGGAGATTCGTCGTGTGATGCAGATCCTATCACGACGAACGAAGAACAACCCTGTCCTCGTAGGTGACGCCGGTGTGGGCAAGACCGCGATTGTGGAAGGTCTTGCCCAGCGGATTGTCAAGGGCGATGTCCCTGAAGGCCTGAAGAACAAGGAGATCTTCCAGCTCGATATGGGCGCCTTGATCGCTGGCGCCAAGTATCGCGGCGAGTTCGAGGAGCGCCTGAAGGCAGTGCTCAATGAGATTGCAGGCTCCGATGGCAAGATGATCATGTTCATCGACGAGCTGCATACCGTGGTTGGCGCGGGACGGGCCGAGGGTGCGATGGACGCAGGCAATATCCTCAAGCCGATGTTGGCGCGAGGCGAACTTCACACCATCGGGGCGACCACGCTCGATGAGTATCGTCAGCACATCGAGAAGGATGCTGCCCTGGAGCGTCGGTTCCAGCCGGTCTTTGTGGATGAGCCCGACGTCGAGGATACGATCAGCATCTTGCGCGGTATTAAGGAGCGCTACGATACGCACCACGGCGTCCGTATTCAGGACGCCGCCCTGATCACGGCGGCGACACTTGCAGATCGCTACATCACCGAGCGGAACATGCCTGATAAGGCCATCGACCTGATCGACGAGGCGGCTGCGCGACTGCGGCTGGAGATTGACTCGAAGCCGGCAGAATTGGACGAGATCGACCGCCGCATCATGCAGCTTGAGATCGAGCGTACGGCGCTCAAGAAAGAGAAGGATGAGGCCAGCCGCCTCCGGCTAGAGGAGCTGGAGCGAGAGCTGGCGGACCTGCAGGAGGAGAGTCGGGCGTTGACGGCTCAGTGGCAGCAGGAGAAGGCGCAGATCCAGAAGATTCAGGAGGTGCAGAAGCAGATTGAGGACCTCCAGCAAGAGGTCGAGCGCGCGGAGCGTGCCCAGAACTTCGACGAGGTCGCACGCCTCCGCTACGGTCGCGCTCATGAGCTGCGCGAGGCGCTTCGAGAGGCCGAGGCTGAGTTCCGCAAGGTTCAGGACGACCATCCGCTGCTGAACTACGAGGTGGGGCCCGAAGAGGTCGCACGGGTTGTCTCAGGATGGACAGGTATTCCTGTCTCGCGGCTGATGGAGGGCGAGCGGGCCAAGCTGATGCGGATGGAGGAGGAGATCCACAAGCGCGTCGTAGGCCAGGATGAGGCTGTGTCCGCTGTCTCGAACGCCGTGCGGCGGGCGCGTGCCGGTCTGCAGGACCCGAACCGGCCGATCGGGACCTTCCTTTTCCTCGGGCCTACCGGCGTGGGAAAGACCGAGCTGGGACGGGCTCTCGCCGAGTTCCTCTTCGATACCGAAGAGGCTATGGTGCGGATCGACATGAGTGAGTACCAGGAGAAGCACACGGTCTCGCGCCTGATTGGTGCGCCGCCGGGTTACATCGGCTACGATGAAGGCGGCCAGCTCACCGAGGCAGTGCGGCGTCGACCCTATAGTGTCCTGTTGCTGGACGAGATCGAGAAGGCTCATAGCGAGGTCTTCAATATCCTGCTGCAGCTCCTCGATGAGGGACGGATGACCGATGGGCACGGTCGGACGGTCGATTTCACGAACACGATCGTGATTATGACCAGCAACATCGGCAGCCGCTGGATCAAGGAGAAGGGGCCAGAGGCAGCTCGATCGCAGGTGATGGAGGAGCTCGACCGCACGTTCCGTCCTGAGTTCCTGAACCGGATCGACGAGGTCATCTTGTTTGCCAGCCTGACCCGCGAAGACCTTAAGGCGATCGTCGATATCCAGGCGCGAAATCTGCGGCATCTCCTAGCGGAACAACAGATGGGCTTGCAGCTTAGCGAGTCGGCCAAGCAATTCCTGGCGGACCAAGGATATGATCCTGTCTACGGGGCCCGGCCGCTTAAGCGGGCTATCCAGCGAGAGCTGCAGGATCCGCTCTCCCTCGCTGTCCTCGAGGGGCGGTTCGGGGCGGGCGACACGGTCTTCGTCGACTTCGACGAGGAGGATCGCAAGCTTGCCTTCTCGCGGGCGGCTGAGCGTGTGAGGGCTGTGGCTTGAGCCAACGTTGCCGAAAAGGAATCTAGCCAGACTACGGTTTGGCTAGATTGCCGGCTAGCTATGCGAACGGCGCGCGGACTCCGCGCGCCGTTTATCGATGCTGGCATAATAGCGAGATCCTCATGCTCAGTCGCCCGACTGCCGTTCGGTGAGCAGCTCCCGGAGGTGCTGAGCGTTGTTGATCGCGTGGGCATGCCAGTCGTTGTTAAAGAAGGCGTAGATATCCAACCCCTGTTGCCCCCAGTTGGAAAGCCTGTCCGCCCAGCTCGCCAACACTTCCTGACCGTAGCTTCCCGAGTAGTCTCCGTGCGCTCCGTGGAAGCGAACATACACGAAGTCGGCGGTGATCATCTCAGGGGAAGGGGCATCTTCATGGTCGTGGATGCAGAAAGCGCACCCATGGTCTTCTAGGAGGCCGAAGACGTTATCGTTGTACCAGCTTTCGTGACGGAGCTCGAAAGCGTAGCGGTGACGCTTGGGTATGAACTCAACAAAGCTACGGAGCCATTCGACGTTCACATGCCAGTGGGGAGGCAGTTGAACGAGGATGGGGCCCAGCTTGTCGCCCAGATGCTCCACGCGGTCCAAGAACAACCCAACTGGATCCTGTGGATCCAGCAGGTTCTTCTGGTGTGTAACATACCGGCTCATCCATCCCGACGTTCCGATGTAGGCCATTCGATGACCTCTCGTTCCAACTCCAGGCCAACTTAAGCAACGCGCACCTATCCACTTCCGAACTCAAGCCCGCCGTTTGTGGCGCGAATCTCGGCTATGATAGTAATCAGATAAGTGTTAGCTGCGAACCGACAGGGCCTCTGGAGTTCGGGTGGTGCGTGCTAAACCTAACGGGGGCTTGGACAAAGCGACGGCTTGGCGTCCTCACCCGATTTCTGGTTCTCAGTTCTTGCCGGTACGCAGTTGCACTCCTCCTGAGCAGGCGGTCGGCGAATCACATCGCCGACCGCCGTTGCGTGATGGTTGGCTGTCGGATTCTTCTGCCCGCTACACCTGAGTTGATTCTAGCACGACGACCCAGTCTTTCATCGTTGGTTGGATGGGAATAGCCCATCGACCATCGGGATTCGCGTTCACCCGGCCTAATTGATGTTCCGTTCCATCTCGCGGATTCCAGAAGTAGGCGCGGTAAGTCGTTCCAGACTCCAGGTTGCAGACCCACATCTGCTGCTCCGTCCATGGGAAGGTGGGTTGGTAGAAGTAGACGATGCGGACTTGCTGGGGAATACCCGCGGCAAAAGGCGCATCGACATTCGCCGGACTTCCCGACGGGTCGACCCATTCTGGGTGGGGCTCGAAGCGCCACCAGGCATACCGGGTGAGCAGCCGCTTCGCGAGCCCGAGTTGGTGACTTCCAGGTAGCCGATAGGCATCGTCCCAAGGCGTGTCTCCCCAGCTACAACCGTGAGGAGATGGCCCGTAGGGTTCCTGCTCTGTGTTCACCTGCCACAGACCGTTAGCGCCATAGGTGTAGCCGCTCGCTCCAGACAGCACCGCCGACCAATAGGTCAGCCTCTGAATCTCGGCCTGCGTGCCGTGGAGGATTCCCTCGTAGTTGACCTCACCGACCACGACCGGCATTCGCGGTGTCCGGTCGCGTTCTGCTATGACCTTTTCGACGGTGTTCGCCACGCTCCGATGGCCGCCGTGCCCCGTCTGGAGCATGTCGAAGTCGAGCACTGTGTCGTCGATCACTTGGTCTCGACCGACCTCCGTTGGGTGGATGGTCACGGGACGGCGGTAGGGATCGGTTGCACGGAGGTATTTCGCAACCTCCGTCCACCCCTGTTTCTGCTCAGCACGATCCTGTTCGGGGGTCTCGGAGAGATAATAGGGCATGGCGCCTTCGCCGGCCAAACACCAGATGACGGGATAGCTTCCCCACCGGGCGAGCAGATAGCGCCAGTGCCGCTTGATTCGGTTGATCCCCATCAGTGGGAGGTAATATCCCCAGCAACCGACAATGCAGGGCACGATTCCCTGGTGAACCAACCACTGAATACGCAGATCCGCCATATCGAAATAGGCCGGGTTGATCGTGGCGAAGGCATCCTCCCACGGGAGGCCAGCCTCGTTAGCGCCACGGTCATCGAGAGCTGGCATGTCAGGATAGAGACCTGCCACGATCTGGACCACTGTGAATCCCTTGGCCTTTCGGTCGGCTGCCAGCCGTTGAAACTGCTCGGGCCAGGTCAGCCTGCGACCAAGCCCCATCCACCAGGTGTCTCCTAACCAAAAGAAGGGCTTGCCATCGGCGTGCTCGAACCCGCCGTGGTCAGAAGCCAGACGCAGCGGGCCGTGGGCAAGCAACGGATTGTTCCCCTCGTAGGGTGCGGCCTCGAGTGTGCCTGCCTGATTGTGAAGACTCGGGTTCGCCGTATCAGAGCACTGCGTCTGCCACGTATAGCGTCCGGGCTTAGGGGGCGCGAAGCGTACGCGCCAGGTCTGGTCTCCAGCCCAGAATGACGGTACTCGCCAAGAGGTGCCGTCGCTATGGGTCAGGATGGCGTCCACGTCGATGGTCTTGAAGGGGTCTGCATAGCGTTGGCCTGAGGTCAACTGCCATTCCGAGGTCAGTACTGGGTGGCTCTAAGCTGGGCCAGCAAGCGATCCTCCGTTCCTGTGCCGGTGACACTGCGATGACGTTTGGGTTGAGTGTAGTTGCAGTCTGGGGGTTGACAAGGCACCCAACGCCTCCGTGCAGAGCGGTCTTGAGCCTGTCCGTCGTCGATAGTGCCCTGCCGCCAGTGTGATATCATTTCGAGTGTATAATTGTTGCCAGCTTTACCTTCTGCGCTGAAAGGAGACACGGTGACCACGAATCTCAGACACAAGATAGCTCTCTTCGCAGACAGCACCTGCGATATCCCGGAGGCGCTGGTCGAGCGCTATGGCATCAGCATACTGCCTGCTTATGTCATATGGGGGGATGAGCAGTATCGCGATCGGATTGACCTTGAGCCAGAGGCCTTTTACGAGCGTTTGGAGACCGACTCTGTCTATCCGAGCTCGTCACACCCGACACCGGAGGACTTCCTGAATGCTTTTGAACACGCTAGGTCGGAAGGCGCGGAGGCGGTTGTCGTCGTCACGGTGAGCAGCGCGATGAGCGGGACCTACAACGCCGCCCAGCAGGTTGCGGCGGGCCTCGATTGGCCTGTGCACATCGTCGACAGTAAGGGTCCTACGATGTCGCTGGGTTGGCAGGTGCTGGCGGCGGCAAGGGCTAGAGAGGCCGCAGCATCGGATCAAGCGCCGGAGGCGGTGGTCACCACGATGCTCGACGCGGCAGAACGGGCGCGACGGAACATGGCGCAGCTGGTCTATATGGAGGCGATCAAGTATCTCCACAAGGGTGGCCGTATCGGCCACGCAGTCAGCCTGATCGGTTCGGTGTTGCATATCCGACCCGTGATCTATATCGACCATGAGACGGGGCTCGTGGAGGTGGAGCGTGCAGCTCGCACGCGCAAGCAGGGCATCGAAGCTATGGTCCAGGGCTTCTACAGTCGGCTAGAGCTTGACCGCCCTTTGCACGTTGCGGTTTTGCACGGGAACGTCCCGGAGGATGCGGAACGCCTGGCCCATCGGGTTCAGGAGGAGATCCATCCCAAAGAGCTGTTGATCAACATCACGGGCCCTGTACTTGGGATCAATACGGGGCCTGGTGCCCTGGCCCTGTGCGGCTACAGCGAGGAGGAATAGGGGCGGTCCGCGCCAGCGGGTCAGCGGCGTCTAGTCGGAGGCTAAGCCTCTGACCAGTCGAGAACGACCTTGACGTCGTCCCGTTCTGCGCGGATCAGGGCCATCGCTTCGGCGAACTCATCCGCTGGGAACCGGTGCGTTACGAGCCTTGTCAGTGGCAAATCGCCCGCTGCGACGGTTTGGACGGCCTCCGACAACGCGCCCACAACGGTGCTGTTTCCCACAATCGAGAGCTCCCGATGTAGGAAATCGTCCCAGGCGAAGTCCGCGCGGCTCTCACCATAGTCCCCTTGCACGAGCACTTGGCCCCTGTGCTCCACAACCTCGAGGGCGGCAGCCACAGCCACGGGGGCTCCGCTGGTCTCGATCACCGTCTGGAACTGCCCCAGGCGCTGTCGCACCTTCTCGCCCAGCGGCAGGCCCAGCTCGTGGAAGTCCAGGGCCAGTGATGCTCCCAACCCTGGTGCCATCTCCAAGCGCGCATCGCGTCCGCCAATGATGGCGACCCGGGCCACGCCGCGCGCCCTCAACAGCATCAGCATCAAAAGCCCGCGGGGGCCATCACCAAAGATGAGCGCGTTGTCCGTGTCTCGAAGTTGGAGGCGATTCAGGGCCCTCAGACAGACAGCCAGCGGTCCGACCAGGGTTGCAACGCCGAGATCAACCGACTCAGGCAAGCGATACACTGAGGCGCGCTCCATCAGCAGATACTGCCCATACCCCCCGGGATGCTCGAAACCAATTCTGCCCCCGTCGCTCAGTACGTTGCTGCCGACCACGCGGCAGCCAATCAACGCCCCGTCGCCGCCAGGTCCGACAGCGTCAACGACCCCTGCCCACTGGTGACCCGGTATGCGGGGGAAGCCTTTGCTCGGACACTGTGCCAGCGCCTTGAGGTCCGTGCTGGATATGCCACAGGTCGCGGTCCGGATCCGCACTTGGTTTGCTGCCGGCTCAGGGGTGGGCAGCTCCTGCATCACCAGTTGGCTGCATCCAATGTTCACGATGGCTTTCATAGGCCTGATGTCCTCTGGGTCGTCAACGGACGATGTCCTGGTTGTTGCTTACTCGGCTCTCTTGCTTTGGGGGTTCGCTGCATCCGCCAAGCGGGAAGGCGTTGCGTAAAAACGCCGCTCGATCCAGGCAAAGAGGAGAATCAGAAGCAAATAGGCGCTGGCTGCAGCTCCCCACCGACCATCCCAGGTCTTGCGCACGGTAGCCGTGGGCGTCACGATAACGCTCTCCGCAGATGCGGCCTCCCCAGGTTCTGCGCGTGCAGATGCTGCTGCGACAGGTGTGGCATCCGCAGCAGCGGCGAACTTCAGCGGCGCTGACATTGCGCCGACGAGCGCCCCTCGAGCCTCCACCCACCGCATGAGCACCTCATAGAGCTGAGCCTCATAGGCGGTCTCGCCGTAAGCGAGATGCGTGCCATCGGACCGTCCGAACCAGAGACCCTTCACGGGAAGACGGGAGGCCCAGCTGGGGTCTGCCAGCGTCCAATGCCCGTCGGTGTAGACCTCCACCCAGGCATGGGCACCGGCAGGGTGATTCCAGGCGCGCGTGCTGTTGATAAAGGGCACCATCATCGGTGGGAATGCGAGACCGCTGATGGTGACGGCGGGGATATCGGCAGCCCGGCACAGGGCCACCATCAGCTTTGCGAACTCGTCGCACCCACCCACGCCGCTCCGATAGGCCTCCAGCGCCGATGGCTGGACGTCGCTGCGAGTGCCCTCGGGCCAGGCAAGGTGCCGGGCGGCAAAGCGATGGATTTGAAGCGCCGTCGGTGTCCCACCACCGTCAGCGAGATGGGCCGCTTGCTCCTGCAGGGCGGGGGCAGTCGACTCGATATGGGGTTGTGGCTCCGTGTGAGCTGGCTGCACCGGGGCCTCCCATTGATGCCGCCCCTGTCTCAGTGTGACGTCGTATGCAATGATCGCGGTCTGCTGCCCGTCGGGGTCCAGCACACCGCTCAGAAGGAGCAGCTCCAGCGCAGCCTCTGTCTGACGCTCCACCTCCCCGTCCCACGTCAAAGCGGCAGCACTCACCGTTTGGTAGGGCCCGCTGCGGGGCACCATCACGCCCAAGGCCACCGGAACGTCAGCCTCAGGGCCTGAAAAGGTGTACGATTCCCTGACGTGGTAGCGAACCCGGGCGGGCAGCAGGAAGAAGCTTCCCAGCAGTGCTGTCATCAACACGAACACATAGATGGGGATGCGCAGATAGCCGGGTATGTGCACAACGACTCCTCGCGCGCTTAGGTTCGCAACTCCACGATGTCGCCATCGTGCAAGACGTGGTCACGGCCCACTGCCTGACCATCGTAGACACCCTCACCCCAGATGCGCGCCGACTTAAGGTTCTTGACAAAGTCTTGGTGGACCTTTGCGGCAAAGTCCTCCACGGTGCCGCCCCGACGCATGACGAAGGGGGAGCCCATGTCTGGCTCCTTGCCGGGCGGCTTGGCATAGATGCGGATGATGTCTAGGCGCTCATAAATCTTCCACTTGAACTGGTCGACCTTGTGCCCGGTCGTCGCCGAGACCGGCACGAGCGACCAAGCCTCGTCGAGAAGCTCCTTGAGCACCTCGAAGTCCTCCTCCAGGCTCTCATCATCGGTTTTGTTCGCCACCACAAGCGTTGGCACAAAGGTCAGGTCGAAGCGATCAGAATAGCGATCGCGGAGGCATGCTGGTACGATTCTCTGGTCCTCCAGAATGGCGACGGTTTCCTCCAGCTGCTCGATGGGAAAGGTTTGCAGGTCGACGACGATCAGCAACAGGTCGGCACGACGGATCAGGTCCATCATATCGGACTTGATGAAATCCGGATTCAGGGGTGGGGTGTCGATCAACTGCACCTGGATGTTCTCAATGGGCATCATCCCCGGGGTGGGGGACCACGTGGTGAAGGGGTGCGCCGCAACCTCTGGCTCCGCGTTGGTGAACGCATCCACCAGCGCGGACTTGCCGACATTCGCGAGGCCGACGAGCACAACTTGTCCAGCCCCCTCCCGGGGGATGCGGTAGGGGGAGACCTGACGACTGACGCCCCCCTTCTGGGTCTGGCTCTCGGACTTGAGCTGAGAGAGCCGTCGGCGCAGGTCGGCACGGAGGCGATCGGTGCCCTTGTGCTTTGGCACAATGGCCATCATCTCTTCGAGATAGCCGATTTTCTCCTCAACGGACCGGGCCGTTCGGAACTTCTCCTCAACGTTGAAGTAATCCGGCGGAAGGTTCGTGGGCATTCGACGCAGTGGCTCCCTTCTAGTTCATTCCAGATCTCACGTCCGCTCCTTAGGGCAATGATGTTGGTCGAGGCATTGGCCTGCCATCGTCAAGCACCCCGCGGCAACGGCGTAGTTGGGTCCCGCGCGACACCGCGCGCGCCCCTATTCTACCACGTCTGCCTTCAACAGGCGACCAGTTTTGGATCGGCGGACAGGCGGCGACTGGTGCCACATGGGTGGTGGCGCGCATTGCTGGTTGCCTTCGAGTTGAGGTTGCCTGATCGACCGTGGCGGGGGCTACGATCCCGGACCACTCTGCTCCACACGAGCATGGGCCGAACGCGGGAAAGGTCAGCTCTGCTCAGACTCAGAGGCTTACCGAACGTCGATGGAGATATCGTCCCAGTAGGCGTCGTTGTGCTTGAAGGGCCAAAGGGTCCGCGATCGAAGAAAGAGGGTCACGGTTGGGCTCTCAGCTGTGGTCGTGACGGTTGGGACCTGGAAAAAGGCATTGTAGATGTGGGCTCCCTGTCCCCAGACCACGGTGTCGGCATAAGGGTTCGTTCCGCCGGTCGGGTCGATGCCCAATCTGAAGGTGAAGTTACGGTCGCCGTCATCGAGCCCCTCGGTGCCTTCTAGGGCGAAGAAGGGGTCGCATCCGACGCTGCCTCCCTCGCTGCAGGCTGGGTCATCGTCGTTATTCGACCACGCATGGGCCCAACCATCTAGGCGTATCTCCTGGGTGGGCGTCACTACGATCTGCTGGATGAAGCCGGCATCGTGGACGCGCCACATCGTGAACAGCTTGATGCCCTGTTCTCCGCTGTGCATGCGATCTGGATCCGTGTGTCGGGCTTCCCCTACCTCTGGTTGCCCCCAGCCTATCAGGTTCGAAGGGTCGTGGTCCACGGGCAGGCCCTGCTTGAACCACGTCAGCCAGCCCGGCGGCGTGCGGATCTCGGTGGGCGTCGCTTGCTCGATCGTCCCGTCTGTGCGAAAGATGAGACACTCGTTGGAGCTTTCCTGCTCCCACGGCACCTCGAAGCCAGGATTCGTGATCTCATACGGGACCCAGGGTTTGGGTTTGTTGACCAGAGGGAAGTAGACGTACCAAGTGCCTGTGACGGGCGTGGTAGCGGGCGGCGTTTCATCGATCAAGCTGATGCCGGCGGCATTGACCATGCAGGGTACCGTATTCCCGATAGCGAGCACGCCTAGGGTGATGAGGACGAGGGCGGCATACCCCGCGTACGGCACTGATCTTCGGTGAATCATGTCTGGGCTCCTTGACGGCTCAGCGTTGCGCCGAATCTGATTCCGACGGTTCTCTAACCATGCGATCCTCTCGATTGTACTTTGAGACTTCGGAAGTGCAAACCGGCCAATGCGACCCGGCTCTTGGCTCGCCGGCTCTGCCTGCTAGAATGGGCCTAGACCGAGCTGTGAAAATGCTTTCTACGCCTGGGAACCTGGACGAGGTTGGCAGAGGCGCTCAAGGGAGGATCAGAGATGGGCTTTCACGTCTATGTGCTGCGCTGCGGAGACGGTTCGTTGTACACCGGTATGACCAACGATCTTCCGCGGCGGGTGGAGGAACACCAATCCGGACGTGGGGGCAGGTACACGCGTGCGCATCTCCCTGTGAAGCTTGTGGCCGCCTGGCCGTACCCAGACCGGGGCACGGCACTCTCTGCGGAGCTGGGCTTCAAGCGGCTGAGACGGTCTCGCAAACTTCGCATCATCCGAGGACGCCAGCCCTTCCGCGGTGCGCCCTTTGCCACCCAAGCGGTGGCGGACGTACAGGCGTAGGTGGGCTGATCCCCTGTGTGTCGAAACGGTGCCAGGCCTGCGCCTGTCGTGCAGGTCTGAACCACGCGTCGGTGCGCGATGGCGGTGATCCAGAAGACAATGCGCCCATGTGCTGAGATACGCTGTGGTGGTGCGTCCGTTGCTTTGACTTCCGGTGGAATTCCTTTAGAATAAAGTTCTGTGTATATAATGTACTCAGACGGCCCTGTGGCCGTTTTTGCGCGCTAAGGACCGGTCATCGGCGATCCTATGCGTCACCTGCGCAGGTTGCTGCCGCCCACCGGTAGGAAGCTGACGAGTCCTTAGCCCAAAGTGAAGAGCGCCATTTTCCTGGAGGGAGTTTAGTAGATGAAAGAGTATACCACGGAGAACATCCGCAACATTGCACTCATCGGCCATGGGTCATCGGGAAAGACCACCTTGACCGAAGGGTTGCTGTTCCTCAGCAAGGCGATCAGCCGTCGTGGTAGTGTGGAAGAAGGTACCGCGACCACCGACTTCGACGAAGAGGAGATCAGGCGTCAGATCTCACTCAGCATGGCGGTAGCGCCACTTGAGTGGAAGAAGACTAAGGTCAACATCATCGACACCCCCGGCTATACGGACTTTGTCGGTGAGGTGCGCAGCGCCCTGCGGGCAGCCGATATGGCGCTCGTGGTTGTCGACGCTGCGGCCGGCGTTGAAGTGGGGACGGAGCTGACGTGGGGCTATGTGGATGATGAGGCCCTGCCTCGCGCCGTCTTTGTGAACAAGATGGACCGCGAAAACGCTAACTTTGATCGAACCTTGGCGTCGCTCAATGAGGCTTTCGACGCTCAGTTCCTTCCGCTGATGTTGCCCATAGGTTCTCAGGATACGTTCGAGGGGGTCGTGAATATCCTCGAGCGCAAGGCTTACGTGGGGCCCGACAGCAAGTCTGCGGACATCCCGGATGACCTCGTCGATCGCGTAGACGAGCTCTACACGGAGGTCATTGAGGCCGCCGTTGAGGCCGACGAAGAGCTTATGATGAAGTATTTTGAGGATGAGGAGATCACAGCGGAGGAGATCGCGAACGGCCTCAAAGCCGTGATCGCTGCTGGCGACTGGGTCCCTGTGCTTGCCGGCGCCGGCGGCAGTGGGACCGTGGGCCTCGGTGCCTTGCTGGACATGCTCGTGAACATCACCCCCGCACCAGCTGCGAACATGGCTGAGGTGCAGGAGGGCGAGCCCTTTGAGGTAAGCGATGCGTCGCCGATGGCCTTGCTTGTCTTCAAGACGACGGCCGATCCCTATGTTGGCAAGATCAGCTACTTTAAGGTATGCGGCGGTCGGCTGAGTGCAGGGGATACCGTCTACAATCCCCGCAACGAGGAGTCAATTCGTCTCAGCCAGATCTTTGTGATGCAAGGCAAGGAACAGATTCAGGTCGAGACCTTGCACGCTGGCGACATCGGGGCCGTGACGAAGGTCGAGGAGGCACAGACTGGGGACACGCTTTCGACAAAAGCCCGGCCTGTGAAGCTTCGCCCTCCGATCTTCCCGGAACCCCTCTACAGCGTCGCCATATCGCCGGTCACAAAGGCTGATACGGCCAAGATGGGGTCCACGCTCACGCGCATCTGCGAGGAGGATCCAACGCTCAAGTGGCATCAGGAGCCGACCACGAACGAGACCATCCTCTCAGGAATGGGCGATGCTCACGTGGAGACCGCTGTCCGCCGGATGAAGGCGCGGTTCAACGTGAACCTGGAGGCCAAGACCCCGCGAGTACCATACAAAGAGACAGTCACCGCGGTCGCCAGTTCGCAGTACCGCCACAAGAAGCAGACGGGTGGGGCGGGGCAGTTCGCCGAGGTCCATATGCGTGTGGAACCTATGCCGCGCGACGAGGGTTTCGAGTATGTCTGGGAGGTCTACGGTGGCCATATCTCGACCTCGTTCCAGCCCTCGATCGAGAAGGGCGTCAAGCAGGTGTTGCAGCAGGGCATCCTGGCCGGGTACCCGATTGTGGATGTCCGGGTTGCTGTGTACGATGGTAAGGAACACCCCGTGGACTCCAAAGACATCGCGTTCCAGATCGCCGGACGAGAGGCGTTCAAGGAGGCGTTCCGGATGGCGCGGCCCGTTCTTCTAGAGCCGATTTATCTGTATGCGGTCACGGTTCCTGATGAGTTCGCTGGCGCCGTGATGTCCGACCTTAACAC
>JBNGDL010000072.1:0-2471 GCA_049975205.1 Anaerolineae bacterium | reverse complement strand
GGTCGCGTCCAGGGCATGAGCCAGGAGAGTGGATATGCCACAATTACGGCGGAGGCACCGCTTGCCGAGATGCAGCAGTATTCGACGAACTTGAGGGCGATCACGCAGGCTCGCGGGATCTACTCGATGGAGTTCGTCCGCTACGACATCGTGCCCTCGCATTTGGTGGAGCAGGTCATCGCTCAGGCAAAGGTTGAAGAGGCGTAAGTCTGTAAAGCTCTCGTGGGGGCAGCAGCTTCCGCGGTCGAGAGGTCTACGCACAAACAACGGGCCGGAATGCCCATTCCGGCCCGTTGTGATGCGTGGTGACCTCGGTTTGCCCTGCTACGTATACCAAGGTGTCGTGACGTTGACCGCCTTCAGTCCCCTGGACGTCTCCTGGATGCCGAACTCAACGACCTGACCTTTATGTAGTATCTTGATGGTGCGCCCTCGAATGTCTGACTCGTGGACGAACAGATCATTGCCCTGGTTACGTTGGATGAAACCGTATCCCTTCTCCACGCTAAACCACTTCACGGTTCCCGTCTGACGTCTGGCCATAGGTATGCATCTCCTTGTGAAGTTCTCACGATAGAAGACGACCGATCCAAAAGGCGCAAGACCCCCAAGGAAGAGCCCTGCGCGATGAATGAGTCCAGTTTCATAATCGCATTGCAGCGTCGATAATGCTTCGAACGAAGCTCATCAGGTCGCGATAGCCAGGCACACAGCCTTGGCTATGGACCCCGACCGAAGCATCAGCTTTTCTGGGGGATCTTCCGCTTGTAGCGGTACACAATACGACCTCGGTTCAGATCGTATGGCGACAGTTCCACTTTGACCCGGTCACCCAGCAGGATTCGGATATAGTAGCGGCGCATCTTGCCGCTAAGATAACCGATGACTTCGTGGTCATTGTCGAGTTCGACGCGGAACTTGGTGCCCTTTAGGGCCTCGGTTACCGTACCCATGACCTCAATCTTCTCTTGTTTTGCCATTCAGTAACAACCTCCTTATGTTGTTTGTCTTCTCTATTAGTCCAATCTGTTTAGTCTCATCATGTGCTATGGAAGGTCGGTCCCACAGCTTTGCCCCCGGCAAAGCCCCAGCGGCTCTTGCCGTCCGGCGATCAGAAAGCTCTCTAGGCTACCTGTAGGTGGACCTTGAGTGCCTCGTTGATTTGCTCTTCCGCGGCCTGGAGGCTCAGCCCCTGGGCGACAGCCAACTCACTCGTGAGTAGCTTCATCGCCTTCTTGAAAATCCGGCGGCCCGGCACGTTCAACTTATCATTCTGAATCCGTCGCCACGTGAGATCGCGGACGACCTCGGCGATCTGGATGATGTCGGCCGTATCGAGCTTGTCCTGGCATAGCTTGTAGCGACGCTTATGTCTCTTTGGGAGTTCCTCAGGGTCAGCCGAGAGCACTGCCAAGACCTCCGAAACCTTCTCCCTAGACGCGGCTGGCCGCAGCCCCAGCTCCTCCGCTTTCTTGACGGGGATCATCAAGACGGTCCTCGTCCTGCCCAACATCCGGATCTTATAGAACCGCTGCCCTTCCTTGAGTGCTGGCATACGCTGAAGGTTAGCGATCACACCGGCTCCGTTTGTCGGATGATAGACTGCATCCCCAACGTCGAACATACACGTCCTCCTCTAGACGAACAGTGTCTCGCGTCAACCACGTCCCCGTAGCCTACGGGGACTGATGCGAGATACGTAGATCAAGCTGTACACGCCTGCCGAAATGCAGAGTATCTCTTTAGCGTGCCTTCTCGGTCCGCTGAGCTGAGCGGCGGTCAGACATCATGCGCTGTGCCTTCGCTCGACGATCGGCCTAGTTCAGCCAACTGACTGTCAAGCCAGTCAAGTTCGGCTTTAGCAATGGCGGCTCCGTAGTCGTGCGCAAGTTTGCGACCGAGATCATCCCTGAGTTCCTCCCCGGGATCCTCAACGTGCTCCGGCCTGGAGAGATAGTCAATGACCTGTGCGCGGCGCTTGACCAAATGGGCCTTCAGTTCGTCGCTCGACAGGCTACCGGCCATAATGAGCTGACGAACAAAGGCCTTGATCGAGAACTCGGAGGAGGAGGGCTTCTGCAGCCACGACCGCAAAGCCGCGTGCCCCGCTTCCGTCAGGGAATAGAGCTTCTTGGGTGGCTTTCCCTCTCCCGGTTCCACATTGACCGTCACTAGCCCTTCCTCCAGGAGTGCGTGCAGCGTTGGATAGAGACTCCCATAGCTGGGCGTATCAGCGAGCCATCGAAGGCCGCTGAACATTGACCTAATGTCGTAACCCGACATCGGTTGCTGCGACAGCAGTCCAAGGAGGATGTGGCGCGTACTACTCACAAAGCTTCCCCATTTTGAGCTAGGGTAAAGACGTCCCGATTAGCTGTACGCTGTCTGGCCTGTCATTCCCTAGCTAGACAATATATATCTACCCGATATATGATACCATGTTTAGGGTGTTCCGTCAAGGTTTTGTGCGC
>JBNGDL010000071.1:0-16498 GCA_049975205.1 Anaerolineae bacterium | reverse complement strand
CGCCCCATTGACAACCACCTGACTTGTGATAATGTCGGGGGCAATGCGGTGAGTCGGAGCTTGTTGACGGCGCCGAATGGTCGTGCTAGTGTGCAGATCAGCGGGGGAACCGAGATCTGAGGGGCGAATCGAGGGATGCCGGTCGCGATGGAAATTCGCGATCGACATCAGCGTAGGGCTAGCTTCTTCAGCCCGAGCCCGGCAGCTAACCTCGTAGGCGTGGAAGAAGGACACCTGATCCTTTGGGTGTCCTTTTTTGTGTTAGGCGCGACTTGCGGCAGTCAAGACACAAGTGGATAGCACCGGAAATCATGGATAGAGTTCGCGGGGTTTGGGAGCGACTGCGGCGCGCGCTTGCGGATCTGCTAGCTCGGGTGCGCTATCGGCTCGGAGAGTCGGGCTGGGCCCGTCTCCCTGTGGTGGGCTCGCTACGCCCCCAGGAGCTGTTGGCACGCCCACAACAGCTGGGGCGGCGATGGCGCAAGACGCGGGCCAAGACGGATCGCAATATCTGGTACCTCTATGTGGAGGTCTTCTGGGCGGGGATTTTCCTAGCCGCCCTTGCCTTCAATGCTACCTATGCCCTGCGCCTGGGGGCCTCCAATACTATGATCGGGTGGCTCTCCTCGATTCCGGCTCTCTTGGCGATCGGGGTGCTTCTGCCGGCAGCTAGCTTCCTGGAAAAGCAGTCCAACCGCGGCGTTTGGCTCCGACGAAGCCTGTTCGTGGGTCGCCTTGCTTTTCTGGGTGCGGCGATCGGTCCGTGGATCTTCCCGCGCCATGCGGCTGAGGTAGTGGTGGCGATCCTGATTCTCCGGGCGATTCCGATGAACTTCTACAGCGCTGGGTTCAGTCCGATGCTTGCCGACGTGATCCCTATGCGAGATCGTGCCCGGGTGATGGCCAATCGCAGCATCATCAGTAGCGCCACGGTGGCGGCCTGTACCTTCCTCTTCGGACGCTGGATGGATCTTGCTGATACCCTGACGTGGGCCAAGTTCCCGGTCAATTTCCAGGTCGTCTATCTCATCGGCACCGTCGCCGGCCTGCTCAGCACGTATTACGTGAGCCGGATTGAGGTGCCGGAGACCGGCGTCATCCAGGAAGACAAAGAGACAGGAGCGGAACGTCGACGTCCCCTGGCTTCGAGGCTTGCCGATGTGCGACAGCTATTCGACGGCGTCAAAGGCATGGTGCGGGAGAACCGTGACTTCGCCCAGATCATCATCAACACGTTCGTCTTCGATTTCGGGGCGTGGATGGTGATGCCGCTCTACGTGATCTTCTTCATCCGCCAGTTGAACGCTTCAGACGGGTGGGTGGGGCTTAACACAACGGTCGCCCACATCGGCGTGATCGCCGGAAACACGATCTGGCGTCGGCTTGTGGACCGTCTAGGCCCTGCGCGTAGCCTGCGGCTGGCGGTGCCGATGGCTGCCACTTATGCCTTCCTGGTGAGCCTGTTCCCCAATCTCACCCTGATCCTTTTGTGGGGCGTGCTTGTCAACCTCATCAATCCGGGCGTCAGTTTGAGCCACGTCACGCTGCTCTACACCCTGTGCCCACCCGAGCGGCGTACCAGCTACTTGGCGATCTACTCGACGGTGGCCAATATCGGAGCGTTTCTCGCACCGATGATCGGCGTGGCCCTGTCAGGCCTTATGGACATCCGCTGGATCCTGATGATCGGCGGTGCGATTCGGCTCATTGGAGCAGGCTTGTTCCACAGGTACCGAATAGAGATGCCGGAGGCCGCTGCAGCCCAATGAGGTCTTTCCAGGTACCCGTCGGCAAAATCTGGGCAAGCTTTCGTTACCGGTTAGGTGAGGTGCCTTGGGCACGCTCTCTGCGCTTCCGGCTGCGTCCGCCGAAAGATCGCACGGTGACGGAGCGCAACGTCCATTATCTCTACGTGGAGATCTTTTGGGCTGCGATCTTCAGCGCCGTCTTCGCCTTCAACGCGACCTATGCGTTGCGCCTGGGCGCGACTAACCAGGCTGTCGGGTGGCTTTCCTCGCTTCCCTCGCTTTTCGCGATGATCCTAATGGTCCCGGCTGCCAGGTTCTTGGAGACCAGGACAAGCCAATCGCCATGGCTGATCGGGTCGTTGGTGTTGGGGCGACTGGGATTCCTAATGGCGGCGTTCGTCCCGTGGCTCTTTCCGGAACGCGCCGCCGAGATCATCGTGGCGCTCTTCATCGCGCGCACCATTCCCATCACATTCTTCAACACCGGGTTTAGTCCCCTATTGGCGGATGTGATTCCCGAACGAGACCGATCGCGGGTTTTCGCAAATCGCAACATCATCCTGAGTGGCGTGACCGCCGTGGTCACTTTTGTAGCCGGCAAGTGGTTGGATGCAGCCCTCAATTGGCATTGGGCCACCTTCCCCCTGAACTATCAGATACTCTATATCCTGGGTGGGGTAAGCGCTCTTATCAGTGCTTACTTCGTGTCCAAGGTCCGGGGGCCGTCGACCAGACGCTCGGTGGCGGACGCTCCGCGGGAAGGGAAACCCCGGCTGACGTTTAGACGATTGCGAGAGACCGCGGCACTCGTGCTCTCTGAGCGCCGTGAGTTCGCGCTGATTACCGCCAACACACTGATCTTCAACCTGGGGGCGTGGATGGTGATGCCCCTCTACACGATTTTCTTTGTGAAGCAGCTGGGGGCCTCTGACAGTTGGATCGGGCTGAACTCGACGCTGGCAAACCTTGGTGTGATCGGCGGCTATGCGCTATGGCGCAAATGGCTCCCGCGACTAGGAGACAATCGTGCTCTCCGCCTCACGGTCCCGCTTGCGGCAAGCTATGCCTTTCTGGTGGCGTTTTTCCCGAACCTTTCACTGATCCTCGTGTGGGGGATCCTGATCAATCTGATCAACCCCGGTGTCAATCTGAGCCATACCAATGTCTTCTACCGCGTCTGCCCCGAGGAGCGACGGGCCAGCTATATGGCGATTTACTCGTCCATCATGAACGCGGGGGCTTTTGTCTGTCCGATGATCGGTGTCGCGCTCTCCGAGATCCTCGACATCAGGTGGGTTCTGCTGATCGGCGGGGTCCTGCGGCTCTTGGGTGCATTCATGTTCCACATCTGGCGTCTGGAGGATGCGCCGGCATCGGGCACCCAGCCTGCCACAGCGTAGCCGCCTGTGACCGATTGGGAGAACTCATCAAACGAACGCTCCTCTGTCTATACTTGGCCATTCAGTTACGATAACATTGATCTGGAGTCCTGACGATGACAACACCACAACCGAAATACCAAGTTCGCGCTGTTCACTGCGACCATCGAGCCGATGACGACGCCGTCTATAAAGCGCTGCGGCGCGCAACGATGCCCTTGAGCCAGGCCTGGGACAAGCTCAAGAGCGCGCAGCGCATCGCCATTAAGTTCAACCAAGACTACCGCCCTGACCACGTGCCCTACTTCGAGGGACAGCGCCAGCAGCTGGTCGGAGACCGGGTAGCCAGAGCCGTGATTCGCCTGCTGCGGGAGGAGACCGACGCCAAGCTCTTCTACACGGACATCACGGCGTTTGACCGGACCGACGACCCTAACCCGCCGCCGACGGCACAATTGGCGCCACTGATGGAGGAACTGGATGTCGCGTATGTGAACGGAGACCGTCCACCGCATCGGGTCTATTCCGTGCCGGGTGGGGGGCAGATGTTCTGTCAGTACCTGCTGCCCGAGGCTGTGGTAGAGGCCGACGCCCTGGTGAATGTGCAGCGGATGAAGAACCATGCTTTTATGGGCGTCACCCTGACCCTTAAGAACCTCTTTGGCCTCGTTCCCCGAGAGCCCCACGGGCGGTCCAGACAGTATTTTCATCACATCATCCGCATGCCGTACATGCTTGCTGACATTGGTCGTATCTTCAACCCTACCCTCAATATCGTCGATGGTCTCGTCGCCCAGGCCGGGCGCGAATGGGGCGATGGCGATGGTCTGGGGCGCATTCCCAACACCCTGATCGCCGGCGACCACCCTGTCGCCACAGATGCCGTGGGCATGACAGTGATGGGGCACGATCCCAAGGCTGACTGGCCTACCCAGCCCTATCGTCGGGACCGCAACGCGGTGCTTGTGGCGGCAGAGGGCGGCTTCGGCACCGTGAATCTGGACGAGATCGATTGGGTCTCTGAGGTGGATCCGCAGCCCGCGGGTGCTTTTTTCTCCGTCGACATGGATCCCGCGGAGCGGATCGTGAGTTGGCGACGCACAACCTGTGAGCAGGCACTCTATTATCGGGACCATGTGCGTGAGTTCGTGGGCCGGTATGCCGGGCAGTACATTCTCCTACAGGAACGGGAGGTCCGATGGCACGATGAGAGCAGCATCCTGCGGATGAGTCGTCGGAAACTGGCAGGGGATAACCCCGATGAGGCGATGTGGCTGAAGTACGTGGACCCCGACGAGGCCGAGGGAGAGCACTACGAGGTCTACGAGCAGACGTTGGCGCGCATGCGGGAACGCGGTTTCTAATCTGAGGTCGAGAGAGGAATAGGAGGCTCTATATGGAATTCACACTCCTGGGTACCGGAGCAGCTGAAGCGGTCCCCGATCCGTTCTGTCGCTGCCGCGTCTGTGAGAGTGCGCGTCGCGAAGGGGGCCCAGAGATCCGCGCGCGTGCGACCGCCTTGGTGAACGATGACCTGCTCTTTGATCTGGGGCCGGATTTGCTGGCGTCGGCGAACCAGGCCGGGCGGTACCTGGGCGGTCTTAAGGTCATCCTGATCACTCACCGTCATTCGGACCACTGGCTGCCGCAGAATCTCATCTGGCGCAGGTCGGCTTTCACGCCAACGGAGGTGACGCCTGCGACTATCTACGGGCCTGCTGATGCCCTGGCCGATCTTCCCCCCGAGCTTGCGGAGACCGCTGCCGTGAGTTGGGAGTCCGTGACGGCGGGAGACCAGTGGACGGTGGGCACGTACACGATCACTGCGATCCCGGCGACCCACGGGGAGGGCCAATTGGAGCCCCTGCTCTACGTCGTGGCAGAGGGCGAGCGGCGCCTCTTCTACGCAGTAGATACTGCTCCCCTTCCAGAACCCGCGTGGGATCTACTTCGGGAGCTGGGGCCGATGGACCTGATCGCGCTGGACGCGACCCAAGGGACGCGGTCCGGCGGCATGGCGCACCATGGGATGGCACAATTCCTCGAGACCAGGGCGCGGATGATCGAAGAGGGCGTGCTCGAGCCAGACCGGACGGTGCTGATCGCGCATCACTTTTCCCATAACGGAGGCCTGACCCACCGAGAACTCGTTGAAGCTTACGCCCAACACGGCATTGTCGCGGGCTACGATGGCCTCGCACTGACCATCTAGAGAGGTGGCCCCGGTGGTCCTACGGTGGCGGAGCATAGGGGCTGGAGCGCAGAAAAGCTATGGTTGACCTGCAGACGAACCTCGTCCTGACCCCGGAGCAGGCAGGAATCATCCTCCAGGCCTGGCTTGGCACCTGGGTAGGCGTCACCGCCATCGAGCCCCTGCAGGGGGGAATGATCAACTCGGTGTTGCGCCTACGCTTCGACCACCCTCCCTATTCAGCGGTCATTAAGCTCAACGGTCAGGAGCAGGACTTCGCCGGTGAGGCGTGTGCGCTGCGTCACCTCTACCAGCGCGGCTTTCCGTGTCCCGACGTCTATCTGCTCGATACCGCGGTCCCTCAGATTCCCTATAGCTTTCTGCTGCTAGAGACCCTGTCTGGCGTGAGCCTTGCGGAGGTCTACCTTGATGGTGCGGATCGGCACCGGGTTGAACGCGAGCTGGCTGAGGTCCTGGTCGACCTGCACGCTCACGCCCGAGAGCGGTTCGGGCCGATCGATGGCGAAGGTGCGGCTCGGTGGGTGGATGCCTTTATGCCCAGGCTTCATCGGGTGCGCTCGGAGCCTGAGGTGGAAGAGAGGTTATCCCCAACCGTGCTGCGGGACGTGGATCGCGCGATTGCTCTCGCTGCCGACCTCCTGGAGGATCAAGGGGCGCCAACTCTGATCCACGGTGATATCTGGGCCGCCAACGTGATGGTGGTTGAGGAAGCCGATGGGTGGCATCTCTCCGGGCTTGTGGACCCCAGTGCGGAGTATGCGGATGTGGAGATGGAGCTGGCCTATCTTCGAGGCTTCCAGACGGTGGGCACGCCCTTCTTCGAGATCTACACGGCCTACGCGCCGCTGAGGCCGGGCTATCAACTGCGGTTCTTGGTCTATTGGCTGCGGACCTATTTGATCCACGTGTGGCTTTTCGGTGACCAACACTACCGGGACATGACCGCGCTGGTGGCCAAGGAGCTTGTCGAACGAACCTCGTCTTTCTCACTTGGCGCTGATTGGTAAGCCTGCTACCCTTATGGTATAAGCGGGATGCAGAGGCAGAGTCTGATAGACGGGGACTCAGAGAGGCCCGCACCTGACCGTAGGGTTCAGTCGGGGCGTGGGAGTTCACTAGCTATTCCGGTCAACGTCAGGTGGCTCTCCGTGCTCAGAGAAGGAGGGCTTCATGCCAGATAAATCGGTCCTTGGACGGTGGGAGCGGTCCTTTCCGCTATTACCGTCTGGATCGCCGCGGCATCATCTTCAACGACACAACCGTCCCCGCGTTCTTTGCCGGCGCGGCAGCACCGGGCCAGATCTGGCACTGGGATCAATATGTCGATCAGAAGGACCTATCTGTCTGGCACGTCGGATCCAAGAGGAGGAGATATGATGGGGTCGAACGTCGTACGTTGGCGTCTTTTGCTGGTCGTGATTTTGTTGCTCTCAGCGTTGCCGCTTTCGGTCGGATGCGCGGGTCCTGCTGGATCGCCTGCTGCGACCTCAGCTCTCCCTGCGACATCGACGCCCGAGCCGACGATGCGCCCGACGGCACGAACGCCTGAACCCACGGAAACCTCGACGGCGGTGCCGGTCACACCAACGCCGTCGGAGCCGACGCCTGTTGTTGGGCTCTCGCCGGAGGAGCTGGCGAATGTCGAGGGCGAAGGCGATGGCTGGGAAGTAGGCGATGGTGCGGTCGAGCTGGTCGCTATCCCTGACGCGCCCGGATTCGAGCAGGCTCTGCGGCTGACCACGCTGGAGGAGCCACCGCGGGTCCACGACCTTCGGATCGTCGTCCCTGCTGAGGCTGAGATCGCGAGGGATGACGTGCTTTGGCTGCACTTCTACGCCCGTGCGGCTGAGGTCAACCCTTTGGAGCCGGCGGCCTACGTCAAGGTCTATTTCCAGGACATCTACCCGATCCTGCATCCTATGCGACCCTTGGATAAGGTGGTTCCGGTAGGCACAGAGTGGCAGGAGGTTGCCCTTCCCTTTGTCGCCTCGACCGACTACGAAATGGGAGCCGCTGCCGTCTACCTCGGCTTTGGCTTCTCGCCACAGGCTGTGGAGGTCGGTGGGCTGGAGCTGCTCAACTATGGAGCCGCAGCCGATCCATCCATGCTCGAGGCGACCTCTGCCTACGACGGTTACCGATGGGGGACGATCTCCTATGCCGGGCGTGAGTCCGACGCGGCGTGGCGCGCCGAGGCTGAGGCGCGGATCGAGGAGGTCCGTAAGGGCGATCTGACGATTCGAGTGCAGGATGCCGCGGGTAATCCCATTGACGGCGCTGAGATAGCCGTCGAGATGACCCGTCACGCCTACGGCTTCGGCTCCGCCGTCGCGGCCTACTGGCTGACCCACGGCTCGGCGGATGGCGATGCCTATCGCGCGGTCGTGGAGGAGCACTACAACAAGATTGTCTTCGAGAACGACCTCAAGTATGGGCCCTGGGAGGAGGGGAAGACGACCTCGCCCGGAGACTACTTCGTCCGTGCCAACACCTTTGAGGCGCTGGAGTGGCTCACGGCACGCGATATTGCTATCAGGGGCCATACGCTGATTTGGGGACCGATCCGAGCTGGAGGCTATAATCAGGATTTCGACTTTGTCAACGAGCCTGAGGCGGCACGGGACGCCATCCTGGCTCATCTCGAGGAGCGGCTCAGTGAGACCCAGCCGCACGTCAACGAGTGGGACGTGATCAACCATCCGGTCGCCACCTTCGGTGACCGTGGCAACCGCCTCGACCTCGTCTACGGCAAGGAGCTCTATCTCGAGGCGATGGCGCGTGCCCGTGCTGCGCATCCGGACCTGATCGCCTATGTCAACGAGGGTGAGATTCTCACGGGTGCCGGCAAGGATGCCAATGCGTATGAGGCATTTGTCCAGTATCTCTTCGACAACGGGCAACCGCCTGATGGGATCGGCTTTATGGGCCACTTCGAGGAGGGGGGCTTGACGACACCGGTGGTCCTACTCGAGCGACTCGATCGTTTCGCGAAGTTCGGGGTGCCGCTGCAGGTGACAGAGTTCGACATCGACACTACCGATGTCAAGACTCAAGCGGACTATCTTCGAGACTTTATGACTGCCGTCTTCAGCCACCCGGCGAGTGAGGGTATCATCCTGTGGGGCTTCTGGGAAGGCCAGCACTGGCGACCTGAGGCGGCGCTCTACGAGGAGGACTGGACGCTCAAGCCCAACGGACAGATGTGGCTGAACCTCGTCAAGGACCGCTGGTGGACAGACGAAGCAGGCGCGACCGACGACGCCGGTCTCTACGAGACCCGAGGCTTCCTCGGTGAGTACAAGATCACGGTGAAGGTCGGGGAGACCGAGCGGGTCGTGCCCCTGACTTTGCTTCGGGAGGGGACGGAGATTGTTGTCACGCTGGAATGACAGAGACATTGACTGGACCGCATCGTGGTTGTGAAGGCGTGCACGGGCGAGATAACGTTCCGTGGGATTCGCTACCCATTTGCCTTCCCGGTCGTAGAGCGGGGCGCTGTGCCCGTCACGCATGGTGCATAATGATAAAGTCGCGAAGTCGTGGAGGGGGAGCTCAATGGCGACCTTTACTGGTGTGGGAATGCTGACGTATCAGGAACGTATCGAGCGCCTGCGGGCGACGAAAATGGCGCAGACCCAGGAGAAGCAGGAGATCATCGGCTCGATGGATCACGATGATTGGGCCTTGATCCTGCCACCCCCAGATCGCCGGAAGATCGTGCAGGCGATGAGCACGTCCGGGATGCCGATCACGGACTGCCTGCTAGAGGGCTACGAGCCGGAGCCGAACCATCCCAGCGGCGGCTTCTTTGGGCCCAAAGCGGTGGGCGCCAACTATCGAGCTCTGCTGGAGAGCCATCCCGTCTACATCGATTCCGTCAGCTCACTAGCCGGCGGCTACATGGTGAACTTCTCTTCATACCGGAAACCTGGCTGGAACCCCGATCTTAGCGTGGCTGCGCTGCGACCTGATCTTGCCGAGCTACGCGAGGCCTACCAGCTACTGCCAGGCATTGGGGCAACGCAGCATTTCTGCCAGGATCTGAAGATCGGTCTGGACCTGGGGTGGGGCGGCATTCTCGAGAAGATCCGCCGCTACCGTGGGGCCAACGCCCCGCGCGCTTCGGACTTCTACGACGGTCTCGAGGATATTGTGCTCGGCATGCAGGATTGGATCCGGCGGACCGCCGATGCCGCCAGGGAGATGGCGGAGACCGAGGCCAATCCGCAGCTCCGGCAGAATCTGCTGGAGATCGCGGAGATGAATGACCGGTTGGTCTCGGACCCTCCGAGAACCTTTCGGGAGGCGTGCCAGTGGATTCTCTGGTACCAGATCACGGCGCGGATGTACAATGGCAGTGGCTCGTTAGGGCGGCTTGACGTCCTGCTGACGCCTTATTACGAGCGAGAGCGCGCTGAGGGCACATTAACGGAAGAAGCCGCGATTTTCCACATCGCTTGCCTGTTACTCCGGGACACCGCCTATCTCCAGCTTGGCGGGCCGGATGCGTCGGGCAAGGACGTGACCAACGAGGTCTCATACCTCGTGCTGGAGGCGGCACACCGGCTCAGGATCCCGGCTAACGTTGGGGTCTCTGTGGGGCCTACGGTGGATCCGGGGCTCCTGGAGCGGGGCGTGGAGGTGATGTTCGAGGATAAGACGGGCGTGCCCAAGTTCCTGGGCGTCGAGCAGACCGCCCGGGGCTTCGCCCGCAACGGCTATGACGTCGGACTCGGCTTCGAACGTGCCTACTCCGGCTGCCACTGGTCGGCGATTCCGGGCCGGGAGTACACCCTCAACGACTGCGTCAAGATCAACTTCGCAGCAGTCTTTGAGGTAGCCTGGAAGGACATGATGTCCGATCCCGACCACGCGCCCAGCGTGGCCCGTTTGTGGGAGTGGTTCACGCACCACCTGCGCCGAGGCATCCGCGCCATCGCTGCCAGCCTCGATTTTCACGTCGACCATATGCACCAGGTCTTCCCGGAGCTCGTGCTGGACCTTCTCTGCCACGGTCCTATCGAGCGTGGCGAGGATGCCTCTCATGGCGGCGTCGAGTTCTACAACCTCTGTCTTGACGGCGCAGCGCTAGCGACGGTCGCCGACTCCTTCGCGGCCCTAGAGCAGCGCATCGAGCAGGAAGGCCGCCTGACCTGGGCGGAGATTGGGCGTCATCTTGAGGCCGACTGGGACGGCGTGGACGGCGAGCGCGCCCGCCAGATGATGCGCAGCATTCCTCGGTACGGTCACGGGGGCACGCTGGGCGATGACTACGCACGGCGGATTGCCGCCACCTTTACCGACCTAGTCAAAGACGCCCCGACGCCCAACGGATACAACATGATCCCAGGCCTCTTCTCCTGGGCGAACACCATCCCAATGGGTCAAGGGGTCGGGGCCACACCAAACGGTCGTCGTGCGGGCGAGCCTATCTCCCACGGCGCCAACCCTGATCCGGGCTACCGTAAGGACGGAGCACCCACGGCGATGGCTGTCGCGATTGCGTCGGTGCAACCAGGCTATGGCAACACGGCCCCGATGCAGATGGAGCTCGATCCGGCGCTCTCCAAAGACGAGGGCGGGGTGGAGAACATCGCCAACCTCATCCGGACGCACTTTGAGCTCGGCGGGACGCAGATCAACCTTAACATTATGGATGCGCAGAAGGTACTGGAGGCCCACGAGGACCCGAGCAAGTACCCCGATCTTGTGGTTCGCGTTACGGGCTTCAGCGCCTACTTCGCCAGCCTTTCGCCGGAGTTCCGGCAGCTAGTGGTAGATCGCATCTTGAAGGAGTCGTAGGCCGAAGACGACGCTTCGGCCTACGTTAGATGCGCTGCTATCTCCGGTTTATCCCACCGCCTCCCGCGCCCGATCCACCACCGCCTGCAGCCGCGCCTCCGTCTCCGGCGCGAGTTCCGGTTCGAGATCCGGCTGCGCCATCAGGTCGAACCAGCGCTCCCTCGCGCGGTCGACGTCGATGTCGCTCTCATCGATCAGCCAGTGCTGGGATCCGGGTAAGGTCCCTGGTAGACGCCGGCCTGGGCCTTCATGGTTGGGAAGGAAGGAAGCGGTGCTTTGACGCTCCCCAGCAAGAAGTCCTCGACTAGCGGGGCTGGAAAGCGCACGCGCTGCTCTGCAACCCCTGCTTCATAGTCGGCTAGCCGCTCGCGCATAGTTCGATGCTCCACCTGGATGCCGGTGCGGCCCAAGATGGTCAGCACTGCCTGGTGGATCTGCTCGATCTCGCTATTGGTCAACACGCGCGGTTCGAGAAGTGGGATCATGGTTGGTTTCCTTCCGCCAGCGCGGTGAGTGCCGTCGTGATAGGGGGCCAGGCCGCGAGCTCGCCCGGTCTGACTTGGCCCCAGGTCGTACACAGGTAGCCGAGCATCTGAGGGTTGTCCGCGTGATCGAGGGCGGCGGTCAGCAACGCTTTCGTTGCCTCGACATCCTTCCAGCCGGCGGGCCAGGTTGGGAACCCCTTTGCCAGGAAGATCGGGATCGAGGGGTAGTCCTCGCGCACCTCGTAGTGCCAGTCGCAGATGACGATGTCCCGCGGGATCATGTCGATGGCGGGAGCGGTTCCGTTCTCAGCTGCCTCCCATTTGCCATAGCCCGTGGTGGTGGCGTCCAGCAGGCGATCGCCCCACATCAGCATCTCGACGTGGCGCTCTGACAGATAGCCGTAGTAGTCGTTTACCGCCATCGCGAAAAGCTGTGCCGGGTCCTCTCCCGCACAGCGGGGACAGTACTCCGATCCGATGAGAAAGACCTCATCCATCCCGACGTGCAGCGCATCGGCTTCGAAGGCCTCCAGGAGCTCGTCGAAGAGGTTGAAGATGATCGGGTTGACGTCCGGATGTTGGGGGCACCAGCTCCGGCAATAGATGCCCTCGTTGTTGGGATACTGACCCGGAGTCTCATCGAACTCGGGATACTGAATGAGCAAAGGGAACGTCCGCTTCGCCCAGGATTGATGTCCCAGGCACTGGAACTGGGGGATGAGGCGAATGTCGTGCTCGCGGCAGGCCCGGGCCAGGCGTTGCGCCCGGTCACGTGTGATCGGGCCGTCTCCCTGTAGCTCGGGGTGGGAGCGGTAGGCGAACTGGTAGTTGACCTCGGGCACGAGGACGTTGAGCCCCATCTCCGCCAGCGTTGGGATCTCCTCCACCAGACGGTCGACCTCCGGGTTGTGTGCCAGGCCAAGGTGAATGCCACACCAACGGCTCGTCATCTTTATCCTCCTCGCTAGATCCTGGTCAGTGCTGTAGACAGTCCTGTCGATATCGTCGATGCCGCTCATCAATTTCGACGATATCACAGTTTTTGGCTCTGTCCAAGGTTGTGAGCATAGGTTGGGGCTAACTGGATGGGGGCGCCACAGCGTCCAAGGCGCAGCGATCGGGGTGTCAAATCGAGAAGTCCCGAGGTCTGGTTCCGTGCGCGCCGGCGATTCACCGATTCCTGATACGATTTACGTCATTTTGCCGATGAAACTGTGCCAAGTTCGGCGTAGAATATCAGGAGAGAAAGTCCATCACTTCACGGGACCCGCCCCGGTAATGTAACGGGAGATCGTGCTGTTCACACCAGACTCTTGGTTGCCATGCGTCAAACACGTGTGACTAGGCCATTGTGTGGAGGGTTGTGATGGAGACAACTGCTGCTCTGCCGAATATGATACAGAGGGTCTTGCTCTTCTGCGGTATTCTTGCTCCGCTGCTCACCTTCGGCATTGATAGGGTCGGAGGGAGACTGCTCAAGGGCTATAGTTTCACGGCCCAGTCTATGAGTGAACTGAGCGCTAGTGGCGCCTCGACAAGGCCGCTCGTCGTCCCACTCACTGTTGTGTCGAGTGCACTGATGATCGCTTTCGGCGTGGGCGTCCTTCAGGCAGACCACGCGTTTCTCCCGCGCGTCGTCGGCGGACTCGTGATCGGGAATGCGGTGGCCGGGCTCATTGCTACCGTTTTCTTTCCGACCCACTTCGGTGAAAGACCGGCCTTCGGCACCGCGAACGTGATCATCATGCTTTTGAGTGTCGTTTGTTTCGTGCTGGCGATGGTGGTCGGGGCTGCGGCGTTCCGTGGTTGGTTCCGCGCTCTGTCCATCGCGATACCGGTAGCCTACGTTCTCCTGGCTGTCTTGAGATTCACGACCGCCTCTCCAGCCGCCGAGGGAGCAGCCGTGTCGATGGTGGGAGCACAGGAACGGACGATGGGCTACAGCTTCTTGTTGTGGGTCATGGCCTTGGCCATCCACCTTCTGTTGCTGACCGGGAAGGGTGTGGACTGAGGACGCGGGATCGGTGGATAGGCCGAAAACGTGCACAATTCAGGGCTGCTGCCCGCTCTGACTCGCCATATCCCCACAGAGTTCCTCTTAGGCAAGCGCCTCCCAGAGCGCGCAGTCACGCTCGGGCCGACTCTTTATCGCTGCTACGGTCTGGCAGTCGAGGCCCGCACCATCGTGTGGGCCCCGACACGTCCGACCGATGCGTCCTATTGCGCTTTTTTTGGCGGCTCGGCTCAGCTCCTTGACGCTTCTCCGTAGCGGATGTAGACGATCTCTTGGTAGGGGATCTCGCCCTTGACCACCTCGAGGAAGGGCTTGCCATCCTTGACCCCCACAGTCCCAAATCCCGTCGCCGTCGCGAGGAAAGCGCGGAAGTCGCCCTCGATGCGTGGCTCCAGGTAGAGTACTTTCTCGACCGCATCATACCGCGCGCCGGTCAGCCCCTGCAACATGCCGTAGCTCGCCAGCGCCCGGGCGTACCAGTGTCCGCACTCATACTCGTCGAAAGGGTTGCGGTCGCGCCCGTCGTAACGGTCGCGCGCCACGCGCACGATCTCCAGCCCCGCCTCGACCTCACCCATGAGCATGAGGTGCGCGGCGACCTGGTACTCGATGCCGGTCCAGACCTCGTTCGAGTAGACGAAGGGCAGGGAGGGGGTGTCGCCGTGGGGCCAGGTGCAGAGCAGCAAGCCCCCCTCGGCGCCCAGGGCAAAGGTGGGGCGCTGGGGGTTGGCGTGGGCCACCTCCGCGAGATCGTGTTTGAGGTTGTGGGCGTGTACGGCCCTCAGGTGCCCGCGCACTTGGTCGGCGTTCAGGAAGTTGTCCACGCCACAGACGGCGGCGATCCACGCGCCCAACACGCCGTCGGAGAGACAGCCATTGCCGTACTGGTACTTCGGCCCCTCTTTCTGAAGCAACTCCACGGCCTCGGGAGAATAGTTGACGTTCCAGGCCGTGGACTTCGTGGGATCCTCAGCGCGGAGCCCCTCCCACTGTATCCTCTGGATGAAGTACTCACCGTTCCAGAGCTCCGACTCCATGAAGGCAACGCCCTTGTCGAGTAGCTCGCGATAGAGCGGTACCTCGTCTTCCATCACCTCCGCCATCAGCGTCGCCGCTTTGAGCGCACCCAGGTAGAAGGAGGTGCACATGCCGTCGGGCCCCCAGAACTCGATGTCGTAGGTGTTGTGGTGGGGCTCCACGAGCACGCCTCGATGTTCCGGGTCCCAGGTCTCGATGCAGTAGTCGAGGCTCTGTTTGACCTTGGGCCAGAAGCGCCGGAGCCATATCTCGTCGCCGCTGATGCGCCACTCGCGGTAGACCTTCATAATGCCGCCCAGCTGCCCGTCGGCGGCGGCGTGAAAGTCGTGGGCTGGCGGACGGATGGGCAGGCTGGCACGGAAGGCCTGGTGCCCGCGCTCGTCCTGATCGACGAAGAATTCGGTCTCACGGAGCGTGCGCTCCAACGAGGGGAAGAGGTGGGGAATCGCTTGAGCGTAGTTCCAGACGTGGGTGCAGGAGCCGTGGCAGCAGCCCCGGGTGTCGCAGCAGCCCTCCCAACACCAGAGCCGCCCGCCGGTCTGCCGCTGCACGGTGGGTGTCTTGAGGATGGTCAGGTTCGCCGCAATCGATTCAACAACCTCATCAGGGAGGGTGGTGTCATAGAAACAGTCCGTGAAGGCTTGGGTTCGGCTACGCAGGTCGGCGTAGTGGTCGCGCCAGTAAGCGTTTACCGCCTCGATGTCCGGGAAGACGCCCGCGTACCAGGGGATGTGGGTGCCGTCGCAGGCACAGCACGCGCTCTGGTTCGGATCGTCTGCGCCGATGCGCAGGTTGGTTTGGGGTACATGCCAGGCCAGGCGCAACACGAGCGTCTTGTCTTCGCCAGGTTCTAGGTGCAGCGGCACGTAGAGGCTGCCGCCGGGGCTCGGGTCGCCCTCGGTGTGGGGTGCGCCCTCAACGATGGCGCCTTCCGCGATGCTCTTCCACACCATGGTCAAGGGATCGAACCATCCTCCGCGGAACCAGGCGCAGTTGACGCGCGTCTCGGGGTGGTCCGCCACGACGCTGAACGCCCCCTGGCCCCACGGGAGCTCTTCGTTGGTCGGTTGCCAAAGGGTGAAGCCACCATCGGACTTCAAGACGGCGCTCGCTGGGTGGACGGCCCGTGCTGGATCAGGGCTTGCCATAAAGTTACGGGCGTGAAAGGAGAACACAGCATCTAGGGGCTGATCGCTGGTGCTTGTGAAGCGGTATTCCATGGCTGCCACCGGCAAACTGCTGGCATCGGCGTCACCGGGTACGAACGGACTCCAGCCGGTGATCTCGACCGACACTGGCACCTGTCTATCGCTCAGGGTCACCGTCCCAAAGGGGAAGCGACCTTGGAAGACGGCTTGGTCAAAGCGGGGAAGCCCGTAATCGGTGCCCGGCAAGCCGTTGCCCGCCTCCCGAGGGCCGAAGATCTTCCAACGAGGCACCGGCCCTTCTAGGACGTGGGCGGGGGCGCCCTGGACGCTCAGCGCCGCAAACATAAGAGGTTCGGCGTGGACGTCAGGCTGTCCGTGCACGGAGACATGGGAGAGTGCGCCTGCGCCCTCAAGGCAGACCATCCCGGCACCCATGCCTCCCATAGGGTACGCGATGCGGCTGAGGTGCTCGCCGGTATATGCACTGTTGTAGTCGTGGGTCATAGCGCATCCTTTCGTGACGAAGTGGCAGATTCATATCCCCTCGGTGAGGATATGATACCATTATACTCCACTAGGCAGGGCTGGGTGTGTTCCCCAACTGAGACAAACCGTGAGTTGAGCGGCTCAGGTCGTCTATGGTGCGTGGGGCGCTTATCCCTTGATTGAGCC
>JBNGDL010000070.1:0-16806 GCA_049975205.1 Anaerolineae bacterium | reverse complement strand
GTCACATATCCGCCTACTTTCGCTTCTTAGGCATCATTGCCGCCAGCTGGGCATACTCTCAAGCACTCTTCACAGATGTTCAGTAATCGCTTCTGCACTCCCCATGCAGCTCTAGTCAAGGCATGAACGACATCCTCATCGGTACCTTCTTCTGGAACGTCGAAGTTCACATCTACTCCGTAGTAGGAACTGCCAGCCTCACCTGATAGTGAATAGGCCTTGGCCCAATCACATCGGTAGTTGTTGACCTGGTACAGCCGAACCTCTGTTCCATCAACCGCTACGTCAAGGTTCTGACCATTCAGGGCTTTGGTCAGACACCCACTCACACAGGGCCTCTCGCAAGTATCACACTCTCTAGTCCCAGTGAACAGAGGATCATTCGGAAGGTCCATATCTGTTACAATGGCTATCCATCTTTGGCGAACACCATACTCTGGCGTTATCGGATAGCCGTGAACCCCCTGATAGGCAAGACCCGAGAGGATGGAGGCGAATTCATTGGCCCGCATATCAGGAAGCGTTCCACGGCAATTCATGACTGTAGATGCGAGCCCTGCCAGGTCCCACGTGGCGACGCTGGAGTGCCCTTTGTCCGACAACTCCTGCATCACATCGAAAGCAATGTCTTCAAGGAGCCTAAGGCTTTCATAAGCCACGAATCCGTAAGGGCCTATGGACTCAGCCGGGGTCACTTTGGCCAAGTCGAGCGCAGCATCTGGGAAATGGAGGCCAAGAACTATGACAGAGCAGCCATCCGGCAACCAGTCTTTCAGAGAATGAGGAACCAAGTCCTCTTCGTGCACCTCAGGGACAAATGGTTGATAGCGATTCGCCGTATCCCTAATCACCGTTCTGGTCTCAGGAAGATATCCAGCAGCTTGGATAGCGTCCATGAAGGTCTGGTATCGTGACTCATTGAAGAAACCAACAAGATCCGCACCCTTTTCGCGGCATAGACTGCGCAAAGTTTCAGCATCAATAGCGTGCCTAGATCTCGATCTCCACAGTGTCTTCGCCGGTAGATCAGCCGAGGTCAACACGGTCAGATAGCTAAGCCCGGACTCGCGAATTCCTAAGCGCTCAGCAACAATGACATCCGAGATCCGAGTTCGAGTATTGGCTGAGTAGCCTTCAATATCAAGATCATGAGCGATCCTGAAGCCTGCATACGTCAGGCGTCGAGGAAGACTCCGCTCCATGCTCTCACTACCTTCGCTTCCCTTAGGCTCCCGTAGACCCAGACAGATAACCGAGCTCACATCGGGCAAATGCAGCTCTGGATTGACAAACTTGTCGTCATCAAAGATACTGCTATCTGCTACGGTCATCACGTCGATCCCAATCTCTTCACAGATCGCCTCAAGGTGCTTAGCGATCTCGGCGGGCTCTGCCGATGGCGCGGGTTTCTTGCGACGTGGGGCACGGGAGTAGTCGTGATCGTAATAGCGCTTCTGGGGAGTCATGCAGAACCTCAAGCACGCCCCCATCTCCCCGCCTCTTGTCCCGTACTTCTCCATGTAAGAGAGAATAACTTCTTCGTTAACCTCGTCTGGTATCTGGTGATCCAGGTCAAGAGTGAAGTTCTCCGCCCATGCACACCGCCATTTGTTGGTCAAAGGAAAGCTGAATGACCGCGAATCAATATCGACTTCGGCCATTCCTCTAACCTCTTTGCGGAAAGCATCCGTAGGACAGTTGCGCACACATTCCATACACTTATCACAAAGAGACTCTCCGCTATACATTGGGGTGGGCTCTAATTCGGCTTCTGTGACAATTGAAACGAAGCGATTGCGTGGTCCGAATTCGGGTGTCAGACACAGACCATTCCATCCAATCTCACCCAACCCCGCTGCAACAGCAGCATACCGATGAGCCATGTCGGGCGCGAAGTCAACCTTTAGGTCCTTGTATCCGTGATAGCGCCAGATGTTGCTGGCGGATATCGGCAATGTCCTGTAGCCTCTTGTTTCCAGGAATCGACTAACCATGAAGGAGATGTCGTCCAATCTCCAGTTCATTCCCGGTACCTGCAGAAGGTAAGAGCCGATGTTGTGGGCTGTAGGATCACCATTCAGTTCGATAGTAGCATCAGGGTGATGAATACCGACCACAATCACAGACTTAGCTTCCGGGAATAATCCTTGCGGGCTCATGCGTAGAGGAGCATTCTCAAACCGCGAGATGGGCGCCACTCCGACAAGATCCGCACCTAAGGCTCTGGCTCTCTCCTTCACTGCTGCCGTCAAGCTCTTTTCGCTACACATACCTGTACACTCCTCTTGCTACACTATACACTACCCTGCCTCAAGCCGACCTCAATCTCAACAATGCTATCCCTTAATTGCCCCAAGCGTAACCCCCTTCACAAAATGGCGCTGCAGAAACGGGTAAACCATCAGAATCGGCAAGGCCGCTGCAATGACAGTGGCACTGCGAATAGCCTCGGGATTCAGATTCGCTAGCTCCGGATTAAGGTTCACCAGGTTCGAATCAGCCTCAACAACTATACGCCGCAGATAGAGAGACATCGGTTCAAGCCGTTTGCTTTCGATATACATGAGAGCATTGAAGTACGAATTGTAGTATCCTACAGCGGTGAAAATCGCCACGGTGGCTAGTGCCGGCTTTGAGAGAGGCAACATTATCCTCGTGAATATCGTGAAGTTGGAGCTCCCGTCCAGCTTTGCCACTTCCTCAAGTTCCTTTGGAATCCCTAAGAAGAAGTTTCTCAAGACGATTAGATTGAATGGGCTGACCAATCCCGGCAGTATCAGAGCCCAAACAGAATCAATGAGGCCAAGATTGACCATGACGAGGTATGTCGGAATGATGCCGCCACTGAACAACATTGTGAATATGAACACAAACGTGAAGAATCGCTTGCCGACAAGGCCTTCTCTAGACAGCACATAAGCGGCAGAGCTCATGACAGCGAGATGCAGCAGCGTCCCTACCACAGTTACGAAGACAGAAACCACAAAGGATCGCTGGAAATCTCTAGATCCTAGAATCACGCGATATGTTTCAATGGTGAACCCCACAGGCCAGAGTGAAACCTCACCAGCCATAACAGCTGACTCTCTGCTCAGCGACTTGGCCAAAACGTGCAGGAAGGGCAGCAAGGCAGCAAGGGCAATCAGCACCAGAACCGCATGAATGGCAAGAACAGGAATGGACGGCCTCTTCTTTCGTCTCATTGAACACACCTCGGGTCACCACATGCTGTTTTCGGTATACTTGCGCGCTAAGCTGTTTGCTACCAATAGAAGGACAAAGCCTGTCAAAGACTGAAAGAGACCAACGGCGGTCGTGTAGCTGAACTTCAGGCGACCCAAACCCACTCTATAGACGTAGGTTCCAATCACATCTCCGGTCGCATAGACCAGAGGATTGTACAGCATCAGGATCTGCTCGACATTGGTCGCCATCAGGGATCCAATGCGTAGCAAGACCACAAACACTATCGTTGAACTGATCCCCGGCAGGGTAATGTGCCAGATCTGTCGCCATCGATTAGCCCCATCGACAATCGCTGCTTCGTACAATTGGGGGTTGATTGCAGTAATGGCCGCCAGATAGATGATTGCACTCCAGCCCGACTCTTTCCAAGCATCCGATGCAACAACGATCCACCGGAAATACTCCTTTTTCATCAATGTCACCGGTCCGAGACCTATCATACCAAGAGCATCATTTACAAGACCAGTATTCGGAGAAAGCAGATCCCTCACCAACGAGCCCACGACAACCCACGAGAGAAAGTGAGGGAGATACGTAACAGTCTGCACGGTTCTCTTGAACACCCTATTGACAACCTCGTTAATGAGCAATGCCAATATTATCGGAATTGGAAACTGAAACACGAACCGGTACACACTGATGAGCACTGTGTTCGTCAGAATGCGTCTGAACTCTCGAGCTCCGAGCAACTCTCGGAAGTGCTTGAGACCCACCCAAGAGCTTTCAGAGACGCCCTTCATAAAGTCGTAGTCCTTGAACGCGATAGTCACGCCATACATAGGTAAGTAGCGAAATACGACCAGTAGTGCAAGAGCAGGAAGGAGCATCAGATAGAGATCGTAGTTATTCGCGATCTTTCTTAACCGCCTCTTAAGTACTTCTGTCATCACATCGGTTCTCCGTGTTACTTCCTATGATCCTGCTCGTGCCCGTGCGCAGACTTTGTTCGCATAGCAGACTCAAACCAGACTATATGAAATGGGGCAGGACTAGCGATCCTGCCCCATGACGCATACGATCACCAACTACTGTGTCTGGTACCAGTCATTGAGTGCCGCCACTGCGTCCTTTCCTCCCAGAGCTTCCCATTCACTGACATATTCATCGAAAGCATCCAGAGGCAAGTCACCTGTGATGAACTGAACAAAATACTCTTCCGTCAGATTGCTGATGTCTGTGCTAATCCCCATCACTTCCGGCATTGGTGGTGCGTATTGGGAGATAGGTCTGAGTGTATACCAATCAACCACCTGATCAGAGTACTCCTTGAAGCCCTTATCACGCAACCTTACAGCGAAGCCTTCCTGAGTATCTACTAGCACATAGTACATCTGGAAGCGACGGTTTTGGTACTCGTCAAGTAGGTAGTATTCACCGTCCCTTACCTCATAGTGTACGCCTTCCTCCCCGAACGACACAAAGGTATACACGTCTTCACGACACATGAAGTCCAGGAAGTCCACGGCTTCTTGCACGTGTTCGCTCTGAGCAGGTATCAAGAGATAGGTACGAATTGGCCCTCGTCGAGCTACACCAAACTCGCCTTCTTCATCACCGTGAGGCGGCGCGATGTACTCCAACACAGCATCTTCGCCGTGCTTGTCCTTGAAGTTCGTACCGATCGGCAAGGCGTCCCACCAACCGGTGATCGACATAGCGGCCTGATCAGCCACGAGCTTCTCCTGGACATTGGCCGATTCATTCACAGGGAATTCCTGATCAAGGAGACCTTCAGCGTAGAGACCCTTCATATACGTGAGATACTCCAGTGCTTCGGGCTGCACGTAAGAGAAGACGACCTCTCCATCCTTGACCTTGTAGGTGGTTCCTATGCCGAAGGCACCGGAAAAGCCATCCAGCACTCCATTACCTGGAGTTGTTGTGAGGGGAATTACCCCCTTCTCCTCCTTGATGACGCTCAGCACATCTCGGAACTCGTCGAGGGTCTCCGGCTTCTCGAGGCCCAGTTCCTCGAGCCAGTCCAATCTCGTGAACATTCCAGTCGATCCCGAGATATGTTGGTTCTGAGGAATGGGCACAGCGTATATCCGACCATCCCAGGTGACAGCCGACCACGTATCCTCTGGCACCAATCTCTGGATATTCTCAGCCTGGGCCACGTAGTCTGTGAGGTCTGCTAATGCGTTACGATGAAGGTACTCAGCAAAGACCCCTTTGTCCGGGCAGTAAACAACATCTGGAGGGTTGCCCCCCGCCATCATTGCAGCCAGCTTCTGCCAGGGGTCCTGAGCTGGCAGTATCGTCCAGTTCAAATCAAATCCCGAACCATCTTCTAGGTAGTAGATGATCTCGTTGTTGTTCTCATCCTCCCCCTCTCGGAAACTCTCGACATTGCTTGTCATTACCACATCAAGAGTCACCGATGGTCCCTGCTCAGAAGGCACCGGGGAGCCTTCGGCCTCTTCACCAGACGTCGGACCTGTCTCTTCTGGTGATCGTTGACACCCCACCGCCAAGATGGCGAACCCAAGACCCGCAGCACCGATCCCTCCCAAAAACTCCCGACGGCTAAGCACACGCTTCTTCATTGCTGATCCTCCCTGGGTGATAAGACAACAGGAATATGAACTTCCGACGATCACAGTCCGCACACTAGACTTCGGCGTGGGCTACCTTGCTCTAGGTGATAATGCAGTTTGCGTTAGCATCGGCTCCAAGCTTTATCCAAGTTGCCCCCGCTACTGAGGGGCCCCATAACCTAGCTTCAGATGTTGCTCTTCATGCCGAAATCGATCGTCTGGCATGATCTTCAAGTGCCTTGAGCGGATTTCCTAGGCAGAAAAACGTAGAGTCCGACGCTTGACGGCATCCACCTTCGCGGTACCATCAGTCTAACATATGGGAGAGTCTATGTCCACGCCGTGCCTGTGACAATCTTGTGCCAATATGACAAATATCGATGATATAACGTGTGATCGACTTGAAGAGGAACTGCAGGAAGCCCTAACGCATCTCTATGACCCGGACTACCGTCCCTCTTCCATCCTCTGTGCCTTCTTTCACTGCGAGGAGCAAGAAGGAGCACCAATCGTGCGCGCGTCACTCCTTCAAGCGATTCAAGACCTTGAGCCACCCACCGGGACCCCCTCCATAGCCTACACTAAGCAGATGTACAATCTGCTGCACCACCGTTTCGTGCTTAAGCTGACCCAGGAAGAGACCGCCGACCGGCTCAGCGTCAGCCGCCGCACGGTCAATCGGCTACAGCACCGCGCCATCCATATGCTCGCGAGCCTGTTGTGGGAATGTCAGGCCAAGCCCTCATCGGCTTCTTCAGAAGCGACACCCCAGCAGACAACCGCGTCCCCTCCAGAGGCCCAAGGCCAGGCAGAAGACTGGCAGTCGCAGATGCGGCAGGAGCTTGCGTCCCTGCAGCGTCAAGCGCCCGACGCGATGTCCAACATCAAAGAGGTCATCGAGAACGCCCTGGCCTTTCTCAGCCATCTTCCCTCAGGAGTTGGCGTACCGGTGCAAATCGTCTCGGTCCAGCCCGAGCTGATGGCGCAGGTGCACCCGGTCGCCATGCACCAGGTCATGATCGCCGTGATCCAGCGCCTGGCCCACAAGATCTCAAGCGGCGTGCTCTCCATCTATGCCCGCCTCGAGGACGGTGACGCGCGGATCACCCTGACCGGACCGGTCTCAGAGACAGAAACTGTTGTGGCCCAGGCTTTTATGGAGGACGTGCCTGTGCCCGCGCAGATCACACTTGAGACCTGCATCGACCACGGTCACGCCTTTGTCTGGATCCAGGCACCCTCGGAGGAGAAAATCTCAGTGCTCGTGGTGGACGATAACCAGGACATGGCGCGCTTCTATCGCGACACCACCATCGGCACCCGGTACCAGATCACGAGTGTCACCACAGGCCAGGAGCTCTTGGAGAGGATCGACAATCATCCGCCCTATGTCATCGTGCTGGACGTGATGCTGCCCGACATCGACGGTTGGCGCCTGCTGATGCGGCTTCACGAGGACGCAGAGACCCGCGCGATACCGGTAATCGTCTGCTCCGTCGTCCGTGAGAAGGAGCTAGCCTTCTCGCTTGGGGCCGCCGGGTATCTGACGAAACCGGTCCGCCCACGCGAGTTTATCGCAGCGCTTGATCAGGTATGTTCCGCGGGGCATCCTCAGGGCCGCTCTCAAGGGCATGATCAGACCCAAGCAGCAGCTCCGAGCTCATGAGCGAGAGCTCGACCACGCTGTTGAGCGACAGACCGCCCGCCGCCGAGACCAACAGGAAACCGCTCCGTGTCAACTGATCCCGAGGATCCTGAGCCGAGATCAGGAAAGTCGGCACCGAGGGCACATTCTCGTCGTTAGCCATCGCCTCAAGCACCTGCCAGCCGTCGGTATGTGGCATAACGAGGTCCAAGAGCATCAGGTCGGGCGTGGCCCGTCGGAGCTGGTCCAGCGCTACAGCCCCGTCCTGGGCCTGTAGAATCTCCAATGAGGCGTTACACGCGTGCAGCACTTCGCTAAAGAGCTGAAGCGCATCGGGTTCGTCGTCCACGACGAGAACCCGGTGGACGTCGGACCCGACGGCCTCAAGTGCCGAAGCAAAGTCCTGCCGTCGCACGGGTTTGACCAGGTGCCCGAGCACGCCCAGGGAGCGCGCCCGACCATCATTCCGCACGATCGAGCACCCGATCACCGGGGTCGCCGCCGCAACCTCTTGAATAGCTTCGACCTCTTCCCAAAGCTGGTCCAAGTCCCGACCGTTGAGCAGCACGGCGTGGACCGGCACTTCGCGAAGCGTAGCCCTCACAGCGTCAAGGTTCGGCAGTGGCACGAACTCAACCTTTTCCGCCCACGAGGCCAGGAAAGGCTCAAGATCCCCGGTTTCGTCACACACCACGAAGCGCGGGACATAGTGCACATCGGGAAAGCTCGGGCGCGAGCGACGCTCTCGCCAGATCCAGTCCTCGCGGATCTGGTGACCGGGCCGCGCCACGGGCCCCAACGCTGGATTGATCGGCAAATCAAAAGAGAAGGTGGTACCAACCCCAAGCTCACTCTCCACCCACATCCGTCCCTTATGCAGCTCCACAAACTGCTTACTGATACTCAATCCGAGGCCGCTGCCGCCGCGATCACGCCACAGCTCAGCAGTACCTTGGGAGAAGGGCTCAAAGATCCGGTCGACGTCCTCAGGACGAATGCCAGTTCCGGTGTCACTGACGCTGATGCGAACGCGATGTTTCTCCTCTACAATGCGCACGGTGATGCCGCCTTCATCAGTGTGACGTGTCGCGTTGCTGACCAGGTTCAGCACTACTTGCTCAATGCGCGTCCGATCGCAGTAGACCTCCGGCACGTCAGACGGGAATTGCGTGCGAAGCTCTAGACCCTTGTCCGCCAGCAGAGGGCTGACAGCCTCAACTGCACTCTGGATAATCTCGGCCAAGTCGACGCGCTCCCTGTGCAGGGCCACACGATCCATCTCGATGCGGGTGAGGTCCAACACATCATCAACCATGTCCGAGAGATGCTCACAGTTACGGTGGACGACTCGAAGCGCCTCTCGCATCCGAGGCGACAACGCAACGTCGTAGATCTCCGGCGACGTCACCATTAGATCCACCAAACCGATGATCATATTGAGTGGAGTTCGGAACTCGTGGCTCACACGAGCCACGAAGCGTGTCTTCGACTTCTGCGCGTCCTCGGCGATCTGTCTAAGACCAGCCACTCGCTGGTTCATTAGCACCAACTGTCGGTTGGCGTGAGTGAGGTCCTCAAGCGCCTGCTCATAGGCTGCTCGACGCTTGCGCACATCCTCTACCTGTAAGCGCGCCTCATCAAAATATTCATGCAACCAGGCGATACGCCGGTGTAGCGGGTGCACGGCAGCGTAGGAGATGCCCACTGCCACCCAGATCATGAGCAGATTTGCGCCAAGCACCAGAAACTCACTACCCACAAGCCCACAGAGAACGAAGAGCAAACCTGAGCAGACAACAGCCATGAGGACGGCCGCCGAGAAACTGATTAGAGACAGTGCTATCACCGGTACCAGAGCCATCCAGGGCAGTAAGGCAGGCGTCCGCAGATTCGACACTGTATATGCCAATGCAAGAGTCAACAGCGCCAATGCATACCACCGACTCAACTGATCTCTCCATCCCGTCAGATACCAGCCCACTACGCTGAGTCCGAAGACAAGAAGAAACTGCAGCATAGTCTGCGTCAAGATGGGCCCAGGATATGACAGCATGTCAACAAAGAAAGAGAGCGCTAGGTGAAGGCCTACCAACGCAACAAGGATGACTTTTGGCGACATTCTATTCTCGACGCTGACTTCTCGAGGGCGTATGATCATGGTTCACACCTATGATATGAGAGTAAGCATCCATACTGATCGTTCCGACGACCAGAAGCATATGGCTTGCCAGCAACTTTCTTAGAGGATTCTAGCACGCGAAAGCCGCGGGAGAAGTGCATCAGAACACCACACCAACGTCCAAGTCAGGCCAGGAATACGCCACGGTGACTATCGATCAAAACATCAGGTCAGCCGCTCCTTACTGACCTCATAGAAATCGTAAGTGTTCCTATGAGTCGGAGTCGACCCACGTCACCACGTACGACGTCTGCCCGTCCGGCATCTCAACCTCCGGCGCGCGGCGCTCCCACCGCCCCTCTAGCCCGAGCTCCGCAGCGGCGAGCGCGAAGTGGCTCATCGCGATCCCCATATCGATTCGCTGCATATCCGCGATGCCGATGAGGGCGTTGCGCGCGGCATACCCCCAGGTCCGGCAGAGGAAGAGGTGCCACCGCGATGCGTCCCGCACGATCCGCCACGGCTGCTTGTTCGATGCCGAGGGCGCCTGCCGGACCATATCGAGGACGGTCGCGTACGGCCCAGCGGACTCACGGTCCAGCGGCGTCTCAAAGAGCCCGCCTTCAGCGGCTTCGAAGAAGAGCTGATCCCAGGGGAGCCGCCTATCGGACTTCGCCTGGCGCCGGATCACGGTGTCCAGGCCCCGCGGGCTCTCCGCCGGGTACCCGATCGCGACGACCGCCGGGAGCTGCTCGCCCTCCCTAAGCGCGACCGCTTGCGCAAACCGGCTCCGCATAAAGGTCCCGCCCAGCCAGACGGTGCCAAGCCCCAGACTCGTCGCATAGAGGACGACGATCTCCATCACATAGCCGAAGTCCTCAAGGGCCAGCTCGGCTGCCTCAGGCACGGCGCCCGCGATGAACCCGGTGGCGCCCCGGATGAAGCCATATGTCCCCAGGTTGTCGAGCGCATAGCGATCCTCCTGAGTGGACGCGAGCAGTGCCATGCGCACCTGCGTGCCGAAGGGACCCGCCGTGTGGGAGCCGATGAAGTCGCGCAGCTTCTGCTGCGTGGCTTCGGCGATCGGCCGACTGGCATAGCTGCGGCAGGAATACCGTCGCAGGATCAACGTCGAGACGGGCTCCCCCTCGAACGCCAAGATCGGTGAATGGTCAGACATCGCAGTCTCCTTCTGTCACGGTAAGCACCATGTTACACGCACTCTCTCACATCGCCCTCGACCCAAAAAGACAGGACCGCGGGCATCTTGCCCGCTCCCACCGTATCGCAGCCAACCCCTTCTCCCTGCGCGTCCTCGGGGCCATAGCCGCCTCGAGCGACGGGGTTTCGGCAACAGCCTCATGCGGGCAGGATGCCCGCGGTCCATCATCATACCGGCAGGGCTGGGCGGGCAGGTTGCCCGCGGTCCATCATCGTACCGGCCAAGCTGGGCGCATAGGATGCTTGACTACGTCAGCGCCCTCAGCGGAAATCGGCCCACGGCCACGTCCTCTTTGTTGATCGAGTAGATGACGAAGGCGGTGTCCTCCGCAATCGCGAGGCTGGGATAGCCGTAACGTCCGCCCTTGTGGTCGCCGGGGATGCGGAGCCGCGTGGCGGGCTCGTCGCCCAGGATGTAGTGGCGGTCGAAGACGACGCCGTCGTCGCTGGTCGCCAGCACCAGCGGCGTCCGAGGGGAGCCCGGTTCCGGGCAGCTCAGCCCGAAGAACCGCCCATCCGGTAGACGCCCGAACTCAAAGCGGCACTGGCAGTCGGTGTAGTCCGTCAGGACAGGCTCGGACCAGGTAGCGCCGTCGTCTCGGCTCTCGGTCACCGCGAGCCGCCCGCGCTCCGAGTCGGTCCGCAGCATCATGTGGATAACGCCGTCGTCGGTCTGGAAGAAGGAGCCCTCGCAGTAGGCGATCGGGCTGCCGCGGCGCCGGGCCTCTAGCTGGAACCGCCCGGGTGCATCCCGGTAGTCTTCGGGCAGGTCGGGGATGCCGGTGAAGGTCCAGCTCTTGACGCCCGCGGGATCGTCACTATAGGGGAAAGCGATGTCGCCCGGGATGATCCACCGCCCGCTCTCAAGCTGCGAGGGCTTGAGATTGGGGATGAAACGATCGATCTCGCTCACGGGATCCGACCAGTTGAGGCCACAGTCGTCAGAGACGATGATCTCCGTGTGCTCCCCGAAGGACTGCGGATTCCCGATGATCCAGTCGCCCTTGCCGCCGGGCAGCTGGGTTGGCGGGTGGCTGTGCGGCACCAGGGCCTCCGCCAGGTACTCGTAGACGCCGTAGTAGGCGACCAGGTTCCGACCGTAGATGCGGATGCCCTCAGCCGTGATGACGGCGTCCGCATAGATGCCGGGCCGCTTGTCGGCGACGCGCCACGGCCTCGACCAGGTCTCGCCGAAGTCGTCGGAGACCGCCATCACCATCTTCTGACCTGGGTCGTCCTCATTGCGGATACCCAGCGACCACGACGCGATCAGCCGCCCCGCGTTTGCCACGATTTGGGGGTGGTGACTGTAGGCCTCACCGAGTCGCCCGCGAAAGATGGTGAAGTGCTCGACGGCGATGGGAATGGGGGTCACATCTAGCCAACGGTTGGTGATGGGGCTTGGATCGGTCATGGGCAATCTCCTGTCTCGCGTCAACAAACCAAGTCGTGGAAGCGCTCTGCGGTGTCGCCGGCGGCCAAGCGCGCACTAGGCGATCACATCTTTGCGCCAGATGTGATACTTCACCCGGGGCTCGAAGCCCAGGCTCTGATAGAAGTCCTGGTCCGAGCCCACGAGGGCCAGCTCGGCGCCCTCAGCCTGAATCTGATTGGCCACCTGGTAGATGGCAGATCGTGCCAGGCCAAGCCTGCGAAAATCCGGGATGGTGCCCACCGGCTCCAGAATCCCGATCCGGTTTCGGCGGTCATACCACATCGTCGCAAAGGCCGCGATCTCGCCCGTCGGCGCCCGAACGTGCAGGTCAAGGTCGGAGCGGTAGTCCGGGGTCGCCACCATCTCCCGAAAGCCGGCGACGGCTCGCTGGGGATAGAGAGGCCTGCCTTAGTAGCCAAAGGCCTTGGCGTGGGCCGTCGCCTTTTCCTCGGCGCTCACGTCGTGGCCATCGACGAAGGCAAAGTCATCGAGAAGGGCGACGGGAAACTCCTCCTCGAGCGGCATCACGCCCTCGGGCGAGTCCCAGCTTTGACGGACGAAGCCTCGGGCCTGCGCCATCGCCTCACGACGGGCGTCGTCGGGCGGGATGCGCAGGTAGATCACGCGGCGACCGTCCTGGACCTCGCCCATGCGGGCCTCGCAGACGTCGAACATCTCCTGAAGCACGGCGTCAGGCAGGGCCTCGTGCGCGAGCTGGAAGAAGGCCTCGCCTTTCCGCTCGCCCTCCCAGTTCACGATGCCGAGCAGCTCGCCGCCCTCCTCCCAGATCGCGATCTGATCGGCCCAGTCCTCAAGCGACACACCGTTCATCATCCTCGCCATCGAGACGGAGAAGTTCCAACGCTCAATCGTCCAATTGTACGACCGTCGGAAGTGCCCGAAGGTCGCAACGAGGAAATCCCGAACTGCGATGAAATCGGTGGCGTGGTCATAAGGTCTCATGTTGATCCTCCTCTTCTTCACGAGGACGCGCCCAGGCCCCTGCGGACTCCCAGCGCGACATCAAAGGGCGTAGCTCGCCGCATAGGACAGTGTGAGCAGACGAAGCTGATCCATCTCACGGCGGAAGCTGTAGATCAGGTCTGAGGCGGGCCGCGTGCGAGTATGCAGCGAAATCGGCACGCCTTCCTGCTGCAAGTAGTACTTGGCACAGACCGGATAAGCCCGCGCCTCGATCGCTGAGCTGACGCCCAGGAAGGCCTGGAGCTCCGTGGCCCGCGTTGGCTCCGCCTCCCACTGCCGGCAGAGCCAGGCGTAGAGCTGCGGGTGGATGTTGCCCATCACGCCGCTATACCCCGCCGCGCCAGCCTGGAGCGAGCCGAGCAGCGTTGCGGCGTTGGCGTTATAGAGCAGGATCTCACCGGCGACCGCCAGCTTGGCCTCGATCTCGTTGAGGTCACAGGAGGTGTCCTTGAGAAAGACGAATCGCCCCGTCTCGGCGCACCAGGCCATCAGCTCCGGTGTGAGGGGACGCCGGTAGGGATAGGGGCACTCGTAGAAGCCCAGCCTAATGCTCTCGGGGATCTGACTCAGGAGGATCTCGAGATTCTGCTTCCACCGGTCGTCCGGCTCCGACTCAAAGGCGAGACGGTTCGTGACCAGGACCACGGCGTCCACGCCGGTGTCAGCCATCCGCAGCACTTCGTCCACCTGCCTATCCAGGTCCGCGGAGACGTGGCCCGAGGCGATCACCTCGACGCGCCCGTCCACCAGCTCCACGACGCGCCGCGCAAGCCGGAGGCGCTCCGCCAGCGTGAGGAAGAACATCTCGCTGGACTGGCAGACCGCGAAAAGGCCGTCGACGCCGTGATTGAGGTACCACCCCACGAGCTCGGCGAGCGCGACATCATCGAGGGCGTCCGCCTCGGTGAAAGGTGTGACCATCGTGGGCCACACGCCCCGTGCAATCTGCATCTCAGCCCCCTTCCCCGCTTTGACCGGTCGTCCGCCGCGCCGGACAACTCACGACGCAGCGTGGGCTCGCACAACGCAGCCCTGCCACCCCACCGGCGCGCTCAAACAGGCAGCAGCCCCATCGCAGCCAGAAGCCCCAGCGTCGGCATGGCCAGGGCAACAACGAACAGAAGGATCAGCAGCCAGGTCAGCCAGCGCCGTCTGGGATGATTCACCCAATAGGTCACGACAACCGAAAGAAGCAGCGATTGCGTCAGCACCTCGATGAGGCCGCCCAGCTGACCGGCGACAGGGAGCTTGCTGTAGATAAGGCCTTCCACAGATCCCGGAGCGGGCCCGAAGGTGGAGAAAATCCCCACGAAGACGAGCATGATCCACATCCTCAGCCAGCCCAGATCCCGGTAGAAGAGCACCTCGCGCAGCAGCGCGAAGACGATCCCGAACAACAGCCCCCGGATCGGCTGCAGGAGCGGGCCGGCGGCAACGAGCGGATGATCGGTCTGCCGCAGGAACGCGCTGTAGGCAGGGTCTGCAAAACGCGTGGTGTAATCGAAGATCGAATAGGCCAGAAGTCCAACTGCCGTGTAGGTCACGGTGTGCGTGACGACCGTTTTGGACACGATACCCCAGAGACCGGTCTGCTTTGGAGACATCCTTTCCTCCGAATCATTGGCGCCCGGGCAGGAGCCACGAGCCGCCGCGTTAGTGGACACGGCGTTAGTGTAGTGGGATTCCGCTGGCTCGCAAGGGCGCCGGCCGCCCAGGATGCACGCCAAGACGGGGGCGGAGCGTCATCCTCATCACCGCCGCCGCGCCGGCTACGTAGCCGGCTACCATCCAGAGGCGCAGAACACCCTATGGGGTGGTCTCGAGCGCCGCTGCCAGCGCGATCTCGGCCATCGGGCGATAGGCGCGCTCGCGCTCCTCGGCACTCGCCTGCTCACCGGTGACCACGTTGTCACTGACCGTGAGCACCGCAAGCGCCCGAACGCCGAACTTCGCCGCCAGTGTGTAGAGGGCGTTCGTCTCCATCTCCGCCGCCAGCACACCGTACGCCGCCCAGAGCTTCCACCAGTCGGGGTCGTCGTTGTAGAAGATGTCGCTCGACAGGATGCCGCCGACGCGCACCTCGACGCCGCGTTCCTGTGCGGCCTGGTAGGCCGCGTGGAGGAGCTCGAAGCTCGCCGCCGGGGCGTAGTCCATGCCGCCAAAGCGCAGCCGGTTCATCTGCGAGTCGGTCGAGGCTGTCATCGCCAACAGGATGTCACCGAGGTTCAGGTCGGGCTGCATCGCGCCGCAGGTACCCACGCGGATGAGCGTCGTGACGTCGTACTCGGCGATCAGCTCGTTGACGTAGATGGCGTGGCTCGGCATGCCCATCCCGGTGCCCATTACCGAGACGGGTTGCCCGCCATAGCGCCCCGTGAACCCCAGCATGTTGCGCACGCGATTGAAGCAGACCACGTCCTCAAGCAGCGTCTCCGCGAAGAACTTCGCCCGCAGCGGATCGCCGGGCAGCAGGATGGTTGGGGCGATCTGCCCCGGATCGGCACCGATATGGATACTCACATCACACCTCTCTCTAGATCGAAAGGGACCTCACTAGGGCCGGACGGCCCACCTATCAGAGGTCCGAACCCTACGCTTCGCAATGATCACCCGCTGTGCCATGGACGGCGTTAGGTGCAACACACTTAGCTCCAGAGGGGACCGAGCCACGCGGAAAGCAGCGCCTCTCGTCTAGCCGACGTGCGTCGCACCTACCTCACCACCGGGGACCGACCACCTCGGGCGACGACAGGATCATCGCTTTCCACGCCGCGTCCAGGTCGGGCTGCGACCGTCGCCAATCTCCCATCACGATATAGAGCAGAATTCGCCGATAGGCGATGAAGAGGTCGAGCCGGTTCCACCAAGCCGCCGACAGGGAGTTCTCTCCTGCATAGCCCTCGGTAAAGCAGTCGAGGAAGGCCATCAGCCGCCCGCGGTCGCGCACGGGGCCGTGAAATCCGCCGGTCAAGAAGATCAGCACGCTCTGCATCGCGATCCCGATGTCGGTCATGAACCAGTGGTGGTTCGCCACGTCGAAGTCCAGCACGGTGATCCGGTCGCCGTCGACGTGTAGATTCCAGATATGGGGGTCGTTGTGGATGAAGCCGAAGGCGTCGCGGGTGACCGGGAGCGCGTCCAATTGGCCCTTCAACGCAACCCAGGCAGCTCGGACCTCCTCGTCCTGACACCAATCGTAGAATGAGATCCACTCCTCCTCCCACGTGAGGAAAGGCTCGCCCGTCTCAGGATCCGTCGACGAGCGCCAAGAGGGGTAGGCCCGGGCCAGGTGGTGCAGCTGACCGATCGTCCGGCCCCAGTTCCGGAAGAAGTTCTCGTCCCACAGATCCTGCGCCGGAGTTCTGCCCGGGGCGAGGTCCATCACGTACGCCACCCAGACGTGGCCCTCGGCGCGGGTGATCTCGTAGAGGTCGTCCTGCGGTGAGGGGCGAGGAAAAGCCACATGGGCGCCGTTCTTTCCCAGATAGCTCATGAACTTCAGCCGCTCGTCAAGGTTCAGCAGACCGCGGCGCTCATTGTCCGCGGGGATCGCCATGATCTTCAGAAGCCGGCGCCGGTCACCGTGGGGATAGGCGTAGATCACGCCGTCGGACTC
>JBNGDL010000069.1:11396-17089 GCA_049975205.1 Anaerolineae bacterium | reverse complement strand
CGAGGGCGCGTGCGATATCGTGGCCCTCGCTCTCTCCCCTTCTGACGGGTGAGGGGGTAGGCGTGAAGAGAGACGCTAGCAGACGGCGATGCGCGACGGGCAGGTTTGATAGCGTCTCAGGCCGCCAAAGGGGGCGAAGCGCCTCAATCACCGGCGCGTAGGGGGCCGTGAGTCCCTCGGTCAGAGGTGGCATCCGCAGTACCGTGGCCCCGTGGGTTGCTGCGAATCCCAGGGCTTCATCGACGAGTCGCGTCTTACCCGCGCCTGCCTCTCCCTCGACCAGCACGAGGCCGGGGCGCTGCTCTCTCCACCGGGCGATCAGCCAGGCGTGCTCGCGCTCTCGTCCGACGAACGGGGTGTCGGCCAAAGAGTAAGGAATCTCGAAGAGGCGTCCGTCGTAAGCAGGGGGTGGATAGCGGGCCGCAGTGTCGGTTGTCCAATACGTGCCGGTGCGAATTTCCTCGGCGAGCGCCTGGGTTGCGGGAAGGGGGGCGACGCCCATCTCCTCCGCCAGCAGGCGCCGGCAGCGCTCGAAGGTCCGCAGGGCGTGCACCTGTTCCCCGGCGTGGCTGTACGCAAGCATCAGTCGCACGAAGACGGCCTCACGGAAGGGGTCGCGATCGAGGACGCGTTGGTAGAGGGCGATGGCCCGCCGGTAGCGTCCTTTCTGGACATAGGCCTCTGCCAGCTCCGTGAGCAATGTGAGATAGCGTTCCAGGAGGCGCTCCCGCTCCACAAAGGCCCAGTCGGCGTAGCGATCTTCCTCCAGAAGGTCGCCCCGGTAGAGACGGTGCGCTTCCTCATAGAAGGCGATGGCGTCTGAGAGGGCGCCTGCCTCCTGAGCCTCTCGTCCCCCTTCGGCAGCGGCGTCGAAGGCATCCACGTCGACCCACCACGTGGGTTGAACTTCGAAGCGGTAACCTCTGCCTTCCACCGTCTTGATGTGCGCCTGTGGCTTTTCGGGGTCGAGCATCCGGCGGAGTTGAGAGATGCGCACGTAGAGCCGGGGTCGTGAGGCCTCAGGATCCTCGTTGGGCCAGAGCAGTTCTAGGAGCTGGTCGGCGGTGATCACGTGACCACGGTTGAGCAGCAGAAACTTGAGGAGGGTGCGGCTCTGCTGGCTGCGCCAACCATCTGTAGACGTCAGATCGCGTGCCCCGACGATCTCAAAGGTGCCTAAGAGGTGAACGCGATAGGGCCCGGCAGCGGTGTTATTCATGGCGAGGGCTGTCTTTGATGGCCTACTGTCGTCTCTCCCACCGTTGCCTAACCGGAACGTGCGTACGGGGGAGGGTCTCCGGCTCATCCATTGAGGCTGCTATATAGAGGTAGGTCGCCTGCTCATAGCTACTGAAGCCGCGATGGTGTCCCGCTGCGTCGACGGCGATGATATTCATGCCGGCGAGGTAGCGACCGCCCAGGTCGTTGAGGTCGGCCATTGCGCGGCGCCCCGCTTCGTCAAGGGACATCCCCAACTTCATATAGGTGACGACGCTGTGAGCTGTGGCTGCTCGGATGGCCATCTCGCCGGTGCCGGTACACGCGGCAGCGCCGTAGCGATCGTCCGCGTAGAAACCCGCGCCGACAATCGGGGAGTCGCCGACCCGTCCGGGGTACTTCCAAGCCCAGCCGCTGGTCGACACGCCTACACAGAGGTGGTTCTGTGCATCCTGCGCGATGACGTTCGTCGTGCCGTGGGTGCGCTCGGGATCGCTGGCGATCTCGACCCAGCGCCAAAGGTCACGCCGATCCGCAACACAAGCCAGATCCTCCTCCGTGAACTCGGGCTGCAGCCCCTTACCCCAGACCCCCTGAGCTTCGGCGGTCAGTAAATCCGCGGGCTCGAAGCCCATCTCGCTGGCGAAACGCGCGGCGCCCTCCCCAACCAGAAAAACGTGGGGCAGCATCTCCATCACCTTGCGGGCGACGGAGATTGGATGCGGATAGTTCTTGAGGCCTCCGACTGCGCCGCTGGTCAGGTCGCAGCCCTGCATGATCCCGGCATCGAGCTCGACCTCGCCGAGCAAGTTCGGATAGCCACCCACGCCCACGGAGTGATCCTCGGCGTTGGCCTCTACGGCCCGGATCGCCGCTTCAACGGCATCGAGGGCCGACCCGCGAGAGCGGAGAACCTCCATAGCCTGTTGCAGGCCGACACCGGCGTTGTTACTGGCAACGAGAAACATAGCTTAGGCCCCTCACCTAGGCGGCAAGGCCTGCACGTAGAGCTGTGTCTGGGTATAGGGGGCGTATCGGACCAAGACCTCAAATGGGACAGATGCATTCGGCGCGATAGGCCCCAGAATTAGATCGGTGCCGATGCTGACGATCTCTCCGCGCTCCAACAGCACGCCATTGATCGTGATGTCCTGCACGGGGACGGGGTTGGGATTGGTCACAGACCCCGTGATATGGACGTAGCCGATACCGTCTATGGTGCTCCCCGCTTTCCTAAGCTCAACTGGCACGGGCTGTCGCCGATCCGTCGGACGGCCTTCGGGGTGCAGCATCACCTCGGCTATGCCCTTATCGGTCACGTTCACGATGAAGGGGCAGACCTCACCGGTGCCCAGGATTGGGCAGTTGATGTCCGCACGAACCGGGCCATAGCGGGAGCCGTCTGCCCTGAAGAAGGTGGCGATCACGCCCAGGTCCGTGTAAGGTGCCTCGGCATCGTTCCGGAGAAGGCCAGAGATCTTGAAGCGGTAACCCTCGAGTTCCCGATTGGCGCTGACAAGCACGGACAAGGGAGGGGCCACTGTCTCATCCTCGCGAACGGTCAGGGCTGAGGTGGAGACGACCTCCTCGCGGGGCAACTGACCGGCGCCAGGCCGTGGGGTAGGAGGTACCGGTGTCGGGGTTTCCGTGGGCTCGGCTGTGGCAGTCGATGTGGCGGTTGGCTCCGGCGTGTCGGTAGGGACGGGCGTTACCGTCGGTTCCGGCGTGTTCGTGGGCTCAACGGTCGGAGTGGGTGGTAGGGTTTCTGTGGGCTCCGGTGTCTCCGGAGGCGATGTCGTGGGCTCGGATACTTCCTCAACCGGCTCCTCGGTGGGGGCCGATGTTGGGTCTGGTGTGGCTTGAGCCTGACATGCGGCTAGGAGCAGACTGCACAGTAGACAGCCCAGGATGAGACGATGAAACGCGGTCATACTTCCTCCAGATGTCATGGTGCGTGAGGGCCTCTCTGACCTTAGTGTCGCCTCAGCAGCTTACCGGATCTGATCGAGCGGCTCCATCCACGCTTCGAAGACGGCTACAATGTTCTCAAACGGTACGTCATTGCCCCATTCGCATTGTGCGATGAGGCCGCCGCTTCCATCATCGAGCGCGCGTCGGACACGGCGGACTCCCGCCTTAACCTCCTCGACGGTGCCGAAGGGCAGTAAGTATTGGCGATCGATTTCGCCCCAGAAGGTGATCTGACCTTTGTGGGCCTCAGCGAGTGCCTCAATGTCCATGCAGAAGAGCTGCGAGTTGAGGGCGTCGACGCCGATCTCGATTAGATCGGGATAGATTGCGGCGATGTGGCCGTCGGAGTGCATGAAAACGAACTTCCCCGCGTCACGGATGATCTCGCAGTAGTCTGCGTAAAGGGGCTTGAACATCTCGCGCCACATCTTGGGTGAGATCAACAGCTGGTTCTGGGCGCCCCAATCGTCCATGAACGAGATCGCGTCAACGTCGGTTTGGGCCCACAGCCTGAGCTCACGCACAAAGAAGTCGTGGACCATATCGCGGAGTACTCTGACCTCTTTGGTATTGTAGGCCAGGTCAACCAGCAGCTTTTCGGTGCCGCGCAGGAACTGCATGCGTTCGAAGGGCCGAACGGTGGTGCCTGCCAGGATGAACTTGTCGCTCCTAGCGCAGCTTTCGTCGACCCTGCTGAAATCCGCCAGATCGAGGATTTCCCAAGGTGGTTGATAGTCGGCGAGAGCACTCCAATCGTCCAGTGGCGCGTGCTTCACCTCGCCGACAACGCCGGGCTCGGCGACCTTCCATCCACATCCCCACTCGTCGACATAGAAGCCAACCAGGTTGGGCTCACCCTGAGCCCGTTTGGCGGGGCCGTAGGTGAACTGAGGCCCCCCGAAGTCTGAGGGATAGCGCTCGCGAAAGGCGTCGAGCTCAGCCCTCCGGAACATCGGGACGCCCGGCAGCGTCCAGAGGTTCCGCGGGGCACGGTCTGGATATTCGAAACGCAGCGCTTTGACGACACGCTCACGGCTTGTGATGGGGTCAGAACCCATAAGGCCTACCTCCGTCATCCGGTCTGGACTGTACTTTATCGCTCTCGATCATCTCGGGCTACGGGCACGGGGTCTCGTCAGGGGCGAGCCGGGCTGCCGTCGGGCCACCGGGTCTGTGTCCACCATTCGACGGTATCCTCAGGCGGGTACTTGGCTGCCAGTTCCTCATCGATGTCGATGCCGAGGCCGGGTTTGTCATTGGGGTACATATAACCGTCCCGCACTTCAGGCAGGCCCGGGAACATCTCGTAGACGAGGTCGTTGAAGCGGCACCACTCCTGAATGCCGAAGTTGGGCGCCCAGACGTCGAGGTGCAGGTTGGCGGCATGTCCCACCGGCGATGTGTCGCCGGGCCCGTGCCAAGCGGTGTGCACGCCGTAGATGTCGGCGAAGAGGGTCACCGCGCGAGCCGGGGTAATGCCGCCCATCTGGCTGACGTGCATCCGGATATAGTCGATAAGGTGCTCTTCGATCACGGTCTTCCATTCGTGTGGACTGTTAAAGAGCTCGCCCATCGCCAGCCGCGTGGCGCACTGGCTGCGAATGTCGCGGAACCAGCTGATATCCTCGGGGGCGAGCGCATCCTCCAGGAAGAAGAGGTTATAGGGCTCTACGTCTTTGGCGAACCGGACGGCGTCGATGGGCTGCAGGCGCTCGTGTACGTCGTGAAGCAGCTCGACCTCTTCACCAACCTCTTGTCGCACGTAAGCAATCATCTCCAGCATCTTGCGCGTGTATTCGCGGGGGTCGTAGTAAGCCCCCTCTTGGGCGCCTTCAGTCTTGTGGAGGCCTGCGGCCCTGCCGCCGTAGCCGCCCATCTGGACGCGGATGTAGCGGTAGCCCTGTTCCTGGAAGCGGCGGACGTTCTCCACGACCTCCTCAGGAGTCCGACCGTCGGCGTGGCTGTATACTGCGGCAGCCTGGCGCGACTTGCCTCCCAGCAGCTCGTAGACGGGCATCCCCGCCATCTTGCCCTTGATGTCCCACAGGGCCTCGTCGAAGCCCGAGATGGCGTTGTTCAACACCGGACCATTGCGCCAATAGCCGTGGACCATCGCCATCTGCCAGAACTCCTCGATACGGGAGACGTCGCGCCCAATCGCAAAGGGCTTGAGATGCTTCTCGATGGCAGCCTCGACGGCGTGGAACCGTTGAGTGAAGGTTGCGCACCCAAGCCCGTAGAGGCCTGGCTCGGAGGTGATGACCTTGACAATGACCAGCCTCGAGCCGGCGGGCTGAGTGATGATCGTCTTGACGTCGGTGATTGTGACGGGCTTCGCCATGAAGGTTACCTCCTGTGAGGTGGTTTGGATGCTGTGGATGATCGAGTTGCCTTGGTTTTCATTCTAGGCCATTGTAGGGACGTTTTGCTTCAAGTCAACGGCGGAACCACCTCTTCTCGCTAGACGCGGCCTGACGTGGTCGGGCGGTGCCATCACGCGTTCG
>JBNGDL010000069.1:0-11296 GCA_049975205.1 Anaerolineae bacterium | reverse complement strand
TCGGGCGGTGCCATCACGCGTTCGCGGGGAGCTCATACTACGTGCTCCCCGCAAGTCAGGAGGAGAACGAAGCTGAGACAGCTCCGCGTGATGTACCAAGAGGAGCGTTATCACGGGACCCCGCTCCTCGGGATATCGAAATAAGGGTTCCAATCTGCTCTGGCTACATGGACAGGAATCGCGCCAGCAGTTTTTGGCTGCGGGCATCCAGTTTCTGGAGATCCACGATCTCGTGGCGCGCATCGTTGACGTCGATGAGCAGCCAGTGACCCGGCGATACCTCACGCGTGTTGCGCGTGATACTGTTCCGCATCACGAACTCCTGGGGGCCTTTGTCGGTGTCGACCTACCAATAGAGGAGCCCGAGCTCCTCTCATAGGCGAAAGGCCGTGTCAATGGCTTTGGGGTTGGGTTACGTTGGGTTTCCGCTGTGAAGCATCGAATTGAGCTGCACTTGACGGGCATCGCGCTCGAACTCGTCTTGCGCTCCTCCTCTGGGGGGGCTATGATAGGGCTGGAGGCGGGGAGTGCACGACGCCTTGTCGGAGCCGGCACCGGCGTCGTCAGTGATTCAGAACATCCCCGCGCAGATGAGGCCACGCACAAGCTTTGAACGCTCAGGAGGATGCCTATGGATACTCTCAACGGACTGAACTTCGGCTTAGGTAGCATTCCTCTGCTTTCACAGGCGGAGACGCGCTCGATCTCGGCGGAAAACCCAACGGGTACCAGGGGCGGCGGTGCCCGTGAGGTGCCGGACGCCAAGAGCGCGGCCTCGATGTTAGGCCAGGGCTGGAAGGTTCGTCCGTGTATCACGCTGGAGCCACAGTCGACGACGTGTCTCGCAGACATCGAGGGGCCGGGCGTCATCCAGCATATCTGGATCACGGTGGATCCACGAGCCTATCGCGACACAATTCTACGCTTCTACTGGGATGGTGAGGCCGAGGCTTCCGTGGAGGTGCCCCTGGGGGACTTCTTCTGCAACGGTCACGGGCTGCGTTACAATGTCACGTCGCTTCCCATCGCGGTCAACCCCTCCGGTGGTTTCAACAGCTATTGGCCGATGCCGTTCCGGAAGAGGGTTCGCATCACGATCGAGAATCAGCATCGTGAGGAGATCAGAGGGTTCTTCTATCAGATCACCTACGCGCTGACCGAGGTACCTGCGTCCGCTGCCTACCTTCACGCCCAGTGGCGTCGGAGTCTGACCTCTCGCGAGTACCCAGAGCACGTGATTGCTGATGGCGTCCGCGGTCAGGGCCACTATGTCGGGACCTTCCTGGCCTGGACCCAGCTCTCCAACGGATGGTGGGGTGAGGGCGAGATCAAGTTCTACGTGGACGGCGATGCCGACTTTCCGACCCTTTGCGGGACGGGCACGGAGGACTACTTCGGGGGTGCGTGGGGCTTTGGCAGCGAGACCTACTCGACGCCCTTCCTGGGATATCCGCTCTATCGGAAGGAGCCCGGTGAGGTACCGCGCCATGGCCTCTATCGCTGGCACGTGATGGACCCCATCAGGTTCCAGCAGGATCTGAAGGTGACCATCCAGGCCCTGGGCTGGTGGCCCAACGGGAAGTTCGAGCCCCTGACCGATGACATCGCTTCCGTCGCTTATTGGTATCAGTCAGAGCCCCACGCTGCGTTCCCGGAGTTCCCGCCGGTACACGAGCGCTGGTCGCGATAGCCTAGGGATCAGAGAGATATACGCCCCTGTCGACAGCAACCCCCAGCCAGTCCGTCGTGCGGAACGAGGGGGCCTCGCATAGAGGCCCGTTTCCACGACAGGTGGCAATCGTCCAACTGAGGTAGAATGGATCGCTGGTAGCACGCCAGCCTACTACCGTAGATTGCTCTGAAGGAGGCAGTATGCCCCAAGACACCGTCAAGGATCCTATCAGTATTGAGGCCGAGAGCCCCAGCGCCTATGCGGTCGTGACTCAAGCCGCGGGGCCTTCTGGGAGCCTGCCCCTGGATCCCGACTACCTGCGAACCGTCTCCAGTGGTGAGCTTTTTGGTCTCACGGAGGATGCCGGGATGGGATGGCCGGCCGACGAGTTGCGCCGGAGTGAGTTCTTGATCCTGTCGAACCTTGGTGGACTGCGCGGGCCCACCGGTTCCCCGATTGCCCTGGGCTACCATACGGGCCACTGGGAGCTCGGCCTTCTGACACAGGCTGCGGCTGAGAGGTTCAGGGAGTTGGAGGCGATTCCCTTCGCGGGCTATGTGAGCGATCCATGCGATGGCCGGACCCAGGGGACGCCGGGTATGATGGACAGCCTTCCTTACCGGAATGATGCCGCCGTCGTCTTCCGGCGGCTGATCCGGTCTCTTCCCGCCCGCCGGGGTGTTCTGGGCATCGCGTCGTGCGACAAGGGGTTGCCGGCCCTGATGATGGCGTTGGCTGCCCAGCGCGATCTGGCCTGTGTATTGGTGCCTGGCGGCGTCACCTTGCCGCCGACCGAGGGAGAGGATGCCGGGAAGGTCCAGACGCTGAGTGTCCGTTTTGCCCGGGGCGAGCTTGGCCTGCGGGAGGCCGCACGTCTGGGCTGTCGTGCGTGTGCATCGCCGGGCGGAGGCTGCCAGTTCCTTGGCACGGCAGGGACCGGTCAGGTGGTCGGTGAGGCCTTGGGACTGACCCTCACGCATGCAGCGCTGGCGCCCTCGGGGCAGGAGGTCTGGCTCGACCTGGCCCGGCGCTCGGCACAAGCGCTGGTCAAGCTGGCCCAAGCCGGCATCGCAACCGCCGACCTGGTCACGGAGGACGCGGTCCATAACGCGATGGTGGTCTACGCCGCCTTCGGTGGGAGCACGAACCTTCTGCTTCATCTGCCGGCGATCGCGCACGCTGCCGGTTTGGCGCGCCCCACCGTTGCGGAGTGGGACCAAGTCAACCGTGCTGTGCCGCGTCTCGTTGACGTCCTGCCCAACGGTCCCGTTGGGCATCCGACGGTGCGAGTCTTCCTCGCCGGTGGGGTGCCGGAGGTCATGCTCCATCTACGAGAGCTGGGATTGCTGCGCCTTGATGCGCTGACGGCGCACGGGCGTCCGCTGGGTGAGCAGTTGGATCGGTGGGAGACCAGCGAGCGTCGCAGGCGGCTCCGTGATCGCCTCTTCACCGAGGATGGAGTCGATCCCGACACCGTGATCATGAGTCCTCAGGCTGCCCGTGCTCGCGGTATTACCAGCACGCTCACATTTCCCAGGGGAAATCTCGCGCCTGAGGGCGCGGTCATTAAGAGCACTGCGCTCGATCCGTCCCTCTTGGATGACCAAGGCGTCTTCCGGATGACCGGCCCTGCCCGCGTCTTTACGCGAGAGGATGAGGCGATCGCTGCCGTGAAAGGGCAGACTGCGGATCCCGTGCGGCCCGGCGATGTGATGATTCTCATAGGGCGCGGCCCACTGGGGTGTGGGATGGAGGAGACATACCAGATCACGTCGGCGCTCAAACATCTCTCGTGGGGCAAAGAGGTCGCCTTGATCACGGACGCTCGCTTCAGCGGGGTCAGCACCGGGGCGTGCATCGGTCACGTTGGTCCGGAGGCGCTCGCGGGCGGACCCTTGGGTCGCGTGAGGGATGGTGACACGATTCGCATCCTGGTGGATTGTGTTAACCTAAGGGGCGAGGTTGACCTCGTGGGCCATGGGGGACGCCTGTATACACCCGCGGAGGGGGCTACGGTCTTGGCGGCGCGCACGCCGCATCCCGCTTTGACCGCCGATCCCGCTCTGCCGGAGGATACGCGGCTTTGGGCCGCGCTGCAACAGCTCGGTGGCGGCACCTGGGGTGGCTGCGTCTACGACGTGGAGGCGATTGTTGAGAGATTAGCTGACACGGGTCGTCCGGACAAGACAGAGCCGTCGGGCGAAAGTTAAGTGCCCTGGCATTGTGTAGCAACAGATGCCGGCTTGCTGATTCCGGGCTCAGAGTTAGAGCTTGTGACGTCGTACTAATCGGCGACGATAGCGTTGCCGTCAACGATCGGAGGATACGATGTTTCTGACTAGAATTTCGACCACAAATGGCCCCCAATGGGCGCTGGACGGTGCGCTGCTGCCTCCAGCGTTTAGTTTGGGGTTGCTATTGGAGTTACCCAGGGCTGTGTACGGCGAGGTGCTGGACGCAATGGTCACGGACGAGCCGGCTCCTGAGGCCGATCTGGCGCCCGTGGAGTTGATGCACGAGGTCTGGGCCAGCGGCGTGACCTACCTTCGCAGTCGTGATGCTCGCCAGGCAGAATCGGAGAGCGGCGATATCTATGCACGGGTCTACACTGCCGAGCGACCGGAGCTCTTTATGAAGGCTGTCGGTTGGCGTGTGATGGGCCCCAACGATCCGATTCGCGTGCGCCCTGACAGCGCCTGGAACGTGCCGGAGCCGGAACTGACGCTCGTCATCAATCGACACAAAGAGATCGTGGGTTACTGTGCGGGCAATGACGTCTCCTCTCGCAGCATTGAGGGGGCCAATCCCCTTTACCTGCCGCAAGCGAAGGTGTACACTGGTTCTTGCGCCCTGGGGCCGGGCATTCAGCTGGTGGGTCCCGACGAGATGCGCGAGCTTCCCATCAAGATGCAGATCTTTCGCGATGGTGAGCAGCTCTTCTTCGGTGAGACCGACATCACGCAGATGAAGCGGGTCTTCGAGGAGCTGGTGGACTATCTCTATCGCGAGTTGGCTTTTCCCAGGGGCGTCTTTCTGATGACTGGCACCGGCATCGTGCCCCCCGATGACTTCACGTTGCGGGTTGGCGATCTGGTGAAGGTGGTGGTGGGCGAGATGACACTGACCAATCAAGTGGCGTAGCGACCAAGTAGCGTAGCGACTCAATCCAGAGCCCTCGAGGACGCTACCTAAGGAGATGACAAATCATGGCTCAAGAACCTGTTTTGATTAACGGTACCTGGCGCCCTGCCCGGAACCCTATTGACACTTTCAATGCAGTGAATCCGACGACGAAGGAGCTTCTGCCCGAGGCTTACCCCGTTTCCTCGTGGGAGGAAGCGAAGGAGGCCCTGAGGGCCGGCGCGGAGGCAGCCGCAGAGCTGCGCGACGTGTCACCCGAGACGCTGGCGGCCTTCCTTGAGGCCTTCGCGGACAACATCGAGGCACGTGCCGACGAGATATGCCACCGAGGCTACCTTGAGACGGCGTTGCCCATCGAGCCGCGGCTGCGCTCCGTTGAGTTGCCGCGGACGACGGATCAGCTCCGCCAGGCGGCGGTGGCTGCCCGGGAGCGCTCGTGGTGTCACGCGACCATCGACACGGCGCGCAATATCCGCTCGATGTATGGGCCATTGGGCGGTTCCGTGATCGTCTTCGGCCCTAATAACTTCCCGCTCGCCTTCAACTCGGTCTCGGGTGGCGATGCGGCGGCAGCCCTGGCGGCGGGTAATCCCGTGATTGCGAAGGGCAACACCGGGCATCCTGGCACGACGAAACTTCTCACAGAGGCAGCCTATGAGGCCGTCGAGACCACCGGACTTCCCAAAGCGACGGTTCAGCTGCTCTACCGCACGACCCACGAGGCTGGCGCGAGGCTCGTTTCACATCCGCTGACCGGGGCGACCGGCTTTACGGGAAGCAGGTCGGCCGGGCTGCAGCTGAAGGCGGCTGCAGACGAGGCCGGCAAGCCGATCTATCTGGAGATGTCGGCTGTGAACCCGGTCTTCGTGTTGCCCGGCGCGCTGCAGGAGCGCTTGTCCTCGGTGGCGGATGAGCTCTTCGCATCCTGTTCATTGGGGACCGGCCAGTTCTGCACCAAGCCAGGTCTCACGATCGTGCTTGAGTCTGACCACAGCGAGGCCTTCTTAGCTGCCGTGGCGGAGCGTTTCCAGAGCCCTCCGGGCATTTTGCTCGGCGCCGGAGGCGTCAGGACCATCGGTGAGGCTGTCAAGACACTGCGCGATCACGGTGCTGAGTTGATCGTCGGCGGTGAGGAAGTCGACGGCTCTGGCTACCAGTATGCAAACACATTGCTCCGGGCCGATGGCGACCAGTTCCTTGAGTATCCCCATGCGTTGCAGACAGAGGCCTTTGGCGTGGTCTCGTTGATCGTCTTTGCCCGCGATGTGGATCAGCTGGCGGCGATCGCTCGCCGTCTGGAGGGGAGCCTGACCGGTAGCTTCTATACGCATACCGGCGGGGACGATGACGCCATCTATGACCGGATCGCGCCTATCGTGCGCCAGAAGGTGGGGCGCCTTCTCAATGACAAGATGCCCACGGGTGTGGCGGTCTCCCCGGCGATGAACCACGGGGGACCTTACCCGGCTACAGGGCATCCGGGATTCACGGCGGTCGGTATCCCAGCCTCTATGCTGCGATTCGGTGCCCTCCACTGCTATGACAATGTCCGCCACCATCGACTGCCTGCGGAGTTACAGGACCCGAATCCCACGGGCCGAATGTGGCGCTACATTGACGGTGCCTGGTCACAGCGCGATGTCACCTAGGGTGGCGTGATCAGCCCGAGCAGACAGGGCTCAAATGGTCCCGCTTTCGATGGCGTCGGTTGAGTTCCTGCTCGGCGATCGGGCGCTAGCCACCCTCGCGTCGTTGGCTGAGGCCGACCTGAGTGATGCGAATATCCTGCCGCTGGTCGAGAAGCTCAGGCAGCAGTTTGACCGGACAGAGGCTGCTGTGCTCCTCGACCAGGCGCGGTTGCGACGGAAGGCCCGCCGGAAGTTTCCCCATCCCGAGGGGCTCTTTTTCACCGATGACGCTTTGCAGCAGGCGTCGACACAGGCATGTGCCCGGTACCGGGCGCAGGCTTATCGCGGATACCGGCGTGTCGCGGATCTTGGCTGTGGCATTGGAGCGGACACGCTGGCCCTGGCCCGGGTCGTCCCTGACGTGGTGGCTGTCGAGCGAGACCCCGTGCGGGCCCGGCTGGCCGAGGCCAACGTCGCTGCTTCGGGCCTGGCGGATCGCGTGCGCGTGGTTTGCGGTGACTGGACGAGCATGTCGCTGGACGTCGACGCCGCCTTCGTCGACCCTTCGCGCCGCACCGAGCAGGGGCAACGCGTCTTCAGCCTTGACGCTATGCAACCTCCCATCTCCGCCGTTTTAGCCCTCGTGGAGCGGGTGCCGAATGTGACGGTGAAGGTGGCGCCGGGTGTCAAACATCAAGCGCTGCCTGCGGCGTGTGAGGTTGTGTTCCTGTCGGAGCAGGGGCGCCTCAAAGAGGCCGACCTGCTCTTCGGCGGGCTGCGGACAGGGGCTCGGCGTCAGGCGGTCCTTCTTCCGGCAGCGCATCGGCTCGACAGCGAGATGCCGGTTGGCCTGGTGCCGGTGCACGAACCGGAGGTGTTCCTCTACGAGCCCGACCCGGCTGTCCTTCGCGCGGGGTTGGTCAAGACCCTGGCGAGTCAAATGGGCGCGGCACAGATCGATCCGACCATCGCCTATCTGACGAGTCCCACTCTGATCGACACGCCTTTTGCCAGAAGCTGGCGCATCCTGCGCCACGGTCACTTCAATCTGAAGGAGCTGAACCATTGGCTGAAAGAAAACCAGGTTAGCCACGTGACGATCAAGAAACGTGGGTCGCCAATCGATCCAGACACGTTCCGGCGGCGTCTCAAGGTGGTGCGAGGCGGGCACGCGATGACGGTCTTCTTCAGCCGTGCAGCCGGAGCGCCTTGGATGATCCTTGCACAAGAGGTAGCCAGACCTATCCATGCGAATCAACCTGAACCTCTTTAGGTCGGAGTTCCCCCGACTCAGGCCGCTCTGGATCGCGGTCTTTGTCGACATCTTGGGCTTCTCGATCCTGATCCCCTTCCTCCCGTTCTTTGGTCAGGAGTACGGGGCGCCCGCTTGGAAGATCGGTATGCTGTTGTCGGTCAACGCGTTGTTCAGCTTCTGGTCCGGCCCGATCTGGGGTGCGCTCAGTGATCGCTATGGGCGCAAGCCGATGCTGCTGCTCTCGCAGCTTGGCACCCTGGCAGGGTTCCTCATCATGGCCTTCTCGACGAACCTGACGATGATGTTCGTCTCTCGCATCGTGGACGGCATCTTCGGCGGCAACTATCCGATTGCCAAGGCCATCGTCGGTGACGTCGTGTCACCGGACAAGCGCAGCGAGCAGATGAGCAACATAGGCGTGGCTCACGTCCTCTCCTCGCTCGTGGGGCCGGGCCTCGGCGGCCTGCTCTCGGGCTGGGGCATCATCGCTCCCGGCCTGATGGCGGCGACGATGACGACGGTGGCGATCTTGACCACCTTCTTCTATCTCGACGAGTCCAATCCGATCGTGGTGGGGCAGGGGAGTAAGCATCTGGGCCCCGCGCCCAGTGCTGGGGCCAAAGGTGCGGACGCATCGCGTGCGAATAGTCTGGGGGCGAAAAGGCGTCACGTGTGGCAGAATCCGATGGCGCGCTATCTCCTGATCCAGTGGGGATTTCATACCCTTTCCTTTATGGTCTATATGTCCAGCATCTCCCTTTTCGCCAACCTAAAGCTGGGGCTGGATGCCGGGCAGATGGGGCGGTTGCTGATGATGGCTGGGGTTGTGCGCGTGTTCATTCGCTTCGTCGTCTTCGTGCCGATGCGCCGCAAGATCGGTGACCGCAAGACCTCGCTGATCGGCCTTGGATTGTTCGTGCCGACCTATCTACTCCTGGGCTTTGTCACGAACCAGGTGCAGTTCGCCGGGATCCTCTGCCTGGTGAGCTTCGGCGCTGCCTGTTCGCGCGGTATCTTGAACAGCTTCCTCAGCCGGTCGGTCGAGCCTTGGGAGCAGGGCACGGCGATGGGCCTGTCGGCGTCTCTCGACAGCTTCGCTCAGATCACCGGCCCGCTGGTGGGGGGCTTCGTCCTGGACAGCATGCCACATTGGGTCTATGGTGGGATCGCAGCGTTGTTCGCAGCCGCGGCTTTTGCGATGACCTGGCGGCGACTTGAGTTCGCCGATCAGGCCAAACCGGTTATCACCGCGAAGATTTCGGAAGCGTAGCGGGCTTACAGGCAACTTATCATACGGGAGGACGATGATGTCAGAACCGATCAAGCTGGCTCTTGTCGGGTGTGGAGGCATTTCGGGGGATCACGTAGGGGGATACAAGGAGCTCTTTGAGAAGGGCTGCCGAGACTTCGAGGTCGCGGCGTGTGTGGACGTGAATGTGCAGGCGGCTGAGAAGCGCGCACAGGAGATCGCTGCGTATCAGGCGACCCGTCCCGCTGTCTTCACCGATGTCGAGGCGTTCATCGAGGCTGGCGTGGCAGAGGCCGCCGATGTCTGTGTGCCCCACTGCTTCCACCACCTGGTCGGCCTCCCTTTGTTGGAGGCTGGTCTTCACGTGATGATTGAGAAGCCGATTGGCATCACGATCAAGGCGACGAAGCAGATCATCGCGGCGGCTGAGGCCAACGATCGTGTGCTCGCTACCGGCGAGAATATCCGCCGCTACCTGACGGCGCGCGCGTGCACGTGGGCGATTCGTGAGCAAGGCCTGATCGGTGATGTCCGCATGGTTACGGTTCAGATGATCGCGCACCGGCCCTTCGACTACTCCCGATATGCCACAAAGTGGCGGGGTCTGAAGCTGTTGACGGGTGGGGGCATGATTATGGACAGTGGCGCCCATTTCGGTGATATGATCCAGGTGCTCTTCGGCGAGCCTGAGGAGGTCTGGTGTGATATGGCCTCCTACGATCAGAGAATCATCGACGACGCGCCGGTCATCGGCAGCGCACCGGCTGACGTGGAGGATACTTGGCACGCCGTGATCCGATTCAAGGATGGGCCACCGGTCACCTGGACCTACTCACGGGAGCTCTACGGCGAGCTGGCGCAGCAGGCGACCTATTATGGCAGCAAGGGCACGCTGTACGACCTCGGCTTCCCCTTCCATCCCTTCCAGGGCGGTGGGAAGGCGGTGCTGGCTGACGGCTCGGAGGTCTCCAGCGAGCAGATCCAGTCAACCTATCTTGCGACGCTGACAGAGTCGGAGCGCGAGCGCCTTTTCCCCTATGGGGTGACGGATGGGTTCGCCATCGAGGTCTGGGACTTTGTTGACGCTATCGCGCAGGGCCGCAAGCCCGAGATGGACGGCACCGACGGCCTGCGGGCCAAGGCGCTCTGCGAGAGCTGCTACGAGTCGGCGACGCTCGGCGAGCCGGTGCGGTTTGATGAGGTATTGTCAGGCGAGATCGATGGGTATCAACAGCCCATCGACGCGTTCTGGGAGTTGGCGTAAAAGGAGGCTATAGCGTGAGAGTGCTCTTTATCGGCGGAACCGGGATCATCAGCTCGGCCTGCTCACAGTTGGCGGTGGACAGGGGAATCGAGCTCTTCCTGCTCAACCGCGGGCAGACGACAAAGCGACCCATACCTGACGGGGCAGAGGTCCTGATCGGCGATATCCATCAGCCCGAGACCGTGCGGGACGCCATCGGGGACCTGCGCTTCGACGCGGTGGTCGATTGGATCGTGTTCACAGAGGAGCAGGTCGAGACCGACCTCGAGCTCTTCAAGGGTCGGACCGACCAATATGTCTTCATCAGCTCGGCCTCGGCGTATCACAAGCCGATCCGGAGCCTGCCCATCACGGAGTCGACGCCGCTCCACAATCCGTGGTGGGAGTACTCCCGCAACAAGACAGCGTGCGAGGAGCGACTGATGCGCGCATATCGCGAGGAAGGGTTCCCCATCACGATTGTACGGCCCTCGCACACTTACGATCGGACCTTGCTGCCCTTCAGGGGTAGATTCACGGTCGTCGATCGGATGCGCAAGGGGAAACCGGTCGTTGTCCACGGTGATGGGACCTCGCTCTGGGTCCTGACGCATCATCGTGACTTTGCGAAGGCTTTCGTCGGCTTGCTGGCCGATCCGAGGACGCTCGGCGAGGCCTATCACATCACCTCTGACGAGATCTTGACGTGGAACCAGATCTTTGACATCGTCGGACGTGCTGCTGGCGTCGACGAGGTTGAGAAAGTGCACGTGCCGTCGGAGACGATCTATGCCTACGATGCCAACTGGGGGGCCGGCCTGTTGGGTGACAAGACACACAGCGTGATCTTCGATAACACGAAGGTCAAGCGCATCGTGCCCGACTACGTCGCGACGATCCCCTTTGTGCAGGGAGCCCAGGAGATCATCGATTGGTATGATGCGGACCCCGCCCGTCAGGAGATCGATGGTGCGTGGAACCAGCTCTTGGACGAGATCGTTATCGCACAGCGCGGCGCGATGCCTCAGTAAAAGCCTTTACACAGACAAAGTCACGCGCCGCCCCCAATTATCGGGGGCGGCGCGTGATCAAATCAACTACTTCGCGG
>JBNGDL010000068.1:0-17248 GCA_049975205.1 Anaerolineae bacterium | reverse complement strand
CGGCGGCGGCGCACCAGCGCCTGATGCAGATTCGACGCCACCTCGGCGACGAAGAGCGAGTAGTCCTCGTAGAGGAAGGGCTGGTGCTCCCAGGTCAGGTAGGAGTGCATCGAGTGTCCCAGCTCGTGCGCCAGCGTGCTCAGGCTGAAGATGTCCTCGTTATAGCTCATACAGATGAACGGGTAAGTGCCCTTGCGACCGGAGGAGAAGGCCCCGGACCGCTTGCCCTGATTCGGGTAGACGTCGACCCACCGCTGGTCCATCACCCCGCGCCGCAGCGTGGCGACGTAGTCCTCGCCCAGGGGCGCCAGCCCCTCACAGATCCAGTTCACGGCCTGCTGGTAGGGGATCTCCACACGGCGATCGGTCAACGGGGCCCAGATGTCGTAGGGATGCAGCGTGTCGACGCCCAGCGCCTTGCGGCGGACCGCCCAGTAGCGATGCCAGGTGGGTAGGTGCCGCCGGAAAGTGTCGATCAGGTTGTGGTAAACCTCGGTGGGGATGGCGTGACGAAAGAGCGCCATCTCCAGCGTCGAGTCGTAGCGTCGTGCCCGCATCCTGAAGACATTCTGCTTCAAAGACGTCGTCAGGCTGGTGGCCAGCGTGTTCCGATAGGCGAGGTACTGGTCGCGGTAGTGCTCCCACGCCGTACGCCGCGCCTCCCGGTCGGGATCGCCGAGGATCTTCCGCAGAGAGCCTTGGGTCACCTCGATCTCCGTCCCGTCCGACGCCACGGCGGGTTCGAAGACGAAGTCCGCGTCGGTCAGAGCGCCAGCGATGGATGAGACGCCCGAGAACGGATCGGAGAGCATCCCGAGCAATGACTCGACCTCCGTCGAGCGGACGTGGGCCTGTTTTCGAAAGAGGTCATCGACGTAGTGACGCAGGATCTCCAGCCGCGGCTCCTGATCCATCCAGCGGGCCAGCTTCTCCTGCCCGATGAAGAGTAACTCCGGATCGAAAAAGGCCTGCGCGGCGGCGAACCGTCCAAAGAGGTCGCGGGCTCGCCCCACCCGCATCGCCGCGGCCTGGTCCCGCATATTGACAGCGTAGCTGAGGCTGGCATAGACGTAGACCTTTCCCAGTCGCTCGGTCAGCACCGCCATCACATCGAGCGCCTTAGCCAGGACCTCGGGGCCCTCGCCGAGGCGTCCCTCGAACGCAGCCAAGACGCGGATCGCGTCGCCTAGCTCCTCAACCTCGCGCTCCCACGCTGCCTCAGAGGCAAACATGCTGGGCGCGTTGAACTTGTACTGATCGGGTATCTCGTCTCGGGTCGGTACCGTCTCTTGAGCCATCGTCTCACTCCTCTAGCAATCTGATCAACGCCATCGATGCACCATCATAGTCCAGAACGAAGGACTATCCAAGTACCGGACCGGCCACCGACAAGATCCCATATGCGGCCTGCTGCGTGATTGACGCAGTTCTGGAACTGTCTATGATGGAGAGACGTCCAACGCAGACCGGTTCTCAGATCCTAAACGATCTAGAGACTTCTGCTCCGGCGAACGACGTTGGCGATCACACAAGCCTTCTCTGCAATCAGTACCCTAGCTTGGTAGGACCGGAGGTTGTCGATGATTCGTCGCGTGCGTTGCGCCCTGTTTCTGGTTGGATTCGTCTTGCTGCTCTCCGCTGCGCCGACCACCCATGCACAGGCCGATAGCGGTCTGACCGTGATCGATGCGCCCCAAGCCGGTGCGGCAGCAGCCGGTGCGGCTATCGCTACAGCCGCGAAAGCCGATGCTGCCACGACCGATGCCACCCTGACCATGATTTCCGTGGCCTCTGATGGCGCACAGGCTGATAACAAGTCGAGCGTCTTCTACTCATCCCAGTCGGTGTCCGCCGACGGACGTTATGTCGTCTTCTACTCGCTAGCCGGCAATCTCGCACCGGATGTCGAGGGCGGGACATACCAGGTCTACCTGCGCGACACGTGGCGCGACGAGACGACCCTCATTTCACGAAACACTGCGGGGGAACCGGCAAACGGAGGCTCCGACTTTCCCTCCATCTCGTCTGATGGGCGCTATGTTGTCTTCATGTCGTGGGCCGACAACCTCGTTGTTGGCGACACCAACGGCGTAGATGACGTCTTCCTTCGCGATCTACAGGCGCAGACCACCGAGAGGGTGTCGCTATCGCCGTCCGGAGAGGAGCACGAATGGCCTTCGGAGTTTTCGTCTCTCTCAACAGACGGACGCTACATAGCATACGAGAACTACGATGGCAATATCTACCTGCGCGATCGGGAGCAATCGGTGACCATCACTGTCACAGTCGGATACGATGGCTCGCCGGCAAATGCCGATTCGATGGATCCCGTCATCTCGCCCGACGGGCGGTACGTCGTCTTCAGTTCCCATGCAACCAATCTGGTTGAGACGCCAGAGAGCTATGGCGACGATATCTACCTCCACGATACGACAACCGGGCAGACGTCGCTCGTGTCGGTCACCTACGATGGGAGTCCCTGCAACGATACCTCGATGAACCCCAAGATCTCAGCGGATGGCCGTTTTGTGGCCTTCGATTCCAGCGCCACCAATCTCGTTGCCAACGACACGAACGGTAGTTATACGGACATCTTCGTGCGCGACCTGATAGCCGGTGAGACTTTCCTCGCTTCGCTCTCGTGGGACGGGGTGCAGGCAAAGGACGGCTACAGCGAGTTTCCGTCTATCTCTGCCGACGGTCGCTACGTCGCTTTCCACTCCAGGGCAACCAATTTGGTGCCCGGGGGGACAACCATGTACAACACCAACGTCTACCTGCGCGACCTGGTCGACGGGATCACGACGCTGATCTCCAAAGCCCCCGACGGCAGCGAAGGCAACGACGTCTCCACGACTCCCTCGCTTTCCCCTGACGGGCGCTTCATTGCGTTCACCTCCAGTGCCAGCAATCTGGTGCCCGATGACATTTATGGACTGGAGGATGTGTTCCTGTATGGCCCGGACCTGGCCCTCGACGAGATCACCCCGCTGACGCTCGGAGAACCGCGCACGGACGGCCTGACGCTCGGAGAGATCCGCCTCTACAGCGCCGACGTTGACCTACCGGACGGCGTTCTGCTGATCCAGGTCAGTCCCTTGGAGGCCATCGAGGGCCTCGACGTCAGCGCGCGTCTGGGCTCGCTCCCCGAGGTTGGGCTCTACGACGTGCGCACCCTATCCCCCAACCCTGAAGGCACGTTCGAGTTGATCATCGATCCGACCGTGTCGGGTACCTACTACGTGCGGGTGAAGGGCACGGGTGTGGTGGCACCTGAGGGCTCCTATGAGATCGTGGCACGATGGGTCACGCGCCACCTGTCGGACATCCAGCCGCGCTCCGCCGGAAATGCGGGCACCACGACACTGAACATCCGTGGCGCCGGGTTGGACCAGGCCGTTGAGATGCGCCTGCAGGGTGACGGCCTGCCCACGCTTGTCGGAGAGGCCCTGACCGCGCCCTCGCCCACCGAGCTGTGGTCCGGCTTCGACCTTGCAGGAGCCGTGGTGGGTATCTACGACGTGGCCGTCGAGTTCGCCGACGGCGAAGTTCTGGCTTTCGCCGATGGTTTCCAGGTCACGCCTGGAACCGGCGGCAGGCTCGAGACATATCTGGTCGTGCCGGACCTGTCGCGTGCCGACCGCACCTATACGGCCTGGGTCGAGTATGCCAACGTGGGCGATGCGGACCTCCCCGCACCCCTGCTGGTCGTCTCGACGTCTCCCGCGCTGCCGATGAAGACGCGGAACTCCATGGTCTGGCTGGATGGCACGATCCACCTGCTCGGGGTGAACCCCGGCGAGCCGGCCGGCATCCTGCCCCCCGGTGCCCGGGGCCGCATCCCCATCATGGTGACGATGACGCGCGACACCGTTCGTGCGGCCACCCGTCTGGAGGTCCTGGAGGCCACGCCCGAAGCGATTGACTGGGATTCCTACGCGCTGACGATGCGTCCCGAGGGCATCGCCGAGGCGGAGTGGTGGACCCTATGGCCCACGGTTCAAGAGCGGTTGGGCAGCACCTGGCACGAGTACCTCACCGTGCTTGGGTCCGACGCGACCCGGCTGCGGTCTCGCGGCGTCGATGTCTACGACGTGCGGCAATTGCTCGCCTTCGAAATCAGGCGGGCCGCCGGTGAACCCGTTGCGGCGGTCACCGGTCGGGCCCTGGATCCGCAGACCAGCAGTCCTATCACCGCGACCCAGGTCATCGCCCGACATGAAAGCGGTCTTGCCGTCCGCTCCGAGCCGAGCGACGCATGGGGAGACTTCGTCGTGGGCTTTCTGCCCGATGGCGTCTATGAGCTCTACGTCGAGGGCTACGTGGTGACGCCCACGCTGACCGTCACGCTGACGCAGGAGGCCGACGCGAACGCCGTGATGGTCCACGCTTCAGCCATCCCACCTGAGCCCGAGCTGCCCCCACCCCTCGTGCAGTATGCGGCGCCCCAGGTGTTGGATGTCGAGGGTACGCCGCATCTCGTCTTCAGCGTCGACGGTCAGATCTACCACGCGACCTACACCGACACCACTTGGACAGCAGCCACACCCATATCAGGCGCCTATGGCATCGCACCCCGCCTGCTCTACGCGCCCGACCTGCTGGACGGCACCGATCCTGGTCTCGCGCTCTTCTGGCGCACGGGCACCGCGAACGACGCCGCAATCGCCTATGCCGCCGCACGCCAGGATGGCCTGGGTGGCTGGGCATGGTCGGAGGCCGCCATCTATACGGACACCATCGCCGCAGGCAGTACGAGCCCCGTCGCGGTCGTGGACGGCGACGGCACGCCCGTGGTCGTGTGGCAGATGGTGGACTTCGAAGATTCCAATGCCGACACGGACCTCTACTACGGACACGAACCGGTGGTGTCGACGGTGCTCAGCTGGGACGAGATCGATGGGCTGCTGGTACTCGACAGACCCGCCCACCTTGACGATGGGACCGTGCTCCCCGCCGGTGCCGTCGTCGCCCTCACAGACGGCGGCGAGGCGATGCTGGTCGACACCGGCACACAGGCGTGGGAGGAGTCGTTTAGTTTGGGCTTCGCGTTCAACAAGAACGGAACCGTGCCGCGCTTTGTGCCCTACATCGGCGGGCGAAACAGCGTGGAACTCTCAGCCGCGCTCAGTGGAACAGCCAAGGAGTCCGGGGCACTGGCGTCCGCCGCCCTGGGTGGGTCGCTCAAGATGATGCAGGACCGCGTCACAGGCTCGGTGGGCGGGTCGCTGGAAGCTGCCTGGGCGTTGGACACGCGCGCATGCACCTTCAACCTCAACAAGGCAACCCTATCCGCCAGCTTGGGCGCTCAGGGCAGGTTCCCCATCCCCCAGATGACCTGGGAGGACCCCCTATTCAACACGTTCAAGACCGAGGTGGGGGTTCAGGTTGGCGGCTCTCTTTCGGGAGCCCTGATATGGAAGGCGCAGGGCGGCGCCTGGCCCGAAGGAGAGGTCAGCGGGCTGCTTTCCCTGGGCTTCTACGGAAGCGTCGAGGTGCTGGGTCTCGTCGAGGGAGCGGTCTCGGGTACGGGAAACGTCAAGGCAACGATCGGCGCAAAAACCTTCGGCGTCAGCGATATCTACTTCCAGGCCCTCGCCGAGGCGATGGTCGGCCCGGTCCAGTTCACAACGTCGTTCCGCTATCCACCCAGCCCCGACATGCTCACCGCCTACGGTGCGACGCTTGAAGAGGCCATCTACGCCGCACTGGAAGAGGGGATGGAAGTGACGACGACCGTCACGTTGCAGGAGAAGCTGGGCACAACCACGGTCTACGGCGCCAACGCGGTGCTAACCGATGTCGGTACTGATCGTGTGGACGACGGCATTCCCGAGCTCGTGCTGGGCAGCGAGGGCCTGCCCTATCTCTTCTGGCACCGTGAGTCCGACGACCTTGGTGCCACACTGGGCAACACCTTAGCCTATGCCACATACGACGGCGATGCCTGGACCGCGCCACAGACGTTGACGGGCACCCTGGGCTTCGGGCGCGAGCCTCAGGCGGTGGTGAACACAGATGGCAGTCTGCTGGTGATTTGGGTCCACGCCGATGCTGACGGCTGGACGATGGCGTCTGACCCGAATGCCGTTGTCGAGGCCTATCGTGATGCGGAGATCCGCTGGGCCACGCTGCAACCGGACGGCACGTGGTCGCCGCCCGCCACGCTTTCCGGCGGCCCGGGTGACTATCATCACCTAACGCTCGCAACGCTGCCTTCCGGCGGGATCTGGACCACCTGGCTCGAGACGGGTAGCGAGGACTCCACGCTGTATGCCGCGCGTTGGGACGGTGCTGCCTGGGCCTCAGCCCAGATCGTGACCACGGGCGAAGTCCAGGGCCACGGTCCGGCGTTTGCCCTCGCGGGAGACACCCCCTCGGTCATCTGGGCGCAGGGGACGGATGATCCCTCATTGCCTTTCAGCCAGGCGGCCCGGCTTCTCACGTCCACCTTCAATGGCACGGCCTGGTCGACACCGGTCACGTTGAGCCTCGAGCTCCTGCCGCCTGTCGGGTCGCTGGTCCAGAGCGCGTTGGGTGCCGCTGCGGCAACCGGCACCTCCTTCCGGCTGCCGGTGACCATTCCGCCCGAGGTGTGTGAACCCATTGATCCGGACAAACCCAATCCCAACGCCTTCGAGGATTACGAGGAGCCTGACGAATCGCCCGATCCGCCCGACGGCGCGGTGGACGTGGTTGACGAGGGCTGGACCGAGAACGTGTGGGCGTGGGATCCGAACGAGAAGGTTGGCCCCCAGGGCTTCGGCACTGCGCGCTGGATCGATGGCAGCACCCCGCTGGCTTACACGATCTACTTCGAGAACAAGGAGGAGGCTCTGGCCCCCGCTCAGGAGGTGTTCATCAGCGACACACTGGATTCCGATCTGGACTGGACCAGCCTGCTCGTGACCGAGATCGCCTTCGGCGACCAGGTGCTGCCCGTGGTCGACGGTGAGGGCGGCGCCTACCTGTTGGTTGACCTTCCAGACTACCGGTCCGAGGTGACCAAGACGTGGCAGGTGGAGATTGTCGCCGACCTCGACCCTGCCACGGGCCTGTTCACGGTCGTCTTGACCACCCTGGATCCCGAGACCGGCGACCTTCCAGAGGATCCCTTGGCGGGCTTCCTGCCGCCAAACGATGAGACTGGTCGGGGCGAGGGCCGGGTGAGCTTCGAGATCAGGGGCAACGCGGATCTGGAGGCCGGTACCGAGATCGTGAACGAGGCGGTCATCGTGTTTGACACCGAGGATCCGATCACGACCAATGCCTGGCTCAACACGATCGGGACCGCCCACGCGCTCACCACCACCGTGGTGGGTGAAGGCTCAGTCCTCCGCACTCCTTGGCAAGACGCATACTTCCCGGATCAGCCCATTACGCTGACCGCCGTCGCCGATCCTGGCTGGATCTTCACCGGATGGAGCGGTGACATAAGCGGCACAACCAATCCGCTCACGATCACCATTCAAGCGGATACTGCTGTCACCGCCACCTTCGGCAGAAGTGCCGCTGTCTACTTGCCTCTGGTTGTCCGCAACGATAACTGACCGATTACGGAGCCGGTCGACGCCTGAACGGAGAGAGCGAAGAGGCGCCGCAGGATCGCGGCCCCTCTTCGCTGAACTCCCCTTTCAGCGATCAGTCCCCTCCGTGGCCGATCTGCTCTGCTCCACATGGGCCAGGTGCAGTCAGGCCAGCTCCCGCGCCCTAGAAGAGCACATTGTACAGCGTGTACCCACCCAGAATCGTCGTAACGGACCCGATCACGCGGGTCATCGCCTCCTCGCGGGAACGGCTGACGGCGAAGGCAGCTAACGGCACCGAGAGAACGGCGCCCAGCAACAGGGACGGCGTCAGCAGTTTCGGGAAGGCCGAGCCGGCGAGCAGATAGGTGATGACGCCCGCCAGGCTGGCGACGGACTCTGCCAACGACGCGATGCCGATCGCGCAGCGCGATCCTATTCCGGTGAGGACCTGCCCGCCGGTCACGACGGGGCCATACCCTCCGCCGCTGATGCCCTTGTTGAAGGCAGCCAGTGCCCCAAGGCCCGCCACCCGCCCCCACGTGAAGCGGAAGGACTTGTTGCGCCCCCAGAGGATAGCCAGGCCGATGGCGAGAACGAGCACGCCGACGTAGAGCTTGACGGCCCAGGTTGGCAACCGGATCGCGATCAGAACCGCAGCCACGACCCCGAGGACACTCATCCCGGAGAGCATCGCAGCCACCTTGAAGTCCCGAGAGCCGGGACGCAGGTCGACGTTACCGAACTCGTGGTGCAAGACGCCAGCCAAGAAGCCCGTCACGCACTCAGAAAAGAGCACGGCAGGAACAATCTCCGCCGGCTGGTAACCAAGGAGCAAAAGAACCGGCGTGAGCGTCGTTCCGTATCCCATCCCCAGCGATGAATCAACCAACTCGCAGATGAACGCCAGACCAATGACTAGAGGAAACAGCTGCATATCTGCCATCGTGTCACCTCCCGAAGACATCGCTCGGGTGTGCCGAGCAGGCATAGCCTAGGACCTACACAGAGAGGTTAGCACGACGGCGTTACAGACAACGTGATACAGCCATGACAAAGCTGTGACAAATCGAGGCAGCTAAGGGATCTTGAGTCCGTAGCCCAAGCCGGGGATATTCTCGATGGCGTGGATCTCCAGATCATCGGATCCGCCCCGGCACGCTTCCGCCATCTTGGTCCGGAGGCGGTGGATTAGCTGGCGGAGCATGTCTCGGTCCCCGCCCTCGGGCCACACGTAGTTAATCAACACTTCGGCGCTGATGATACGACCGTGGTTGAGCATCAGGTAATCCAAGAGGCGGTTTTCCAGACGCGTGAGGACGACGGGCTCTCCCGTCCCGCAAGAGAGCTCTCGCTCGTTGGAGCGTAACATGAGCGCACCGACGCGACGGATGGCGCGGGTAGGTGTCTTGCCCGCCCGTCGCAGCACGGCTTGGGCCCGAGCCACAAGTTGACGGGGACTGAAGGGTTTGGTGATATAGTCATCAGCACCGATCTTCAGACCTCGGATGATGTCGTTCTCTTCATCACGTACGGTGAGCAGGATGATCGGGATCTCGGCGTCGTGCGCACGAATCTGCCGGCAGACGGCGAAGCCGTCGAGCCGGGGAAGATTGATGTCCAGCACGATGAGGTCTGGCGCGTTTCGCTCCCAGGCCTCTAGAGCGGCCTCTCCAGTGTGCACGACGTCAACCGTGAATCCCTCACGCCGGAGCGTGAAGCCCAAGACATCTGCAAGCGTGCGATCATCATCCACCACCAGAACCTTCATAAGCCGAGTTTCCCCTTTGGTGACCCAACAAGGGCCACAGGTAGCGTGAAATAGACGATCGCGCCTCCGTCGGATGCGGTGTCTACGCCAAGGTCGCCGCGTTGCGCACGTACGATGGCCCTCACAACTGAAAGACCCAGACCGACCCTACCGGTTGCCGCCTGGCTGGTGTACGGAGACGCGGACACGAGGCGGGCCCGCGCATCGCGCGGCAAGCCCGGTCCCTGATCCGCGATGGCAATCCGGATGGCTTGGGGCACGGTTTCCGATGGAGCCGTGACGTCAGCGGTAGACACGGCACTCGGTGCTTGCCCCGCGATTGGCACCGATGTCACCGAGGCAGTCAGAGTGATGACGCCGCCCTCGGGTCCGTACTTACTGGCGTTGCTGAGGAGGTTGACCAGCACCTGCACCGTCCGCCGGAAGTCAGCGCGGGCGAAGGGCAGCGCCTCCGGGACCTCCAACACGAGCCTCTGCTGGTGTTGATCGAGCAGGGCCTGGACCGTGAAGACAGCCTCTGCGATGATCTCGCGGACGTTGCACGGATGTGCAAAGACGCGAAAATGGCCGGCCTCGAGGCTGGCGGCCTCCAACAGATTGTCCACCAGGTTCTCAAGACGCCAGACGCCGAGATGGAGTGATCCCAGCAGCTCTGTCAGCTCGGCGGAGCTGAGATCGGGCAGCTGGTCGAGCAGCAACTGAACGGACGCCGCGAGCGCGGAAAGCGGTGTGCGGAGCTCGTGCGCCACATTCGCCAGGAAGTTTCCCAGCAAGCGGCGGATGACCTCCTCCTCGCTGATGTCGCGGATGATTAGGATGGTCTCGGGCTCGCCCGCGGACTCGACGACCGGCAGGTCCCCACGTGTCCGCGTGATCGACAGAACCACCTTCCGTCCCTCACAAAGCGACACCGGGACCGTGCAACGACCGCCAGGCGGCGGCATGAGGGCACTGAAGCTGCCGCCTGGCGAGAGCGACTGGAAGACATCGTCGCAGCCCTTACCGAGGACGTCACCACACGCAAAGCCCAGAATGCGTTCGGCGCCCGCGTTCAGAAACGTGATCCGTGAGTCGGCGTCGAGGGTCACGATGCCCTCGACCATCACGTCGATCAATGATCGGGCCCACGCCGCATCGTGGAGGGGTGGCCCAGAACTGGTTCCACCCTCAACCGACGGGGCGTGCTCGCGTTCAGCCATGGTGATTCACTCGATTTTGGTCCCCAGTGTCGATTCGCTACGGAAGTAGCGATAGTGATCCAGCGCATGCAGACGGCGCGCGTAGGCCTTGACCGCGTCCGTGTTCGGGAAGAACTCGATGCCGAAGTACCGCCACGCCTCCGACGACCAATCCGACGTGCACGTGAGCAGAGAGCTTCCCCCGACGTCCTCCAGCGCCGCGCGCATCTTTGCGAGATGCGTCTCGCGCGCCTCTTTCGACAGCCGGTACCAGGCTTCCGTGGGCCTGGTCTTCCAGACCTTGTAGACAGCTTCAGCCATAGCTACACCTCCTCAAGTTACGTGATCCTTCACACGCCCCGCTCGTCGTAGCGGCCTTCAGCCGCGTGCCGGTCACAACGGCAGCATCGGCGCGGGGCCGGTCAGCGCCCATCGTAGAGGCCGGAACGGCGCTGAAGGCGCCTACTACCAACAGGGCGAGCGCCTACGACCGGCGCCATCTCGTTCGTAAGGGGCTCCTACCTTCAAGTCTATCGCCTTGTGGATTTCACGCAACGTCATATTATAGACACAGGTCTTCGAATGTCGCGATGAGGAGGAGCCCGCATGCGCAACCCACCCCCTGCCTGGCGTTTCTTTGCCCTGACCTTCGCCCTCTCGTGGTCCTTCTGGATCGCGGCAGCCTTGATCGGACAGCCCGTCAGAACCTTTCCTACGATCGTGCTTCACACGCTCGGTGGATTCGCGCCCTCGCTGACGGCGATCTGGCTCCTCACCCGGCGCGAGGATAGGGGAGCCTTGCGAGACCTTTGGCGTCGTCTCATCGAGTTCCGCCGGATCTCCTGGGGCTGGTACGTCCTCATCTGCCTCTTCTTCCCCGTGGTTTTTGCGATTGCTTACGCGATCAATCGAGCGTTTGCAGGACAGGCTCCGGGCATGGTGGGGCTGAGCCAGATTTTCAAGCAGCCGATTGCACTCCTCCCAACGATCATCCTCGGCTTGATCACTGGCCCTCTATCCGAGGAGCTGGGCTGGCGTGGATATGCGCTGGATCGGCTGCAGGCGCGTTGGCGCCGGGTGTGGGCCAATCTTGTCCTGGCGTTCGTCTGGTGGATCTGGCACCTGCCGTTGTTCTACATCCGCGACACGACGCAATACGAGTATGGCGTCGGGACGCCGGAGTTCTGGCTCTTCGCGTTGAACTCGTTGCCGCTGACGGTCCTCATAACCCGCGCCTACAACGCCAACGATCGCAGCGTGCTCTCAGCCGTCCTTATCCACTTCGCCCTGAACTACACCTTCGGGCTCTTCTACCCGGTCTCGGTGCAGTTCGATCTCATCCGCACACTCGTAATGGTCGTCGGCGTGGCGATTGTCCTGCTCGTAACGAGCGCCCAGAAGCAGGAGGCGCCTGGGATCGTGAGTAACTGAGGCCATTCAGCGACGTAGATATCGCGCTTGTGGCTGCTCACGACCTTCCACCAGGGCAGCAGCTACGGCTGATCATGCGTCTCAACGTGGACCTGGCGGACCGCTGCGATATTCCCAATGCCGACGTTCGTGTCATCAACGACGCATCCATTGTGTTCAAGGGCAGGGTCGTCACAGAGGGCATTCTGGTCTACGAGGGTGACGAGCAGGCCCGGATTGACTTCGAGGTAGACACCCGCCTTCGATACTTCGACTACCTTCCCGTCCATCGTGAGATGCAGGAGACGTTCCTTTCTGAGATGCGAGAGCGAGGGCTTTATGGTGGACGATAAGCTCATCTACGAAGGGATTCGCTCGGAGCTGGACGACTTCGCGGCATTTGCGCATCACGTTCTGGTCTTCCTTGAGCGTGAAGACTGACGACATCGTAGTCCGTAGTACTACGATTCGTCCTTGTCGCCTAGATCCATGAAGTAGGTCACGCTCGGGATCCCGCGCTCGAACCCGACCTTCTGATAGGCCCGCCTTGCCGGGGCGTGTGAAGGGTCGCCCCCGGTGCCCACCTGGGCCACGCGCATGCCTGCAGCCCGCATCTGACCCAGGACATACTCGTACATCCGCGTGGCGATGCCGCGGTTCTGGTAGTCGGGATGCACCGCGTTGTTGCTGATCTCGCCAATGCGCGTCTTCGGATTCAGATAGTAGCCGGCAAACCCCACGGGCCTTCCCGCCACCTCCGCCACGACCATCTTGGCACCGCGCTCTCCACGGCACTCGGCCCCGATCTGCTCCCGGATCTCATCGCGCCAGCCAGCATAGACTGTGGCGAAGATCTCGGGCCCCACGAGCCTATGAAACGAGGCAAAGACCGGCTCCCAGGCAGCTACAGCGATCTCTTGGAGCTCCGCCACATCCTCATCCCGCAGCTCGCGCAGTATAAGGTCATCCATAGATCTCTCCTTACGGCGGCGTGCGGAGGAAGGGACGGTCGGCCACACCGTAGCCACTTTCCCCGTACCCGACAGGGCTAACTTCCCTCACACACGAACGATTTCTCTCCAGAGCAAGTAGCTCACATCACAAAAACAACCTTGTAGGCTTCTTTCGGCTCGGCGAGGAGCAGCGCGTACGCCTCGGCATAGGCCTCAAGCGGGAAGTGATGGGTGACCATCGAGGCCATGTTGACCGCTCCCGATGCGATCAGGCCGTGGGCCTCGCGCTCGTCACGGTAGAGCGCGTTGGACGACGTCGTCATCCGACGCTCCGAGCCGAGATCCATCGCGTTCAGGGTCACCGTCGTGTCGTGGACCGCGAGGTTGACGTAGGTGCCGCCCTCCGCCAGCAGCGCGAGAGCCTGCGCCGTCACAGCCGGAGTCCCCACCGTATCGAAGACCGCATCACAGGACCCTCGCCCTAAGGCCTCCACCACGTCGACCACCGTCGGATCGAGCCCCTCCAAGCCCGGATAGCGCTCGATCACGGCCAGAGCGATGGGAGCCGGATCAGAGATGATCGCGCGTGCTGCCCCCTTGGCTCGGGCCACCTGAGCGATGCTCAGGCCTACGGGCCCGCCACCGATGCAGAGCACCGTGGCGCCAGGCTCAACGCGGGCCCGCCCCCAGGCGTGAACGGCTACGCCGAGGAAGTCCCGAGTCGTCTCCTCTTCGAAGCTTACGTGGTCGTCCATCGGGTAGAGCAGGTCGGCCCATCCCAGGCAGAGTTCGGCATAGGCGCCAGGGTAGTAGTCCATCTCGCCCCAGCCTTGGGCGTGCCCCATATGTACGGTGCTCCGGCAAAGGTTCTCGCGTCCGGACCGGCAGAGCGTGCAGACACCGCAGGTGCGGAAAGCCTGAGCTCCCACGCGCGTGCCTAGCACATGCTCGTAGCGCGCATCGTTCACCTCCACAACGACGCCGGCATACTCGTGCCCGAGCACGATGTTTGACGGGTTGTCGTGATGTTCACCCAGCGTGTGTAACGCCCAAGGGTTCTCGCCAGCCCAGTACCGAAGATCGCTCCCACAGATACCGCACGCCTTGACGTCAATCAGGACGTGCTCTGGCATCGTCATCGTGGGTCGGGGAATCTCCATCAGCTCCAGGTGACGGGGCTCTCGGAGCACCACTGCTCTCATCGTGTGTCTCCTTGCTCGGGAGCCAGCAATGAGGCACAGGGGACACGGATCCGTGTCCCCTGTGCCTCAACGCAAAGGCCGCCCTCTACATGCCTCGGGAGAGGAAGTAGGCCACCTCATTCCAGCGAATCTCATTCTTGAGGGTGCGCAGGTCAGTGCTCTCATCGATCAACAGGCACTCCACCCCGGCAATCTCGGAGAAATCCTCGAGATGCGCCGATGTGATGGCCTGGCTGAATCCGGTGTGATGCGCGCCGCCGGCCAGGATCCAGGCCGCCGCCCCGATCTTCAGATTCGGCTCGGGCACCCAGACCACCCGGGCCACGGGGAGGTTGGGCAGAGGCGAATCGGGCGGCACCACCTTCACCGGGTTGACCAACATTCGGAAGCGGTCGCCCAGATCGATCAGCGACGCGTTCACCGCCGGGCCCGCAGCCGTGTTGAAGACCAGGCGCACGGGATCGGCCTTGCCGCCGATGGAGAGGGGGTGGATCTCCATGCGGGGCTTGTCGTCGGCGATAGAGGGACAGACCTCGAGCATATGAGCACCCAGGACCTTCATGTTGCCCGGCTCCAAGTGATAGGTGTAGTCCTCCATAAAGGAGGCCCCACCCTCCAGCCCGGCGCCCATCACCTTCATCGCGCGGACGAGAGCCGCTGTCTTCCAGTCGCCTTCGGCGCCAAAGCCATAGCCCTCAGCCATCAATCGCTGCACGGCCAGGCCGGGCAGTTGCTGCAGGCCATAGAGGTTCTCAAAGGTGGTGGTGAAGCCCTTGAACCCGCCTGCCTCCAGGAACGCGCGCATCCCCGCCTCGATTCGCGCGGCCTCACGCAATGCGTCGTACTCCGGCCCGGCGGAGACCAGGATCGAGGCGACGTCATAGTCCTCGGTATAGGTCTCGAGCAAGGCATCGATCTCAGCGTCGGTCACACGGTCGACATACGCCACGAGATCGCCCAGGCCGTAACCGTTGACGCTGTAGCCCAGTCGGATCTGCGCCGCGACCTTGTCCCCCTCGGTCACGGCGACCTCGCGCATGTTGTCGCCGAAGCGCGCGATCTTGGCCCCTTGCATATCCTGCCACGCCGCTGCCGCCCGCATCCAGGTGTCGAGCTGCGCCAGCACCTCCTCATCCTGCCAGTGGCCCACGATGACCTTCCGGTTCCGGCGCATCCGCGAAACGATGAACCCGAACTCCCGTCCGCCATGGGCCGACTGATTCAGGTTCATGAAGTCCATATCGATCTCGCCCCAGGGGATATCGCGGTTGAACTGGGTATGGAGATGGACGAAGGGCTTCCGCAGAGCGCTAAGGCCCGCGATCCACATCTTGGCCGGTGAGAAGGTATGCATCCACGTGATCAAGCCAATGCAGGCCGGATCGCTGTTCGCTGCGACACAGACGTTGGCGATCTCCTCAGGCGTCGTCACGATGGGCTTGAAGACGACGTTGGCGGCCAGCCGGTCGGAGGCAGCCAACGCTTCGGCGATCCTCCGCGCATCCTCAGCCACTTGCCGAAGAGCCTCCTCCCCGTAGAGGTTCTGGCTCCCGGTCACAAACCAGACTTCGTAGTTCTTCAGATCGATCATAGGGTGTCCTCCTGATGATGGGTTAGTATCCTTTTTGGTGCCTGAACTCGGCCTCGGGCCGAGTCCGTCACTCGCCGATCTCAAATCTATGCCGCCATGCTACCGAAGGTCCACACGTAGCCAGAGCCCCAGAGCTCGCGCAGGAGCCCTACCTGTCCTGAGTGGTAGGTCCAATGCCAGATCACGTGCATGAGCACGCCACGGATCGTAGCCGATGGCCCCTCACCGGGCAGCTCCCTTGTAACATTGTCCACATTGGACAGCGTCGGTGCCGTCACGTCGTCGCGGACCTGTCGACAGAGCGCAACCAGAGCATCAGCACTTAGGGCCGGAATCACACGCTCACCCGCTGGCAGAGCGCGCCCCGCACGGTCCACAAGATCTCGCAACCCCTCGGGCGGACTGGTTTCACCGATACGACTGACCCAGTCCATTTCAGCCCAGACCATATGCACAACCAGGGAGGCAATCGAGAAATTCAGGCCCTCCGGCGCGAAGGTGAGCGCTTCTTCAGGAAGATCGATGATCTGGTCGATGACACGCTCGCGCAGCTCGTTCAGCGCGGCTGCAGCCAAGCCCGTCTCGGGATCCGCACAGCCAGGCAACGGTTCGAGGCCGTACTGGCGGGGGCGACCCACTTTAGGCTCTTGGTTGTCTGGCATAGCTTCCCTCCGTGCGCAAGCCGGCGGCGGACATCACGGTTAGCCACCGGCACCTTCCCGGCGTTCGATGTCCTAAGTATAGGAATCGAGGGGCACCATGCAAGTTCGGAAGGCGGGACAGGAGCACAGCCGGGCTGGCTCCGACGTCTGGAGAGGACAGCAGAGGTACTACAGAAACTTGGCCTGGGGCAGGTCGAAATAGAAGAGGCTGCCTTGACCGGGCTCACCGGCGCTCTGGACACCTGCCCTGCCATCGAGACGCTCCATGATGCGCTGGACGATGGAGAGCCCCAAGCCATAGCCCTTCACCCGTACCTGATCCAACCGCTCAAAGGGGATAAAGAGCCGGGTCTGCTGCGCCTGCGTGATGCCGTCACCGTTGTCGCGGACCCAGAACCGCACGAACGTGTGTCCGTTGGTCGAGCTGGGGCCATCCAGGACAGAGGCACCAAGTTGAAGACGAGGGGGGGTGCCCCCATACTTGATGGCGTTGCTAAGGTAGTTCGCCCAGACCTCCTCGATCCACGGCGCGTACCCGGACGCGATCGGCCAGACTTTGGGAACCGAGATCTTGACGTCTTTCTGTTCAATCACATCGGCGAACCGAACCATCACGTCGGAGACGATGTCAGCCATATCCAAAGGCTTCACATCGACCTCCTCAACCTTGCGAACACTGGCAAGCAAGAGAAGCTCATCGATGATGCTGTTTATCTTCCGAGCGCTTTGACTGATCGCTCGGATACAGAGAGCCAGCTGCTCGGGGTCGTCAGTCACCGCTCCCGCTTCAATGTAGCTGGTGTAGCCAATCAACAGCGAGAGTGGGACCTTCAGATCGTGGGCCACGCTGTGGGCGAAAGCATCAAGTTCTGCATTACGAGCGGTGAGGTCGTCAGCCTTCTGGCGCAAGGTGGTCTCGCTGTCGCGCAGCGCTGTCTCAGCTGCCCGCCGCTCG
>JBNGDL010000067.1:0-17320 GCA_049975205.1 Anaerolineae bacterium | reverse complement strand
GCTCAGGTTACGTAAGGCATCATCGATCTGCTGCCTCACGCGATCCGGCAGAAGCTCGTACTGGGCCAGCGCGCCCTCCACCCAATCGGATATCTCAACGTAGATCGAGTCACGCGCCTCCCACAGCTGCTGCGCCTCCCGCGCAACGAGGGGAACGACCAAGGCAAAGAAGCCCGCGATGACAGCGACCAGAAGGATATAGGCAATAACAATGCCAAGTGAGCGGGCCATCCTCCGCAGAAACCCAAAGCGGATCTTGTCAGCGACCCACTCGATCCCACGTTGGATGGCATCGACGATCGGCGAAAGAAGATAGGCCAGAACCAGACCGACGAAATAGAGTCCCAGCACCGAGCGGGCGGCCCAGACGGTCGCGCCGACAATGGCGATCGCCAGCACAAAGAGCGCGATGCGCTTCTTTCGCTGTGCTGGGATCTCGTCCCAGAACGCGAACAACCTACCCATCAACCCTCCTGCAAACCGGATGCGGCGAAAGCACGGCTCACAACCACCAACGCCAAGGACGTTACCTCGCCAGGAGATCAGCAGCTTCGGACATCGCGCGCGTGATCCACAAGTCGTGCTTCTGTGGCGTCTCGTCGAGACGCCACCACCCAAGGAACTCAACATTCCCAGCTGGACCCAGGAGAGGCGACGCCATCAGTCCCTGCAAGCCCAAGCCGAATCCCTCCATCGTTTCGACAACGGCCTCGAGTACCTCTCGGTGCACGTCAGGATCCCTTACCACACCGCCCTTACCCACGTTCTGAGGTCCCGCCTCGAACTGCGGCTTGATCAAGGAAACGACGTCGCCAGACGGCACGAGCCATTTGACAGCAGCTGCGTAGATCAACCGCAGCGAGATGAACGAGACGTCCGACACAATGAGAGCCACCTGCTCTGGCAGCGAGGTCAGGTACCGGGCATTCACTCTCTCCATGACCACGACGCGATCGTCTTGCCGCAACGACCAGGCCAACTGTCCATAGCCAACGTCAATCGCATAGACCTTGCGGGCGCCACGCTGCAAGAGGCAGTCCGTGAATCCGCCTGTGGACGCACCGATATCGGCAACTGTTTTCCCTTCTACGTCAACGGCGAACCGCTCCAAAGCTGCATCCAGCTTCTCGCCTCCGCGACTCACAAAGCGCGGCTTGGCCTTCAGCTCGATCTTCGCGTCCTCCAGCACCTGAGTCCCAGGCTTATCCACAAGCTGCCCGTCGACCAGCACCTCGCCCGCGTAGATCAACCTCTGGGCCACTGACCGGCTGCGAGCCAGACCACGATCCACGACCAGACGATCGATTCGTTCTTTGCTCACAAAATGAGGATACCCGAAACCCGCCGATTCGTCAACGAAGTCGCGCCCGATGTCGTCGGCCCCGATGGAGTCAGGCCCCACCTCGGGAGGGGGACAAGGATGCCAGCACGTCGCGCAGATCCTCGGGAAGGGGCGCCTCAAATCGGAGCCTTTCTCCCTTGACCGGATGCACGATCTCCAGCTGGCGTGCGTGAAGGAACTGCCGGGGCGCCAGGCCAGCAACGTGATCGGGGCCATAGACGCCATCGCCGGCCAACGGATACCCCAACCACGAGAAATGCACGCGGATCTGGTGCGTGCGTCCGGTCAGAAGCTCAATGTCCAGCAGCGTGAACCGATTCCCGTGCTCGTCCCGGTAATGCTCGCAGACGTGCCATCGCGTGCGTGCCATCTTCCCGCCTGCCCTAACGGCCATGCGCCGACGATGGTGCCGGTCACGTGCGATCGGCGCCTCGATCAGGCCTTCGTCTTGGGGTAGATCTCCTACCACCAGAGCCGTATAGTGCTTCTCAACCGATCTGCGCTTGAACTGACGCTGCAGGGCGCGTAAGGCCCGGTCGTGCTTGGCGACAACCATGACGCCCGACGTGTCGCGATCCAGCCGGTGGACAATCCCAGGTCGCAGCTCGCCGCCGACACCGCCGAGGTCCGGACAGTGGGCTAGAAGGGCATTGACCAAGGTGCCACTGCGGTGACCCGCTCCGGGATGGACAACTATGCCGGCCGGCTTATTGAGGGCCAGCAGATGCTCATCCTCGTAAAGAACGTCCAGGGGAATCGGCTCCGGCTCCAGATCGACAGGCTCCGGCGGAGGTATGCGCACAACGATCTCGTCGCCCAGCCTGAGGCGGTGGGAGGCTTGGACCTGCTCACCGTTGACGGTGATCTCACCCTGATCAATCAGGCGTTGAACAGCCGTGCGAGACAGCTCTCCCACCTTATCGGCGACATATCGATCGACACGCTCGCCGTCCGCAGCCGCAGCAAACCTCTGCACCGTGGCCCCCGATCGCATGCTTCTCCCAATCCAAAAGGGGCAAGACAGTGGTCTCGCCCCTTAACTGCCAATATCCAACTGCAGAGGTCAGTCCTAGTCCGGAGGATTGATGTAGAGTTGGACCCGGCGCACCTCCCCTGCAGAAAGCACGACCACCGTGCCGAGCAAGGGGCTATCACGCCGCGTCGACGTCACCTCGAAGACGATGGGCCCCGGAAGATCCTCGCCGCGGACATCAGATTCCTCGTTCCAGGCGTACGTGTAGCGACAGTCACCGCCGCGAGCCTCTGCGTAGATCCGCACCATCCAACCCTCGGGCGTGTTCATCCGGTCAAGCGGCCAAGCATCTAGCAAGAGCGGCCCACCCGCGCACGGCACGCTCTCGGTTGGCATAGGCGTTGGCTCGGCCGATGCCGTCAGATGAGGATCCGTCGCTCCGTCATCGTCTGCATCCCCCTCGGCACCGGCGTCAATCACCACCGAAGAACCGGCGGGAGGTTCAGCGGGCTCAGCAGCGGAAACCGCGTCCGCCTCGACAGCCTGGTCGGCCGCGTCCGACCCAGCAGGGGCGAAAGGCGCTGTAGGTCGGCTGGACCCGGCCATGACGCTCGGAGACACGGCCTCGTAGTGCGAGCCAGATGCGGCAACATCGATAAGTGCCTCAAAGAATCGCGGGGGAGCGCCAGTCTCGCCGGAAACCCAGCGTCCCGCCGTCTCATCGCGTATCCAGATGCCGACTTCGTACGAAGGACTCGCGTCCTCCGGATGACATCGCGCCACGATCGCGGTGGGCGCCACGTGTGCAATAAGAGAGTATCCCTCAGGCGTTGCGTTCTCGTTGCCGTAGAAGTAGACATCGTCCCGCTGCCCATCCACGACCCATATGGGGCCGCGAATCCCCTGATCCTTAACCGCGAAGAAGGCCGTCCATTCGCCGGTAAGCCCGTGGCGGTGAACCACAGCCTGCGCATACTCACGGAGGATCGTCGATGCAAAGAGCTTGGGACGCCGGTTGCCCGCCTGGTCCCATCCGGCGTTATAAGCGGCTAGCGCATTGAAGACATCACCATTGCCTTGACGGATCACCGTCGCCAGAGTGCGCGTTCCCCAGTAGAGATTCGTACTCGGCACAAGCAGATCCTTGCGCGCGGGGCGCCAGCTGAAGCCGGCCTCCTTGGGCATCACCTGCATCAACCCAACTGCGCCGGCCGGGCCCACCGCATTCGGATCGCCCCGCGACTCCCGCCAGACAAGGGAAGCAAGGAAATCGGGGTCGAGTTCGCGACGCTCTGCCTCCTGCATGATCAAGGCCTCCCAGCGCCTGAGCCTTATGGGCCAATAGGTGGAGAGGGAGGAGACCTCGACAGGATGGACGGCTGCCTCACCCGAACTTGCTGCTGCAAGTGAAAAGATGGAGCCCTCGCCATAGGGCAGCCCCAATGCCAGCCCGGTAGTCACGAGAGCTGTCAGGAGAACTACCATGCGCTTCATCACGGATATCACCTCACAGGATCAGGTTACAGCCTCGGCAAGACTACGCCCTGCTGGCCTTGATACTTGCCTTTCTTGTCGGCATAGCTCAGCTCACAGGGCGCATCCCCCTCAAAGAAAAGGACTTGCGCGATCCCTTCATTCGCGTAAATCTTCGCAGGAAGCGGCGTCGTATTGCTGATCTCAATCGTGATATACCCATGCCAGCCCGGTTCCAAGGGGGTAAAGTTCGTCACGACACCACACCGAGCGTAGGTCGACTTGCCCAACACGGTTCCAAGCACGTCCGAAGGCATTCTCATGTACTCTAGGCTACGCGCAAGAGCAAACGAGTTCGGCGGGATGATGCACACATCCCCACGGAAATCGACCATGGCGCGCGTCGCCAGATGTTTAGGGTCGACCAACGCCAAGTCTCCCATACCAGGTGTGAATACCTTGAACTCATCGGCCACGCGGATATCGTACCCGTACGATGAAAGGCCGTAGGAAATGACACCATTGCGCACCTGCCCATCGACGAAGGGCGTGATCATATCCGATTCGAGTGCCATTTTCCGAATCCAAGAATCAGGCTTGAGTCCCATCATAACTCCTTGGTTGACGATAGTGTGCAGGGATAAACGCTCACATCCGCTCCGGCGCCGTCATCCCCATGAGATGTAGGACTCTAGCCAAGACGGACTTAGCAGATCGGGCGAGCATCAGGCGCGCCCTGGTCAAATCGGCTTCCTCGGGTTCGCCGGAGACGATACGGCAATCGCGATAGAAGGCGTGGAACAGGGACGCCAACTCGGTCGCGTAGGATGTCAGATGATGGGGTGCTAGATTGCTAGCAGCCATCGAAATCACCTCCGGCAGGGACAGCATCTTCCGGATGAGGTCGAGCTCACTCGGATGCGTGAGCAGACCTGGATCACCATCTGTCTCCGGATCCCATCCCTGCTCCTCGGCGTGCCGTAGGACGCCGGCGATCCGAGTGTGTGCGTACTGAACGTAGTAGACGGGGTTCCGGTCGGACTGCTCCACCGCCAGATCGAGATCGAAATCGAGTGTCACGTCGACGGTGCGCGTCAACATCATGAACCGTATAGGGTCTGGACCCACCTCATCCACCAACTCACGCAAGGTTACAAACTCACCGGAGCTCTTGGACATCCGGACCTCTTCCCCGCCCCGCATCAACGTGACCATCTGATAGATGATAAAGACCAAACGATCATCGTCAAGGCCCAGGGCCTTGGCTGCGGCGCGCACCCGTGGGACGTCGCCGTGATGATCCGCTCCCCAAACGTAAATCGCCTTATCAAACCCCCGAACGACCAACTTGTTCCACAGATACGGGATGTCCGAGGCAAGGTACGTCGGACGATCCTCAGGATTCGGGATCACCTGGGGCGATCGTACGAGCACGGCGTCTTTCTCCAGGTCCTCGTGGCGGAACCAGACCGCACCATCATACTCCACGACGTAGCCGCCCTCTCGCAGTCGAGCCATCATCTCATTGAAGAGCCCGCTCTCGTAGAGCGAGCGCTCGCTGAACCAGTTGTCGAAGTGGATCTGCAGCTGAGCGAGATCGTCCTCGACCCAGCCAAGCACCTGTCCAATCCCCCAATGCCCAAGCTCACGCACCGCTGTGTCGTGGTCCACATCGAGGTACTTAGCACCGAACGCTTCCTGGGCTTCCTCAGCGAGTTCGGTCACATAGGCACCGGGATACCCCTCCTCAGGGAAAGGTATGTCAACATCGAAGAGCGCGGCATAGCGCGAGTAGATGCTGCCGCCGAAGTGACGGACCTTCGAACCGGCGTCATTGACGTAGTATTCACGCTGGACGTCGTAACCTGCCGCCGCCAACACGGAGGCCAGTGTGTCGCCAATGACCGCGTTGCGTGCGGAACCGATGGTAATCGGCCCGGTCGGGTTCGCGCTCACAAACTCCACCTGGACCCGCGCCTCGTCCCCGAGAGTGACATCGCCCCAGGACTCGCCAGCCTCAAGTATGACCGGCACCTGCGATGCGATCCAACCCTGATCCAGCGTAAAATTGACGAACCCAGGGCGCGCTGCCTCCACTTTGGCTACAAGCGGCGACTTAGGCACATAGTCGGAGACAACTTCAGCGATCTGCATGGGGGCTCGGTGAAGCGTTCTGGCCAGCCCCAGGCAGACCGGCGAGCCATAGTCACCGTAGACGGCGTGACGGCTCTGCTCTACCGGGATTTCCTCTGGTATAGCAAAGCTGGGTAGCGCGCCGCGGTCCTGAGCTGACTGGAGCCCCTCTCTCAACAGCTCAGCGATCTGTTCACGAAGATTCGAGTCCACCGATACCAAACTCCTCCCCTACCGCCGGCCTGGAGCGCTTTCGGTCCAGGCCTAGTCCAAATCCAGTTCCCCAAGGAAGTAGCGGACCTGCTTCCGCCACCAGGGCCAATCGTGACTCACATTGAAGCCCCAGTAGTCCACCCAGGCCGGAACCCCAAGGGCGTGGAGGTCCTCCTCCAGGGCCCGCGTCTCCCGAAGGCAATCCTCTTCCCAGGCCCCCTGCCCCACACAGATCACAATATCGCTCTCTCTGAACTGCTCAACATACCACGGATCCGTGAGGTTGGGTAGGTAACAGAGCGGAAAGTTGAAGTAGACATTGTCATCCATATAGTCGCCGACGAAGTACTGAGGCCCGTACATCCCGCTGAGCGCAACGACCGTACCAAAGACGTCTGGGTGCTTGAAGAAGAAGTTCGCCGCATGATAGGCGCCCATACTGCAACCCGTCGTCATCAACCTGCCTTTGTAGTCAGTACGCTCTCGGATGAACGGCACTAACTCATCCATAATATAGCGCTCGTACTGCAGATGACGCCATCCCCGGTCTCCTGGGAACATCCAGTGCGCCATCCACGACTCGCAATCGACACTATCGACGGTGCAGAGCTGAATCTTGCCCTCATCGATGAACCAGCGCACGGCCTCAACCATGCCGAAGTCCTCATATTCGTAGAAGCGTCCGCATCCGGTCGGAAAGACCAAGACCGGCTTTCCGGCGTGGCCGTAGATCTTGAGTTCCATGTCCTTGTTCAGGTGACGGCTCCACTGCTTATGGTATTCCGTGTTCACGTAAGTCCTCCTCAGCCCGAAACCAGGGTGAAGTCAATCACGCACGACCGACGCCCTCTCTTGTGGAGGCCCAGACACCACAACAACATAGGGGTTGGCGAGTCTGGGAGAGGCAACTTGAGAGATGCATCGAGATCTGGGAAGGACGTCTTCGGACGCAAGCTCGTCCGGCGGTGCGGTACGACGTCCCGCAACCGCTCATGCCCACCCAGCCCATCGCTGGATACGCTCCGACTCCTGCAGCAACTGGCCGGGACGTCGCCGAGGCCTACCCGGCGGCGGGCCAGACAACCAAGTCAGGCGGGTGGATAACCACCCTCCTAACTTGTCTCGCATGATGGCCTCAGCCGACATACTACAGCTCCGGGTTCCTCTGAACTCGTGTCGACCGCCGGATAGCCCAAGAACCTACGCGCGCCCAGCACTCCGGAAGATCTCGATCTTGTGCTCCACGACAGCCTGCATCGCGTCGATACAGGGAGCGAAGACCTTCCGCGGATCGATCTGGTCAGGATGCTCTTTTGTGAACTCCTGCATCGTCCGGATGAATGCATTACGGATCTCGGTGTCGATGTTGATCTTGCAGATGCCGTTCTGCACAGCTCGTGTGATCTGGGCGTCCGGAATACCCGAAGCCCCGTGAAGCACCAACGGTACCGATACCTTCTCGCGAATCTCGATCAGCCGATCGAAGTCTAGCTTCGGCTCGCCCTTGTAGAACCCGTGAGCGTTCCCGATGGCAACAGCCAGGAAATCGAAGCCGCCATCCTCAACGAATCGCACGCACTCGTCGGGATCGCTCATCGCCGCTTCCCGCTCGCTGACCACAACGTGCTCTTCAGCGCCTCCGATGCGACCGATCTCGGCCTCCACCGGGACACCAATAGCATGGCAGGCCTCCACGACCTTGCGAACCTCGCTGACGTTCTCATCGTAGGGCAACTTCGAGGCGTCACGCATGATCGATGTGAAGCCGGCACGCAGCGCCGTCATTACCACGTCGAAGCTCGGGCCGTGATCGAGATGGATCGCTATGGGCACCGTGGCGAGCCTCGCCGCCTTCTCCACAATCATCGGCAAGAACTCGACGCCCGCATACTTCAAGGCGCCAGCCGAGAGCTGAATCAGAGCCGGCGCTCGTTTCGCCTCGGCCGCGCGAACGATGGCATGGGTGATCTCGAGATTGTTTGTGTTGAATGCACCGACTGCGTATGCATTCTTCTGGGCATCCAACAGCAGTTCTTTACTGGTGACTAGCATCCTACCTCCCGATCTTAGGTTTCCTTGTTCTCAACTTGATCAGTGATACCTGGTTTCGCTGATTTGTCAAACCTCAGCGCCCGACGAGACTCAGCGGCGCTCCCACCAGGCGTAGATCAGGGCATTGCCGCCGCCTTCGTAGTACTCAACGCGCAGCTGATGCTCCCCTGCTGTCATGTCCGCCTCGGCGCAATAGGCCACGCTATTGGATGGGTGCCACTCGTTGAGCACGAGATGCCCATCCACGAAGAAGCGGACACCATCGTCGGACATCGCGCAAAAGGCATAGTTGTCGTCGGAGAAGCTTGCGGTCCGTGTCCAACGCACGCTGAAATTGTCAGGACCGACTCCGCCGATGGGCACACCAGCACCCCACTCAAACCCTATGGCGTCATCCATCCGCGTGGCAGCGGGACTGCCGCTCAGGTCTGGATTCGAGAAATACTGTCCATACCACGCCACAGAGGTCGGTGGCGGTGTCTGGGTCGGGGTGACCGGCTTGGGCGTCACCGTGACCGGAGGCGCGCTCCCCAGTCTGCTAAACGAAAACTGAATCGTCGCCACACCACTGGCTTCGAAGTAGTCGACCGCAACCACATGGTTCCCCGGATCCAGCACAACATCGACAGCGTGAGCCGTTTCGGGCTGAACGCGCCAAGCATCGAGCACAAGCTGCCCATCGATCCAGACTCGAGCGCCGTCATCGGTGACCACCTTGAAGCGATACAGACCGCCTCGGAAGAGAATGGTCCGGCTCCAATGGACCGAGAACTCATCGTGTCCCACGCGACCATCAGGTCCACCCGCCCCCCAATGGAAGTTGATCGCGCTGTCGTAGCGCACGAAGCGAGGTCCTCCCGAGGGCGTCGTCCCGCTGTAATATTCACCTCGCCACAACTGTGTCGGGCTGGGCTTCGGTGTCGGCTGTGGCGTCGGGGCAGGAGGTTTCACGCTCGGGATGACCAAATACTGACCAGCATAGATCCGGCTGAGATTGTAGATACCGTTCGCCTGAGCGATCGCCCAGACTGTCACGCCGTAGCGTCGCGCAATGCTGTAAAGCGTGTCTCCGGGCTTGACAAGGTAGCTACCGGCAGGCGCGATGTATCCGCCCGTGGGTATCAGGAGCCGCTGACCAACGTAGATCCGGTTGGGGTTGATGATGTTGTTTGCACGTGCCAACACCCAAGGATCCACGCCATACCAGCGAGCTATCGACAGCAGAGTCTGACCAGGCTGAACAACATGCACCGTACCGCTTGAGGCCAAAGTCGGGACAGACAGGAGCGAAAGCAACACGATCGCAAGGCAGGCCGCCCTCATCCTTTTCATCGGACTCCCCTTTCTTGTGCTATGCCCGCAAACAAGCTCGATCAGGCGCGCCACAACGCTATCTTCATCATATAGCCAAACAGCCTTCGGTGCAAGCAATTAGGCCCGGGCCGCACTGAATTGACCTCCCCTGTGTCCGGCTGTATGCTTGGGCTACTACACCAAAAAGGGAGGAGCCCTATGCACACGTCACACGACAGCCCAGAACTACCCCATTGGCGTCTGGACCAGCTATACCCTGGCCTAGATTCTGAGCAATTCGCACGTGACTTCAACGCCTTATCGACTGGCGTGGGAGACCTGACCGAGTTTTTCGACAGCCGCGATATCGGCATCGAAGTGGAAAGCGCCGCCGACCTCAGCACAAAGGTGCACACGTTGGAGGAGGCAATCATCAAGCTGAATGCCCTCTTGCGACTTGCGCGGCGGCTCGGTGCCTACGTGCGCGGCCACACCGCTACGGATTCACGTAACACGCAAGCCCAGATCTGGATGAGCCGTCTACAGATCCAGCTGGCAGAGCTGGAGAAGCTGGAGCCCCGGTTCACAGCGTGGGTGGGAGAACTCGACCTGGACACGGCGTTGACACAGTCGGAGATCGCGCGCGCACACAGCTACGCGCTGAGACGAGCCCAGACTGAGGCACAGCACCTGATGTCCCCAGCTGAGGAGGCGTTAGCTGCGGACCTGAACCTAACGGGTGGTCGAGCCTGGAGCACCTTCTACAACAACTACAGCTCGCAGATCGTGACAGAGCTCGAGATCGACGGCGAGACACGCCGGCTGCCTATCACCGCCATCCGCAACCTCGCCTACGAGCCGAATCGCGAGCTACGCCGACGCGCCTACGAGGTCGAGCTCGCTGCCTGGGAAGCCAATGCCATGCCGATCGCCTCGGCGCTCAACAGCATCAAAGGCCAAGCCAACACGCTGAACCAACGCCGCGGATGGAAGGGTCCGCTGGACCTTGCTCTATTCAACAACGCTATCGACCGAGCTACGTTGGATGCGATGATGGGCGTCGCGAGAGATCATTTCCCCCACTTCCGTCGGTATCTCAGAGCCAAGTCGCGGGTTCTGGGTATCGAGAAGTGCGCTTGGTACGACCTTTTTGCCCCAGTAGGTGGGTTCGAAAGGGAGTGGAGCTTCAAGTCCGCCAAGAGCTTCATCGTTGACCAGTTCGCTTCCTTTTCTAGCTCCCTCTCGGCCCTGGCCAGACGCGCCTTCGACGATGGCTGGATCGATGCCGAGCCCCGAGACGGCAAGCGAGGCGGCGCCTTCTGTATGTATGTGCGTGACGACGAGTCTCGGATTCTGACGAACTATCAGCAATCCTATGGGGGTGTCAGCACCCTCGCTCACGAGTTGGGCCACGCCTTTCACAACTTCAGTCTTGCTGAGCGCACCCAACTGCAGCGCCGCACGCCGATGACGCTCGCCGAAACAGCGAGCACGTTTTGCCAGATCATCGTGCGGAATGCAGCACTGCGCGAAGCAACGGACCAGGAGCGGCTCGCCATCCTTGAAGCCGACCTTCAGGACGCAACCCAGGTGGTCGTCGACATCACCAGCCGCTTTCACTTCGAGGCCGAGCTCTTCAGCCGTCGAGCGTCACAAGAGCTCTCCGTGGAGGAGCTCTGTGGGATTATGACGAAGAGCCAGCAAGCAACCTACGGGGACGGGCTCGACACCGATCACCTGCACCCGTATATGTGGGCGGTCAAACCTCACTACTACGGGGCCGTCTTCTACAACTTCCCCTACATGTTCGGCCTGCTGTTCGGGCTCGGTATCTACGCCCGATACCGCGAGAACCCACAAGGCTTCGTCGCACGTTACGAGTCCCTACTCTCCTCCACCGGGATGGCGAGCGCGGCTGACCTGGCAGCGAGGTTTGGCTTTGACGTCACGCGTCCATCCTTCTGGGAAGACAGCCTAGCCCTCATCGTTGAGGACATCGATCGTTTTGAGCAACTCGTTGAGACAATGACGGCATAGCCACAGCACGAGGATTGGTTGACGTTCCCCATAACACGGGTAGACTAGGTCTAAAGTTATAGGAGAGTTAACGCGAACCATGGAACTCGGCATTATGGGTTTGCCGACGAGCGGCAAAACGACGGTTTTCAATGCACTAACCCGATCTCAACGTCCGACCACTGCTGCATCGACGGGAAGGCTTGAGTTGGTTAGTGGCGTGGTAGATGTACCCGACCCCCGGGTGGACAGGCTCAGCGCACTCTATCAGCCGCGCAAGACCACCTATGCTAAGGTGACCTACGTCGACATCGCCGGCTTAGACCAGGACTTCGGGAAAACGGGGTTGAGCGGGGAACTCCGTAACAAGATCGCCCCGATGGATGCATTCGTCCTTGTCATCCGGGCCTTCGAGGATGAGCGAGTGCCTCACGTATTTGAGAGTATCGATCCCCAACGAGACCTGGATCATCTGCACGGCGAGTTTATGCTTGCTGACATGATCGCCATCGAGACGAGAATCGGTCGCATCGAGGAGCGACTCAGCAAAGGGGCCAAAGGAGAGGAGAGACACGCCCTCGAAGAGGACTTGGCTCTATTTCGGCGTCTGGAAAGCTTCCTAGCCAATGGGTCTCCGCTTCGAGACGTGAATCTCTCTGACGAGGAGCGCACCAGGCTGAGAGGTTATGCGCTTCTGACACTCAAGCCCACACTGGTCCTTCTCAATACCGGAGAGGAGCCGGTGAGTGCGGAGGAGGCTCTTACCTATGATCACGAAGACACCCAACTTCTCTCGCTGCAGGGGCAGCTCGAGATGGAGCTGAGTCAGCTATCGTCTGAGGACGCTGAGCTCTTCATGGAGGAGTTTGAGATCAAGGAGCTAGCGCTGGACCGCGTGATCAGAGCTTCATATCAACTCATCGGCCTTCACTCTTTCTTCACAGCGGCGGAAGAAGAGGTGCGCGCCTGGAACCTGCCCGTTGGGGGTACAGCCCTGGATGCAGCCGCTACTATCCACACTGACTTGGCTCGAGGCTTTATCCGGGCTGAAGTCGTTGCCTACGAGGATCTCATCGAGGCCGGCAGTATGGCAGCCGCTCGAAAGGCCGGGCACGTTCATCTTGAAGGCAAGGACTACGTGGTCCAGGATGGGGACGTGATCCACATTCGGTTCTCCATCTAGGAGCGACGTGTTCAGCGAACATCCAAACGCACCAGCGATGCGAAACGGAGAACAGAAGGTCGAATGGCTGTTCATCAACCTGCGATGGTTCCTGCTCGTGGCTGTCGCCACCGTGATCGGCTTGGACGTGACATTGAAAGGTGGCGTCTTCCCGAGAACGGCGCTGGTGCTCCTGGTTGTGGGTGGCGTCGCCAACCTTACGGCCCTGCTCGTCCTGCTGCGCAACGCCACAAGCAATGCTATGCAGAACGTGATGCTTCTCCACGACGTCTTGCTTACCCTCGGATTCATCGCGAGCTCCAAGGACCTGCGCAGCCAGCTGCTCTTCATCTCACTCGTGCCAATCACGACGGCTGCACTGCGGATCTCGTGGCTTGCCAGCATGTTAGTGACCTTGGGGATCGTCTTGGCTTACTGGGGGATCGCCTGGCTCAACAGCAGCTTCGGCCTGACCGGCGCGCCAGTTGCCGTGATCGTGGGGATCCTACCACATCTGACCAATGGGGCCGTTTTGATCATCGCTGGGCTCGCGGTCAGTCGCATCGGTTGCCGGATCAAGCAATCCCTGCTTTCGGAGCGGGAGCAACGGGAGGAACGCGCACAACAAGCCCTCCAGATCGCTCACCAACGCGCCAGTCTGATCTTTGAGCTGGCGAGCACACTGAGCGCGACGCTGAACTACGAACGCGTCCTCGAAGCGGCACTAGACGTCAGCCACGCCGGCCTCCAAGACTACTTTGGAGATCCTAAGGATCTTTCCCAGGTGGGCATGCTTCTGCTTTTTGGCATGGATGAGACCATGTACGTAGCCAAAGCCCGGGGCCTCTCTGACAGCGAGGAGCAGCTGCGCTTTGCCGCCACGAAGGGCGTGTTGAGGAGCGCCATCGCGCGCGCTGAAGCCGTCGTGACCAACGCGCCGGGCGAGGACCCCGAGCTTGCGCGGGTCTCCAAGATGAAAGAATCGCATCAAGCTATCGCTGTGCCCCTGCGCGCCGGCTACGAGAGCTATGGCCTGCTCGTACTCGGCAGCTCCGAGCCCGACATCTACACACCCGATTTCCAGGATCTACTCGTGGCCATCTGCAACCAAGCCGTGTTGGCCCTGCAGAACGCAAGCCTCTATCAGAACCTTATGGATGAGAAGGACAGACTGGTGACGGTAGAGGAAGACGCGCGCAAAAAACTAGCTCGTGATCTCCATGACGGCCCAACGCAAACCATCGCTGCGATCGCGATGCGCCTGAACTACATCCGCCTGCTGGTCGATCAGAACTCCAAGGAGGCCGTGAGAGAGCTGATCCAACTGGAGGATCTAGCTCGCAAGACGACGAAAGAAATTCGGCAGATGCTCTTCACGCTGCGCCCGCTGATACTGGAGTCACAGGGCCTTGTCGCGGCCCTTGAGCAACTCACCCAGAAGCTGGGTGAGACGAGCAGCCTACCCATCCATCTTGAGACGGACAGCACTGTCGACGCGCTGTTGGGGAAGGATGCCAAAGGCGCCATCTTCTATATCGTCGAAGAAGCCACGACCAATGCTAGGAAACATGCGCGAGCCAGTAACGTCTGGATCCGGCTCTTCCAACGAGGCATGAACGTCATTGCAGAAATCGAGGATGACGGGATAGGCTTCGACGTCGCCGCACTCGAGTCCGATTATGCCAGCCGGGGGAGCTTGGGCCTCATCAACTTGCGCGAGCGCGCCGCGCTGGTCAAGGGCAAGACCGTGATCAGCTCGACACCCGGCGAGGGTACCCGTATCACGGTCAGTGTACCCGTCGAAACCCAAAAACCGGAAGACGACGAAGTCGCTGTCGACGATGAGCTTCGGACGGAGCAGCCAGTCTGATGTCAGGCACCGGACCGAGTCGGTGGGATTGGTTGCTGGCATCGGTCGTTGTGGCCACATTGGCGTCTATGCTGCACTGGTCGGTTCGGCGCCAGGCCGAGTTGCAGGGTAGCTTCTGGAGCTCGCTACAGCGCTTCATCGAAAATCCCTGGGTCCTTCATTCCGCACGACTGATCTACGCCATCGGTTTCCCGGCGGTGCTTCTCTTCTGGCAACGCGCGCTGACGAGCCGGGGACTGGGCCTGCAGCCACTACCCTTCCTGAGAACGGACGTATCACTTCCAGACGCCGGCCCAGGAACGTGGCTCGATTGGGCAAAGGACATAGGTTGGGCTGTGCTGATCGTGGGTGTTACGGCCGCCGCCTTCGCCCTTGGAGGTCGCCGATCACGGACGGAGGCGCAGGATCCGCCGGCTAGATCGGTTGATCCTCTGATCGCTCTGCGCGAAGCCGTCTACCACCAGGTGCACTGGGCCTTCTATCGTGAGCCCTTCGTGCTCGGCTTTGGGCTGGTCCCTGGGAGCTGGCTGGGAAGCCTCCCCGTCCTGTTGGAGACGGTGATCAATCCCATGTTCTGGGAGAGCTCGCCAGAAGGTGACGCACTCCGTCGCAGGCAGCTACTGATCCGAGCGGCTCTCTTCGTAGCGGGAACCCAGGTGTTCCTGACCACACAGAATCTTTGGCTGACTATCGCGGCCGACGCTGCGCTAGGATGGGCCTTTCTTCCCGCTAGGGCGGCGTCTGCTGCGACGCACCTCAACCCCGTACCGCCCTCCACCGACCCGGTTAGGCAGGACCTTATTGCGTACGGCGCTGCTGAACAAGACGGTGCCGGAAACGACGATCCCGAGCGCTATCGACTCCTCACTCAGTGACGAGCGAGGCAATGACGACAATCCGGTGCGTATCCACCCGGTAGGGGTAGCACGAGTAAAGCGTCAGCACTGGCGTGCTGGTCGCGTCCAGTATGCTGACCTCGGTGGGTTCGACGATGCGCGTCTGCTTCACCTCGTAGCGATACGAGTTGGATAGCGTCTGCACGACAATCTCATCACCGACCGTAAGATCAGACAGCCTCCGGAAGATCTCACCATAGATGTCATTGTGTGCTGAGATCACGCAGTTTCCCCGCTCTCCGGGATTGGCACTCCCCATATGGTGAACCGCGCCCTTCTTGAGCATCTCCCAAAACTGCTCCTGGTGACGCTCATCGCCCTCGATCACGGGCGCATCAACGTCGATTGCGGGAATCGTGATGCGCTGCGCGTGCTCCGGTCCGGGCGTGGGGACCGGCAACGGCGTCACCTGCGCAACGAGATCGCGAAGGTGTATCGGTATCGGCGCTGGCTGTGACCGCTGATTCGCATCCGGCGGCGTGTGGCCACCCGGCAGCACGAACACCCCGATCATCGGCGTCGGCGTCAGCGTCGGCATTGTCTGAAGCGAGCGACTTTCCTCGTTGATCTGGCTGACCGTGGACGCCATCCGAGCAACGATCCAGACCAATCCGAGCACGGCTAGAATCTCGACGAACAGAAGGAGCTGGTCCCGTATCCACCGCCACTTGACGGGGCGTCGTTCTCGTGACCGACGTGAGGAATCCATGCGGGCACTGAAGCGCTGGCTCTCATCATCCAGAACCGCCTCCGGGGACGGAGTCGCCTGGTCCCTCCCTTGCCGTGACAGGGGACGCCCCTTCGTTTCGAGAGGATCCAGCATCGCGGGGTTCTCGCCGAGGCGCCTGAGACGCTCCTGCCGTCGCCGAAGACGAAGCACGGCCTCCAGTTCTTCGATGGTGAGCTCGTCGACGTAGCGGTGGTCCTTCATCTCTCCCCCACCGCGAAGACCTCGCGCTCGAAAAACCAAGAGAAAGGTGGCACGCTGAACAGCAGCCACCGCGCGACCTGAAAGACCACATTCTCTTCACGGTGTTGCGGGGGTGTGCTCAGCCAGGACCGCACGTGTCGGAATCCATGACGCCTCAGATGCCGCCAGAGACTCAGAATCGACTGCTCGTTGACGTGCACGTGGAGATTCTCAGGAATGAGCGCCCGTGGGTCGCGGGGATAGCGATCTCCCTGCCCGAGCAGCGTTCGCACCCACCTCACCACCGGATAGGCGTAGCGATCATACCAGACATTCGGAGCGGTGTGGATGACGATCCGGCCTCCGGGCTTCAGAACGCGGAATGCCTCCCGTAATGCGACGTCCAGCTCCTGAGGATAGAGGTGCTCCACGATGTCCAACATCAGCACGCGGTCGAAAGAGGATGACTCGAAGGGGAGCCCGAGCGCCGAGGCCTGATAGACACCGATTGGTGTCGTTCCATCGTGATGAAGCACAACCTCCCGGGAGAGCCGCACAGCTGCCGTAGCGTAATCGATTCCAAAGGCACGTGCGCCCAGCTGGGCCGTGTTGTGCAAGATCTCCCCGCGCCCGCACCCGATATCCAGAACTCGCATCCCTGGGGCGATACCGGCTACTGAAAGCGCTTCCGCCAGCCTCTGAGAAAGATAGGTCCCCTCCCCTAATAGGAACTCCTCGTACCCTTCGCAGACGTGGAGAAAATACTCCTCATCATAAAGCACGGAGGGGACTCCGTTCGTCGAGTGCTCAGACACAGGACAGCCTCACGCTCCGGACAGGTGCACGTCTGAAGGTCATCTCATCTAGTACGCGTTGGGGGAGTCGAAAATCTGAAGCGCCGTTCGGATCAGGATCCGCACGTCCAAGAGCAGGGACCAGTTCTCGATGTACCAGAGATCGTACTTGGTCCGTTCGGGGATGGAAGTA
>JBNGDL010000066.1:14136-18363 GCA_049975205.1 Anaerolineae bacterium | reverse complement strand
CGGTCGGCTTGGTACTCCAGATAGGGTCTGATCTTCTTGGACATGGTCTTACCTCACAATAGAACATATGTTCTAATCCCATTATAGTCAGCCCCCACGCTGATGTCAAGTCCGAAATCGCGCGATCGCGCGCAGGGGCGGTGCGCGCGACATTGTTTTTCCCTTTTCCATGTGATATACTTCGTTTGCTCAGCTGTGAGCTGTGCCATCATATAAAGACATGAAAAGGTGAATAACGTGAGTCCTGACGACACTTCCTCCAGTAGAAGGGCTGTAGTTGACCGCTACCTTGAGAATCTAGAGAGCCCAAACCCGAGGTTGCGATCGCAAGCGGCGGAGGACTTGGGCAAGATGGGCGCTCAGGAAGCCGTTCCTGAGCTCATCGAACGGCTCTCGGAAGATCTGAACACCTATGTGCGTAGTGCCAGCGCCGAAGCGCTGGGGCGCATTGGTGACGTGCGAGCCATTTTCCCCCTAATGGATGCCCTCCGCGATTCTTGCTCCTTTGTCCGACGTGCTGCTGCTATTGCGTTAGGCCAGATGCAGGCCAAAGAGGCGCAAGGTGCGCTTCTTAGGACCCTCGAAGATCCCAATTTCTACGTACGCCGAGCGGCGATCAATGCCGTCGGGAAGCTGGGAATACCGGACCTTGCTCCGATGCTCATCCCCTTTCTGGAGACAGACGATCCGCGCATTCGACGCACTGCCACAATTGCCTTGCGCCGTCTCGAAGCTCGCGAGGCCATACCTAAGATGATTGAGGTGTTGGAGTCGCATCTGGTCAGCCCAAGCCAGCGGGATCTCCCCGTCGTCAAGACCCTGGTCGTGGCACTCGGAGATCTGGAGGCGGCGGAGGCCGTGCCTGTGCTGGTCCGCGTGATCCGTGGTTACGTGGGCGTTCGCTCTCTCACAGCCAAAGCGTTGGGCAAGATAGGCGATCCTCGCGCGGCGGAGGCCCTAATCGAGGCGCTTCAGGATAAAAAAAGCAGAAATCTGCAGCTTGCGGCGCTCAAGAGTCTTGGGCGTCTGCGACATCGTGAGGCGGTTCCGGCTGTGCGCCAGTTCCTGGATGCGCCCGATCCACGCCTGCGCCGTACGGCCGCACTGGCGCTCGGCGCCCTCGGCGACAGAGCAGCTATCCCGCAGCTCCTCGAGATAGCAAGGAATGATGAGAGCCCGCTTGTCCGGCCCGCGGCGGTAGAGGCGTTGGGCGAAGTTGGGGATGAGAAGTTGGTTCCGCAGTTGCTGCCCTTTGTCGATGATAGCAACGCTTACCTTCGTGCGGCGTTGGCACATGCCCTCAGCACGCTCGACGGTGACACGCCCGAAGCGCGCAAGGCGCTCATCAAGCTTCAGCAGGATAAGGTTCGCCACGTCGCGATCGCAGCCGAGCGCGCCCTGGCCAATTGCTCGGTGCCCGGCGTGACGGAAGACGATGACGCTGCTAGCTGTCCAGAGCCTGATAAACGTCACGTCTCGTGGTTGCGGCGGTTCTTAGGGCGAGGATAGCGCTGCTGCAGCGTTAGCAGTGGGAGGGATCTATGCCAGTCACGGCAGTTGTCGGCGCGCAATGGGGCGATGAGGGGAAGGGACGGATCGTTGATTATCTGGCCCAACGCTCAGATCTTGTGATTCGATTTCAGGGTGGAGACAACGCTGGACATACCGTCGTCAATGAGTATGGCAAGTTTGCCCTTCATCTGGTTCCTTCAGGGATCTTCAACCCCGAAACCGTCTGTCTGATCGGGACGGGGACCGTGGTTAATTTTGATACGCTGGATGAGGAGGTGACCCGCCTCCGAGAGGCCGGCGTTGACGTCGGCAACCTCATTGTTGATCGGAGAGCCCACGTGATCCTACCTTTCCACCGCCAACTAGACGGGGCTGAGGAGGCCTCCCGCAAGGAGGGGTGGGAGGTGGGTACGACGAAGCGAGGCATCGGCCCGACCTATTCCGACAAAGCGGCCCGTGACGGTATTCGCGCCGGCGATATCCTGGACCCTGAGCGTCTTCTTGCCCGTCTTGAGATGCTGATGCCACGAAAGAATCGCGAGCTGGCTTTCTTTGGGCTTGACGAGGTTGAGATCGCGGACCTGATGATCCTCTGCGCTGAATGGCGCGAACGCTTCGCGGACCGTGTTGTCGACGCCTTGCCCCTCGTGCGGGATGCGGTACGCACCGGGAAGCGCGTTCTCCTTGAGGGCCAACTGGGCGTGATGCGTGACCTTGATTGGGGCATCTATCCTTACACGACATCATCGTCGCCAACAGCGGGTGGGGCATGCATTGGTGCAGGCATTCCCCCGCGAGCGATAGACGAGGTGTTGGGCATCGTCAAGGCCTACTCGACATCTGTCGGTGGTGGGCCATTTCCCACAGAACTCAGGGGCGAAATGGGGGATAAGCTTCGCGAGGTCGGCGCTGAGTTCGGCGCGACCACAGGGCGTCCTCGGCGCTGCGGCTGGTTCGACGGGGTGGCTATCGGTTATGCTAGCTGGCTCAACGGTTTCACCGGTATTGCCGTAACCAAGTTGGACATCCTCGACCATTTCGAGACTCTCAAGATCTGTGTAGGGTACCGCCTTGAAGATCAGATACTCGACCACGTGCCGGATACGGCGCTGCAAGAGGAAGTGGAGCCGATCTACGAAACGTGGCAGGGATGGCTCTCGGATACCACGCATGTTCGCGCCTGGGAGGATCTCCCGGAGCAGGCTCAGTTATATGTGAGACGCATTGAGGAGCTTGCCGGCGCGCCGGTTCGTTTCATCTCCGTCGGTCCCGAACGCGATCAGATCATCGTTATGTAGCGGAGGGAGGTCCTGGATGTCCCGTCTCTCCTTTACGCATGAGACGTATCTCTCACCTTTCACCTGGCGATATGGCTCTGAGGCCATGCGCGAGATCTGGTCGGAGGTCCATAAGCGGCGTCTGCTTCGCCGCGTCTGGGTTGCGTTAGCAGCCGCTCAGCATCAGGCAGGCTTGGTGACGGACGCGGAGCTCGCGGATATCAGAGCCCATCAGGACGATGTCGATATCGCGAGGGCAACCGAGATCGAGGCGGAGATCCATCACGACCTGATGGCGGAGTTGAAGACCTTCGCAGAACAATGTTCAGTGGGTGGCGGCGTGCTTCATCTTGGCGCGACCAGTATGGACATCTCCGATAACGTCGAGGTCCTTCGTATCCGTGAGTCCTTGGATCTGGTGCTAGCGTCGATGCGCGAGCTCCTACTGGTGTTGTCTCGGGCAGTTGAGGTACACGCGGATCAGGTCTGCATGGCCTTTACCCATCTCCAGCCGGCTGAACCCACGACGGTGGGCTATCGCTTAGCTCAGTACGCCCAGGACCTGTTGATCGACTACGCCGAACTGCACGGTGTGCGCCACCGCCTAAAGGGAAAGGGCATCAAAGGGGCCGTCGGCACGTCGGCTTCCTATGCGGTCCTCCTAGAGGGGACGGATATGACACCCGCCGACATGGAGGCTCTGGTCATGGAGCGTCTAGATCTCGCTTCCTTCCCTGTGACCACCCAGGTCTATCCCCGTAAGCAGGACTGGCTCGTTCTGAACGCGCTGGCAGGGGTCGCCGGGTCGCTCTATAAGTTCGCCTTCGATCTAAGGGTGCTTCAGTCGCCCCCCTTTGGCGAGTGGAGCGAGCCCTTCGGCAAGCGACAGGTCGGCTCCTCCGCTATGCCGTTCAAGCGCAATCCAATCCGGTCCGAGAATATCGATTCCTTGGCTCGATATGTCGCCGCGTTGCCCCGCGTGGCCTGGGATAACGCCGCCCATTCCCTGCTGGAGCGCACCCTAGATGACTCAGGAAACCGCCGGGAGATCTTCCCCTCAGCATTCCTGGCCGTGGATGAGGCTTTGGGTACGGCGCAGCACATCATCGAGGATCTGCGCTTCTATACGACCGCGATCGAGCGAAACCTGGCGAGGTATGGGGAGTTTGCAGCGACCGAGCCGCTGTTGATGGCGCTCGTGACCGCCGGTGCAGACCGTCAGGCTATGCATGAGGTCATCCGCGAGCACGCGATGACGGCATGGCAGGCTGTGCAGAGCGGGGCGACGGAGAATCCCCTTTCACGCCTCTTGAGCCAAGATTCGCGGCTGTTGGCGCATCTGTCAGCGGCTGAGATCGAGCACCACTTTGAGGTTGGGGACCATGTCGGAGATGCCCCGGTGCGGGCCAGGAGGATGGCCCGTGAGGTCTTGCGCACC
>JBNGDL010000066.1:0-14036 GCA_049975205.1 Anaerolineae bacterium | reverse complement strand
CTCAGCGGCGGAAGATGTGCGCCTTGGCGGGGCGCGAGATCGCTACACGCCTTGGCAAGCCGTCAGACTTCGTGTGCGTGAGCGATGTCGAGGCGGAGCTAGCGCACGATCGCGACAGGCCTAACTATACGGCGGAGACACTGGCGCTTCTGAGGCTTCGTTCCTCACCCCGATCAGGACTGATTTTCTTGATCAGCAGCGAGTTGGTCTCTGGTCCGGACCCTGAGTTCGGTCGCTGGTACCGCCCCGATCGCATCCTCGAGCTGGCGCATCTGGCGATCTGTCCGCGACCTGGGTATCCGTTGAACGCCCGTTTTGTGAGGGCTCTGGCGCGTGTAGGTAGAGGTGTCGTTGTCTTGCATGCCGTTGAGACACCACATGTGGCGTCTACGGAGCTCAGACGGTGGTTAAGAGATGGGGTCTCCCCCCTCGCCCTCTGGCATCAGGGCCTGCTACCGACGGCGGTGGCGCAGTACCTCGAGCGTCACAGACTTTACGCATCTGACGCGGAAACCTGAGACTCGGCAAGCTTGTTTGTTGTAGGCGCCTTCAGCGCCGTGATCCCGTTGCGAGCAGTCAGAACGGCGCTGGTCTCCACCCTGTGGAGCTGCGCCTGCCATGAGCGGGCGGTTGTGTGAGCGGAACTGGCCCGTATCCTAGACTTCCGAGACGCCGCCGGGAAAAGGGCTGTCGGCGTCGTGGCGGCTGACGACGTGGACGCTCTCCGCATCCTCCCGATAGTGTGCGCCGCGTGATTGCCGGTTGTGCCACGCCGCTCGGGTCACGATCCACGCTGCCTGTGCCATGTTGCGTAATCCGATGAGTTGATCGTTCAGCCGTGTGGTGCGGTAGAAGTCGTCGATCACCTCCCACTGGTGGTTGAGATCCTTCAGCGCTCGGGACAGACGACGGGTGTTGCGAGCGAGGCCTACATAGAGCCACATGATGTTCTGTATCGTCCGCGAGTCGCGATAGGCGAGCACCGGGTCCGCGCCGTCTCCCTCACTGACGTCGCGCCACGGCGGGATGTCGTCAGAGGGGACAGCACGCAGGTCGGGCCGGGTGGCGATATCCGCGCCGGCGCGATAGCCCCAGACAAGCCCCTCGAGCAGCGAGGTGCTGGCCAGACGATTGGCCCCGTGGACCCCTGTGCAGCTCACCTCGCCGACGGCGTAGAGACCGTCTATCGAGCTTTGCCCTCGGTCATTGACGTGAACGCCGCCACAGAAATAGTGCGCGGCTGGCACGACAGGAATCGGCTCAGTCGTGATGTCGATCCCGGCCTGCAGGCAGGTCTCATAGATAGTTGGGAACCGCTCCTGAACGCGCGTCTTCTCCATTGCTCCGGCAAGATCCAGCAGCACGTGTGGATACCCATGCTCCACCATCTCGCGATGAATCGCTCGGGCGACGACATCCCGCGGCGCGAGGTCACCCCATCGAGGCGCGACCTCATCCATGAAGTGACGACCATCCGGCGTGTAGAGCCGAGCACCTTCACCCCGGACTGCCTCCGATATTAGGAAGTTGTCCATCCCGGGCACTGCCAGAGTCGTGGGATGGAACTGAATGTACTCGGCATTGATGACCCGCGCACCCGCGCGATAGGCCATGGCCAGCCCGTCGCCTCGGGCGCCGGGCGGATTGGTCGTGTGACGGTAGATTCTGCCCACGCCCCCGGTGGCGAGCACCGTTGCACTTGCGAGCACTCTCGTAACCTTGTTGGCTGCCCGGTCAAGGACGTAGGCGCCATGACAGGTGATGGGATCGTAGATCGCCAGTGGGTCATTGCTGTGGTGAGACGAGGTGATCAGGTCCACGGCTGTGAGTCCGGCTCGCACCGTCACGTTGGGCAGTCCAGACAGGTACTCGATCAGGTGTTTCTCGATGGCGTGTCCCGTCGCGTCTCCGACGTGGAGGATGCGCGATAGCGTATGTCCCCCCTCGCGTGTATAGGCCAGGCTACCATCCTCCTGCCGATCGAAGGGGACTTGGAGGCGATCCACCAGCAGACGCTGCACGAGGATGGGGCCCTCCTGAGCCAATAACTGCGCAGCAGCGGGCAGGCTCAACCCCGCCCCGGCACGAAGGATATCCTCCGTCAGGATGTCTGGGGAGTCCGCTTCCCCGCTAGCTACGATCCCACCCTGCGCGTAGCGGGTGTTCGATTCTTCAGGATCGTAGGTGCGGGTGATGATCATCACCTGCCGCTGCTTGTCCTGAGCCAGGCGCAACGCCGTCGTGGCACCCGCGATCCCGCAGCCAATGACCAAGACGTCTGTCTCAATCGCCATCGCTATCGCCATCCTTCACGATTGTGTTCTGTCACTATCCAAGAGCTAGCATGCGTTCGAGCGCAACCCGCGCCCAGTGAGCAGTCTCCGCTTCCACGGTGACCTCGTTCTGGAGCTTGCCCTCGCTCAAGGACTTGAGTGTCTCGGCAAGGTTGCTGACCGTGATCTGACTCATCGTTGCGCACATAGGAGGCACCTCTGCCAGGGAGGTGATGTGTTGATCTGGATGCTCACGCTGGAGGCGTGCCACGAGACGGTGCTCGGTTCCCACTGCCCATGCGGTGCCGGGAGCTGCCGCTTCAATCGCTCGGATGATCTGGGCCGTCGAGCCGCTTTCGTCTGCCAAAGCCACCACCTCGGCTGTGCACTCTGGATGCACGATGATCCGAATGCCCGGAAAGCGCCGGCGGACAGTTCGCACGTGCTCTGGTCGGAAGCGCTGATGAACGTTGCAGGCGCCAGGCCACAGGACAATCTTCTTGGAGGCAATCACGTCCGCGCTCGGCGGATTGCGGAGGCTCCAGAGTAGTATCTCTGATGGCTCAAACCCCATGCCATAAGCCGTATTTCGGCCGAGATGCTGATCAGGGAAGAAGAAGACGCGCGGTCGCTGATCGAGGGCCCAGCGAATCACACGCTCTGCGTTGCCGGAGGTGCAGACCACGCCGCCATGACGACCGCAGAAGGCCTTCAATGACGCTGACGAGTTGACATAGGTGATCGGTGTGACCTCCTGATCGGCGTCCCCGAGGGCTGCGTCCAGTGCTTTCCACGCTGCAATGACCCCCGCTGGCGTTGCCGTGTCTGCTAAGTAACATCCTGCGGTGATATCGGGGATCAAGACATGCTGACCCGACTTCGCCAATATCGCGGCGACCTCAGCCATGAAGTGTACTCCACAGAAGACGATATACTCCGCGTCGGTCTCCGCTGCTTGTCGGGAGAGTTGCAGGGAGTCGCCCTGGTAATCTGATAGCTTGATCACCTCGTCCCGCTGGTAGTGGTGGCCTAGGATCACCAATCGATCGCCGAGTTCCGCTTTGATCTCCTGGATATGCATTCTCTGCTGAGCTGTATCCGGTGTCGCCTCGGGACTCACTTTCATGCTGAGGTCCAGAGCCTGCACGGAGTGGGTCAGGCTGCCGACCGAGATATAGTCCACGCCGGTGGTCGCGATCTCCGTGACGCGGTCCAGTGTGACATTGCCTGAGGCCTCCAGGGGCACCCGATCTCTCGCAAGGTCCACGGCTCCCCGCATCTGGTCGAGGTTCATGTTGTCCAGGAGTATTCGGTCAAGGGGTGGCTCGACCGTCAGCGCCTCGTTCAGCTCCTCTAGATTCCGTACCTCAACCTCAATAGGGAGTTGAGGATATTGCTCGCGCGCGCGGCGTACTGCAGGCACGATACCTCCTGCGCCGTCGATGTGGTTGTCCTTGATGAGGATCATGTCGTAGAGCGACATCCGATGATTTGTGCCCCCGCCCATGCGGACGGCGTACTTGTCCAGTAGGCGATACCCCGGCAGCGTCTTCCGCGTGTCCAAGATGACGGCGTTGGTGGTACTCACAGCATCGACCATCTTCTGAGTCTGTGTGGCGATGCCCGAGAGACGCTGTAGGAAATTGAGGGCGGTGCGTTCGGCAGCCAGTAGAGTTCGCCCCGACCCCTCAACCTCGGCGACGAGCTCTCCCTGCACGACGAGGTCCCCATCGTGCACGTGGGCCGTGAATGTGACGTCGGGATCGAGATGGCAGAAGACAGCTTCTGCAATGGGCAGGCCGGCGATCACCCCAGCTTCCTTGGCCACAATCTGTCCCTGAAGCCGGCTGTTCGCCGGGAGGGTCGATAGGCTGGTCGCGTCACCGGGTCCGATATCCTCTTCTATGGCGAGCCGAATGAGGGGCTCCGCTGCCGTAAGCAGGCTCTCGTTCATTTGCGATCCTGTTTCCATGGTGTGACTCCTTGAATGCTTCTCTATGCGCTTACTCGAGGTGCTGATACGGTGACGCACCTGTAGCCCCCAGTCATCGAGGCCGCTTAGGCTTGGTACCTAGTCTACCACAGTTACTGTCGCTGGCGCCTAAGTCCTTTATAACGGGAATTCACTCTCGGCCAAAAAGAACCAGGAAGACGAATTTCGGCAGTGCCAGCTGTCGGCGCCACCGCCATGGCTCCCGGATCAGCCTGTAGAGCCACTCGAGGCCGAGGTGCTGGATCCAACGTGGAGCTCGCTGCGAGACGCCAGCGATGAAGTCAAAGGATCCGCCCACTCCTACGCCGACAGCGGCACCTGTCTTCTCGAGGTTGCGGTTCAACCAGAGGTCCTGCTTAGGCGCGCCGTAAGCCACGAAGACAATATCGGGGTTCGTCGCGCGGATGCGCTCTGCGATGGCATCCTCTTCCTCAGGCGCCGGGGTTCCTGCGTGACATCCCGCGATAGTGAGCCCTTCGTGACGCTGGGTCAGTATCTTGGCCGTCCTCTCTGCGACGCCGGGAGCTGCGCCCAGTAAGAAGAGGCGCCATCCTCGAACAGCGGCCTCCGCTGCCAGGCGTGGCACCAAGTCGGAGCCGGCGACGCGCTCGCGGAGGCGCTTTCCGCGGTGCCAGGCGGCCCAGAGGATGCCAATCCCATCCGGGATGCAGAGGGCGATCCGCTGGAGAACGCCCCGGAACTCAGCGTTCTCCCGTGCCTTCATCAGAAACTCTGGGTTCACCGTGGCTATCTGATGCGGGCCGCCTGTCGCGATCCAGCGGTCGATCCACGCCACGGTCTCGTCCATGGTAACGTTGTGGATGGGTACCCCCATCAGGGTAAGGCCAACGTGAGGTTCTTTCATCCTATCTGGGGTCTGCGACATATAGAAGCAACCCGCCTGGCAGAGACAGACCAGGCGGGTTCTAGATCATCAGACGGTCTCTGGCTCCGACGACTGCCGACTGGTGGTGCCTTTACAGAAGGTCCAGTGCCCAGTCGCCCACCAGCCAGTACCGAAAATCCTCGCCGTTCGAGCACTGCACTGCCCCGATGATGCCGTAGACCAGCGCGATCAAGGGCAGCAGCAGGAAGACCAACGTCAAAACAACGGCGAAGGGGATCAACAGAATGCCGATCAGGATGGCGCTCAATGCCCCGACGACGGCCCACATGATGCCGATCAGCAATCCCCCGCCAGCCCAGAAGATGAGCTGGAAGAGAAACGCCTGCATTGACTGATACGCGACATACCGTGAGCGGTCCTTATAGACAAGGTAGATCACCAGAGCAGCTGCGACGCCCAGAAAACCCGTAACAAGGTTCAATAGGACGCTCAGGTGCGCCAACATAGCCCAGGTACGCTCGTCGCTGGGTGACAGTGGCTGAGGCGGCGTTCGGGGCGGCAGTTGGTTGGCTTCGCCTGCCTGCGCCGTTGGATGCGGTGTGGGGCTCGGCGATTCCGGTGGTCCGGGCTGGATCTCGCTTTCTTCGTTCATTGTTCCTCCTAGGTTGATAGGTGCTTGATCAGCGCGCGGAAGACACCGAAGGACCGCGGCGTGATCAACACATAAGCGTGTTGCCTACCCATAGTTACGGGAATGGACGGGGTAAGTTGCACCAGCCCAGGTGCTGGCTCAAGAGAATCCTCCCACTGGGTGGTATGGATCTTCCATCCCGTGGCTGCCGTCGCTCTCTAGACGTCCTCTTCGAACTTCTGGACCTCGTAGATGGAGACGGAAAGGTCTCCCTCCTGCCACGCTCTCGCCGACAGCCCGGCCTTATAGCAGAGGTGTGCCAAGAACTTCTCCGGCCTCGGGAGTTGCTCCCAAACTTGGGGAAGGAACGTCGCTCTGTGCCATCCGCGCTCGATCACGACGCCGTCCACACCGGGTCGAAGCTTTTCAAGGAGCTCTTGCGGGTCTTGGTATTCGAGCGGTTTCGCAGGGGTGAGAACCGAGATCTCCACCACGACGTCCGACAACTCGGATCGCTTCAGTGGCGGGAAGCGAGGGTCTTCAAATGCAGCCGCTAACGCGTTGCTGCGAACGTCCTCCACAAGCGGGCGTCGTGCTGCCAGCGAACCGATACAGCCGCGCAAGGCACCGCTGCGAGTGTGGAGCGTTACAAAGGTTGCTCCAGGCTCCTCTAGTCGTTGCGTGGGTGACGATGGTAGGGTCTCCGTAGACTCCTCAGCCAGGGCTTCCTCGATCGTGCGGCGTGCAAGGCGAAGGAGAAAGGTCCCTTCTTCATCCGTGAGATAGGTCTCCGTCATAAATGCCCGGTTCCCTTCTAGCTCTGCTCAGTATACGCGATCGCTGCATAGCCCACCACCTGATTTCTGTTGCCGGTGATATCTCCAGACGTCCGGTAGTCCAGGAGATGGGGCTGCCAGTTGTGTCTCTGAGCGAGCGTCATCAACGTCAGGATTGGTGCCTGTCCGCAGGCCTCACCTGCGATGACGCCTTTCTTGTCCTGGTTCAGTACCGCATTCAGCAACTGGCGATCGACGGCGTGGGCGGTCCGATTGTCGTGGTAGTGGCTCAGATCTGAGCTCACGATAATAAGCGTATTCGCGTCGATCTCTTGGTCCAGCGCTTCAGCGACCTCCACCGGATCTACTTCGCCAAAGAGCATAGGAGCTGTGGGGATATCGGGGAGGACGGTCTGGATGAAGGGCATCTGTACTTCCAGACAATGTTCCGGTGTGTGAGGCGACGTGATTGCGCTAAAGATCCGCCATTTCTCCGCCATCTCACGGGCATACGCGCGGTCAACAGGCTGGACGCCCAGTGGCGTCTCAAACCCGTCGACATCGGCGATCGCGACGCCCGGAAACCAGGAGCGGTGCGACGGCCCCATGATCAGGATCCGATCGGGCTGCGTAGATGCTGCCTCCAGCACCTTATAAGCATAGGCCGCGACCGGTCCAGAGTACGTGTAACCAGCATGAGGCGCAATCACCGCCCGAACTGGTGAGAGGGTAGGTGGGTCGGCATCCTCCATATAGCGCTGGATGTCCCTACGCAGTGTCTCGGCTTTCGCCGGGTAGAACATCCCGGCGACAGCCGGCGGTCGTATGTCCGCCACAGTGACCTCCCTTCTGAGATAGCAAGGCCCCGGAAAAGCAGACCGGGGCCGTTGTTCTAACTCTCAGCCCAGAGGCCGCCTGATCCAGGGTTGCCTGATTCAGGAGAGCCTGAGTGTCGGGCTGCTACGCACATTCAATGGTCGTCAACTGGCTTCAATGGGTTCGGAAGCGTCCTCGTCTATGGCCTTGATGCTGAATGCGATGCGTCGTTGCTCCGGCTTGATGGAGATCACCTTTACCTTGTAGCGTGTGCCTACAGTGACGATCTCCTCGGGATGCGCGACGTTCTCATCGGCAAGCTCAGAGATATGGATCAGCCCTTCGATCTCTGGGCGATCCTCGAGGGCGGCAAAGGCACCGAATGTCGTCAGGTTGACCACGGTGACATCTACGATATCCCCTACGCTGCAGATATCCTCGACGGTCTCCCAGGGATCATCAGCGAGCCGCTTGAGGCTTAGGCCGAGTCGCTCCTTGTCGAGGTCGATATCGAGGATATAGACCTCGATCGTCTGTCCGACCTGCACGACCTCGTGGGGATCATTCACTCGCTTCCACGAGAGCTCTGACACATGGAGAAGGCCATCTACACCCTTCACGTTCACAAAGGCGCCGAAGGGCACGATATTGCTCACGATACCCTTCTCGACGGTACCCGGTCTGAGGCTCTCTAGGATCTTGCGCTTGGTGGCACGACGTTGATAGGCGCTTCGCTCAGAGAAGATCAGCCGATTTCGCTCGGGCGTCACCTCGATGACGTTCAGTTTCAGGGACTTACCCATCAGTGCCCGCCAGCGTCGCTCTGGATTTCCAGAGTCCTGGTAGCGTCGCCAGTTCGGCATCAGCTGAGAGCCAGGGACGAATCCACGGAGCTCTCCTAGGCGCACGATAACACCGCCCTTGTTCGTGTCCACGACGGTCAGCTCCACGGTTTCATCTTCCTCCATGAGCTTGCGCGCATCATCCCAATCGCTCTGCTGGGCTGCTCGGGAGAGGGACACGATCATCGTGCCTTCATCATCACCATCTATGACGTAGACACTTACATTCTGACCTGGTTGGAGGGCGTCCAGATCCTCGTCGGACATGCGCTCTACTTCGCGCGCGTGAACCACGGCATCCGCTTTGCCACCCACATCGATCAGGATGGATCTCGGATTAACAGAGGCGATAACGCCTTCAATGATGTCGCCGCGATGGCAACGATGGGTATCTACATACTCCTCTAGGAGCGTACCCATGGGATTAGACTCGGAACCGACAACGGGTGTGGGACTTTCCATTCGCTTGATTCTCCTGGATGTGATCTTCTATCCCTATTATAGACCTCTTTCCTAGACGAGCAACACGACCTGTCGCCGCGCCTTCGTCGGCGCGGTTGCCGTCCGGTGGGGTCAGGCTATACTAGGTGGCTGATCTTACCAGTGATGCTATGAAATCACAACCACCGTATATCAAGAAGCGCCGCGAGACTTTCCACCGGCAGCTGACGGAGCTGCCGGCGTTTCGTGCTCTGCTACGCGCGGTAGAGGCGGACTTCTACCAGGAGCTGCCTATATCCAGGCCGATTCTTGACCTGGGGTGCGGGGATGGGCATTTCGCTCAGGCGACGTTCCGCTCAGCGCTTGATTTCGGGCTTGACCCGTGGCCTCATTGTTTGAGAGAAGCGCGGCCTCGCGAGGCACACCGTTGGTTGGTTCACGCGGAGGGGGCTCAGATCCCCTGTGCGTCAGGAAGCTTCGGGACGGTGATCAGCAACTCCGTGTTGGAACACATCCCTGACGTTGATCCGGTGCTCGCTGAGGTCTCCCGTGTCCTTGCGCCGGGTGGGTATTTCCACTTCTCAGTTCCCGGCCCCAATTTCCGACGCTTTCTCTCTGTAGCACGTGGGTTGGATGCAGCTGGGCTGCAGGCTCTGGCCGAAAGGTATCGCCGGCTATTTGACCGGATCTCGCGACATCATTACTATCTTGGGCCTGAGGCGTGGACGCGTAAATTGGCGCAGGTTGGACTTCAGGTAGATCGCTGGTGGTCCTACTTCTCACCCGGTGCGCTGGCCGCGCTGGAGTGGGGTCATCCCTTGGGACTTCCAAGCGTCTTGGCCAAGCGCATCGCTGGACGATGGGTGCTCGTGCCGACGAGATGGAACCTCTGGCTTACCGAAAGGCTTCTACGTCGATTTTATGAGGAGCCGCTGATCGCAGAGGATCCAGAAACCGCGGGTGAGCCGTCAGCCGTGTCGGGGGCATACCTCTTTTTCTCTGTTCAGAAGCTCCAGTGAGGGTCGGGGCTAGCTTCGCGTTCTGGATGTCCTAAGGTAGAATTACACGTGATCGAGCAGTGGCTTCTTTTGATTCTGTACGTTGCCATAGGTCTTGCCAACGTGGTCCGCGGCGTGATGGCGTTTGTGGTGGCCCCCATTTTGACGGATCTGTCGTTGCCGCTTCCCGTGTTGGGCGTGGTCTATCTGCTCTACGGCGTGGGGTTCGTGTCCGCCGGCTTGATCTTCCTCATGAGGACGGGACCCTTTGCACGTCGTCTCGTCCAAGGAGTTGCTCTGGCATATCAGCTTACGTTTTGGCTCATCCGTCTTCTCGGGGTTAGGTCTGCGACTGCTCGAAGTCTATGGCCCCGGGATCTGTTCTTAACCATCGCTTTCCTGCTTGTGGTGTTTGCCCTGACGGTTACAGCGACCGCTAGAACGCGCTCGAGACATCATGAATAACTGAGCATAAGGAGCAATCTGTATGATGCAGTATGAACCCCAACCATGGGAACTGGAAGACCTCCTGCCCCGTCCGGGGACGGCTGAAATGGAGGCGAATATTGAGGAGCTCAAGGAGCGCCTCGAAAGGTTCGAGCAGCGACGGACGGATCTGGTCTCGGAGATCGCGGTCGCGACGTTCCAGGGGATTCTCGGGGCTTACGAACAGCTCTACGCGGACGCGACGACGTTGACGGCGTACAGTTACCTTTGGTTCTCCGAGGACACCGCAAATCAGCAGGCGCGAGCTTTTCGCGCACGGGTGAACCAACTGGCAGCCGATATCGAGAATCGGACGCTTTTCTTCACGCTCTGGTGGCGGGAGTTAGCTGACGAACCAGCCGCCCGCTTGCTGGAAGCAGCAGGGGATACGCGCTATTATCTCGAGAGCCTCCGTCGCTTCAAGCCTTACACGTTGTCGGAGCCTGAGGAGCGACTGATCAACGTCAAGGACGTCAATGGCATCCAGAGCGTTCTAACGATTTACGATATGATCACCAATGGCTTCGAGTTCCGCTTTGTCGTGGATGGCGAGGAGCAGATCTTGACCCGCGGTGAGCTGATGTCCTACGCCTCGGATCCCTCGCCGGACCTGCGCACGGCGGCCTATCAGGAGCTTTTTCGCGTCTACCGCGGTGAGACGGACGTGCTCTCTGAGATCTACGCCGCTCGCGTCCGTGACTGGACCGAGGAGCAGGTCAAGATCCGGGGCTTTGAGTCCCCGATCAGCGTCCGAAATCTCTCGAATGACGTGCCCGATGAGGTCGTGGAGACGCTGCTTGAGGTCATCCGTCACAACACCCCTCTCTTTCAACGCTTCTTTCACCTGAAGGCGCGGGCGTTGGGTCTGGACAGACTGAGACGCTATGATCTCTACGCGCCGCTCTCAGAGGCGGAAAGACGGTACGAGTTCGGCGAGGCTATCCAGCTTGTGGATGAAGCCTATCGTGCCTTCTCGCCGCCCTTGGCAGATATGGCGATGCGTGTGCTCGCGGAAAACCACCTGGATGCGGAGATCAGGCCGAGAAAGATGGGGGGCGCTTATTGCTATGGCGTCTTGCCGGATCTGACGCCATGGGTGTTGACCAACTACGCGGGTAAGGTTCGGGATGTCTCCACGCTGGCTCACGAGCTGGGGCACGCGATCCATGCGATGGCAGCAGCGGATCATTCTGTCTTGACCTTTCACTCCACGCTACCCATGGCCGAGACAGCCTCGGTCTTCGGCGAGATGCTGTTGACAGATAAACTCCTAGCGGAGGAGGTCGACCCTGCCGTTCGGCGCTCGCTCCTGGCGACGGTTCTCGATGATGCCTATGCCACGATCGTGCGCCAGGGCTATTTCGTTCTCTTTGAGAAGACGGCCCACCGTCTGATCCTCGGCAATGCGACACCCGATCAACTGAAGGGTGCCTATCTCGACAATCTCCGGGAGCAGTTCGGCGACGCGATAGATCTGAGTGAGGATTTTGACATTGAGTGGACGGCAATTCCCCACATCTACCAAACACCGTTCTACTGCTACGCGTATGCCTTTGGTAATCTATTGGTCCTGGCCCTGTACCGAAAGTATAAGGAGATTGGCAAAGCCTTTGAGCCGGATTACCGCCGCATCTTGTCCTATGGTGGGTCGCGCAGCCCAGAGCACATTGTCAGTGAGGCCGGCTTTGACATGGCATCGCCCGATTTCTGGCAGAGCGGCTTTGACCTCTTAGCAGAGATGCTGGCTGAGCTCGAGAAGCTTGTTTAGAACTTCTGGATGAATGTGATGGTTCCGTTCCATCATCTTGACTAGAGGAGGTGACGTATGACGCAGGATCCTGAGAAACTCCAGCAGGAGAAGGAACGATGGCAAGAGACGACGTACGAGAAGGCGACCAGTCGCTTTCCCGAGCGCAAAGAGCAGTTCGAGACGATCTCCGGCATTCCGGTTCCCGCGATCAAGACACCGGTCACGGTTGATATCGACTACCAGACGGATCTAGGCTTCCCGGGTGAGTATCCCTTTACCCGCGGTGTGCAGCCGACGATGTACCGGGGACGCTTCTGGACGATGCGCCAGTATGCCGGTTATGCATCCGCTGAGGAGTCCAACGAGCGCTACCGCTACCTGCTCGAGCAGGGACAGACCGGCTTGTCGGTTGCCTTCGACCTGCCCACCCAGCTCGGCTATGATGCCGATGATGAGCTCTCGGTCGGTGAGGTGGGGCGCGTTGGTGTCTCGATCAGCAGTCTGGACGATATGCGCCTGCTCTTTGAGGGCATACCTCTGGATAAGGTCAGCACGTCGATGACCATCAACTCGCCGGCTGCCGTTCTCTGGGCGATGTATATCGCGGTCGCCAAGGACCAAGGGGTGGCGCCCAAGCAACTTCGGGGCACCATCCAAAACGATATCCTGAAGGAATACGTTGCCCGCGGGACCTACATCTTTCCGCCCACCCCTTCGATGCGGCTGATCACGGACACGTTCCGGTATGGGGCGGATGAGGTGCCCAGGTGGAATCCCATCAGTATCAGCGGCTACCATATCCGCGAGGCGGGGAGCACAGCCGTCCAGGAGATAGCATTTACGTTGGCTAACGGCATTGCCTACGTGGAGGCGGCGCAGGAGGCGGGACTGGATGTCGACGATTTTGCTCCGAGGCTTTCCTTCTTCTTCGCCTGTCACAACGACTTCCTTGAGGAAGTGGCCAAGTTCCGAGCCGCTCGGCGGATGTGGGCGCGGATTATGCGTGAGCGGTTTGGTGCTAAGGATTATCGCTCCTGGCGGCTTCGGTTCCACACACAGACCGCAGGATCGACGCTGACGGCGCAGCAGCCTATGAACAACATCGTCCGCGTCACCCTTCAGGCGCTCGCTGCCGTCCTTGGTGGGACGCAGTCGCTCCACACAAACTCGATGGATGAGGCTCTCTGGCTACCGACAGAGGAGAGCGTCCGCTTAGCTCTAAGGACTCAGCAGATCATCGCCTATGAATCGGGCATAGCTGACGTCGTGGACCCCTTGGCTGGCGCCTACCACGTGGAGTACCTGACCAACGAGGTTGAGCGTCGAGCTCAGGAGTACATCGATACTATCGACGAACTGGGCGGCGCCCCGGTTGCCGTGGAGCGGGGCTATATGCAGGCCGAGATCGCCGATGCGGCCTACCAAGCTCAGGTGGCGATCGAACAGGGAGAGCGTGTTATCGTCGGTGTCAACGAGTTCCAGGAGGAAGAAAAGGATCTGGAGATCGAACAGCTCAAGTTGGATCCTGCTGTTGAGCAGCGTCAGCGAGAGCGACTCGCGGAGCTAAGAGAACGACGCGATGGCGCCCAAGTCTCGGCGATGCTGGATCGCGTGCGGAACGCGGCTCAGGAGCCTGGCGCGTCCCTTATGCCTCTGTTCATTGAGGCTGTGGAGGCAGACTGCACCCTCGGTGAGATCTGTGGGGTGCTCCGCCGGGTGTGGGGGGAGTATCAGCCCAAGGTTGTGCTGTGAGGCGAGCGCGAAGGCAAGCTAGATGATCTCGACGTTGACCTTCTTCTCCCGCTTGGCGCCCAGGATCCGCGCGAGCGAACGAATGGCGTTGATGGTCCGACCCTTTCTGCCGATCAGTCTTCCCATGTCCTCGGACGCGACGTTCATCTCGATCATGATCACAGCTTCCCCGACGGACTCGGAGACCTCAACGGCTTCAGGTTTGTCGGCCAGGCTCTTGGCGATGTACTCAACCATATCCTTGATTGCGGTCATTGTTCTCTCCTCGCTGGGGTGCACGTCCGGGCTGGCTCCGCTGTATACTATTAGTATAGTCAGAAACTCAGAAAAGACCAACTTCAGCCCGCGAAGGGTTGTGAATTGGTTTGAGCCCTCGTGAAGAGGTCGGTCTCGTCTGCAAACGGCCTGGCCCGGGATGCGTCCCGGGCCAG
>JBNGDL010000065.1:0-18562 GCA_049975205.1 Anaerolineae bacterium | reverse complement strand
AACAAACCAACCAGCGCATACGGATGGATCACCTTATATCTCCTTACTACATCAAGGAGCCATTATAGCACGCTCTTGTGCGCCAACAAACAGCCGCGCAGCCCCATTGACGCAAAACGGGGCGGACAAGGTCCGCCCCGGTGAGCTACAACTTCTGTTGGGAGCTAGGCTAGACGCCCTGCACAGGCTTGCCGGCCTTGAGAGCTTCTAGCAGCTCCGCACGTCGCTCGGCCTCTCGCTCGCGGAGCTCCCGTCCACCTTCGAGTGCCACAATGAGATCCCGGCGTCTGATCGCGCGCTTCCGCTCGATCTCGAGCATACTCGCCTTCTCGTCGGCGAGTTTCGCCAGCGCCTCAACCCACGCCCCGCTCTGCACCGGCGTGTGCTTCACACGCCAGCGTTCCACCCAGATCGGCAGCTCCTCCGCATTCGCAACCCGCTCAAGGGTCTTGGTAACGGTGACGCCCTGGGACTGCAGGGTCACGGGCACCTCCTCTATGACAGGCTCCACGGGGCAGACCTGGACACAGGCACCGCACTTGATGCAGTAATAATCAGCCAACTTCAGCTCACCCTCGTCATCGATGTGGAGCGCACGCGTCGGGCAGATGTCGGCGCAAGCATAGCAGCCCTCCACGCACTTCTCGCGCCTGAGCGTCACCGTACCCTCCCAAGGCTGCACGACCGAGAAGGCGCCATCGCTGGCGACCTCACACTGGCGACACCGGATGCAATGTTCGTCGTCCACAACCAACGTGTGCGCCACCTCGTCATAGCTGATGACGTCCGTAGGGCAGTTATCCAGCACGAAATCCTTGAGATCCCAGTCGAAGGCCTCTGGATCGAACTCAGTGGACTCCACGAGGATCGGAAAGGCCTCAAACGCATGCACGGGAATGTAGGACTCACCGTTGAGGGTCATTGAGATGGCGTTTACCGGACACATCACGACGCACATGCCACAGAAGACGCACTTCTCCGTATCCACGTCCACAACCAACTTCGATGCAAGGCGACCATCCACGACCTCTCCACCTGTATGCTCGATGGCATCCTTGGGACAGACCACCGGTCCCAACTGACATCCGACACAGCGGTCAAGGTCCCAGGTAAGCACGTCATGATGGGTCACCATCTTCCGTTCGAGTATGAGCTCATCGCCCGTGCGATGCTTCAACGTAGTTCCGCGTCTCATATCTACTCCTCAGAATCCCAGCCGAGTCAACTGCAACCGCGGCGAGACCATATGGCGCTCAAAACCCAGCTTGGATGGATCGAGGCCGAAAGCCAAGCCCATCAGCTGCGTGAAATAGAGAATTGGCAGATCGAGCGATTCGTGCATAGCTCGCGCCGCCTTGGTTTGATAGGCATCGAGGGCAGTGTGACACATGGGGCACGCCAACGTGACAACGTCGGCTTCTGCCTCCTTTGCGGAGACGAGAATCTTCCCCGTTAGGCGTGCTGTCACCTCACTATGCGAAATAGCCATCGCTCCCCCACAGCATTTGGCCTTCATCGGATACGCCACAGTCTCAGCACCCAGGATCTTGACCAGATCGTCCAGCCCCCGGGGCCGTTCAGGACTATCAAACTCGTCCTTGGGACGCGTCAGCATGCACCCATAGTAGCTGGCCACGCGCCAGCCCTTCAAGGGATTGGCGACGAAAGGCTTCAGGCGGCTCAAGCCATACTCGTGGATCAGGACATAGAGCGGGTGTAGAACCTCGACGTCCCCCGTAAGCTCCAGCCCATCGCGCAGGCCTTCATTGACCCGGCGCCGAACAGCTTTGTCCCCCGAAACGCGCTTGCTGGCCTGCCGCAGGTTCTTATAGCACCCGCTGCACGGCGCAATGATGCGGTCGAACCCTTGAGCTTCTGCAAGCGCCAGATTTCGGGCCGGCAGGAGCGTAGCAGCCTCAGGGTTGTGGACATCGGCGTGTACAGCGCCGCAGCAGCTCCAGTCTTCGAGCTCGATCAACTCGATCCCAAGGTGGGCAAAGACCAGCCTCACAGACTGATCGTATTCCTTGGCGCTGGAAAGGAGGGTGCACCCAGGATAGTAGGCAAAGCGCATCAGATCTGCCATCAGCCTCTCTCCTTTCCCAGTCCGAGCAGAACTGCACCCATCAGGGTCATCAGGATCCCCATCAGAATCCCTCCAATCCTGTTGCGGCTTTGGGAGTTCTTGCCGAACGCAACGCCTGTTGCGAACTTGGGCTTCGTCGACTCAACCACCTCGATCTTGCTCATCTCCCCCGGGTCTTCAATGCGTTCAGGCAGGAATGGGAGCTTGCCTTTGAGCAACATCTTGAGCCCGAGGGGCACCATACCCACAAGGCTGATCACGTCCAGCACGCGAAGATAGTAGCGGGTGAGCAACTCCGGTTCGAACATTCTCCCGTGGGCCTGCACTGTCTGTGCAAAGGACTCCCCGAACTCTGCCTCCTTGTCATGCGCGTAACCCTTCTCCAGCGCCATACGCCGCAGGTCGGCCATCAAGTCGGTGATCTCGATCCCCCTGGGACACCGGTTCGCGCAGGAATAGCACGACACGCACCGCCATATGTCCTTACTGGAGAGAACCATCTCTTCCTCCCCGGACTGGATCAGGTACATGATGCGACGCGGACCGTAGGTCATCTCATCGATGACCGGGCAGGAACCAGAGCAGGTGCCACACTGGTAGCATTGGAGCACCAGACTCCCTCCGCGGGTCTCCAGCACTTCTGCCAAGAACGGGCTTATGATACCGTGGTTAGCCCCTGCCATCATTCGCCTCCTGCCACGTGCGCCATCTGTTCGACCGGCGTCTCAATACCTCGGAGGCGTGCCTGCTCGCTCAGTTGCAGGACCTCCTCGACGCCCGGCACCTCCCGCATTCGCCGCAGGAACCGCGTCAACTTGGGCCTTGCAGCCTCGTTCTCCGCCGTGATCGTCTCGACACCGAGCTCCCGTACGAGCTCGCTCATCTCTCGCATGATCCGGGCCCACTTTGCGCCCTCTGTGGCGGAGACGGACTCCTGACGGAACCGCCCAGGCGTGATCCCCAGGTTTTCTAGCTGCACAGTCAGCTTGTCCATACGCTCGATAGAATGCTGACGACCATCGATGTAGTGACAGTCTTGAGGGTGGCATCCAGAGACCAGCACCGCCCCAGCGCCCAGTCGGAAGGCCTCCATCACGAAGTCGCAATCGACACGGCCAGCGCACATAACCATGATATTGCGCGTGTTAGCAGGATACTCGAAGTGGCTAACACCGGCGTTATCGGCTCCCATACCGCTGCACCATCGGCAGGTGAAGGCTAGGACCTTCTCCTCGGGGCGATCGGCCAACAACGCGTGAATCTGGGCCAGAATCTGACCATCGGTAAAGTGATGCTGCGTGATAGCATTGTGAGGGCACTCAGCAACGCACGTCCCGCATCCGTGACACTTGGCCGGGATGATGCGCGTCGGCTCCCCCGATCCCGGACGGTTGTCAATCGCCCCATAGGGGCAAGCCTGGTAGCAGATGTCGCACTTGCCGCCTCGAGCGTTGATACATCGGTCTGGGTAGACGTAGGCGACAATGGGGTCGATCTCCCAGGTGTCGTGCGACAGGACGCGAGCTGCGCGTCCGGCTGCGCCGCTGCCCTGGCTCACACACTGCGGAATGTCCTTTGGCCCCTGTGCCGCGCCGGCTAGATAGACACCTTCCGTCGGTGTGTCGATGGGCTTCAACTTCGGATGGGACTCCATGAAGAACCCGTGGGTATCGGTAGGAACCGTCAACACACGCGCCAGCTCCTCCGAACCGTCGGAGGCAATCGCCGCCGTGGCAAGGCCGACCATCTCGAACTCATACTCCATCGGACGTCCGAGGCTTGCGTTGTCGGCGCGCACGATCAGGTTCTTCGACCCAGGAACCTCCTGAATCTCCGAGGGTCGGCCCTGGACGAAGTGGATCCCGGCCTCTCGCGCCCGCTCGTAAAACTCCTCATACGTCTTGCCCGGCGTGCGAATATCAATGCGAAAAATCGTGATATCGATCTCTGGGTAGAGCCACTTGAGGAGCATGGCGTTCTTAATCGTGTACATACAGCAGAAGCCAGAGCAGTACTCATTGTAGCGCTTGTCCCGCGATCCAACGCACTGGATGAGACCGAGACTCTTCGGCGTCTTGCCATCGGAGGGCCGCACGAACTCACCCACGGTGGGCCCACCAGCGCAGTGAAGTCGCTCAATCTCCATCATCGTCGTCACGTTGTCGTAGACCCCGAACCCGTACTCCTCCATCTCTGTGGGATCCCACGTGTCATAGCCCGTAGCGACGATAATCGTGCCGATATCCAACTCAAACATTTCCGGCTCTTCGGCGAAGTTGATCGCCTCCAACGCACCACAAGCGTCTACGCACTTGTAGCACTCGATGCAGGCATCGCGATCGATGGTATAGACCGACGGCACAGCCTGAGCCATCGGCACGTAGATGGCCTTGCGCGGTCCCAGCCCCTCTTCAAACTCATTGGGGACGTCGACAGGGCAAACCTCCTCGCAGAGCCCACATCCGGTGCATTTATCCAGCAACACGTACCGGGGCTTGCGCTCGACCTTCACCTGGAAGTTGCCAATGTAACCGTTAACCTCTCTCACTTCCGAATAGGTCAACAGCTTGATGAAGGGATTCTTCCCAACGTCGACCATCTTGGGCGCCTCAATACAGATCGAGCAGTCCATCGTGGGGAAGGTCTTATCCAACTGAGCCATCCTACCGCCGATGGTCGGCGACCTCTCGACGAGGTAGGTCTCCACCTCCATGTCGGCCAAGTCCAGCGCCGCGCTGATTCCCGCGATCCCACCACCGATCACCAACGCGCGGCGTGTGACGGGCACCTTGAACATCTGCAGCGGGTTGACGTGACTCACCTTGGCGACAGCCGCAGCCACGATATCCTTGGCCTTTTCGATCGCCGCAGGTTTCTCGTGTGAGTGGACCCACGAGTCGTGCTCCCGGATGTTCGCCATCTCAAACATGAAAGGATTGAGACCAGCATCCGCGATGCACGATCTGAAGGTCGGCTCGTGCATCGCCACGCTGCAGGCTCCGACGACGATGTGATTCAGGTTGTGTTCGCGGATGTCCTCCCGAATCAGCGCTTGGCCCGGATCTGAACACATATAGCGGTGGTCTTTAGCCAGTACCACACCGGGCAGCGTCTTTGCATACTCCACAACCTCGGACGGGGTCACGACACTGGCGATGTTGGAGCCGCAGTGACAGATGTAGACGCCAATCCGAAGGTCTTCAGTTTCGTGACCTTCCTTATTTACCACACTCTACTCCTTGGCCTTGAAAGGGTGTATACCAAGTCCAACACTATGTCTCAACGCAACACTTCTTCGGTGGCAAGCTTTCGCCGAGCGCGCTGGGCGCGCTGTTCCGGGGTCGTCAACTCAAGCGCGTCCTTCGGGCACCACAATACGCACTGCGGCCCTTCCTCCTCGTCCTCGCACAGATCGCAGATCTCCGCAAGTTTGGTAATCGGGTTAATCGAGATCGCACCAAAATCGCAGGCCTCGATACACCAGGCACAGCCGTCGCACAGATCAGAGTTGACCCTGATGATACCTGTCTCCTCATCTTGCTCCAGAGCATCACGCGTGCACACCGTGACACACGGCGCGTTCTCGCAAGTACGACAGGCCACGGCCGTGATCAGTATCTCGTCGACACGAACTGTACGAATCCGACTGCGGTACGAGTTGTACTCACCGGTCTTCGTGTAAGAGCAGATATACTCACACAGTTGGCAACCGATGCACTTCTCGGGATCGCAGGTGATATACTTGTACTTCGAGGTGGAGGTTACCATGGCGCTTCTCCTTCCTATACCCCTATTTCCTCAGCCACATCGTCCATGCCGAGCTCCACCAGCTTGGACTTCGGGATCAGCCCTTCGGGGGTCCACCCTTTGGCCTTGTAATAGAGGTCCTTGAGATATTCCAGTTCCTCTTTCGTTACAACGTGTCCTGCAGAGGGGCCTTTGGTCATCGGCTCGTTGTGCCAACGGTAGTTCAAGCTGTCGTCCTCACGAGTCCATCCCTCGCGGATATTGAACGCCTTCTTAATCGTATGCGCGCGCTCACCGATGAGGTCAATATCGTCGTACTCAAAGTCCCATCCTGTGGTCGCATTGATCAGAGTCACAATCGCAGGCCAAGCACCTGCACGGTCGGCCTTACCGGTGAAGCACCGCCGAATGAACTTGCAGAGAGGCAGCGTATCGTAAACGGCTGCATATTCCTCCGTGCTCTTCGCCACCTCTCCACGGGTCTCATCGATCGAGAAGCGATCCACCTGTCCCTTGATGTCGGGGTCATAGGCCGCCGTGCGGTTATGGCAGCCCCCGCGCGTCCCCACAGCTAGGCCCAAGGCAAAGGTCTTCAGACCTCGGGCGTCATAGCCGGGGTTCTCGAGCCCCTTGACGTTCATCGCCCACTTGTAGGACTCTGTTCCACGCTCCTTGTCGATCTGCGCGCTGGCTCGCTTCGTGCCCAGGGACAGCAGAGCCCCAATACCCTCACGATCCCGAATCATCTCCGTGATCGTGACACCGGCCTCGCCATTCCCGAAGTTGGCCTCGAAGCCCTCCGGATACTTCTCGCAGCGGAAGTCCTCCTTTGTGAAAACTCCACGCTCGAAGGACTCCATCGCCCAGGAGACCGTCACGCCATTGGTCATCGCGTCCATGCCTCCGCGGTCGCACGTGTCGATCATCTTGATGATCGCGTTCATATCATTGATACCGCAGTTCGGCCCGTTGGCGAAGAGGCACTCGTACTCAATACCCGTCATCGCACCGGCGTAGAGTCCCTGCTTAGCTGCCGAGACCTGCTCACAAGCAATGGGGCACTGTGCACAAGCGATCTTCTTAACCTTATGGTGCTCCTCAAGATACTCACCGCTCACCATCTCTGCGTCCTCAAAGACGCCCTCCTGGAAATTGCGGGTCGGCAGAAGCCCCAAGTTGTTCATATTGAGCACGTTGGTCGCCGTACCAAGGATCCGATACTTGGACGTATGCGGGCCCTGTGAGGCTTCCACGATGTCGAAGGACATCTTCATCAGCGTTTCTGGATCGGCAACGGTCACCCCGTGCGTCCCGCGGACCGAGAGCGCCTTCAGCTTCTTAGACGCCCACACCGCGCCGTGGCCGGTTCGTCCCGCCTGCCGTCCGTCATTGGTCACGTTGGCAAAGAGGACGCCGTTCTCACCAGCCGGCCCAATCGTTGCCGACCGCACCTGATCATCCAGCAAGTCCTCGCGGATCGCCTCCTCGGTCTGGAACGTGCCCATTCCGAGATACTTGGTGGCATCGCGGAACTGCACGCGCCGGTCATCAACCAGCACGTTGACCCACGTGTCACTGGCATTGTGAAGGACGATGCCATCCCATCCCGTACGCTTCAGTGCGACCGAGAACCAACTTCCCGACAGACTGTCACCAACGAAGCCCGTGAGCGGAGACTTCGACGCCAGACCATACTTGGCCCCTACCGGCACGGGCGTCCCTGCAAAGATGCCATTGGCGAGACATATGGGATTATCCGGGGAAAGGGGATCACAACCGGGCTTGATGTTCTCCCACAAGAGCCGAGACGCCATCGAGACGCCACCGATGTAGAGTTTATACCAAGATTCGGGCTTTTCCTCGGTCCAGGTCTTCCGGCTGTTTAGGTCAATATGAAGAATCTTCCCATGGTAGCCGTGCATATGGGGTTCCTCCTTTGTAGCTAATAAGAGAGCGCATCAGCGCCCCGCGCCAACACTAGGGGCGCACTACCAGACAGCAACAGACCACTACCCCTCTGTGCCCACACGACGTGCGCATACGCTCGCTATCGCAACTGACTCACACACTGGTCATCCGCCCGCCAGAATCGACATCAGGATGATACGATCACCATCGTCGGGGCTCTGATCCATCTGTCCGGGCTGGATCATGTGCTTCCCATTGAGGTTGAGCATATTCGAGGAGTTCAGACGTTCATAGCTGGGATGAATGACCTCGCCGACAAGCTCTGGGTACTTCTCTCCCAATCGCTTGAGAATCTCTCGGAAAGTCACACCATCGTCCAGCTGCAGAGATATACGGGGCTGTCGCGTGAGCACGCGGGCCAAACCTGCAAACTCGACAGTCACGTCCATACACCCTCCCACAATACCGATAGTCCCAACGTCAAGAGTCGAACGGTTTGATGAGCCAATATTACCTTCATTATACCTCGATTTCGCCCGCTAGGGAGGGGAACCACAACGGAGCTGAAGCCGCAACAGCGGCACCGCCGTTGCCGGTCACGTGGTAGGTCCTCGCAGACGAACTCCTAGTCACACACACGCAAGACCCACCCTAGACATTCTCCCAGAGCTGGCGCCCTCAGTCAACCGACAATCGTCATACAATCCTTTGCGACTCATCGCCCAATCGGCCATCGCCCATCCAACCACACGTGGGATCCCCAGGTGTGAGCCGAGACGCTCCTCGGCCCGACACGATATCGCGAGGCTGTCGGGACAGCCTCGCGATATCGAATCCGCTTTGCGGGCAGAAGAGCGCAATCGAACCACACGCCAGATCCCCACCCGCTCCACCATCTCTTCCCTGCGAGATGACCCTGTCCACCCCTGGGCCAAGAGCTCGCAGTTAGCCCGAACTTGTTGTATGAGCCGACTCACCGCTACGACCTGGCCTCCACATCGACAACTGTGCCTGCATCAGGCCCTGTCTCTTCGTCTCGCTCCTCCTGAACCAGCGCCGGCGGTTTCAGCTGCGGCGGTTTCAGATCCTGCGGCATGATGGTCTGGCCACGGAAATAGGCACCCTCATTCACCAGCAACGATTTCACGGTCAGGTCACCCCACACACGACCAGTGTCCAGGATCTCTATGCGCGTAGCCTTGATATTGCCCTGGACAGCGCCTGAGATGGAAATGTTGTTGGCCTTGATCTCGGCACGGATCTTCGCACTCTCCGTGACTACAAGGTTTCCCGTCAACTCAATCGTGCCCTCGATGATGCCATCCACCCTGAGCCCACCGTCACCCTGAACATCTCCTTTGATGTGCGTGTTAGGGCCGATGGTGGATTCGATAGGGGACGAACGTCCGGACCCTGTGGTTCTGGGGGCCGATTCCCCTACCGTGGACTTGGACTTGTCCTTTCCTCCTAAGAACGACATGAGCTGCCTCCTTGGTCTAAACTAGTGCTGTGATGGTTGCATTGCCGAGGCTTCTTCAGCCCCACCGGAGAGCCTACGATAACATCCGAAGCGATGATAAGGGACATGATCATAATGTCAAACCCCTATGCCAATGGCGCGGACTTCACGGATACATCCGCTGGCCCTATGGGGCTAGGACTCATTCCGTTGACGTCTCACCCGTCGAGGTCGTCCGACGCGCCTCGCTTAGGGCACGCTGCTCATCGGCGCTCAGGCTGTAGGATGACCGCCAGTTCTCAAGCGGCTTCGCGTAGACCCGGATGTCGTCGCCGGTAGACAGCCCCGTGATCACCGCACCATGCCCCAACCGATCGACCAGAGCAACCGAGAAGCTCTGATCGCCGCCAAGCCCCTCAAAAGCATTGTACCGTACGACTCCGACGCCCTGCACCGTGTACTGAAGCACGTTGCTGTGATGACGCACCTGTGCCTCGGCCCGGTCGAGCCGGAGGGATTGTTTGTCGAGACGCTCCACAATGGGCAACAGTGCGGCTTGATCGGGAGCGGCGGATAGTGCCTCAGAGATTTGCAACAAGTTCTCGTACCGCGTCCTGAACTCATTGACGCGCTTCTCCAGCGTATAGATCCAGTACGCCGCCACGAACATCAGAATGGTGGTGGCGATGACCCACGGAATCAGAATGCCGTCCATACAGACCTCCTGCCAACACAGCTAATCAAAATGAGCACACAACTCTCAACAGCCGAGCTGATCCACACGTGGAGAGCTCTGGCTTTTCCGCTACGGGCTGACTGAAACGGGACCCAAAACGAACCGGTCACCCGTCATCGTGCCATCAGCAGCGAGCTGGGGGATGCGACGAACGCTGCCCATCTCATAGAGCCCCACCTCCAGCCAATAGGTACCCTCTGGCAGATCCTCAGGTAACACCAACCTGTAAGGATCCGCCACGCGCTGGCCTTTGAGCCACTTCGGGAACCAGAGATACGAGGGATAGGCGCCCCCGAGCGGCGTATAATCGTGGACGTACCAAGGTTGACCCTGAGCATCAATCAGGTGAATGAAGACTGTGTAGCTCGTCCGCGGCCGGGAAAGCACCTCCCAGACCAATTTCAGGTGAATCGGCTGACCCGCGCGCACGTCGAGCGGCTCATCCCACGCTTGCCTGCGCAGGGACATGCCCGCCCACGTCCGGGCAGTCCGTAGCGCTACCTCGTTGCCGATATTCGTCAGCGCTCTGCCCACACCTCGCGCAGCCTGCCCAGCGCCCGGGGTCTCGACCACCTCCAGCGTGCCAAGCAGCAACTCCCTCTCACCCGAGGCGAAAGCGAGTGGCCCGGCGTCGCCGGTCATCTGCCAATACCCCAACCGCAGAGGATACCGGCCCGGTGGCAAGTCATACGGCAAGAAGATCTCGTAGCACTCAACGATGACCTCCGCTGGACGCCACTCAGGCGTCAGCCGCCGACTGTCCGTCGTCCAACGCTGCTCCATGCTATAGTCAGCTCCGCCCTGGTCAAGGCCCGGACCGACGTGCGCGTAGGGCATGAGGATCTCGGTCTCGGTTTGCGGAACCGTAGCGTAGAGAACGACCGGAACGATCGCTCCCTGCGCGACCTCGGTGTGAGGCAGATCGAACCCAAGTAACTGCAGCCGGTCCCCTACCCAAGCGTCGGCAAGCTCGTGTTGAGGCGTCATAGATGAAAGCCCATTCGGCTCGACAACCTGCCAGAGATCGGCTTCCAGACAGAGCCCGGATCTCTCGCTCGGCCGAACGCGGAAGCTAAGCTCTCGTACATCCCGGCGATAGTTGGAGAGATAGACCGGGCCTAGAGGCAGGTTCTCAAAAACGCTCTCGACCCAAGGCGTGTCACCGGTGACGTAGACAGGACGCAGATCCTCCCGCTCGAGGCCCTGGCCTTCCACGTATTGGTAATAGAAGTAAGGCGTCAGGTGTTCCCAGTCCGAGACGAACGCGGCGCCTTCGCTTTGATCGGCAAAGCGATCCCGCAGCATCGAGATAAACCGGTCGGCATCGTCCCACTCACGCAATGAAACGCGGGGGAACAGCCATACCCCTCTGGCCACTAGCACCAGCAAGACCCCAACCACTGCAAAGAGTGACCACCGACGTCGATCGGTGACGGCTCTGACCAGCACCAGCACGCCCAGACCCAGCGGCAGACCAAGCGCGGCAAAGGGGTGCAGCAGATATGCCATCACGTCCTGCACGGTATTCATCGTGAACCCGACGTGGCCGAGGAGAAAGCCGGCCCAAAGAATCGCCAACTTAGGCCGCACGACCCCGAGCCAAACAAGGCCGAGAACAATGAGACCCATCTGCACCCATCCGTACTGGAGTCTCAGCAACGTAACAAAGACCTGTAGCCGATCAAACTGGTCCGCAGGCCCGAAGTGAAACAGGTTGACGCGCAGTCCCTGAGCAGTCGCGTGACGCAAGAAGCCCTCCCACGTGCCCATATCCGAGGGTCCAAAGGGCGTGCTTGCACTCCGAAACCACAGATAGAGCCACGGCAGAAGACCTGCTAGACCAGCTGCTAACCCGAGGCCGAGCGTCCGTGGCTTGAGAAGAGTTCTCGGACGCCGCAGCAGCACAAACAAGCCATAGGCTGGCACTCCCCATATTGTGATCGGATGCTGGGTCACGCCAAGCCCTATCAGGAAAGCAAGAGCGTACAGCCACCTCTCCCTATCGCTCCTATCCCAGCGCACCAGTACCCAGAGTTGCGTCATGGTGATGGCAGCGCTGACGACGTGCGCGTTGGCATGAATGCTGTGCTGCCAAAGATCTGGGGTGAGCACGACACCCATGCCGGCGACAAACGCAGCCACCGAGAACCATTGGCTCGAAGGCTTGTCTTCCTCGCTGTTCGCGACATCCAGGACCATCAGAACCACGCGGGTCGCGATCCAGCCCCCCGCGAAAGCTGCTAACAGATTCGTCCGATAGGCAACGGAGCCAATCGCAACCAGGCGTTGCCAGCACCCAGCTACCAAAGTGTAGAAGGCATACCCTGGCGGGTGAGCGATCCCCCAGATCGCAGGGATGAACTGGTACTCCGAGGGGTCGCCGAAGATCGTCCCAGGCGCCAAGGTTGAGACGTAGAGAGCGAGAGCGCCAGCTAGGATCAGAAGGGCGAGCGGAAAGGGACGGCTTGAAAGCGCATGTCTCAAGTTGCGCAGACTGTTCATGACTGAGCCATTATAGCACGAGGTAGCCTTACACCAAGCTGTCGAGCAAGACCTTGATTTGCGTCCTTCCCTCGTTATAATGGCACCCATCACAAGATCGGTCCTTCGCTTTGAGGCAGCACGGGCTATAACGTGGCAGGAGAGAGTAGATGAAAGAGCGCCGTCTTACATTGACCGTTGTCGGGCTGCTGGTCCTCGCCGTGGGAGCCTTCCTCCTCTGCTCCACCTGTCTCTGCCTGAGCACCTTGGTCCTTGGCTTGCACCCTCTTAGCCGAGAGACGCTGACGCCAGGCGGTGACGAGGATCCCTGGGGTATTGGCCCGGGGCCGGTAGTGGAAGCCACCCCACCCCTGCCCACCACCTCAGCACCACCCGACGAGGCCGAGGAGACACTGCTCGCCCTAGAAACGGCTGAGATGCCCGACGCCGACCTCCACGAGTTGGCTGTGCGGTTTCTAGGGGTTCCTCCTGACACACCCCGTGTCGCGGCAACGAGTAGCCCTGACTACCCCGTCGGCACGGTCCGGGTCTTTCAGGTCTCAAACCTCGATGAGGATCTCAACTTCGAGATCGAGGCAAGGCTTGCCTACAAGACAGATCACGTCTATATGTGGGTCGAAGAGGGTCTGGACGTCAACCAGCGCGACATTGAGGAAGCCGCCGACTTGTTCGAAGAGCACACCTACCCCACGAACCGCGAGTTCTTCGGCTCTGAATGGTCACCCGGCGTCGACGGCGACCCCCACCTCAGCATCTTGCACGCCAGCAACCTCGGGCGGACTGTAGCCGGTTACTTCTCCAGCGCTGACTCCTACGTCCGGGCAGTCCGCGAGGACTCCAACGAAATGGAGATGTTCTACATCCACGTGAGCCGCGGATCGGAGGTCGGGGATCCGTTCTACAACGGCGTGTTGGCCCACGAGTTCCAGCACATGATCCACTGGAACAACGATCGCAACGAGACAACGTGGCTGAACGAAGGGTGCTCTGAGTTGGCAATGGAGCTCAATAACCGCACCTACCGGAGCGGGCCAGGCCAATATGACGTCGGCGGAAGCGAGTTCGCCTATCTCGACCAGCCCGATACGCAGCTCAATACGTGGCCCGAGGTGAACCAGACCGGTTCGGCCTCTGCACACTATGGAGCCTCCTACCTGTTTGTCAGCTATTTCCTCGACCGCTTCGGCGAGACGGCAACCCAGGCCCTGGTCGCCCACGAGGAGAACGGCCTCGAGAGCGTCGACCGTGTGCTGACCGAGGAACTCGGGCTCGCCATCACTCACGAAGACCTCTTCGCCGACTTCGTGATCGCGAATCTGATTGACGATCCCAGATTGGCCAACGGACAGTACGGCTATCAGGACATCGACGTCGACTCGCCGGCCGTGGACGAGCGCTACCCCAGAACGACACAATACCCTTTGACACGTCGGAGCACGGTCGCGCAATACGGCGTCGACTATGTGGAGATTGAGGGCAGAGGACCTCTGGAATTCCGATTTACCGGCAACACCCAGGCTCGTCTGATGGCCACCGATGCCTACAGCGGCAAATACCTCTGGTGGTCCAACCGCGGTGACGAGTCGGACCCGCGGCTCACGCGCGTCATCGACCTGAGCGAAGCAACGTCGGCGAGTCTTGACTTCTGGAGCTGGTATCATATTGAGGAGGATTGGGACTACGCCTACGTGGTTGTGGGCACCACGGAGGATGGCACCCTACCCTCCGACTTGGAGGATGCCAGCATCGACTGGGAGATCCTGAATGATCCAGGGCTGGCCTGCACAACCCGAAATCCGAACAACGGCAACCTCGGATGCGGCATCACGGGCCGCAGTGATGGCTGGGAACCCATGGAGGCCAATCTAGATCGCTTCGTGGGACAAGAGATCGCGCTTCGCTTCGAATACGTGACCGATGCCGCCGTCAACCAGTCCGGGTTTGCCGTGGATGACGTGAGGGTGACTGTCGACGGACAGGTGCTCTTCGAGGATGACAGCGAGATGGATGATGACACTTGGATCGCCGAAGGCTTCGTGCGACACGCCAATGTCCTCCCCCAGAGGTGGATCGTCCAACTCGTCACCTTTGGAAATACAACCTCGGTCTCACGCCTGCTCTTCGGCGATCAGTCGTCGGGCACGTGGTCGATCCCCCTGGGGTCTGACGCTCAGCGGGCGGTCATCACGATTTCGGCGGTTGCTCCGGTCACCACTGAGCCCGCCGTCTATGAGTACGAGCTGATCGCGCAACCGTGAACGGTGCTCGGCACCCCAGCACATCGGGTGATCGGGCTTCGGATCTGAGGAGTTCCGGCCCGATTGGCGTCTTTGATTCCGGCGTCGGCGGGCTCTCAGTGTGGCGCGAGATCGTGCGTACGGCCCCGCGCGAACACACCCTCTACGTGGCCGACCAGGCTCACGTGCCTTACGGGCCTCGGTCTCTGAGCGAGATCCGCGACTTCGCTGCAGGCATCACCGATTTCCTGCTGAGTCAGGGAGCCAAGGTGATCGTGGTGGCCTGCAATACCGCCTCTGCTGCCGCCCTCTATGCTCTTCGGGATGCCCATCCAGCTGTCCCATTTGTCGGCATGGAGCCGGCCGTGAAACCTGCTGCCGAGCACACTGCGGTCGGTTCGATTGGTGTCCTAGCCACGCCCACCACGTTCCAGGGTACGCTCTTTAGGAAGCTTGTCGATCGTTTTGGTGCGCGGGTCTCGATTTACACGCAAACGTGCCCTGGATTGGTAGAAGCTATCGAGCGTGGCGACTTGTCAAGCGAGCGAACGCGGGATCTGGTAGCGGGTTGTCTAGGGCCGCTGACCGCAAGAGGCATCGATCAGCTGGTACTTGGGTGTACCCACTATCCCTTTGTCCGCCCCACCATTGAAGCCATCCTGGGCGCTGAGATTGAGGTCGTGGACCCTGCGCCGGCCGTTGCGCGACAGGTTCAACGCATCCTCGTAGACCGTGGCCTCACTAACCCCAGCCCCACAGAGGGGCACCACGTGATCTACACGTCCGGAGCCGTCGAGCCGATGATCGCAGCAGCCACATCCCTCGTCGACTACACAGCTTCTGTGCGCCCGGTCCGCTGGGTCGGAACCACGCTACACACGGTCATCGAGAGCCACGCCTGAACCAGAAGATCGGTCGATAGGCTGGATTCCGGCTTAGGGTTGACAGCCGGGTCTACCGCTCTATACTTCCGCTACCTCCGAGCCTTTGGCACACGGCTCTGGGAAGGGAACTCAGACACGGACCTATGAAGATGACTCGCGCACACGCTTTCAGGCTGACGCTGTTGGCGGTCGCCGTTCTCGCACTGCTGTTGCTGATCCCCGGCGTAGCGCAGATGGATCTGGCCCCAGGCATGCCTTTCGAGCGCATTTGGCAGTTTCTGCTGGATCAGTTCGCTAGGGGCGGACCCATCGGCTCACCACCGCCGGAGTTCGAACAGGCTGGCAGGTTCATCATCGACCTGATGAGGATTGTCTTCCTTGTGGCGCTGATCGCCTTTCCCTTTGCCGTCATCCTGACGTTGATTGACCCGGAGCTGCGGAAGCGGGTCCTGAAGTCGACCCTGCGGTTGATCTTGCTCTTGGTGGTCCTGAGCTTCTTCCTCCGGGAACGGATGGACGAAGTGGAGACGGAGGCACAGCCGTTTGGTCAGGAAGCGCCTTTGGGTGAGTTTGCACCTGCCGAGCCCTTGCCCTATGAGGAGTTCCAGCCCGACAACATCCCCCGCGGATTGGTGTGGAGCCTGAGCCTCGCCCTCGGACTCGTCGTTGCGATCATCATCTTGACCGTCGTCAACCAACTGCGAAGAAGTCGCTCCGTCACAAGGGTACCGCTGCGGGACATCGAGCGCGAGGCACAGTCAGCCCTTGACGAGATCAGACAGGGTGGCGATCTCAGGGATACGATCCTGCGATGCTATGCACAGATGACGCGCGTCGTGCGTGAGCAGCGGGGCGTTCGACGCGATCGGGCGGTAACCGCGCGAGAGTTTACGGACTCACTGATCGGCGCTCAGCTGCCCGAGGCCCCAGTCCAGCGCCTGACGAGGCTCTTCGAAAGGGCCCGGTATGGCGCCGAGACAGCCAAGCCCGAGGAAGAGGAAGAGGCGATCGCCAGTCTTCAGGCCATTATCGAGGCGTGTAAGAACGCGACATGAAGATACCAAGAGACAGAATCGCACCGCTTCTGATCATGCTTGCTATCCTGATGGCTTTGGCGCTGCCACTGATGTTCTTGCTGGAGAACTTCGTCCGAGACGCCATCGTGTTGCCGCTCTCTTACATGGCTTGGCTCCTTGGGATCATCGGTGCCGCCCTACCCCAGTCGTGGCTCCTAGCTGCCGGCCTGGCACTGATGACGCTATTCGCCGTGCGCAGCCTGCGCGGGAAGAGCGTCGCAGAGAGGCGCCGCCAACTGAAACGCCGCGATTCGCAAGGCAGCGTGAGCAGGTGGGCCCAGCGAGTCGCCCTTGTGTCACGGGGATCATACTCGAAGGAGCGGCTCGATCAGCATTTCGGGCAGTTGCTTCTGCGGGTGCTTGCGCACGAGGAACGGATGCCAACTCGTGAGGCGGTCCGGCGGCTGAATGAGGGTGACCTGGAAGTGCCCGCGGAGCTTCAAGTCTACCTGAAGCAGGCCCTGCGATCGGGAGTCTCAGGGCGCCGAAGCCCTTGGGCGTGGTTGGTGGGCCTCTTTGGATTCAGGCGGGAACGCAAGCCGACGCTGGATGGCGTCGCGGCAGAGATCGACCCCGCCCTGCGGTACATAGAAACTCAGCTAAAGATTGAGCAGGTGGAGGAACACAATGAATAACAGCCTCTCTAGGACCGACACGATGACCGTCAACGATGTCGCTGCAACCTGTCAGCGCGTCATTGACGAGGTCGAACGTGCGGTCGTCGGAAAAACAGAGGTGCTCCGGCAGATCCTGGCGGCATTCCTGTCCACTGGGGGCCACGTCCTCCTGGAGGATTACCCCGGGCTGGCAAAGACCCTGATCGCGAACAGCTTCGCTACCGCTCTAGGGCTGACCTTCCGGCGCATCCAGTTTACGCCCGACCTCTTGCCGGGAGACATCACCGGGGGCTACGTCTACGACCGAGCTGCGAGCGCCTTCGAGCTGCGCCAAGGCCCCATCTTCGCCAATATCATCCTCGCTGATGAAATCAACCGCGCCTCGCCAAAGACCCAGTCGGCCCTGCTGGAGGCGATGCAGGAGTACCAAGTGACGCTCGAGGGAGAGACCCTGAAGCTGCCTGACCCCTTCATCGTCGTGGCAACCCAGAACCCGATTGAGTACGAAGGCACGTTCCCCCTGCCAGAGGCTCAGCTAGATCGATTCATGACCAAGCTCGCCATCGGTTATCCCTCGGCGGACGAGGAACAGGAGATCCTGAAGCGCCGACGCGAGCGGCGGCAGGATGAGTTCTCCCTGAAGCCGGTCACGAATGCGTCGGGCGTCCTTGCGATGCGGCAGACCATTGAGCGCGTGCACGTCGATAGTGACGTCGAGCGTTATATGGTCGATCTGACTCGGGCGACGCGTCGTCATCGCCACGTTGCCGTAGGCGCCAGCCCCCGAGGAGCTCTCGCCCTGCTCAAGCTGTCGCGGACGTGGGCTGCGATGGAGGGTCGCGACTACGTCCTGCCCGATGACGTGAAACGCTTCGTCCATCCCGCCCTTACCCATCGCCTGATTCTCGAGCCAGACCTCTGGACCGATCGCCGTGCCGCCGACGACGTCATCAGCGAACTAGTCCGCATGGTGCCGGTGCCGGTATTGGAGGAAACCGCGGCGTGAGTCTCAGGCGCAACCTCCTTCTGGGCATCATCCTATATGGCCTGATCCTTATCGGTCTAGCCACCCTGAACCCCGCCTTGATCGCGGCGGCGCTACCGCTGGTTCTCTACCTTGGGGCGGTGGTGGTCTTCTGGCCCCCACCGCTCCAACTGCGGATCACCCGTAAGCTGAGTGCCGACTACGTTCCGCCCGGTCGGAGCGTCACGGTCGAGTTGACTGTCGCAAACGAGGGAGGAGATCTCGACGAGCTCACAGTTCACGAGCAGGTGCCTGCCGGGCTCAAGGTCACCGGCGACACAAGCGC
>JBNGDL010000064.1:0-18875 GCA_049975205.1 Anaerolineae bacterium | reverse complement strand
GAGCGGTTCTCAAGTCGAGCAGACCAGTTGTCCGGCAGCGGCCCCTCCGCAAAACCCGTGATCGACTCGACGTCGTCTTTCGTCGCGCCAATGACCAATCGCCGAAGGCCGCTCCACCAGACATTGCCGTAGCATTGGATACATGGCTGGGCGCTCGTCACAAGCTCCATCGGAGGCAGATGCTCGGCGCCGAGGTCGTGGCTATTGCAGACGGCCTGCGCCATCACGATGGCCATAGCCTCAGCATGGGCCAACGAGCACCGAAGCGAGAGGACCATATTGACGCCCGGCGCGACGAGCCGTCCTGAGTCGATCTCGAAGACGGCAGCGCCGAAGGGGCCCCCGCCGGCGTCGATATTGTGCTCTGCCAGGCGAATGGCTAGCGCCATACGCTCCTCAAGGGTTCTGAAGCGGTGGTTTGGGTCTGGAATTGCCCTCTCAATCCAGGTGGGCAGTTCTATCGTCAGGGTAGGGTACACGCATGTCTCCTATGCCAATGATCCGGGAGAGCCCCGCCCGCAGACACGGCACTTCCCAGGGTGGCTGAATCTGTACCTATTATAGGGCTCCAATCCAGCCTTGACAAAGCCCTCGGTTGCAGTAGAATAACAGTCGTTCTTGCCCGAGTCTGTATGTCGGCGCGCGAACATGAATGCCGAAGTGGCGGAATAGGCAGACGCGCTGCGTTCAGGGCGCAGTGACCCTTGCGGTCATGTGGGTTCAACTCCCACCTTCGGCACAGCGAAACCCTCGAATCTGCGGATTCGGGGGTTTATTATTGTCTGTGGGCCGTCGCTTTCCTTTGTGCAACGTCGGAGGTTAGGCTACAATGGAAAGAGATAGCAGTCCCTTGGACGTCCATCGCACCCCGCTTCACGATGGGCGTCGAGGACACTCTTTCTTCGAAGGAGGTAAGGCCCATGGTGAAGAAATTCGTCGGCCTATTGACCGCAGGCGGTGATTGCCCCGGACTTAATGCAGCCATCCGAGGGGTGGGCAAGGCGGCCCAATCCTTGGATATCCAGGTGATTGGCTATCTGGACGGGTTCCGCGGGCTTGTCGAGAACCGGTTCATCCGGCTCGATTCCTCGCGGCTCTCGGGGATCCTGACCGTGGGCGGTACGATCCTGGGAACGAGCAGGGACAAGCCTCACAAGATGCCGGCGGGCGAACTCGGGACCGTGGATATGCGCCCCTTTGCCGTGGCGAACTATGAGAAACAGCATCTGGATTGCCTGGTCTGCCTCGGGGGTGGTGGGACTCAGAAAAACGCACGTCGCATGATGAAGGAGGGGTTGAACGTCATCACGCTGCCGAAGACGATCGACAACGATGTATGGGGCACTGATGTGACCTTTGGCTTTGACACCGCAATGGCGGTCGCCACTGAGGCCATCGATCGGCTTCATAGCACAGCTGAGAGTCATCATCGTGTCATCGTGGTTGAGATCATGGGGCACAACGCGGGCTGGCTTGCGTTGGGGGCCGGCGTCGCCGGCGGGGCCGACGTGATCTTGCTTCCGGAGATTCCCTATGATATCGACAAGGTCGCCGATGCTGTGCTCCACCGCAGTTACATCGGGAAGCGCTTCAGCATCATCGCTATGTCTGAGGGGGCGCTGTCTGTCGACGAGGCGGAGTCGGCTAAGGGCGGCAAGAAGAAGTCCAAGCGCGGATCATCAGAGGAGATCGCCGAAAGCGTCAGCATGCGCCTTGCACGGCGGCTGGAGGAGATGACCAGATTGGAGTCCCGCGTGACGTCGCTAGGCCATCTACAGCGTGGCGGCACGCCGACGCCCACGGATCGCTTGTTAGCCACGCGCCTTGGTACGGCGTGTGCTCGGCTCATCGAGCAGGGCGAGTATGGCGTGATGGTTGCTGTCCGAGGGGACGAATGCGTGCCGGTTCCTCTCAAGGAGGTCGCAGGCAAACGAAAGACGGTGCCACTGGACCACCCATGGATCGAGGCGGCACGATTGGTCGGGACCAGTTTCGGCGACTAGCGATCTTGGGGAGAGAAGCGTGTCAGGGTTGTGCCATATGGAGTAGACGCGTCAGGAATGGGGAGTGACATAGATGGACCTTGTTGATCTGCGAAGCGACACTGTAACGAAGCCGACTGAGGAGATGCGCCGGGCTATGGCGGAGGCGCCTGTGGGCGATGACGTCTACGGTGAAGACCCGACGGTGAATCGGCTACAGACGCTGGCTGCCGAGCGGATGGGAAAGGAAGCAGCGCTGTTCGTGCCCAGCGGGACGATGGGAAATCTGGCCTCGCTCCTGGCGCACTGTGGCCGAGGCGATGAAGTCATCATCGGCGACAGGAGCCACACCTTCCTCCACGAGCAGGGAGGTATGGCAGCCTTGGGCGGGATTATGCCTCACCTGATTCCCAACCAGCCCGACGGTACTATGGCGCTTGAGGACATCGAGGGCGCCGTTCGGGACGACGATGCGCACTACCCGATTACCCGGCTGGTCTGCCTGGAGAACACGCACAATGCCTGTAATGGAGCTCCCCTGCCGCCTTCCTATGTTGGGGCGGTCGCCGAGCTAGCACACAGCCGTGGGCTGCGCGTCCACGTCGACGGCGCTCGGATCTTCAACGCGGCTGTTGCGCTGGGGATCGACGCCGCAGAGCTGGTCCGGAAAGTCGATTCTGTCACGTTCTGTCTCTCAAAGGGGCTTTCGGCGCCCGTCGGCTCGGTGATCTGCGGGAGTGCAGCATTCATCGAGAGGGCGCATCGGGCTCGCAAAGTGCTCGGCGGCGGCATGCGTCAGGCGGGCATCATCGCAGCTGCCGGGGTCGTGGCGCTGGAGACGATGGTGGATCGGTTAGTAGAGGACCATGTCCGGGCGCAGAGATTGGCTGATGGTTTCTCGGAACTGTCTGGTGTTGAAGTTGGGCCGGTGCACACGAACATTTTCTACTTCTCACTAACTGACGACTGCCCCCTCGATGGGGCAGGGCTCGCTGCAGGACTCAAGGATCGCGGCGTTCTGCTCCCCAACCGGGGATCCCGCAGCTTCCGCGTTGTCACCCATGTCTGGATCACTGACGGGGACGTCGACCGCGTTCTAGTGACGATGCGGGATCTACTGGGCAAAGGCTGAAGGGCCGGCGCTGTCGGCAATCGTCCGGAAAAAGGGTGATGAGCTCGTGCTTCCGCGACCGATAGAAGCCTAGGTCATCCCTCGATTCCCGTTGCCGTTACGGGCTGCGGCGTGCCAAACAACGGCGCCACCCAGGCGGCTACGGCGGTCGTGAGCGGAACCGCCAACATCAGTCCCACGCTGCCAACCAGCGTGCGCACGATCTCCTCCGCGAGCAGCTCTCGATTGATCGTCAGATGCCAGGGCTCCGGGTAGAGGTAGAAGAGAATCAGGAGGGGTAGTGCTGTGCTGGCGTAGGCGAGTACCAGGGTGTTGATCATCGACGCCAGGTGGGTCACGCCGATGCGCATGCCGCTGAAATAGAGATCCCGGAAGCGCAGCGTTGTGTCGGCTGCGCTTACCTCAAAGACGGCGACGACTTGGGCGATGATCACGTCGTCAAGCACCCCGGCGGCGCCAAGGATGATGCCGGCGAGCAACAGGCCTCGCATCTGGACGCCAACGCCGACCGCCTGGAGAAAGAGCGTCTCTTCGGAGCCGAATCCGGTCAGAAATGTGAGACGAGTGACCAAGATCGCCAGCAGCGCCGTCACGGCGAGGCTGGCCAGCATACCCAGGAGCGCGGTGTGCCCGGGTACGTTCCATCCCTGAATGAGATAGAGCGTCACCGCAAGGATCAGCCCCGTGCCCACCAGGGTGACCAGCACAGGGTCGCGATGGGCCAAGATCTGGGGCATAATGAAGACCCCGATAACGACACCGCTCACCGCCAGGCCGATGATTGCCCTCAGCCCCTGCCACCGTCCCACCACGATAGCTACTAGCGCGAAGATCAGTGCCGCGATGCCCAGCGGCAGCAGCCTCATATGATCGGCGACCTGGTAGACGGTTCTCGCCTCCCCATTCTCACCCGTCGGCAGGTCGGAGATCATCACGAGGGCGCGCGCTCCCTCCTGGAAGCGCACGGCATCAAGGGTCGGGCCCATCCCGTTGTACTCGACGGTTACGCTCTCGCCCTGGTGCGGGCCGTCCGATAGGATCCGCAGTTGAAGCCTCTGGTAGACGGCATACAGCCCGCCTTCGTCCTGCGACTCCGTCGTCTCAAGAACTGCCTCTACCTGCGCCTGAACGGTCTCGCCAATGTCTACACGTTCCTGAGAGTAGGTGATGGGCGGGCGTGTTAGGTGAAGGGCCACCACAGCCGATGCCAGGAGGGCGATGATCAGGACAGCCGCACCTTCAAGGACGTATCGAACGATTCGCCGCCTATTCGTAGGGTTCTCTGATTCAACCATGTCAGGGGTAGATAGTACACCTTACCTGTCACGAGACAAGCGGCAAGGAGATCCTGCGTCCAGGCTAGCTTGCGCTTGAGGATTTCCCTCTGGTCGCGTATAATAAGTTGTAGTGATGAGTTGGTATCACGATCCGAAAGGAGGGTCCTATGGACGAGCTGGTGAAGTTGCTACAGGAGAAGGTGGGGCTGAACGAGGATCAGGCGCGGCAGGCGGTCAAGACAGTTGTTGACTTCCTCAAGGAGAAGTTGCCGGACCCGATCGCGACCCAGTTAGAGGCCGCACTCTCTGGAGACAAGGGCCTGAAAGGTGCCGCGGATGCGCTGAAATCGGGTGCCGAAAACGTCGGCGGGTTCCTGTCAAAGGCAAAGCAGTAGCTATGCCGGGCCGGCCCCGAGACGATCTGAATGACCAGTTGTCAAGGGCCGCCGGCCTTCCGCTAGAGCTGGCCGAGATGGTCATCGATACGGCTGCGGGGTATGTGAAGTCAAAGCGGCCTGATCTTGCCCAATCTATCGACGGCCTGCTCAGCTCCCGAACCGGGAGTTCTCGCTTGGTCACCCTCGTCGCTCGCATCGGGCGCCGGTTGCGCCCGTGACACGCGCCGAATCTCCGGCATACAAAATGGGCACCCTAGGGTGCCCATTTTCTTGTCAGCCGCAGGCCGGATCTAGAACCACGCCCAGATCACCCAGAGGATGATCTGAATGAGGCCAATCCCCATCCGCACCACAGTTGCCCAGCCCCAGCCAAGTAGCATGCTTTTCGTGGCCTGCCACGCCTCCTCTTTTGTCTCCTTGTAGTAGCTCTCAACCGCAAAGAGAGCGCCCACCGTCAGCACAATGCCGATGATAGGCGTGAAGAGGATGCTTGTCACCAACCCCACGGCCCAGGCGACCGCCACCGACGTCCATCGTGCGCCGCCCTTGCGTGCCCCGACGATGCCAAAGAAGTTGTCCGCCAACCATGAGATCATCGTGAGCAGGCTGATGATACCAAAGAGGATCGCGCCACGAACTTCGAACCCCGCCACGATGCCATAGATCAGGGTCAGCGCCCACATGAGCGTGGGTGCCGGGAAGATTGGGATGACCGTAGCGATCCAGCTCACGATCAGGCCAAAGAGGATTGCCACTCGCAATGCTACATTCAACCAGGGCAGCATAGCTAGCCTCTTTCTCTCATCGGTATCAGCCCCCGGCTATCAGGTGGATCACGCGGACATCCGCGTCGTCGGGTACAACAGTCTCGTCATACTGATCGTGTGGCACGAGCTGGTCATTGACTGTGACGATCACGTGAGGAAACGTATAGGACATCGCTTGCAGCACATCCTGAACGGTCATATCATCGCGCCAGGGCAGGTGCGTGTGCTGGTTGATGATGATCATCCGCTCAAGTGTTTCCCCACCACGGCCACGACCTCTGGGTAGTCAATGCCAAGCGACTCAAGCGTCGATCGCGTTGGCACGCCATCCTTCGTCCAACCGCGGCGCTTGTAGACGGCGTCGATGAGTTGCTCGTATTGAGATAGCCGATACTCGCGATGCGCGGCGAGCTTCTCCTCGAGCGACATCGTCTCCGGGTCGACGTCGAGCCAGTTCTGCAGCTGTTGATCGTATCGCGCTTGCCTTGACCGATACTCAGCAGGGGTCACCGGGCCCGCCGACCGGTAAGGGATCTGGTCGTGTTCACGCAGGCCTTTGCCGAGGCGAATGTTGAAGACGCGTTGGAAGTTGTAGACCCGCTCTGACATGCGAATCAGATCATCGGCTGTTACCTCCCGCCCCGTGACGCCATTGAAGATCTCGACGTAGTTGGCCACGTGGTGAGGGATCTTAGCTGGCTCCAGGGACTCGGCGTTCTTGGGATCGACGACGTCGTTCCAGGGTAGCTTGCAGAAGCCGCAGAGGCCGAACCACGTCCGCCACATTGGGAAATAGTGGAGGGCTTCTGCCTTGTCCTCGAACGTGGGAAGCTGGTTGTTGACCTGATCCATGAAGATCAGCCAGGCTTCGTCGTGTTGCGGGCCCTTGTTGGTGAGGCCGTAACCGCCTTGCTGGGCGAGTGACTCCTTGGTGAGGTACTCGGAGTATTCGAGCCCCTTGGCCTCCATGCCGATGTCCTCAAGGAATTGACGGTCGGCACCGAAGTGCTGCACGAAGTGCGCCTTCATCTTGCGAATCCCCTGGCCGAAGATTAGGCCGAACCCCTCGCCCCTAGCCATCTGGTGGAGGACCTCCAAGGCCGCCTCGGCGTTACCGAAGGTGAGCTCAAGGCCACCTGTCTTCTTTTGATCGAGCACACCGGCCTCGTAGCATTCCATCACGAAGGCCATCGAGGTGCCAAAGGAGATCGTATCGATACCGTAGGTGTCGCAGTAGAAGTTGATCTCCAGGATGGCCCAGGGCTCGAAGATGCCGCAGTTGCTCCCGACGCCCGCGATGGTCTCGTATTCCGGACCGTCGACGATCACACAACTACCGGCATAGGGCCCGGTGCGGACCTTGTAATTGTCCACGGCGTGGGCGCATGCCACGGTGCAACCGTACCAGCAGCCATCGGGGAGACCCTGCGTGTAGCGTGCCTCCCATACCTCCCCGTTGATCTTGGGGGTCTCTGGATGAGAGCCGTACTGGAAGTTCTTGACGGGGAGTAGATCGTAGTCGTCCATGATCTGCACGAGGTAAGAGGTGCCGCGGTTGCGCATCCGATTCTGGACTGGGTCCCAGCGGGCCACCTCCCGGTGCATATCGGCACCCGTCTCTGCAATCCGGTCCAGATCAGCCGGCTGGTTGCTGTCCCCTCTGAAGGGGCAGGTGCGCACGACAAGCGCCTTGACGCGCTTGTGGCGCAGAACAGTACCGATCCCGCCACGCCCCGCTTGCTTGTAGCGTAGATCGCGGCGCTTGCGATCGTAAAGACTGAAGTTCAAGCAGCCCATATAGGTATGCTCAGAGCCGCGACCGGCGGTGACGAAAGACATCAGTTGGCGGTCCTCCTCAGTTTCGGCAAACTGCTCGTTGATCCAATGGCCCAGGACGTGAGTGTCTGTAGGGCACTCCTCCGGCGCAGCTAGAATCTGGACTTTCTGAGCGGGGCCATCGATAAAGACAATGACCTCTTGCTCGGCATTGCCTTGGACTTCAATGGCGTCCCAGCCGGCGAACTTCAGGTAGGGACCGAAGTGACCACCAGCGTTGCTGTCGATGACAATGTCCGTCAAAGGCGAGATTGCCGCGGCAATCGATTTGCCTGAACCCGGATACTGGGTCGTACCTCCGCAGGGGCCCGAGCTGATGACGATTTCGTTCTCCGGATCTGACCAGCGGGTAGTATCCTGAACGGCGTGCCAGAGCAGCCACAGGTCGAAGCCACGTCCACCAACGAACTTGGTCTTCAGCTCCTCGCTCACAGGCTTCGATGAGATTCTTCCCTCGCCAACGTTCACATAGAGAGTCTGGTTCGCATAGCCCCGCTCAAGGGCAGGGGGTTCATACGCGAACTCTGCAAGCACGGCAAACGGATGTTGTTTCATAGGTCCTCCTCGGCGAACCGCGCCCAAGTGGCGCCGGTCCAGAGATCGGGTGTAGGTTCTTCATCCTCCGGTAGCTCAAGAATGGTGAGAGCTTGCGTCGGGCAAGCGTCGACGCACTGACCGCAGGCCACGCACTTGAAAGGCGTGACGCCATCAGTGTCAAAATACATGACCCCATAGGGGCAGAAGCCGACGCAGGCCATGCAACCAACGCAGAGGTGTTTTCGAACGTGGACAACGCCGTTCTTCGCCTGTACCAGCGCGTTCACCGGGCATACTGACACACAGGCGCCGCACTGGATACAGAACTCGGCGGCAAACCCACCGTTCTTCGATCTGATGCGAATGCTGGATCTCTGCACGTCCGAGACATCGAACCAGGTCTGGGCACAGGTGACTTCACAGGCGCGCGCGCCTTCACATCGCTCCGGATCAAATGCAAGTGTCTTCATGGGTGGCTCTACCTCGCTACCATTGTCTCAGTTACCAAGTGTATTATAGTTTGCCGTGGAGTTACTGCCAATGCATGAAAATCATCCGAAACCACGCGGGGTTTCCCCGCTGCCTGTGTGGAGTCGCGCGCTGTTGATCTGGCTGGCGTTCACAGTGCGCGTCCTCTCTCTGCTGGCGCAAGGTGTCTGGCGCGATGAGGTCGATCAATGGCGGTTCGCACGGGTGCCATGGTCAGAGATGATGGCCAACTTCACGCGACCGGGGTGGAATGGGCCCCTTTACTCTCCCCTTCTGCGAGGATGGATCGTTGTAGCAGGGGATTCGGTCTACGCGATGCGGTTCCTCTCTGTGGTGTGGGGCGTGTTGTTGGTTGCTTTCATCACCGTGCTGGGCCGCCGCCTCTTCGGTGACCGGGTTGCCGGGGTCGCGGGCCTTCTGGGTGCCTTCTCTCCCTATATGGTGTGGTACGCTCAGGAGATCAAGATGTATACCTGGGTCCCGATGCTGGTGGTGCTGGCGCTCTATGCACTGGACCAGGCCTGCTCGCGGCCCCATATCGGCTGGTGGATCGTGGTGTTGGTAGCCACCTCCTTGGCGTTCTACAGCCACGTGCTTGCTGCGCTGCTTGTTGGTGTCCTCGGTGTGTGGTTCTTCTTGCATCCACGGAGGGATCGGCGCGCCTGGGTCGGCGGCGGGTTGGTCCTGGTAGGACTAACCGTGCCCTATGTGCCGCTTCTCCGCTGGCAGACGGCTCTGGCTATGGTATCACGTGAGACCGGGTTCCCGAACTACAGTCTGGGTCAGATGATCGCTGCCTTGGCCAACGGATGGAGTGCCGGGGTGTCTCAGGGCGCTTGGGGAGGGACGGTGCCGGTGCTCGTGATGATAGGGCTCTTCAGCGGGTTGGCCGTTCTGGGACTTGTGATCCTGACTGCAACACGACGCGGCAGGGTCGCGGGGCAGGTCCTAGCTTGGTTGGCCATGCCGCTGGTAGTTGTGTGGTTCGTCTCGCTCCGCGGGCCGATCTTCACGGACCGCTATCTCATTTGGAGCGCCCCGGCCTTCTATCTTTTCGTGGCTGTGGGTGTTGTCTGGCTGGCACAGCATTTGGGGTCCGCAGGGACGCTTCTGCTCGTCCCCCTCCTCGTCATTGACGGTCACGGCTTGTACGCGCAGGCGGTTAGCCCGATCAAGCCGGAGTTTGCGCCTTTGGTCGAGATTGTGGAGGAGCGACGACAGCCTCGGGATATCCTGCTCTTTCAGATCCCTTATAATCGCCACGTGTACGGCTTCTATGTCCAGGGCGAGATGGGGGCGTGGGCGGAGGCTCCCTATACGAACTGGCGCGAACCCGACGGGAGCTATCGCGTCGACGCTGACGAGATTGGGCGGCAGGTGCGGAGGCTGGTTGCGGGCTACGATCGTGTCTGGCTTATTTACTCTGAGGCCACCATGTGGGATGACCGAGAGCTGGTAAGGTGGTGGCTGGAAGAGAACTATAACTTAGCCGAGGTGTGGCGTTACACCGGCGTGGAGCTCTACCTCTTCACCCGTCCGCCGCGATCCGGATAGTCTGATCTGGGAATGGGGCAAAGTGACGCCGCCGGCCGATCGGCCGGCGGCGTCGGTGATGGGTGCACGCTACGGAATGCAGAGTACCTGACCTGGGTAGATGAGGTTCAGGTTATAGATGTTGTTCGCCCTGCCAATGGCCCAGATGCTCGACCCATAGCGGATGGCGATAGCCGTGAGGGTGTCACCCCGTTGCACGGTGTGGAAGAAGCGGCATCCAGGTTTCGGCGTTGGAACCGGGGTCGGGACTGTGCCGCCTGGCGTGAATTGGCGGACTGCGACGGGGCCTGCCGGAATGGGAGACCACGGAGCGACGGGAATAGCCAGCTTCATGCCCACATAGATGCGGCTCGGGTTCACGATCCCGTTGCACGATGCGATGGCGCTGGGGAGCGTGGCATACGCGCGCCCAATCGAGTAGAGCGTCTCGCCCGCGCGTACCACGTGGTATCCTTGGATCGTGCCGCTAGGTGGCGGTGTGGTGGTCGTAGGCGGCGGCGTGGTGGTCTCGGTTGGCGTAGTGGTCTCCGTCGGGGTCTCGGTGGCGCCGCCGGGTACGGTCACCGTCCCGTTCTGCGCTGAAGCCGTGATCGCTGCCCCGTTCGGATTCGCCAACGTGACACCGGTGAAGGTGAGGTTTGCGGTACCGGGAGACAACCCTCTGAACGTGATGGTCGCGAGGGTGCCACTGCCGCTGACAGCGGCGTGAGGCGCCATCTGAGAGACCGCAAAGTCGACCTTGCCGGTGGTGTTATTCGCTACATTCTGAGCGATGAAATCCGGAGCCAGGAAACTTCCGGGTGAGATTTGGACCCCGTCAGCCCCTGCGTTCTCGTCCACAACTTCGACGATATTCGGATCGAAGGTGAGGTGGAACTCGGCCCCGAAGAGATTGGTCACGTTCTCGATTGTCACACTGACGACCACGGTCTGTCCTACCTCGACGGTGGCCGAAGCCGGACTCACCTTGACGACGGCGTCGGCTGCCAACGCCGGAGGTACAGGTGTCGCGAAGAGGGTGAGGAGCAGTGTGACGAAAGCGAGCAGCCTTAGCGTAATACTGTTGCTTGTTTTCATGTTAGTTCTCCCAAGTCTGTGTAGGGACATCGCCTGACAGCATCTGATAGACTCTATCTGACATTGTCAGACTGTCTGACTTTGTCTGCTGATTGGTTGGGCTCTACCAAGTCGTTGGGCCAAAACGACCGAAGTTGCCGGCCGCGATCGTTAGGTCGAACAGGTCGATCATGCCGCTGTCATTGATGTCGAGCGGATCCTCTGGGCCGGTTGCGGCCGTGTTGTAGCGGTTGATGATCGAGACGATGTCCAAGATGTTAACGTTGTTGTCGGCGTTGACATCACCTCCGCGCAGCCCTGTGGTACCAATGTTGACATCGCCACCGACCACGTAGATGCCGCTCTTCTGGGCCTTGAGATATCCATTGTACAGCGCCTGGACGAGGTAGCTACCGCCAGCGGGCACCGTGACGGTGAAGGTCCCATCCGCGGCTGTTAACGTATCCGTTACTACGCCGCCGCCAGCGTTGAAGGCAACGACCATCGTGTCGCCATTCCCGCTCAACGGCATGCCCTGCCGCTCGACGCGACCCCGGATGATGCCGGCCTCGACGATATTGATGGCGGGCACGGTGGTGCTGTTGATCGGGATCTCATTGCCATTCTCATCGGCGACGGCACTGTCTACCTGAACGCTCAGATTCGCGGGGCCGGCAGCCAAGGCGCCCCATTTGATGGTGGCGATCTTGCCTGTGCGGTTTGTGATCGGCGCGCCTGTGTGGGTCAGGGCGAGATGGACGCACTGCCCGCCACCAGGGCACGTGGTGACCTCGTTTGCAGCTACGACGACAGAGGTGCCGAAGAACTGGGTGGAGACGTGGACCTGCGTCCCATTGGCCGGGTTGTCATCCGCGTCGTCTACCTCGACACGAGCAGCAGCAAAGCGCAGCCAGAGGTCGACGCCCATGATGCCCACCTGGGGTGTTGCGTTGTTCATGATCGAGAGGGTGACGTCGGTTGTGAATGAGCCCCCGACGACCGGCGCGCCCGACGTGATGTCGCTCACGACAATGGCCGTGTAGACGTTCGGGGCTTGAGCAAATGCTGCCTGGGGAAGGAGAGCCAGGAGCATCGCGAGAACCAGGATCAGTGACCAGCGTTTTCTATACATTGTGTTCCTCCTCTGGGTTAGCTGAGCGCATAGCGTGCATGTACCATCACCTGACGAGACTTACCTTTGCCTTCCAGCTTCATTGTATAATGACCTTGCTGGGATGCAGTTACAAAGAGATTACAGAACGGTAACGTTGGTTCACGGCCCCAGCGCCGAGGCGTTTCTTGTCTTTTGAGCGGAGTTGAGTAGAATCCATTCACTGTTCAGACGGGAGAGGATGAATGCCAGTTACATACGCTGAGTTGCGACATCGCCTAGAGACCAAGAAGGAAGAACTCAAAGCACAGCTGGATGATATGCAGCGAGAGGTCCGCGAGGAAGGTGTCGGCTACAGCAACCATATGGCTGACGCCGGCACTGAGGTCTTCGAGCAAGAGCGAGACATGGGCTTGGCCCGACGGCTGCAGACGTTTTACGACGATGTGCGGGATGCCTTGGAGAAGTTCGAGGATGGGACCTATGGTATCTGTGAATCCTGTGGCGTCCGCATTGAGCTTGCTCGCTTGGAGGCGGCGCCCGAGGCCAGGTACTGCCTCGAGTGTCAATCCCGCCGAGAAAGCCGCAGATAGCTCAGCTGCCGACCGTGTCTTCCGACCCCATGCGACCACGTCTGCAGGCTTGGCTACAGTCCGGTTGGATAAGCCATCTTCTGTTCTACGGCTCGATTGCGACAGCCCTGCTCCTTGATCAACTGACCAAGGCTTGGGTTGTCGCCCATCTCCCGAAGTATCAGCCTGTCAATGTTGTTGAGTGGCTGGCGCCCATTCTGTCGTTTACCTTCGTCCAGAACACCGGAGTGGCTTTTGGCTTGTTCCCTGGGCTGGGCGAGCTGTTCCTTCTGCTGTCGATCATCGTAGTCCTGAGTATCGTGGTCTTTCGTCGTTCGTTGTCCGCCACCGATACTCTAGTTCATGCGGCACTTGGCTTGGTCACGGGCGGCGCGCTGGGAAATGTTGTGGATCGGGTAGCGCGGGGCTATGTGGTTGACTTCTTGGACGTCAATTTCTGGCCCTTGCAGACCTGGCCCGTCTTCAATCTTGCGGACAGTGCCATCGTGGTCGGCGTGATCGTTCTGTTTATAGACTCCCTAATTGTCGAGCGAAATCTGGCGGTTGCCGATGCCTGAAGCGCATACGCTTGCTGTTGACGAACCCACACGGCTGGATCAGCTTCTAGCCCGCACGTGGGATACCCTGGATCGCCGTCAGATTCGGAGCCTGATCACCGATGGACGGGTGCTTGTCAACGGTATAGAAGCGCGGAAGCCTGGACAGCGGCTCGTCCCTGGTGATGAGGTCGACGTGCGGCTTCCCGACTTGATGCCGACAGAAGCTCCCTCGCTGCCTCTGGGGCTCACGCTGGACGTTCTCTACGAAGACGAGGTTCTGCGAGTCGTGGATAAGCCGGCGGGCTTGTCGGTGCGCCGAACGCGAAGTCCGGATGAGGCGACGCTGCCTCAGATTCTGGCTGAGCGATATCCTGATAATGCGCACATCGGCGGCGTGAACCGTGCCGGTGTTGTCACGACGCTGGGTGAGGAGGTCTCCGGCCCTATCCTCGTTGGCAAGGACGAAGAGACCTACCGGGAGCTGCGACGGCTTGTGAAACGCCAGTATGTCATCGAGACCTACACAGCGCTGGTTGAAGGCCATGTCCGCGGTGAGTTCACAATCGAGCAGCCGATCGCTAACATGAAGCACACGAGGTCGCGGATGATGATAGCGCGTGAAGGGCGCCCAGCCGTGACCTACGTACGGGGTCAGCAGCATTACCGGGAGCATGGAAGTGATTACACCTTGGTCTACGTTCGTCCGGAGACGGCGCGGATGCACCAGATACGGGTGCACCTGGCGTATTATGGGTTCCCGATCGTGGGGGACCGCGCCTATGGATCGCGACGCCAGACGATGCTGCCAGATCGGTTATTTCTGCATCTGAGTCGATTGCAGTTTCCCCATCCAGTGACGGAGCAGGAGGTGAGCATTGAGTCTCCTCTGCCTCCGGAGCTCCACTCGGTTCTGACGTTCATGCGACGTCCCAAGTACTGAGCCCACGGTTCTTACAGATAGCGCCTTTCACCCTAGACTAGAAGGAGTCGAGATGCGAGAGTTAAACGTTGCGGTTGTGCAGATGGAGCCGGAACTAGCCAAGATGGAGGACAACGTTGGCCAGATGTCCGAGACCATCGCCCGCGTGGCTACGGAACAACCCGTTGATGTGATCGTCTTCCCCGAGCTGTCGGTAACCGGCTACGAGGGGGGCGCGCGATTTGCTCAGATGGCCCAGCGAGTGCCCGGTGCCGTGACCAACATCCTCGGGCAGCGGGCCACAGAGTTCGGTGTTCACATTCTGATCGGCATGGCGGTTAAGGAGGATGTCGAGACGGTTCTCTACAACGGCGCCGTGTTGATTGCCCCGGACGGTGATGTGGAGGGTGAGTACCGGAAGATCCACCTTCCGGCTGAGGAGCGGCTTGTGTTCCGCCCCGGCTACCGCATCAAGCCTATTGAGACTGAGGTTGGGGTATTGGGCGTGATGATTGGTTGGGATTTGGTCTTCCCAGAGGTTGCTCGAAGCCTTATGCTGAGCGGGGCTGAGATCATTCTACTGCCGGCCGCGTGGCAAGCCAAGGATGCCGATATGTGGCGCACCCTGCTCGTAGCCCGTGCCTATGAGAACGACATCTTCATCGCCGCTGCGAACCGAGTCGGCGAAGAGCCTTCCTACACGTTTGCTGGGCAGAGTGCGATCCTATCCCCGGCTGGGGAGGTGGTTGCAGCTTTGGAGGAGCCAGAGGCCGGCTATGTGGTTGTGCGCCTCGATCTCGATGAAGTCCGGCACCGACGGGAGGAGTCGCAGATTATGCTGGCTCGGCAGCCTGGCTCCTATCGTCCCATCGTGAAGAAATACTGACTCTCCAGGCTTCAGAACGACTCACCTAGTGCACCGAAAAAAGCGGTCCCCCACGGGGGACCGCTTTCCTTATCGGCAGCACGCGGATCTCGTGCTAGGCGATCTTCTTCTCATAGATGCGGTAGGTGCGATAGATCTCACCGCCCAAGTTGGCTGCGGTCTGTCGCATCGGAGTGTTGCTCTCGAGAATCCAAGAGAGCTCGATGTCCTGGTAGGTGGGGCGGCAGCGACGCATCGTCTCAACAATGATCCAGGCGTGTAGGCCTTGCGCGCGATACTCCTCGACCACGCCTCCTGCAAAGGCCCGGATCGTGGTCACGACCTTTTTTACCTTCCAGTAGTAGAGCATCTTCAGCATCGTCCACCATTCGGGGACGTTGGGGCGAGGGTAAGCTCTGTGGAGCGCCTGGTTGAGATCGGGCAGCGGCAGCCCAGCAGCGATTGGCCGACCATCCTTGAAGGCGAAGAAGACTGTATCGGGGTCGATGACAGGTTTCAGCGCTTGGACCTCGTGGTCCAACTCGGCATCGGTGAGCGGGACGAATCCCCAGTTCTTGGACCAGGCCTGGTTATAGACCTCCTTAAAGTACCCGGCGTCACGTTTGAAGTCGCTCATGTTGATCGGGCGTACTGTGACGTCGCTGCGGGAGCGGGCGCGCTCAGCGACCCGGAGCATTTTGGGGTTGAGTCCGGTGCCATCAGGCTGGACGTGGCGGATGTTGGCGAAATAGGCGTAGAGGTCTTGGGCCGAAACATAGCCGGCGCTCTCGAGGTAGTCTACATAGTACCGCGGGTTGTAGGTCATCATGATGACCGGAGGGCCGTTCCACCCATCGACAAGCAACCCGCACTCCTCGTTGGTGGAGAAGTTCACGGGTCCGCGGATCGTGTCGAGTCCCTCGTCTCGTAACGTAGCTTCTGCCGTCCGCAAGAGCTCCCGGGCTGCCTCTTCGTCCTGCAACACTTCAAAGAGCCCGAAGAACCCAACCTTGTCATCCCAGTATTCATTATGGCGGTAGTTGACGATTGCGGCGATGGTGCCCACGATCTGACCGTCACGGCGCGCTGTGAAATAGCGCACCTTAGCGTGCTGGTGAAAAGGATGCTTCTTTAGATCGACCAAGGTCTCCTGTGCCGACATCAGAGGGGGTACCCAGTAGGGGTCGCCCTTGTACACCTGCCATGGAAACCGGACGTAGGCACGGCGTTCCCTCGCTGTCTCCGCCGGTACAATCGTGAGCTTTCTCGACGCCATAAGGCCTCCTAGGGATGAAGAAGTGCAAAGTGCCAATGATAGGTGGATTATAGCCCTGCGGATTCTTGCGTCAATTGGTCGATTTCTGCTCACATGGACCGGATGTGGAGACGAGATGTATAATGTGAAGTGGTTTCCTGAGATCGTTCGGCGATTTGTGGACAGGAGGAGGGAGTATGACAGAGTATGTGATTGAGACGAGGGGGCTCACGAAGAACTACGATGGTCTGACAGCTTTGGATGAGCTGGACCTTCGCGTTCCCAAGAACTCAATCTTTGGTTTTCTGGGGCCTAACGGCGCAGGCAAGACAACGACGATGAAGCTGCTGCTCGGGCTGATCCGACCGACGGCAGGGCACGGCGCTGTGTTTGGGCTGGATATCGCTCGGGACAGCGTGCGAATCCGCGAACGCGTGGGCTATCTGCCCCAAGGTCCTCGTTTCTATGAGCATATGACGGCGCGGGAGATCCTGGACTTCACTGCCCGTTTCTTCTTTCAGGGGCCTGATGATGAGATAGCGCGTCGTGTGAACGAGATGCTCACGTTGGTAGGACTTTCTTCCAAGGCAGACCGACCCATCGAGGGGTTTTCTGGCGGCGAACGGCAGCGGTTGGGGATTGCGCAGGCTCAGGTGAACTACCCGGACCTGCTGATCCTCGATGAACCCGCAGCAAACCTAGATCCCCTGGGGCGCCGAGATGTCCTCGACGTCATGGCGCGCTTGAGGAAGCACACGACGATCTTCTACTCCACTCACATCTTGGATGATGTGCAGCGTGTGAGCGATACGGTGGCGATTCTGAACGCGGGCAAGCTTGTGACGTCGGGACCGATTGAGGCGCTGTTGGCGGGTGGCGGCAGTGTTGCCTATCGGATCTTGTTCCGAGGGGATGCTGAAGCGGCACGACACAGGTTGGCGTCGGAGCCGTGGGTCTCTGACATTCAGGCCGTGTCTCAAGCCGCTGGTGTCACAGGCTGGTTGGTGGCCGTGACTGATCGTGCTGAGGCCGAGGCGCGCCTCTTACGGGTGATGCTGGAGGACAGGGACGTGGTCGTTAAGGAGTTTCGCCAACAGACGTACGAACTGGAAGATATCTTCGTTGAGTTGGTGGAGGGAGGGAATCGTGGCGGGTAACGAGGGGCTTGTCACCGTGACGGAGCGTGGATGGCGTCGCGGATTGCGCAATCTGCTCCGGGCGGGTTTCGCAGATTGGTGGCAGACGAATACGTGGTGGGTCCACGCCCTGATCTGGACGGGCGTGCTCAACCTGATGATGGCAGGTATCGTGTTTAGTGAGGCCGGCGCTGAACTGGATGTGGTGGGCTTTCTCAGTCTCTTCGGGGGCATGTTTCCGGTCGTGGCCGTGGTTATTATTATGCAGGGCGCAATCGTTGGGGAAAAACAGGATGGCACGGCTGCCTGGGTGCTGTCCAAGCCGGTGTCACGCACGGCTTACATTCTGGGTAAGCTCATTCCTAACGGCGTGAGCATGCCCGTCGTGATGTTACTGATTCCAATGGCTGTCGGTCTCGGAGTTCTCACGCTGGCAGGATTCAGGGTGGATGTGCTGCGCTTTGCGGCTGGCTTTCTCATTGTGAGCCTGAATATGCTTTTTTTCCTCTCGCTTACGGTGATGTTGGGCGCGGTCTTCAAGAAGCGTGGCGGCGTCATCGGCATCCCGCTGGCGCTTATGTTCGGACAACAGTATCTGCTGAGTGCATTTCCGGTGTTGAGACAGGTCCTGCCGTGGGGGCTGGTGCTTCCCCTCGGTGAGGACTTGGGTTCATCGATCGCGACGGCGGTCATACTAGGCGCCCCCCCGATCACGTGGACACCTGTCTTTACGACCCTGGTCGCCACGGTCGCTTTCCTGATCGTGGGCGTTTGGCGCTTCCGTGAGGTGGAGCTGTAGAGCTACCGATGCCTAGATCCAATCTAGATTGCCCGGGGCCCGGGTTAGGAAAAGGGAGTGCTCAGCGAGGGGGCGAGCCCTTCGCTCTTTTCAGGATACGGGGCCAACCCGAGTCCAACGTATCCAACGTTACCAACTAGAGCCACCCAGATACCGGCATGAAGAGCGAAGTGGTCGTAGTACTATGGGGGTGAAGGTGGAGTGGACATCGCTCCTCACATCAGCGCCAACCAGGAGTCTACGCGATGCTTCGCAGACAGAAAACTCAGAAGGCGGTGGATCGGCTGCAGGGCATGGGTAGCGTCTACCTCGATGAGAGCCTGATTGCCGAGGTGACGTATGATCTCACGGTTAAGCAGGAAGTCGTGAAGCTGCGACGGCAGTCACCTCCTCGAGAGATCAAGGGTCCGAAGACGGTGTCCGGGAAGCTAACAACGGTCGGGAGTGGCGTAATCCCCCTGCTTCGCTCTGTCATGGTGTTGGAGCTCCAGGATCAGAGGAAGCTGGATTTCTACGTCCATCGATCCATTCCACACGCCTACGAATATCAGTACGAGATTATGGGCTCGGGGTGGTTGCGCGACACCTGAGGCAGTGTAACCGCAGCCATCGACTGGTTCTGTCGCCAGC
>JBNGDL010000063.1:0-19452 GCA_049975205.1 Anaerolineae bacterium | reverse complement strand
CAGAGGCTGCCGACCAGCGAAATCTTAACCCATCCCATACAAAATACAAACGAGGGCCGGTTCGAATTCGAACCGGCCCTCGGTGTCCTCATCAGGTCAGTCAGACGTGCCACAGCGCATCTGGGCCTTCCCAAGCATCGCCCTGCGGCTAGCTGCGGCGGCGGCGTCCTCCGGTGAGCAAGAACACATAGTAAAGCATCGTTGACAGTGCCTGAGCTAGCGCCGCCACGTAGGTCAGCGCCGCCGCTGACAGTACGCTTCGCGCCCCCTTGATCGCGCTCTCTTCCGTCAAGATTCTCGCATCCTTGAGCAACCGCAACGCGCGTCGGCTGGCGTCCAGCTCCACAGGCAAGGTCAAGAGCGAGAAGACCACTGCGCCTGCGAAGAGCACCACGCCCGCCGTTGCCAAAGGCGTATATTGCATGAACCATCCCAGCCCAAAGAGAATCGGCCCCAGCCACGAGGTGAGGTTGACAACCGGCACCAGCCCTGAACGCAAGCGCAGAAGCGCGAATGCCTGCGCATCCTGGAGCGCGTGCCCCATCTCGTGAGCCACGATGGCAACCGCCCCAACGGATGCCGACTGGGCGACGCCCGACGACAGCCGCAGCGTCTTACTCCGTGGATCGTAGTGGTCACTCAAGACGCCCTGCGTGCCCTCGAGCTGCAGCGACAGCCCTGCGGATCGCACCAACGCGCGCGCAGCATCCAGCCCCGTCATCCCGGCGGAGTTCGGCATCTTCAAGTAGCGTTCATAGGTACTGCGGACCTTCCACTGCGCATAGATCGCCAGCAACAGCGCAGGCAGGGCGAACACCAAATACATAGGATTCCAAAACATCTAACACAACCTCCCTGAGGCAGAGCCTCGGTATTCGACCCTTATTCTACCCTGCAATCATTAGAAGAACATGAGAAAGCGCCGGGCTGGAAAAGATTCAGCCCCTCGCTCGAGGGGCTGAGAGTTGTTCCAGCCAAGACGCATGAACTCCGGGCACGGTGATCGTCCGTCAGTCGCCCTTCTTCGGTGACGTATCACGATGTCGAAAGTCCACGAACCGGTAGCCCATTCCCCGCTCCGTCAGGATGTAACGAGGGTTGGACGTATCGGGCTCGATCTTCTTTCGAAGGTAGTTGATATAGAGACGCAGATAGGAGATCTCATCCTTATACTCATATCCCCAGACCTTGGAGAGTAAGGTGCTGTGAGGGACCGTCCACCCCGCGTTCTCAACGAGGTGCCGGAGAAGCCGGAACTCCGTTGGGCGCAGCTTGATCCGCTCGCCATCTACGATGACCTCGGCGGTGTTGAAGTCAATGCTCAGGTAGTCGTCGATCTCCAAGACCGCTCCCTCAGCGGGCGTGACCGTCTGGAACCGCCGGAGCACTGCCCGCACCCGGCTCACGAGCTCCCGTGGACTGAACGGCTTGGTGATGTAATCATCGGCCCCCAGATCGAGTCCCCGAACTTTGTCCTCTTCAGAACTCCGCACCGTCAACATAATCACGGGCACGCTTGAGATCTCACGGATCATGCGGAGCGTCTCGAACCCGTCGATCTCGGGCATCATCACGTCGAGCAGGACCATGTCCGGCATCTTCTCCCGGACCTGCTCAAGGGCCTCCAACCCGTCAGAGGCCTCGATGGCGCGGAACCCCTCCATCTCAAGGTTGATCCGCACAAAGCGTCGGATCCGCGGCTCGTCGTCGACGATGAGCACCAGCGGATGCGATTCGGTGTTATTCACGGACGAAGGTAACAATTTCCTCTTCACTTTCCGTCGGCAATATCTCGACGCAGTGAATCCGCGTCCAGGGATAGAGCACGACATTGGTCTCAGCCAGCAGGTAGGTCACCTCTCTACCGTCGCGAAGGCGCGGACTCCGGAGTGCGAGATACTGCGCTGTGGGATCCGGGAACTCCTCCAGCTCCCCCACGACCGAGTCCTCATTCAAGATATGCAGTAGTACCGTGTAGGGCATCAATGAACCTCCAGACTTCTACTGGGTCTCGGTTTCCTCAGCTGTGTAGATATGAAACTGCAACCGCAACGTTCCGAATGTCAACATGTCCCCATCGTGAAAGGCATAGGGTAGATAGGGCGTGATCCGCTCTCCATTGAGGAAGGTGCCGTTCGTGCTGTCGAGATCCTCGACAAAACACGTGCCCTCACGGGTGTAGATACGCGCATGTCGCCGCGAGACACCTTGCTCGAGCCCGCCGTCGGCTGTCATGTCCAACTCGGGATAGATACCGTGTGCTGCATCCAAGCGCCCTACAAGAATCTCGCGGTCGGCAGAAAGCATGACCTCCCGCCCCGTGTTGAGCACCCGGACCTCGATCCTCACCATCCGGGACTGAGCATCTTGGTCGACATCCTCTCGCCGCGGGCTTGCCGGCCGTCCATCTTCTTGCTCCGGCAAAGGTTCGGTGCGCAGCGGCCCTCCAGAGGGCAGATAGGTCCCGCACTGCACGCAGAAGAGCGTCCCCGGCAAGTTATCGGCGCCGCAGGAAGGGCAGGTAACCTTGTTGCCTTTCTGAGCCATCATCACCTCCAGAATCAGGAAGAACGAATCGACAGTGCACGTGTCCCGTAACGAAGCTGCTTGCGACCACTCTGAGATGGAGACGTCCCGCGGGCCAAGCGATTGACCTCCAGCATCGCCGCCTGTCCCAGCTCCTTATAGCCCATATCAAAGAGGCGCGTCGCAGCCGATTGCAGATACTGCGTCGCCGTCTGCGGATCGCCGGCCTCCAGGGCATTCCACGCTCTCTCCTGCAGCCGGAAAACACTCAAGCGTGCGAGCGTGGTCAGGAGCCGCGGAGGCACGAGCGCTGACTCAGGATTGTCCGTGAAGGTGACATCGACATCGCGCCAGAAACCGACGGTCTTCCCGCCTCCGACGTCGTCCCCCTCAACCACCAGTCGCGCGATGCGGTGAGCCCCCACCTCGTTCCTCTGCACCGTAAACTCCATCGCCACGGACGTCGCCTCGCCGATCGACAAGTTGCCCAGGTCAAGGCTGCAGTCGTCGCGAACCGGAAAGATGTCCATATAGGGCGCCACTCTATAGGCTCCCACCAACCTAGCACCGCTCGTCGTGCTGACACCTAAACGCACCCTCGTCATGGCGGTGTTGGCGAGACCCCGGATCTGAGACCGCAGAGCCTGCTGAACCTTCGCAGGTGCATCGATGTAGTCAGATATCCCGCGCCCGGCTTGCGCCAACCTATCCAGGAACGCGTCGTTCCAGTCGTCGCCAATCCCGAAAGCCGAAATGCCGATGCCGCTATCAGCAGCATCGTCCGCGGCCGCAAGCGCCAACTCCTCATCGCCATAGGTCCGACCATCGGTCATCAGGATGATGTGGCTCACGGTGTCGGCGGCTACGTGGGGCTTGACCAATCCGATGGCCTGTCGAAGGCCCTGGAAGATCTCGGTGCCGCCTCCCGGCACAATGGAGCTAATGGCGGAACGGAAGTGATGCCGCCCGGCCGACAGGTCTGCCGCCGTCACCACCTCAGCGCGATCGCCGAAGGCCACGACCGCCAGGCGGTCCGACGGATTGAGCGAGTCAACCAGATCGTTGGCCGCAACCTTCACGTTGTGCATGCGCGCGCCCTGCATGGACGTGCTCCGATCGATGACCAGCGCCAGGTTGAGTTTCTTGGGGGCACCACGTGGCACGTCCTGCGGATGGATGTCGGCGATTAAATAGAGCATCTGCGGCGTATCCATCGGACGCAACTCGTGCTGACTGAGCAGCAGTGTGAAGGCCAGAGAGCCTGTCCCATAGCCTCTGGAGAAGCGCTGGCGATCATACGCCCGACGATAGGTTGCATCATAGAGCACCTGATAGGCTTCCTGAATCAACCGGAACCTGTCGACGTCGCCATGGCCGGTGTCTGGATGGTACTGTTTCGCGAGGTCGCGGTACGCATCCCGGATCTCCGTCGGTGTCGCGCCGAGGCCAACGCCCAGAATCTCGTAGTAGTCTCGTCCGGGATCGATCTCAACCATGGCAAACACTCACCTACGCGGGAAGCGCGTACACATAGTGATCGCTAGACCCGAAGTAGACCACACCGTCGGCAGCTTGAGGAGCGCCGGTGATGGCGCCCTCCGTCTGATAGCGCCACCGGACGTTGCCCGACTGAGCGTCGATGCAGTAAAGCCCACCGTCGACCCCACCAATATAGACCGCGCCATCATAGACGGTTGCAGAACCGGTCACCTGCCCGTCTGTCTCCAATCGCCACACAAGCCTACCGGCATGCCCCTCGAGAGCGTAGATGTATCCGTCCGCGGAGCCGAAGATGATCAGGTCATCCCACACGGCCGCGGTCGACGCGATCGGGCCACCGGTGCGCTGCTTCCACACGACCCAGCCAGAACGCCGATCCAGGGCGTAGAAGTGCCAGTCCAGCGACCCAATCAGCACCAGGTCGGTGTGGATCACGGGCGACGACAGAATGCCACGGCGCGCTCGGAACCGCCACCGGAGTTCGCGACTCAAGGTGAGCGCGTAGACTAGGCCCAGATTGCAGCTAAAGACGATCAGGTCGTCCGTGACAAAGGGGCGCGAGCGAATCTCGCCATCGGCCGCGTAGGCCCAAGCCTTCCGTCCGGATTGCGCCTGGATCGCGTAGAGGTCCCCGTCGTCCGAGCCGATAAAAACGTGCCCAAACTTCGGGTACGCCGTCGAGAAGACCCGCCCCTTGGTGGGCATCGTCCAGAGACCGTCTCCCGTCTTTACGTCGACGCCATAGATCATCCGATCGGTGGACCCGAAGACCGCCAGGTCGTCACACACACACGGGGAAGAGGCAATGCCGCCCTCAGCGGCGTACTTCCAGACGAACTTGCCCTCCTCGATGTCCAGGGCGTAAACGTTGTGATCGTAGGAGGGCGCCAGGACCAACTTATCTGTGATCGTCACGGAGCCCCGGACCTCGTCCTCGCAGGCGAAGCGCCAGATCGGCTTGACGGTCCCCGACCCCAACATAGCCGTCGTGTCCCCCCTCCCCCCCATCAGCCCCCTCGCGGACGCCAGCGACAGCAGCGCCCGCCGCAACTCCTCCGGCGAGCCCCACCGCTGATTGAGGTCATACTCCAGAGCCTTATCAATGATCAGCAGCAGCTCTTTGGACACCGTCGGGTTGCTCAAGTGGATCGGTCGTTCCTGGAAAGAGAAGGGAGGCTCCAACCGCGGGTCCTGCTTGCTGAGCAGGTGGTGCATCGTCGCCCCCAAAGCGTAGATATCGCCTCGGGGCTCGGCGACGCCGCGGTATTGCTCGGGCGGGGAGTAGCCCTCCGTCCCGATCATCGTCCCCTTTTCCCCGCTCTGGAAAAGCTTGGCAATCCCAAAGTCGATGAGGCGGATCCGCCCATGGTTGTCAAGCATGATGTTGGAGGGTTTGAGATCGCGGAAGATGATGGGCCGTGGTTTGTGGTTGTGCAGGTAGGAGAGGACCTCGCAGAGCTGAACGGCCCAGTCCACGACGTGGGCCTCGGGAAAGAACCCCTCGATCTGGGAGACGCGTGCTTCCAGGTCCTCGCCGTGGATAAACTCAATCACAAGATAGCTGCGCGAGCCCTCCGTGAAGTAATCGTAAACCTGAGGGATGGCCGGATGGCTCAGCGTCGCCAGAATGCTGGCCTCTCGTTCGAAATTCCGAACGATCATCTCTCTCACCTGAGGATCGGTCGCGGTGTTGATCATCTCCTTAACCGCGCACAATCTCATCACGCCAGGGAAGCGGAGATCCTGTGCCTTGTAGACGGCGCCCATGCCCCCGACGCCGATGACGCCGAGGATCTTGTACCTGCCCTGGAGCTGCGTGCCCTCGGGCAACAGGCCCTCGCCGATCTTGGCCTTGGCCTTCCCACTGACCACACGAGTCTCGAGGCTGGCCTCGCCGACACTCGGTCGGCCCACGCCTCTGGGCCCCTCGCCCCGTGACGTCTCCTGCGCGGCGGCAGGCCCGTCAAAGGATGCCTCCGCCGTCTCGGAAACCGCCTTGCCGGCATCAGGATCATGGGAGTCTGGAGGTTGAAGCAGGCGCCGCGAGAGTCCGCGTTCCGATCCGGCAATGCCACGCCGCGAGCGGCCATGGGACCTCTCCGGCACGGCTTCGGGATTGGAATCGCGTCTGTGTTCCGTCATTGAGCCCGTATCCTCCTCGGGGTTGCAACGATTATAAGGGAAGTCATGGCAAAACGCAAACACAGTCTGACCAAGCATAATCTTCACCAGACACTATCGTGACAAAGAGATTATACAGAACCGCTTGTTGTCGGCGACATAGTATGATATCCTAGGATCGTTTCCTGCCGGGTCTGATCTCGCGGGGGCGCGGTCGAACCCAATGCGGCCCCAAGCCAGTGAGGATATCGAACATGCCAGTGATTCCGTCTGCCCTCCCTATGGATATGGAGCTCGAATGTGGTGCGTGTGGGCACCGTCAACCCTTTGCTGTCCCTACGCCGGTATGCGAAGCCTGTGGACACGACTGGATCGAAGTGCGCTATGACTGCCAGCGTGTCGCGCGCCTGTGGCCCGAGCTCCTGCGCCAGCGGTCGTTCAGAATGTGGCGCTATCGGGAGCTCCTACCCGTGCGTGACGATCAGTACCAGGTCTCACTGAACGAGGGGGGCACCGGGCTTCTGCGGGCTCACAATCTTGGCCTGATGCTCGGCACCCCGAACCTTCTGATCAAAGACGAGCGCCAAAACCCGACGAACTCCTTCAAGGACCGCCAAGCTGCCCTGGTCATCTCGATGATGAAGGAGGCCGGCATCAAGGAGCTCGTCGTGGCCTCGACGGGCAACGTCGCGATCTCCTACTCGGCCTACTCAGCCCACGCAGGCATCAAGCTCTGGACCTTCTTGCCCGGACTCGTTCCGCCCGAGAAGATGCGCGAGATTGCGATCTACGGGAGCGAGGTCATCAAAGTCACCGATACCTACGACGCCACCAAGAAGGTGGCGGCCGAGTTTGCGAAACATCGTGGGATCCTGGTCGATCGTGGGATCCGCAACATCGGCACCCGCGAGTCCATGAAGACCATCGCCTTTGAGGTGGCGGAAGAGCTAGGATCGGAGTACGGCCCTCCGCAGGCCGGCATTCCTTGGCGCACGCCCGACTGGTATATCCAATCGGTGAGTGGCGGCATGGGGCCGATTGGCTTCTGGAAGGGCTACGAGGAACTCTACGAGATGGGGCTCGTGGATCGTCTGCCGAAACTCGCCGTCATCCAGGCCGAGGGATGCGCCCCAATGGTCAACTCCTTCCGGAAAGGGCTGAGCAAGGCCGAGCCCGTCACAAACCCCAACACGCGCGTGATCACGATTGCCACCGGCTATCCGGGACCGGCCTATGACTATCTCTATCGCGTGATCCGCAACCAGGGCGGCGCTTTTGCGGCCGTCTCTGACGAAGAGACCTTCCGTGCACTGCACCTGTTGGCAAAGATGGAGGGCATCTCCGTGGAGCCGGCGGCAGCCACGGCCTTCGCCGGGCTCTTCAAGCTGCTCAACCGTGGCGTGATCAAACGCGACGAGACCATCGTCGTCAACTGCTCCGGGCACACCTTTCCCGTTGAAAAGTTCCTGCTGGACGAGGACTGGCTCAAAGTCGTTGACACGGAAGCTGCCGTCGCGGCTGAGCCTGCGTCGGTGTCGCGGCCTGTATCGACCGGAATCCTCGGCGCCCTTGAGCAGCTCGACCGTCGGGTGCATCGCATTGCCGTCATCGAGGACAACCGTGATGCCGCGCGCTTGCTGCGGCGGATCCTTCAGACGCGGGGCGAGTTCCAGATCTCCGAGGCTCATACCGGGCGTGAAGGACTGGAGCTCATCCAACGCGAACGTCCAGACCTCGTCTTGTTGGACCTTATGATGCCGGACATGGACGGATTTGCCGTCCTGGACCGACTCAAGAGCGATGCCACCTTCGACAGCCTGCCCGTGATCGTGATCACGGCGAAGGAGCTATCCCAGGCGGAGCGCCAGCGCCTTCACGGGCAGATTCAGGGCCTGCTCCAGAAGGGGTCGTTTACCGATGAGGACCTTGTCGAAGGGATCAACGGCCTTCTGGGTGGAGAGGAAGAGGGAGTGATATGACCAGGATTCTGTACGTCGAGGACAACCCATCCAGCCAGCGCCTGGTGCAGCGCCTGCTCAACGCCGAGGGATTCGAGGTCCTGATCGCCGACAACGGCATCGATGCGCTGGAGGTGGCGAAAGAGGAACGGCCCGATCTGATTCTGATGGACATCAACATCGGCGGCCTTGACGGATACGAGGTCACCACGCGCATGCGCAGCATCGACGGCCTGGAGACCGTCCCCATCGTCGCCGTCACAGCGGCTACGCTGCGCGGTGACCGCGAGCGAGCCATCGTCGCTGGCTGCACCGGCTACATCCCTAAGCCCATCGACGTGGACCAGTTCCCGGACCAGGTCAGGGCCTACCTCGTCGGCTTGGAAGAGGAGCTGGGGTCCCCGGAGGAACGAGCGGAATACCTGAGCGAGTACAACCGGCGGCTGGTACACCGGTTGGAGGAGAAAGTCCGGGAGCTGGAGCGTGTCAACGCGGAGCTTCAGAGGGTCGAGAAGATGAAGTCCGACTTCCTGATCCTGGCAGGCCATGAGCTGCGCACCCCGCTTACCGTGATCTACGGTTATCTGCAGATCCTGAAGGCCAATCCCGATATCCCAGGAGACCCCACCGTCCAAGGGACCCCCTCCCACCTCATCTCCAGGGTTTCCGACGCCGTGGAGCGCCTGAGTACGGTCATTCAGGACATCCTGAACGTCTCACTGATCGATGCCAACCGGCTCGACCTTTCGCGTGAGCCCGTCTTCCTCCACTCCACCATCCAGTCCGTGTTGCACAACCTCCGCAGCTTCGGCCCGCAGCGGGATCTGACCATTGAGGTGGGCCCAGGCGTCCGACAGGTCCCGGTCCTAGAGGGGGATCCCCGGCGGCTGCATCAAGCCCTCGCCAACGTGATCAGCAACGCCATGAAATACACGCCGGACGGGGGAAAGGTCACCATTGACGCGGAGTGCGTTGACAACGTCGTGCACGTCTGGGTGCGGGACACCGGCGTGGGGATCCCGCCCGAGGAGCTATCGAGAATCTTCGAGCGGTTCTACGTGCTTGAGGACACATCGCTACACAGGTCGAGCAAGACGGCTTTCAAAGGTGGCGGGCTGGGCCTGGGGCTGGCGGTGGCGAAGGGCATTATCGACGCACACAACGGCAAGATGTGGGGCGAGAGCCCCGGCCATGACGAGCACACGCTGCCCGGGGCCACCTTCCATATCCTACTGCCTATCGGCAGCCCTTTCTCGCGCAGCTAGATCAGAGGCAGCCCGCTGAGGCCCGAGACGTAAAAAGGGCCCCTCGCCTTCTGTGAGCGAGGGGCCCTCTAGTTTGACTTGCTAAGGTTCGATGGAGTCCGGGACTCCGAGCCTTGGCCTAGGCAGCAGCGGCTGACGGCTTCAGCACGGGCTCTGGCTGTGGCTTTGCAACTTCCTTGTCCTTGCGCTCTGGCAGCGGTCGCCCTTCCATCAAGGCCTGGAAGTCCTCGGACGAAAGCGTCTCGCGATCCAACAGCGCCCGGGCCACGCGATCCAGCTCTTCGCGGTGCTCCTTGAGCGCCTGCTTCGCACGCTCGTGTGCCTTGATCACAAAGGCCTTGACTTCCTCATCGATCGCTTCGGCCATCGCGTCACTGTAGTCGCGCTGCTCGCCGATCTCTTTGCCCAAGAAGACGAGCTCCTCTTTGCGCCCATAGACCAGCGGGCCCAATCGATCGCTCATGCCGTAGCGTGTAGCCATGGAGCGAGACAGCTTCGTCGCCTTGTCCAAGTCGTCCGAGGCGCCGGTGCTGATCTCATTGAAGACAATCTCCTCCGCCGCTCGTCCGCCCAGCATCTTGGCCATCTCATCTTCCATCTTGCTGCGCTGCATGATGTAGTGATCTTCCTCAGGCATGGTCAGCGTGTAGCCTCCGGCCATGCCTCGGGCCACAATCGAGATCTTGCGCACAGGATCGCAGCGGGGCAGTGCATAGGCCACGACCGCGTGGCCCGCCTCGTGGTAAGCGAAAACCTCTCGCTCGTCCTCGGAGATCACGCGACTCCGACGCTCCGGGCCCGCGATCACGCGCTCCACTGCTTCCTGAAACTCGACCATGCCGATGCGGCGCTTCCCGGCGCGAGCTGCCAGAATCGCAGCCTCGTTCACGACATTCTCGATGTCCGCGCCGACGAATCCCGGCGTCGACTGTGCCAGCAACTCCAGATCTACGTCGGGGGCCACGGGCTTGCCGCGCGTGTGCACGCGGAAGATAGCCTCTCGACCCCGGATATCCGGCTGATCCAGGACCACTCGCCGGTCAAACCGACCGGGCCGCAGCAGCGCCGGGTCTAAGATGTCGGGCCGGTTGGTTGCAGCCACCACGATCACGTTCGTATCGGTGTCAAAGCCATCCATCTCCACCAGGATCTGGTTCAGCGTCTGCTCGCGCTCATCGTGAGAGCCGCCGAGCCCGGCACCCCGGTAGCGACCGACAGCGTCGATCTCGTCCACGAACACGATACAGGGGCTGTGCCGCTTCGCCTGATCGAACAGGTCTCGAACGCGGCTCGCGCCGACGCCGACGAACATCTCCACGAACTCAGAGCCCGAGATACTGAAGAAGGGCACCCCGGCCTCGCCGGCAACCGCCTTGGCCATCAGCGTCTTGCCGGTGCCCGGTGCGCCGACCAGCAGGACGCCCTTCGGAATCCGCGCGCCCAGATTGATGAACTTCTGTGGTTCCTTCAGGAACTCCACGACCTCCTTGAGTTCCTCCTTGGCCTCATCCACCCCGGCGACGTCGTCAAAGGTCACCGTGGGCCGGTCACCTGAGAACATCCGCGCCTTGCTCTTGCCGAAGGACAGGGCCTGGTTGTTCGCGCCCTGAAACTGGCGGATGAAGAAATAGAAAAACGCCACGCCGGCCAAGACACTGATCAACGTGATACCGATGTTGATGAGCGTGCCCCAGTCGACGGGCTCCTCGTGCTCGATCGTGATCGCTCGTAGAGCAGCATCATCGACCCCAAGCGCCTCGAGCTGGTCAAACAAGCTCGACTCCGGCGCCTTTCTCGAGAGAACGGTGATCTCACCGGAGCTCGTCGGTTCCGTGTAGGTGACCGTCAGCTCGTCGCCCTGCACTACAATGCGCTCAACCTTGCCTTGAGCGGCGTCCCCAGCAATCTCGTTGATCGGAACAGCTGCGGTCGTGCTTCCTCCAGAGATGTAGCTATAGACCAGGAAGAGCACAGCCGCAATGATGATCAGATAGACGAAATTGCTGCTGCCTTTAGACTTCATTTTGCCTCCTAACCCGCACTGCGGGTTCACAGATACGGGTTCGTCCCGCTATCCTTAGTTGCACATATCCCACAGTATAACAAAGGCATTATACCAGAAATCCCCCAGAGAATAAGGTGGAAAAACGAGCGGAATGGGAGGACGAGAGCAGTTCAGGCGCCGTCGTGTGGAGCTAGCCTCACCCCGCCAAGACTTATCTCACGACGGTTACGGTCGTGACGAAGACCATGTCGTCAGCCGCCTGCGTCTCACCGGCGTCCACCACGGGCAAACGGCCTTGGTCGTCGTAGAGGCCCACCCGTACCTGGTATCTGCCGGCCGGGGTATTCTCAGGCAGCACCACCTGGTGTGGATCGTTGATGATATCGCCAGGCTCCCAACTCGTGGTCGGTCGCAACGGTTCGATATCCTGCTGAGCCACCGATTGGCTCCCATCCTCGGTCAGGAGGTGAACAAATACCTTGTAGGGTCGATCAAATGGCGCCACACAGCGCCAGCGGAGTGTGACGGGCACACTGTCACCAGGCCGGTACGTGAACTGCGACACCCAGGCTTGCTGCAGAATCACCTGGTTGTTCAGGTTCACCCCCAGAGAGATCGGGACGTTGCCGCCCCCACTGACCGTGAGCGTGATCGTATCGCCCACGCGGATCTCGCTCTCGGCGTCCGGCTCCTGATCCAAAATCATGCCTCGCATTTCAGAGCTGCGCACCTCGTCGATCTCGAGTAGCAACCCCTGCGACTCAAGGCCCGACTCCACAGTGTCGATGTCATACCCGACGACGTCCGGCATCGTGATCGCGCGGCCCGCAGCCAAGATGACACTCACCGTCGAGCCGGTGGGCACACGGTTCCCCGGCCCGGGCGTCTGCTCAAGCACCGCCCCCGGACGGGCGTCCGACGTCTCCTGCTCACCCAGGACCTCGAGGCTTAACCCAAGGCTCTCCGCCAGCCGCTGAGCGTCGGCAGCGCTCAGGCTGGCCAAGTTCGGCACCGTCACCAACGCCTCAGTGCCCTGCGTCGGTGCAGGCATCGTGCCATCGACGCGTGTGGGAGGGACCGGCGCCGGCGCCGTATACGCACGGTAGACGAAGATCCATAGCGGTACGAGACCGATAACGGCAGTCGCAGCGATCAAGATAAGCATCCAGAGGGTGGCATCCCCCCCGTTCCCTGAGGACACAGGCTGAGTCCCCTCACCTCTGGGTCCCACCGGCGGGCCTCCGTGACTCTGCGGGCCGACTGGCGACGGCTCCCGCGTCGCCACAATCGGCGTCTCCCCCGCCACTGGGCTGTAGGGCCGGGTCCCGCTCAGCCCCTGCCTGAGGTACTCGTCGATGGCCATACCGAACTGATCGGCGTTCCGGAACCGCTGAGCCGGCTCCTTGGAGAGCACCTTGCGGACCAGTCGATCCAACCCGGTCGGCACCTTGGGGTTCAGCGCGGTCAGGGGCGGCGGCTCCTCCCGACAGTGCTTAATCGCCAGAACCTCCGGATCCTGATCGTGGAACGGGGGAACCCCGGTCAGCATCTCGAACAGCATCACGCCGATGCTGTAAACATCGGACGCAGGTGTCGGGGCCTGGCCCCGCGCTTGCTCGGGAGAGAGGTAGTGAGGGCTGCCCCAGACGACGTCCAGGCGCTCCGCCTCACCCTCCTCCTGACGAAGGGCACGTGCGATGCCGAAGTCGGCTACCTTCACCTGCCCTTCATCTGTCACGAGGATGTTCTGCGGCTTGAGGTCGCAGTGGACAATGCCCATCTTATGCGCTTGTCCCACGCCCGCACAGATCGCCCGAGCAAGCACCAGCGCCTCAGAGACGGCTAAGGGCCCAATGCGGTGGATGCGCGACTTCAGGTCCTCGCCCCGGACAAGCTCCATGACGATGTATGGATGATTGTCCTCGGCCTCACCGACGTCGTAGATGTGCACGATGTTGGGGTGGTCCAGCTTGGCCGCGGACCGGGCCTCCTGGAGGAACCGTTGGCGCGCCTCGGGGTCGCTGGCATAGGGCTCGCGCAAGAACTTCACCGCCACCTCGCGCTCGAGGAGCAGGTCCTCACCCCGGTACACCGTGGCCATGCCACCGGCACCTACCAGCTCTATGAGGCGATAACGCTCGTTCATGACGGTTGGTTTCATCAGTGTCTCCCCAACACGCTTTGCCGCGAAAGGCCGTCGACCCTCGGCAGCTCAGCTGCCCCCCTACATCGGCCAAGATAGATCGAGGCTATTCTACTCCAAGGGTGTCCCAAGTCAACGCAAGGCCCCAAGTGCCGCAGAACCGCACAGGCTAGATTTCGGGCGACGTCCCCTCGCTCGGCGCGTCCAACGGGCACACCTCATCCAGGGTCATCCGCTCCGTGCCGTAACCATACCACTGGAAGAAGACGGCCTCGTCCGGGTCAGCCGCAACGACGTCCTCCATGGCGGAGCAGGCCTGCACCGCATCTCCCGTCTCTCGGTAAACCTCGATCAACCGCTCGGCGGCATCCGTGTAGATGTTATCCATCACAACGGCGTGCTCTCGCGCCCGCGACAGCACAGCTTCCATCCCGTCCACGTCGTCGCGCAGGGCGTGCACCAACATAGCCTCCACCGCGGCAAAGCTGATGATCCGACGTTGATCGACCTCCTCCACGGGGCCCATCGGCTCCTCGAAGCTCGGCTCCTCGACAGCTTGCGTGGCCAGCGAAAGCGCACGATCTAGGTCACCATCCCGCAAGGCCTGATTGGCGTCCAGCATGAGGTAGTAGGCATGATCGGAGGGGTCTGGGATGTCCGCAACGAGGCGATACGCGCCCTCGACCCAGTCGAAGATCAACGTACGCTGGCGCTGCAGCCCGGCGCCGACCGATCCGAAGGTCCCGCCGTATAGCACGAACTCCAACACGCCGTCGTCGTCGCGATCCTCAATTGTGACATCGGTGTAGGCCTGGTCGATGGAGTCCGCTGTCAGATCCAGCCACGTCTCACCCGTCCACTGCCCCACAAGAAGCTGCGTGAAGCACGTGTGCGCGCCACACCACCCCAACTCGATGACGACTTCCAAACTACCATCTGCGTTGATGTCCTCGATCAACCGTAGCTCTGGACGCTCGACCCACGGCTCCTCCGACAGGCCGGCCTGGGCCACGTGCACAGGCTGCCAGATGCCGTCGTCCCGCTCATAGAGCACGAGCAGGACAGGGCAGAAGGTCGCCCCGCAGCCCTGGCCCGGAAGCGGCACGCTGATCCACAGCTCCTCGGCTTCATCGCCGTCCACATCCACCGACTGCGCCCAAGCGGCCTCCGCCACGCCTCCCAGCCCCCCGTCGGGTGGCGAGACCCAGCTGACCACCGTGTCCAGCGCCTCATCCACCGCACGCTCGCTGTTGAGCAGCGCGGTCACCAGCGCGACGTAGTCCCGAGCCCAAGCGTCAGCGGCGTCAGAGCCGGGATCGAAGGGCGCGGGCGGTGTCGGATCGAAGCCGGTTGGAGGCGGCGTCGCGCGTCCTGCCGGAAGCGGCCCTGTTGGCTTCTCATCTGAAGGCGTCGGCGTGGTTGTCGGCGTCGGTGGTACCGGTGACGGTGTCACCGATGGTGTCTCCGTGGGCATAGGTGTCGACGTCGCCACGTCTCCCGACGGCGGCGTTGCAGAGGGCTCGGGGCTTTCCGTGGGCACCTCAGTAGGTCCAAGCTGGCAGCCGCCAAGAGTGAGGCCAAGAAGCATCAGGCTGACGATCGTGATCGCAAGGGCCCTCCGCCTGCGTTGAGACGAGATTCCAAAGAGAACTGACATGCTTCATCCTCCTAGTCCTGCGAAAAACACAATTCCAGTTACAGGTACCAGAAATGCTACCCGCGTCAAGGTCGACCGGTTCTACGCCCGTCAACCGTACATACTCATGACGTCGTAACATCGGTCTTAGGTCCAATCCGAGAATGCGCCCTAGGCGCGATGACAAAAGCCGCGATATCTGCTACGATGGGAGTGTATGAACACTCAACACCTCGACGGACCTAGACCGTGGGCCGACCATCGCGTAGATCGGCGGCGAGGGCCATCTCTGGCCCTATTTCTTGGCCTGATTGGCGCAGGGACAGCCTCTGTAAGTATCTTCGTCGCCGATCTCGTGCTCTCTTGGCTCCTACCCGTCTCCCCCTTGGCGGCCGTGACGCTGGGCCACGCGGTCCTGATGGGCCTTGTGGCTGCGGCCGTTGGGGGCATCGTTGGAGCCGGCGTCGGATATCGGCAGCAACGGCGCCTGCTTCGTCTTTCCGCACTGGCAGATGCGTGGCTACGGGGCAACCTCGCGTTGCGCACCGGCGAGACCGCCGGAGACGAGCTCGGTATGTTGGCGGAGCGCCTCGATTTGCTGGTTGAGCATCTTCAGGAGGATGAGGAGGACCTGGTTCGGCTACGCGAGAGCAACGTCCGGCTGACGGACCAGGTCCGCGCGCTTGCCGTGGTCGAGGAGCGCAACCGGCTCGCACGCGAGCTCCACGACAGCGTGAAGCAGCACCTTTTTAGCCTCACGATGACCGCCAGCGCTGTTCGTACCCACCTCGATATGGTCAGCCACGGAGGTCAGGCGCTCGCGCCTGACCTGCAGGAGATGGTACAGGAGATGGAGACCGCGGCCCAGACCGCCCAACGCGAGACCACGCGCTTGATTGAGGATCTGCGACCTGCACCGCTACAAGAGCGAGGCCTGCCAGCCGCCCTCAACGACTATACCCTGCTCTTCGGCGCCCAGGAGCATCTTCTCGTCTACCTCGACGTCGACTGTGGTAACGTGGCCCTGCCACCCCGCGTCGCCGAAGCGCTCTACCGCGTGGCGCAGGAAGCCCTCCACAATGTCGCCCGCCACGCACAGGCCACTCGGGTGGACGTACAGCTTCAGTGCAGGGGGAGCCGCGTTGCGCTCACCGTCGAGGACAACGGCAAGGGCTTCGACCCGTCACGGACGCGCAAAGGCCTCGGCATCAGCAGCATGCACGACCGCCTCCTGTCCATCGGGGGTCGGCTTCAGGTCGAGAGCGCACCGGGTGCTGGGACGACGGTCACGGCCGAGGTCGACATATCGCGACAGGATGCCAGCGAGGAGCAACCGCAGGATGAGGGCGGCGTGCGCTCCAGGACAGATGCCTGGGCGTGGCTCGGTCAACGTCTCGTGATCCCGGTGGGGCAGACGTGGCCCTGGCTGCCGGCAGATCAGGCGCGCCACCTACGAGGCCCCAGCGTCGGCCCTGGCACGCTGATCCTCAAACGCGAGCGTCGCTTCCTTGGCCTCGTCCGCTCCTACACGGTCTCGTCCGAAAAGCAGCGTCAACCGCTTGTACGCCTCCGACCCGACCGTGGGGGGATCAGTTGGGAGATGGGCCACGGCAGTTGGACCCTACGCCGAGTGCGTGGGCTCAAGGGGCGAGCCGTGGTCGAGCGGAATGAGCAACCCCTGGCGGCGATGCAGGTCCAGAGCGAGGATCCCGAGACGGTCATCGAGATCATCTACGACAACCACTTCTACGCGCTCAGCTATCCCACGGGTAGCTCGGTGAGCTTCACATTGGCCAGTGAGGATGGTGCGCCGGTCCTCGCCGCCAGTGAGGACGTCGTGAAGTGCCACCAAGCGATGCCCCTCCCCCTGCTTGCCACGGTGCTGGCTCGGGTGATCGATGACGCATCCGCGCGACGCATTGTCCTAAAGGCAGATACGTCGGCGGCGGACAAACACCGGCAACGTCTCCGAAACCAGTTGGAGCAGGAGCTGCGCGCGCTGGTCCGCGATGCCGATCGCGACCTGCCCGAGCCGGCGCGCACAAAGCTTCACGCGCTGGAGCGGATGGTTCTCACCGTCCTGCCTGAGATCGAGGACCCCGGCAGCGGCAACCACGACGCCTATGTTGTGCGACAGACCATCCGTGACTACCTGCCAACCACGCTTGCCGATTATCGAGCGCTTCCCGCGGCGTTTGCCGAAGGCGAGCCTATACAGGAGGGCAAGACGGCTCAAGAGCATCTGCTCCGACAACTCTCCCTCCTGGAGAAGGCGATTGGCGAGATCGCAACCCGTTTGCCCCGCGAGCGGGCGCAGGATCTGCTCTCGCACGGTCGCTTCCTGGCTGGGAAGTTCGGGCAGCGGGAGGCACAGAGCGGTGAGGAGAGCCATCAGCGGGGACACAAGTAGGTCTATCAGCAGATTTCGGGAGTTTACTCACTGAGAAGAAAGGAGCTGTAGCATGCGAACGATACGCGGTTTCACCTACACACTGAAGCCCTATGAGCGGGGCATCATGGAGGTCTTAGGCGAGTACCGAGGGTTTCTGATGCCCGGACTCGGCTTCCAACTGCCCTTCGTGAGTCTCGTCCGGGTTCGAGACGTCCGAGAGCACACGATGGACATCCCGCCGCAGCCCGTGATCACGAAGGACAACGTCGAGATTCGGGTCGACGGCGTGATGTGGGTGCGCCCCAGGGCAGACGAGGAGTCAATCAAGCGCACCTTCTACAACATCGATGACTGGAAGCGTGCAGTGGTGCAGCTTGCTATGACCAATCTCAGACAGGAGTTCGGGGATCTCACACTCGACGAGAGCCTCGTAGCCCGCGAGAAGATCGCCACCAACCTCGAGCGCGTCCTCAACCAGTTTGCGGCCGACTGGGGATTGGTTGTCAGCAAAGTCGAGATCATGCTCATCGACCCGCCCGAGGATATCAAGCTGGCCATGCACAAGCAGAAGACTGCCGAGCAGGAGCGGCGCTCGATGCGGCTGCTGGCGACCGGTGAGTTCGAGGCGGCTGAGCAGCAGAAGCTGGCGACGATTCAGCGCGCTGAAGGTGAGCGCGAGGCCGCCATCCGGAGAGCCGAGGGCGAGAGCGAGGCAAGCATCAAAGTCGCCCAGGGTCGAGCGCAGGCGATTCGCTTGGTCAACGAGGCCGCGAACGAGTACTTCAAGGGGAACGCCCAGGTCCTACGTCAGATCGAGATGACCGAGACTGCGCTGAAGGGGAATGCCAAGGTGGTGCTGACCGACAAGGGCATCACGCCGACCCTTCTGCTGGGTAACGTACCCACCACGCCATCCGACGAAAGCTGAGGAAGAGATGCCTGATGGGCATGGGCCGGCCCCGAAAGAAAGGCCGGCCCGCCATCGGCCTGGAGAAACACCATGAGCCCTTCAGATAGCGGCCCGACAGACGCCCTCACAGTCTTTATCGTCGACGATCACGACGTGGTTCGCAAGGGCCTCCGCTTCTACCTCAACGCGCGTCCGGACGTGGAAATCGTCGGCGAGGCCGGCGACGCAGAGACAGCTGTTCACGGAGTCAGGGAGCAGGTTCCCGACGTCGTGCTGATGGACCTCGTGCTGCCACTGAAACCGAACACGCTCCCCTCTGATGAGGGTGGTGTGCTGGCAACGCGTCAGATACGCCAGATCAGCCCCCACTCCCAGGTCGTCGTCCTCACCAGCTACGCCCAGGACGAGCTAATCTTCGCAGCGATCAAGGCCGGCGCCCTCTCCTACCTGCTCAAAGACGCCGACGCCGACACCGTCCTCGACGCCATCCGAGCCGCGGCGCGCGGCGAGGCCGTCCTTCACCCGCGCGTAGCCCGCCGGTTGATGGCGGAGGTCGCATCACCGCGTCAGGAGCGCGACCCCGCGGCAGAGCTCACCCCGCGCGAGCTTGAGGTGCTCCATCTCATCGCCCAGGGCCGCGCCAACGCGGAGATTGCAGAGGAGCTCGTCATCACCGAGCGAACGGTCAAAGCCCACGTCAGCAACATCCTGAGCAAGCTACATCTGTCCGATCGCACCCAGGCCGCCATCTACGCCTGGCGCGAGGGCATGATGGACAACTGAGGCTTCGTTCATCCAGGGAGGCGCCGGCCCCACGGTGTCGGGACCCGCGCGGCGATGCGCGCTATCGTTCGTAGTAGGCGCCTTCAGCGCCGTGCCGCCGCTCAGACAGGTCTAGCCTGGAACCGTGCGTGCCGTCTTGACCAGGCATCACGGCGATGAATCGCCTACTTGTATACTAGCATTGGACCTTAACAAACTCGAATAGTCTTGCTG
>JBNGDL010000062.1:0-20347 GCA_049975205.1 Anaerolineae bacterium | reverse complement strand
ATCACCTTCGGCAGCATAACCAACCTCCCATCTCCTCTAGATTCGCCCAACAGAGCCCTCGACGCCTAACGACATGTCCCTCTGCCCTCTCCCCTCTTCCTTGCCTCATATCACCTCTCCACCAATTCCACCTCGCCGCCCCGATAAATCTGGTCGATGACGGCCTCAATCGGCGGATCCTCCACAGAGAGATCGACGACCGCCAGGATGTTGAGCAGGTGCGCCGTCGTGCGCGGCACGCTCTCGCGGCTCACTCGTAGCGTGAGGGTGCCGTTCTCGCGTTGGATCACCTCAACGCCCTCTGGAAAGTCGAGAGACGCAACATGTGCCCGGTGCCCCGTGCCCAGGCTGACACGGATCAGTTTGAAGGGCGCGAGCTTCCGCGCCAGGCCGCTGAGCTCGCCGTCGTAGAGCAATCGACCGTGATGAATCAGGATGACGCGCGAACACAACGCAACCACGTCGGCCATGTAGTGGCTGGTCAGGATCACGGTGACGCCGTTTCGCCGATTATACTCTGCCAGGAACCGCCTCAGGCGCCCCTGCATCGAGACATCGAGGCCCAAAGTTGGCTCGTCTAAGAAGAGGACGTCGGGGCGGTGGAGCAGTCCGGCCACCAGCTCGCACTTCATCCGCTCACCCAGGGAGAAGTTACGCACGGGCTTCGATAGCAGATCCTCCATCTCCAACAGCGCAATCAGCTCGTCGAGCGTCTCGCTAAGTTGCCCCGGCGGGACGTTGTAGATTTCTCCCAGCACGTGGAAGCTGTCCATCGGAGGAACATCCCACAGCATCTGGCTCTTGTTGCCGAGGGCCATACTGATCCGACTCAGGTAGGCGGGCTTGCGCTCCCACGGCACAAACCCCATGACCTCGGCATGGCCAGCGGTGGGGTAGAGGAGTCCTGACAGCATCTTGAGCGTCGTCGTCTTCCCCGCGCCATTCGGGCCGATAAAGCCCACGACCTCACCCGGCTCCACCGAAAAGCTGATCTTATGCACGGCCTCAACCTCCCGGTAGGAGCGATGGAAGAGGCTCTTCACGGCCGCCGTCAGGCCCGCGTCCCGCTCCGGCACACGGTAGGTCTTTGACAGATCGCGACAGGCGATTTGGGCCATAGGATCTCCTCTTGTCGAGAAATGTGGAACGTAACTACGCCTATTCTCATCCTACAACATTGGTGTGCTATTGGAGGGTTAGGGACAGAATCGGGAACAATCCACATGCAAACCACGTCTTTAGTGTGACACAGGTCTATGAGATCGACGCGCCTCGTAGCTGAGCCAACGAGGCATCGCGAACAGGAGGTTCCATGAGCAGCAGAAATCGTAGGACATTCAGGCGCTTTGTGGGCTTGGCCTTGATCCTAGGCATTTTACTCGGCGGATGCGCTACCCCCGCCGTATCACCCACCGAAGAGCCCCCATCGCCGGGGGTGGAACCCACCCAAGCGCCCTCCCTAGGAGAAGGCGTGAAGGTGGTCGCATCGGATGTCGAGCGGGAGGAAGAGCCCAACGTCCCGGCCTCAGACCTCGCCGAGCTTGCTGCCGGAAACAACGACTTCGCCTTTGAGCTCTACCAAGCCCTTCGGGGTGATGAGGGGAACTTATTCTACTCACCCTACAGCATCTCCACGGCGCTGGCGATGGCCTACGCTGGCGCACGCGGCAACACAGCAGAACAGATGTCCGAGGTCCTCAACTACACGCTTTCTCAGGATCGCCTGCATCCTGCCATGAATGCGCTGGCGCAAGAACTGAGGGCGCAGCAATCGCTGACCTTGACGGTCGCGAACTCGCTGTGGCCGCAGGAGGGCTATCCCTTCCTGGACACCTATCTCGACCTGCTTGCGCGTAACTATGGTGCGGGGCTGCACCTGGTCGATTACATCGATCCCCAAGCTCGGGAGGCTGCCCGCCTAGCGATCAACCGCTGGGTCGAGGCGGAGACTCAGGGCAAGATCGAGGAGTTGATCCTCGAGGATATGCTCTCAGACTTGACCCGTCTCGTGTTGGCCAACGCGATCTACTTCAAGGCCGACTGGGAAGAGCCTTTCCGCCACGGCACCAACGACGATGCTTTCTACCTACTCGACGGCACGGAGGTGACCGTCCCGATGATGTCACGCCGGGCGGGCACACCCTACGTGGATGACCAAGGCTACCAGGCTGTCGAGCTGCCCTACAAGGGCGGTCGGATGCGCATGGTGGTCATCGTGCCGGCGGAAGGGGAGTTCGCCGAAATCGAGACAGGGCTTGACAACGCCTTCGCACAGCAGGTCATCGAGAGCATGGTTCCTAGCGACCTCAAGCTCTACCTGCCCAAGTTCTCCTATGACGCTCGACTCGCGCTCAAGCAGACGCTCATCGAGATGGGCATGCCGGACGCCTTTGACGAACAGCTTGCTGACTTCTCCGGGATGGACGGCACGGACCGTCTCCTTCTCTCACGGGTGGCCCATAAGGCCTTCGTCGCCGTCGACGAGGAGGGAACTGAGGCCGCTGCAGCGACCGGCGTGGTCGTCGAGGTAGAGTCGATGCCGATCCAGCTGCGTGTCGACCGTCCCTTTATCTACTTCATCTACGACACCGAGCAGAACCTCGTGCTCTTTGTCGGTCGAGTCATGAACCCTGTAGCTTCCGAGTAGGCAAGGTCCCGAGGACTTGATGAGATCGCGTGCGCTAGGAGGCTGCCTCGACCTCGTCGAGCAAAGCACCGAAATCGACGAGCGCGTGCTCGGCCCAGCGAGCGTTCTCAGGCGTCTGCGGCGCCATATAGGCACCCATCGCAGCGCACAGACGCTGCATCACAACATAGAGCAGCAGGCGTTTCCGTTCGGGCGCTTCGCCGTAACCGTTGAGGAACCCGTCCCACCAATCGGGACGCATCTCTCCGAAGGGCGGGCGCCACAGGCAGGCGACATCGTAGGCCGGATCCCACCAGAGGAAGTCGCCGACAGACGTGAGTTTGACCACACGCCACTCAACACCGTCAGGCTCGAGATAGATCGTCCAGGGAAACGCGCTGACGTGGACCATCGTTGGTTGGTGTCTATTCAGGTAGTCGAGGTGGGCCCCCCAGAGTGCGACGGCGCGATCGTGGTCTTGTTGCGTGATCCTCCCGCTCTCCACCGCGCGCCGCCCGCTGCCCCCGACGATCTCAGCCTGATACATGTACACCGTGGGTGTGCCCCAGGGCTTGTCGGGCGTCGACCCGTTCCAGAGCCCGTCCCGGTCATTCTGAACGCTGTGGATGCCAGCATAGACCCGCCCGATCGCCCCGTAGATGTCGGCCCCCATTTCCGGGTGGTCGCGCAGCAACTGACCTAGGCGTGTGCCGCCAACGCAGGCCTGGATCACGTAAGGTGTGGGCATGATCTCGCAGGTACTGTCGACCGCCAACACCGGTGGCACGACGTGGAGGCCCGTCGGCGCAAGGAGCTGGGCGACCTGCTGCTCGATCCTTTCTCCGCCCTCTAGCCATCCCTCACCCTCATGGGGGCGCGAGATCTTGAAGACGACGTCCTCACCATCCTCGAGGCGGACGAGCACGATCCTGCGGACCCATTCACCCCGATCCTCGACCGCCGCGACCCGCCTCCCCGGCAGGTGAACCGCTACCGCTTCGCGAACCAACCTCTCCAGATCCACGGTAGCCCTCCTCGGCTGTTTCCTTTAGTTTACAACCTTGGTGGGGAGATGGAGGATTTGGAGATCATCAACTCAAGCAGTGCGATCATCTCGTGGGTGCGGGCCTCCCAGCCGGCGAGGGTGGTCAACCACTGATCCGCCGCTGAGTAGACGTCCTCATCTGGCCTGGGGGTGTCCAAGGCTTTGCGGAGATCGTCCGTCTCACCGCGATCGAGCTGAAGCAGCATCCGGAGGATCGCCATGGTGCTGTAGCCGGCCTGGCTCAGCATACGGATCACGCGCAGCCGGCTGATCTCCGCCGCGCCATACAGACGGTATCCATTGCGAGGATTCCGGGGAATGCGAATCAGACCGTTGCGCTCCCAGTTGCGCAGGACGTCGCGCGTGACGCCGAGGAGTTCAGCAACCTCGCCGATTTGGAGCCTATTCGCTGTCGCGTCGGCTGCCGCACCCTGCGCCCACCGCTCAAGGAGCTTGACCGCCGTCTCGGCACGGGCCCGCTCCGACTGCACGATAGCAAGATGCTGGTAAGCCTTCTCCAGAGCACCTCCGAGATCGCCCGATGCCGCTTGCTTCACCAACGCGACGACCGACCGCCGGATAGCCCGACCGGGCCACGCCCCCTCGAAAGCCATACGCGCCAGGCGCATCTGGTCGACGTGGGCGGGGGTGAACTTCCGGTATCCGGATGGGGTGCGGGGGATCTCCGGCAGCAGCCCGTACTTCTCGTACATCCGGACCGTGTTCGGATGTACCCCTACGGCAGCGGCGGCATCCGAGGTACGCAGATATTTCTTGCTCATGATGCCAAATCGTGTTCGGCTTGCACCTTCTGCCAGGCCTTGAGGACCTGGGCTTTGGTATACGCGATCGAACCCTCGGTATCGATGACCACGTCGGCAACGGCGACCTTGTCAGCCTGGGGGGGCTGCGCGTGAATGCGCTGCAGGGCCGTCTCACGGCTCATGTCGCGGTCCTGCATAAGGCGAGAAAGCTGCGTGCACTCTGAGCAGACGGTCACCCAGATCGCCTCGTAGGACTGCGCCATTCCACTCTCCAGGAGCTTGATCGCCTCCACCACGACCACCGGGGCTTGGCTGGCAGCGATGCGGCGCTGCACCTCCTCGATCACGGCGGGATGAACCAGGGCCTCTAGCTCTCGAAGGGCGCCAGCGTCAGAGAAGACTAACGCGCCCAGCTTCCGCCGATCGAGGGTGCCATCCTCCGCCAGCATCTCGGTCCCGAACGTCTCGATGACCGGGAAGTAGGCTGCTCCCCCAGGTGCCATTACCTCATGGGCCACCTTGTCAGCATCGATCAACTCCGCACCGAGGGACTCAAGCATGCGTCCCACGGTCGTCTTTCCCGTGGCGATATTGCCGGTGAGACCAATGCGATAAGGGAGATCCTTCGACATAGTAGTATATCAGCTCCAGGTCACGCGACCGGGCTATCCGCTACCTCTGCCCACTCCTCAAGAAGCTTGTCAAGCTTCGCCTCAATCTTCCGATACTCAGCGCCCAACTTAGAGACCCGTGCGACATCCTGAGCACGCCCCGCGAGATTGAGGGCATGCGTCAGCTCCTCCAACCGGATCTCGAAATCGTGAATCTGGGACTCCAGCTCCGCCAGGCGCGCCTGCTGACGGGCCAGGGCACGCTCGCGCTCCCGCTGCGCCCGGCGCTCCGCCTCTAGTTTGAGCTGGGCCTCATCCTTTGGCTTCGATTTCTGAGGCCCATTTCGGCACACTTGGTGCCAGTCTTCGTAGGACAAATATCCTTCGTCAAAGACGTGAAGTGTTCCGTCGGCGATGGCCCATACCTTGCTAGCGATCCTGCGCACAAGGTACCGGTCGTGGCTGACCATCAGAATGGTCCCGCCGAAGTTCAGCAGCACCTCCTCCAGAACCTCTTGCGAGGGAATATCGAGATGATTCGTGGGCTCATCGAGGAGCAGGAAATTGGCCTTGGCAAGCGACAGAATCGCGATAGCGACGCGGGCGCGCTCGCCACCGGAGAGAACGCCCACATCTTTGAAGACATCGTGCCCCCGAAACCCATAGCGGGCCAGGAAACTGCGCGCCTCCGCGATCGAATCCATGCCGGCGTCCAGGAGCGTCTCGAGAACCGATCGACCGGGCGCCAGATGGTCCTGCACCTGGGCGAAATAACCGATGTGGACGCCGGACCCAATACGCACCCGCCCCGTGAGAGGCCGTAGGCGCCGCAAGATCGTGCGCAAGAGCGTGGTCTTGCCGGAGCCATTGGGGCCCATCAGGGCGACCCGGTTACCACGCCGGATCTCGGCCTCCTCGACCTGCACGAGGGGCCTGTCTGGGTGATAGCCAACCGCCAGGTCATAGAGCCCTAACACGAGATCGCCACTCCGCAGTGGCGTCGCAAGATCCACTGCGATCTGCTGGTGCTCGACCGGTCGCTCAACCCGCTCCAATCGCTCCAGCCGTCTTTGTCGGCTCTTAGCCTGCGACGACCGCTGTCCCCCCATGTATCGGCGGACGTAGTCCTCCATATCCTCGATATCTTGTCGCTGGGCCTCGTAGTCGGCGAGCTGGCGAGCGCGACGCTCAGCGCGCTGGACTGTGTACGCGCTGTAGTTGCCCGTGTAGCTCTCAAGGCGGCCCTGAGCCATCTCAAGCACGCGCGTGGCCAACGTGTCCAGGAAAGCACGATCATGCGCCACGAAGATCATAGCGCCGGACCAGACCCTGAGCTGGTCCTCAAGCCATTCGATCCCCTCGAGGTCGAGGTGATTTGTCGGCTCATCGAGCAGCAGAATGTCGGGCTCCTCGAGCAGGAGACGGGCGAGCAAGGCTCTCGTCTTCTCTCCACCGCTAAGATAGGAAACCGGTTGGTGGAATTCGTCCTCCCGGAACCCAAGACCGCCGAGCACCTGCCCAATCCGTGCCTCGTAGGTGAAGCCACCGGCCAGCTCGAAGGCCTCCAGCTCCCGCCCGTAGCGCTCGATGGCGCGCTCTCGCTCGTCCTCATCCGCCGAGGCCATCAGGGCCTCAAGACGGCGCATCTCAGCCTGTCTGGCCCTCAGATCGGCGAAGACGACCTCCATCGCCTCCCAGAGCGTCCCATCACCTCTGAAGTCGGGCTCTTGGGGTAGATAGCCCAGACGCGCATCGCGAGCGCGTGTAACCGTCCCCCCATCCGACTCGAGTTTCCCGGCGAGGATATCGAGCAACGTGCTTTTGCCGCAGCCATTGGCCCCAACCAACGCCACGCGCTCTCCCGCGTGCAATTCGAGGGAGAGATCGGTGAAGATATCGTCAGCGCCAAAGTACTTGGCCAGATTCGACGCAGAAAGCAGTGCCATAGTGGACTTCATTATACCAGGATTCCAACCTTCGCAGATCTGGAACCAGCCGCGTTGCTTGTAGGGGCCATGTTAACTTGTATAATGAGGCTCACCATGAGACCAAAATGGCTCGTTTCTTCCATACGGGGGCTGGGGCAGTCGAGCGGGACGAGGCCTACCTCCCGTGGCGCGGACCGGCTTCGAGGGGGCTGATCGTGAGCAGCGTCCAGTTCCTGATCGGCAAAACCCTTGGCAAGTATGAGGTGCTCGAGCATATTGGCCACGGCGGCATGTCGGAGGTCTATAAGGGCCAGCAGGCTCAGTTGGATCGGATGGTAGCCATCAAGGTCCTGCACCCCTTTCTTGCCGACGAAAAAGGCTTTGTCGTTCGATTCCAACGTGAAGCTCGGATCGTCGCGACACTGCGTCACCCCAACATCGTGCAGGTCTATGACTTCGACTACCACGATGAGCTCGGCATCTACTACATGGTCATGGAGTACATCGACGGGCTAACACTGAAAGACCGGCTCGAGGAGGGCCCGCGCTCGCCCGAGGAGACGATCCTGGTCGGAACCGCTATCGCCGATGCCCTGGATTATGCCCACCAGCGTGGCATGGTGCATCGCGACATCAAACCGGCCAACATCATGTTCATCAACGATGACGAGCCCGTCTTGGCAGATTTCGGCATCGCGAAGATGGTCACCCTCTCGGGGCTCACCGCCAGCGGGGCAATGGTCGGCACGCCGGCCTACATGGCCCCGGAGATCGGGATCGGCAAGGCCGGCACCGCCTCCTCGGATATCTACTCCTTGAGCGTCGTCCTCTACCAGATGGTGACGGGGTCGCTCCCCTTTGAAGCAGAGACGCCGATGGCGATGGTGATGGACCACATCAATAAGGCGCCCCCGCCTCCTTCGTTGTTCGCATCCGGCATTCCTGAAGAGCTGGAGCAGGCCATTCTGCGGGGGCTGGAGAAGGAGCCCGAAGCACGGTTCCGTACAGGTCGGGAGATGGCCCAGGCACTGCGGAAGGTGTGGGAGCCGGCCAGCGGGGCCAGATTTGCGTCAGCCCCCGTCAGCCCTGCTCACATTGACGAGGTCTTCGAGCTTGGTAGGGAGATGGTCAAGATCCCCGCGCCAACGGGAGCAATTGATGGATCGGATGGGGGGTCCGCAATCTCGGCATCGAGAGCTGAGGTGGCAGTGGGAGGTGCTAACGGGGCTCAGACAAACAAGGAGGCGGTCGCATCGCAGGCCATCGCTTCGGGAGAAGGCATCGACGTGGGAGCGGGTCAGTCGGAGACGGCTGTTGGCGTACAGCCACGCGTTCGTTGGCCACGCAGACTCCTCCGCAGTACCCTCTTGATTCTCTTGTTGGCCGCGGTGGGGACCGGCATCTGGGCCAGCCTGGACAACGAGATGGAGAGAAAGATCCCGGACCTCGCCAACCGGTTGCTGGCCAGGACAATCTCAGGAACCGAGTCTCCACCAGGTGACGCGGGAAATCCTCTCCCCGCACGCATAGAACCCTCTCCCGAGACCCCGACGCCGACCCTTACCCCACCTCCGAGTGCTACGACGTCCCGGATGGAGGCGTTACCGCTCGCCCCAGCGCCTACTGCAACACCTACGGCACCCTGCTCCTATCGGGCGCGACTGGATCAGATCAAGCTTGAGCCGGACAAGATCGTTGCCCCTGAGACCTCGCTCGTTGCCTACGTCTCCCTGTGGAACAGCGGCAAGTGTTCGTGGCCCGAAGGGGTTAACCTGGTCTTCGTCAATGGCGACCCCCTTGGGGCGCCAGATTCCTTCGCAATCAAGGCGTTGGGACTCAATCAGAGCATCCAGGTTGTCATTCCAATGAGAGCACCAGAAGAGTTGGGTACCTACCATTCAACCTGGGAGCTCCAACGGAGCGATGGCGAAGCCTTGGGTCCCCGCATCGAGATCGAGGTCAGCGTTGAAGACGTGCCACCCTTGACCCCTACACCGGCAGAGCCCGTCGTCCTCGACAGCGCAACGCCAGAACCCCTGACCATGCGTAAGCCGACATTGATCACGTGGAAGGAGGATCCGGCCAACAATCGATGGAGCGGCGTATTGGGATTCCAGGCCGAGGGAGGCTCTGGCTACTATCGTTATTACTTGGACAAAATCGGTGAGCCTTCGGAACTCAGTGACGGAAGACTCTCATTCGAGGCACAGCGATGCAGCCCCGTGCGCGCCAATGTGTGGGTGCTGTCTGGGGATCAGACGCTCAACTGGCAGGGAGAGATCCCTTATCCGGCAGAGGACGATTGTCCATAGAGCTGTCCGTGGGTATGGGGAAGAGCTCTGATCAATGTTTACCCAGGCACTGCACCCGATTTCGTTCTGAGTGAGGCTGGATAGGCGCGACCGGGAGGGAGCCGTTATGAACCAGAAGTCTATGGTAGAACTGATCAGAAGCCGGGGCGTCAAGGATGAGCAGGTCCTGAACGCTATGGAACGGGTGCCCCGCGAGGCCTTCGTGCCGGGAAGGCACAGTCGTAGCGCCTACGGCGACTATGCGCTGCCAATCGGCCACCAACAGACCATCTCACAGCCGTACATCGTCGCTTTGATGACCGAGGCGCTCGAGCTTCAGCCTGGGAATCGGGTGCTGGAGGTGGGAACGGGCTCAGGCTACCAAGCCGCAGTCTTGGCAGAGATGGGAATGGAGGTCTATACCATCGAGCGCATCCCTGAGCTACAGGAGGCGGCAGCCAAGCGTCTAGAGAACCTGGGATACGATGTCCATTGTAAGCAGGCCGATGGCTATGAGGGATGGTCGGAATTTGCACCCTACGACGGGATCATCGTCACCGCAGCCGCCCCCGAGATCCCAGAGCCCCTGATCGAGCAACTTGCCGATGGCGGGACGATGATCATACCCGTGGGCCATCCGGGAAGTTATCAAACGCTCTGGAAGGTCGTCAAGGAGGGGAAGCACATCCGGAAGATCAACCTAGGTGGCGTCGCATTCGTGCCCTTTATCTCCCGCGAACTGGGCACAGGAGAAAGCTAATCATCGGCCCTGGTGCGACGACCTAAACATCGTCAGCAGCCGCTTGCCCCCTATCTGGCGGAATGTGGCGCCTTGGCTCACCGCCAACATCGCGCGCTCTGTGTCCACGACCACGGTTCCGGAAACGGCGTCTATACCCATATCGAAAAGCACGGGCGATAGCGGTGTCGTCGCTCCCAGCACCACGACATAGGCATCGGGCCGGCAGAGCTCGATCAAGTCATCGAAAGTCTTGTTCAGGAGGGATGTCCCCGTCAATGCGACAACATCGGCTTGGGGCAGGACCTCCGGCGCGTGATCGGCAGCCAAATCCCCAGGCCGTGGGTTCAACTCTAGAACCCAGAGCGTCTCCGCTAGGTCACGCAGCCCCGGCACAAAGGGGAAGTGTCCCACAACCGCTACCTTCCGCCCTAGGCCTTTCTCGGCGATGACGTCCGCGGCGTTGACCTCAACACAGGCGGTCGCGTCAACGGGGAGGAGGGCATTGATGGCAGCCATGCCCACGCTGGCCTCAAGCAGGCTGTCGCTATCTGCCATCGCGGTGAGCTCGCGGGCGCTCTTGTTCAGCAGACGACCAGCATCCCCGATCAGAGGCCTGCCTCCGTGATGATAGTCGTGGTCGCCGCCCGAAAGCGTGGAGGCAAGCCCGCCGCGGATCTGTCCCTCAAGCTCGAAAGCTACGCACGTCCAGTGCGCACCAATACAGATCTGCGTGGGGACCGCCGAAGCCGCTGGCCCCTCCACCTGTGCTAACAGCTTTCCGATGATGAACATCCTAGTCGCCTCCACTCGGCAAACACCAACAAATCTTGTCTTTCCCCCACCGACTATTATAATCAGCCTCCATGAAACTTCTAATGGCCCGCCATGGGCAGTCTGAGTGGCAAGTGCAGGGGGATGTTGCAGGGCCTGATGCACCCCTCACACAGTTAGGAGAGCAACAAGCTCATCACCTGGGCAAGTACCTTGCCGACCACCGGACAGTGACGTCTGTCTTCTGCAGCCACCTTCGCCGCGCCCATAGGACCGCCGAGATCGTCGCGAGCTACCTGGATCTTCCGGTCCGCGCGGACGAGGATCTCAGGGAATTCGAGGATTGGGAGAGCGGATGGACCCCCGACCCAATCTCAATGTGGGATCCCAGGCCTGAAGTCTATGAGCTTCCGGGTGGCTATCGGCGATTTCGGGATCGCGTCCGCCGGGTTCTCCGGCGCCTTCTAGAACCGCTCGGCGAGGACGAGAGCGTCCTGCTGATCGCCCATGGGGGCACGATTGGAACGATATGGCGCACGCTGTTAGGCACGCATACCGGGCGGCTTTGGAATTGGAATGCCGCCCTCCACGAGATGGAATGGCAGATGCCAGGATGGGGCAATAGTTGGGTTCAGGTGCAGACAAACCTTATGGAGTATCTGCCCCCTCACATGAGGACGTCCTAGTGCGAAAGTCGTTCTCCCCGCTGATCACAGGGCTGGGGATAGCATTGGCCCTCGTAGGGCTTGCGGTGCTTGCTTTCGCCACCCCGGGCGGACTTCTGCGTAAGGCTGACTACATCGGCGCGGCCGTCTGCCACCGCCGGGCGAGCCATTCTTTCTTCGTTGCCGGACGGCAACTGCCCCTCTGTCAAAGGTGTACCGGAACCTTTCCCGGAGCCCTGACAGGCCTCCTTGTGCAATGGGTCCTTTGGCGCCGCCGACGGTCCTTCCGTTTTCCCCGGTGGCCTTTCCTTATTCCGCTTCTTGTCTTCGCCGCCGCATGGGGACTGGACGGCATCAACTCGACGACAGCCGATAATCCTATCCATCTCGTCGCGCAGCAATTTGTGGAGCGTCCTTCTGGCGTCGGCATTCTTGGCTATGCCCCCCAGCCCTGGCTCCGGCTCCTTACCGGGACGTTGATGGGAATGTCTATGAGCATCATCCTGGTCCCTGCCTTCAACCAGGCCACCTGGTCAGACAGTGAGGATACGGCGACGCTCCAATCATGGCACGAGTTGGCGCTGCTCATCGCGATCGAGCTGGGTATGGCTGGGATCATCTATCTGCTCGAGCCCATGCCCGGTCGACTGGGTCTGTATGCAATCTCCCTATACAGTGTGCTTGGCGTCCTGACCATGCTTACGCTCCTGGGCACGATGATGTTCTGCCTGCTGCTGAAGCGGGATGGCAGCTTCGCAGGCTGGCGAGAGATCGTCGTCCCCATGGTATGGGGACTGGTCTTTGCGATGAGCGTGGTCGCGTTCATGGACACGGCTCGCCTTTGGCTCACCGGCACGATCGACGGGGTGCCGGGACTCGAGTAGCTGTTGTATAATGGGGGATGGAGCGCAATCGCGCTAAAGACGGCCTCCAAGGCCGGGCGATTGCCGCAACGAGCGGAGCTGCACCATAGCGGTAGGATCACGTGTGATGCTCACTTAGTAAGCTCAACGTTCAACCAACCTACGGGAGGTCTACCAATGTACAAGAAGCTGTTCATTCCTGGACCCACTCACGTGCGAGAATCGATCTTGGAAGCTCAGACAGCACCCATGATCGGTCACCGGAGTACCGAATACTCTGACCTACAGGGTGAGGTCACACCCAAACTACAGAAGCTCCTTTACACCGAACAACCGGTCTTCATCTACACCTCTTCTGGTACTGGGGTGATGGAGGGCGCCATCCGACAGACGGTTCTCAAGCGCGCGCTGATGCCGGTCTGCGGTGCATTCTCCGAACGCTGGTATCAGATCGCAGAAGCCAATGGCGTCCCCGCCGATCGTCTCGACACCGACTGGGGAGAGGGCTTCACGCCGGAGATGTTGGATGCCGCTCTGAGCAAGGGTGACTACGACGTCCTCACGGTCACCCTCAACGAGACGTCCACCGGCGTGATGAACCCGCTGAAAGAGATTGCCGCTATGGTGCGGGAGAAGTATCCAGAGATCGTCATCCTTGTGGACGCCGTCTCCGCTATGGCGGGGGTAAAGATCGAGTTCGACGCCTGGGACCTGGACGTTGTGATCTCTAGCTCACAGAAGTGCTTCGCGTTACCCCCAGGATTGACAATCTGTCCTGTTAGCGAACGAGCGCTCAAGCGCGCCGAGCAGGCACCCAACCGCGGATACTACTTCGACTTCTTGAACATGCTCAAGTACTTCAAGCGCAATCAGACGCCGGCGACGCCAGCCATCAGCCTGATCCAGGCCCTGAACCAGCAGTTGGACGATATCCTGGAGGAAGGGCTGGACAACCGGTGGGCTCGTCACATTGAGATGGCGGAGGTTGTCAGGGCGTGGGCACGGCAGTATTGGGCGCTCTTCCCCAACGAGGCCTTCCTCTCGAATACCGTAACCACGGTTAAGAACACACGGGGCGTCAGCATCGCCGACCTCAACAAGGAGCTGGGGAAACACGGTGCGATGATCTCGAATGGCTATGGCAGCAAGCTGAAGGAGAAGACGTTCCGCATCGCCCACATGGGAGACCTGACCGTGGACGACATCAAGTGGGTGTTGGGGCTGATCAACGACATCCTCGGTCTGGGACAGTAGGAGCAAGAGGCCCAGCAGACGGGTGCACAAGCGCTGGGTTACACCCAGCGCTGTCCCGTGGTTCTGGACAGACGAACAACCTGTTCTTGAGAAGACTATGGAGGCGACATGGCTAAGCTATTGATCTGCGACCCTGTGGATCCCGGTGCAATTCAGGAGATGCGTGAGGCCGGCATCGATGTGGATATCCGGGATGCGATTACGGCAGAAGAACTCGCCGATGACATCGGCGATTACCACGGCATCGTGGTTCGCAGTCGCACAAAGGTGCCGGCATCCCTGATTGACAAAGCCACCAACCTGAAGGTTATCATCCGTGGCGGGGTAGGGCTGGACAGCATCGACGTCAAGTACGCGCGGGGCAAGGGCATCGACGTCCGGAATACGCCGGAGGCTAACTCGAACGCCGTTGTCGAACTCGTGTTGGGCCTCATGATCGCGCTGGGCAGACACCTCGTCCGCGCGGACATCTCTATGAAGGCCGGTCGCTGGGAGAAGAAATCCCTCAAAGGGACGGAGATCACCGGCAAGACACTGGGGATCATTGGATACGGTCGCATAGGCCAGAGGCTGGGCGAGAAAGCCCACGGCGTTGGCATGAACGTCGTGGCCTACGACCCCTACGTCGAGCACGCCGATCTGGTCTCCCTAGATCAACTCCTCAAAAAATCAGATTACATCAGCCTGCATGTGCCGGCAACACCTGAGACGATTGACCTCATCGACGCCGAGGCGCTAGCCAAGATGAAGCAGGGCGCCTTCCTTATCCAGGCCTCCCGTGGCGGGACCGTGAATGAGGCGGCGCTCTACGAGGCCCTGGTTTCTGGTAAATTGGCCGGAGCTGGTATCGATGTCTACACAGAGGAGCCGCCCAAGAGCGAGCTGCTGCGTAAGCTGGTGGAGCTTCCCCAGGTTATTGCGACGCCGCACATCGGGGCGGCAACAGAAGAAGCGCAGGCGCGGGTCGGAGAAGAGATTGTCAGCATCGCAAAATCCTACCTAGCCTGACCCCAAACGGAGGATCTATGGCAAACATTCGGCCATTCAAGGGCCTACGATACAATCCCGACAAGTTCTGTGACCTATCGGACGTGATCACCGCCCCGTACGATCGCATCGGCGAGTCTGAGCAAGCCGCCTACTACGAGCAGTCACCCTATAGCCTCGTGCGCATCATCCAGGGGCTGCACACGCCCGACGACGACGCTACTGACAATGTCTACACCCGCGCACAATGCTACACGCGCACCTGGATGGCCGAAGAGGTCTTCATCCGGGACCCGGAACCCGCCTTGTACGTCTTGGAGCAACGGTTCACGACCTCCGACGGGGTAGAACACGTTCGCCGAGGCCTCACTGCGGCGCTCGAGCTGACCCGCTTTGACGAAGGCGTGGTCTTGCCCCACGAGCACACCCTTCGGGGTCCGAAGGTGGATCGGCTTAACCTCACGACGGCTACACAGACAGCCTGGGGCCACATCTTCATCCTCTACCCGGACGAAGCAACCGCGGTTAACACGCTGCTCCAGCCCTTCCTGGACTCACATATGCCCGGCATCTTCCACGACCAGGTCGTGGAGCCCGGCGTCGAGCAGGCCTTTTGGGTGGTCAACGATGAGGAGCTCATCGCCAACGTTGTCGAGGCTATGAAGGAGAACCAACCTCTGATCATCGCCGACGGCCATCACCGGTACGAGACAGCGCTGGGTTATCGTGACGATATGCGCGAACAGCACCCTGACGCGCCACCTAATGCGGCCTTCAACTATGTGCTTGCCACATTCGTTAGCCTAGGCGACCCAGGCCTGGTCGTGCTGCCCACCCATCGTCTCATCCACTCCTATCATGGGCTGAGCAGCAAGGAGTTACTGGACGCACTCGAGTCCGACTTTGAGATTCGTGCGATGCCCACATTGGGACGGCTGCAGGATGAGATGGAGAAAGCCGTGCCCCAGCAACCGCGATATGGGTTCTATGACGGCGCCTACCATCTGCTGACGCTCAAGAGCCTGAACGTGATAGACCAGTTGCTGCCAGATCGGGACCCCAACTTCCGTCATCTCGACGTCACCGTGCTGCACGAGTTGGTGATCGAGAGGGCGATGGGGCTCAGCAAGGAGAGCGTCTTGCGACGCGAGAACCTTACATATCTTCGCGACCCGCTTCCAGGGTTGGAGGCCGTGGACGAGGGTGAGGCCAACTTCCTTTTCATCCTAAACCCCACCCGGGTCTCTCAGATCCGAGCATGTACGGCAGCGGGCGAACGGATGCCCCAGAAATCCACCGACTTCTTCCCGAAGGTTGTGAGCGGGTTGGTCGCGCTCCCCCTGTATGGGGAGATCTCGTAAGCATGACCGAGATCCAGTACCTTCTCTTCGACCTGGACGACACGCTCTACACCAACGCATCGGGGCTGTTTCAAGAGGTAGGGGAGCGGATCGAGCACTGGACGGCAGAGGCACTCGGTATCGGCTTGGAGGAGGCCCAGAAGCTCCGTCGCGTCTACTACAAGACGTACGGGACCACGATGGCGGGCCTGGTGCAGGAGCATCCTGAAGTCAACATCGATGGCTATCTGGACTACGTTCACGACGTCGACGTAAGTCAGTACCTGCAGCCCCGGCCCGAGCTGGCGGCGATGCTGGCGTCGCTCCCTGCTCCCAAGGCCGTCTTCACGAATAGCATCACCGACTGGGCCGAGCGCGTGACGCGGCAGCTGGGCATCCGCGAGTGTTTTGAGCACATCTTCGACGTCCGTACCGTCGACTACCGAAGCAAGCCTGATCCGTATGCCTATGCCTGGGTCCTGCAGACGCTGGACCGGGCAGGACCGGCGTGCGCCATGCTTGACGATCAGGTCTCCTACCTAGAAGGCGCGGCTAAGGTGGGGATGACAACCATCCTCGTACGGGAAGGCAGCAAAGTCGTGGACGGCATCGATTATGCGGTCGACGATATTATGGCTGCGGAACCGGTGTTGAAGAGGCTCTTGTTGTTAGGCTAAGCCGCGGTCCAGTCTTACCTTCAAAAAGACACCCCCCGAGCTTCGGGGGGTGTCTGAGTTTCGGACTTGGCCGCATCGGGCCTAGTTGTGACTCACGCCGTTACTATTCAGCCGCTGCCCAACTATAGTCCATGTCAGCCATCTGCTTATACATGTTCCAGCGGGCCTTGGCATCCGCCCGGGCCAGCTTCAGAAGCTCATCCGCCCGATCGGGCATGGACTGCTGCAGCGTGCGGAAGCGGACCTCGTTGTACATATACTCCTTGATATCCGTCTTCGGCTCGCGGGAGTCAAGCTGCAAGGGGTTCTTGCCTTCGTCTCTCAGCCGCGGGTCATAGCGGTACAAGATCCAAGCGCCCGAGTCAACCGCTAGCTTCTGCTGGCTGAAGCCATACATCATATTCGGAATACCGTGGGCGATACAGTGGCTGTACGCGATCACCAGGCTTGGCCCGTCGTAGGCCTCGGCCTCACGAATCGCGCGCAGAGACTGCGCGTCATTGGCCCCCATCGCGATCTGCGCCACATAGATGTTGCCGTACGTCATCGCGATCATGCCCAGATCCTTCTTGGGCAGCGAGCGTCCGGCGTACGCGAACTTCGCCACGGCGCCTCTGGGCGTCGCCTTGGACATCTGACCGCCGGTGTTCGAGTAAACCTGGGTATCCAGCACCAGCACGTTGACGTTGCGTCCCTGTGCCAGCACGTGATCCAGGCCACCGTATCCGATGTCGTAGGCCCACCCGTCACCGCCGAAGATCCATACGGAGCGGCGGACCAGAACATCGGCTAGGCTCAACAGGTCCCTGGCTTCAGGCGAATCCACGTCCGCCAACGCGTCGCGCAGCTTGGCGACACGCTCGCGCTGGGCCGCGTAGTCGGCCTCCTCGATCTGCGGAGCTGTCAGAATGCCGTCGACCAGCTCATCACCCAACTTGCCGCGGAAGCGCTCCACCAACTCGCGCGCGTACTCCTCCTGCTTATCCAGCGTCAGGCGGAACCCAAAGCCGAACTCGGCATTGTCCTCGAAGAGGCTGTTGTTCCAAGCTGGGCCTCGCCCCTGTAGATCGGTAGTGTAGGGGGTCGTGGGCATGTAGCCGCCGTAGATGGACGAACACCCGGTCGCGTTGGCGATAACGGCACGATCGCCATAGAGCTGAGTAACGAGGCGAACGTAGGGGGTCTCCCCACAGCCAGCGCATGCACCAGAGAACTCGAAGAGAGGACGCAACAACTGGGAGTCTTTGACCGTCTTCAGGTTCAACTTGGTCCGATCATAGTCGGGGATCTCGTTGAAGAAGAACTGCCAGTACTCGGCCTCGCGATCGCGGATATCCAGCACGGGCGTCATATTGATCGCCTTGTGATCCGGATTCTGCCGATCCTTGGCGGGGCAGACCTCAACACAGAGGCCGCAGCCCGTGCAGTCCTCCACGCTCTCCTGAACCGTGAACATCATGCCATCGAACTGGCGCCCGCGGGCCTCGGTATAGCGGAAACCTTCCGGCGCGTTCTCCAGCACCTCTGGATCATAGACCTTGAGGCGGATCACAGCGTGCGGGCAAGCCATCGCGCACTTACCGCACTGGATGCAGACATCGGGATCCCAGATTGGCGTCTCGAGCGCGATGTTGCGCTTCTCGTACTGCGTCGTTCCGACGGGAAAGGTGCCGTCCGCCGGAATTGCGGAGACGGGCAATTCGTCGCCCTTGCGGAGGATCATCTTGGCGATGACGTCCTCCACAAACTTGGGAGCATCGCCCTTGATAGGCGGCTGCATCTCGATGTCACTGGTCGCCTCCGCCGGCACCTCGAGCTTGTGCAGATTCTCAAGTGCCTGATCCACCGCCGCATAGTTCATCTCGACGATCTTCGGACCACGCTTGCCGTAGGTCTTCTTGATGGCGTCCTTGATTTCGGCAATGGCCTCATCTCGAGGCAGAATCTTGGAGAGGGCGAAGAAACAGGTCTGCATGATCGTGTTGATGCGACCACCGAGACCGACCTCCCGCGCCACGTCATAAGCGTCGATGACGTAGAAGTCGAGGTTCTTGTCGATGATCTGCTGCTGCACCTTGCGGGGCAGGCGATCCCATGTCTCGTCGGCCGGGTAAGGGCTGTTCAGCAGAAAGGTTGCGCCCTTTTCCGCGCTATCCAGCACATCAAACTGCTCAATGAGCCCGAATTGGTGACAACCAACGAAGTTGGCAGAGTTCACCAGGTACGTATAACGGATCGGGCGAGGGCCAAAGCGGAGATGGGAGAGGGTTATGCCGCCGGACTTCTTGGCATCGTACTCGAAGTAGCCCTGAGCATAGTTGTCGGTCTCCTCACCAATGATCTTGATGCTGTTCTTGTTTGCGCCCACGGTCCCGTCAGATCCCAAGCCGTAGAAGAGCGCTCGGACCACGTCCTCGGGCTCGATGTTGAAGCTTGGATCGTAGTCGATGCTGGTATCGGTGACGTCATCGTAGATCCCCACCGTGAAGTGGTTTTTAGGGCTCTCCTTCTTCATCTCATCGAAGATGCCCTTGACCATCGCTGGGGTGAACTCCTTGCTGGAGAGACCGTAGCGACCGCCGATCACCTCTACGTCGTCGCGCCCGTCTTCGGCAAACGCGGTAACACAGTCCTGATAGAGCGGCTCACCAGCGCTACCGGGCTCCTTGGTGCGATCAAGTGCAGCGACCATCTTGACGCTGTCGGGCAAAGCCTCGAGGAAGTGCTCAACGCTGAAGGGGCGGTAGAGGCGAACCTTGAGAACGCCGACCTTCTCTCCGCGATCGACCAGATACTCGACGGTCTCGTGCGCAACCTCCGCGCCCGAACCCATCAGGACGATCACATACTCGGCGTCCGCGGCGCCCACGTAGTCAAAGAGGTGGTAGGCGCGACCGGTGAGTTCGGCGAACTTGTCCATCGCCTTCTGCACAATGCCTGGGGTCTTTAGATAGAAGGGATTGACGGTCTCACGACCCTGGAAGTAGACGTCAGGCCCCTGAGAGGTCCCACGGACTACCGGATGATCCGGATTAAGTGCCCGCTTTCGATGCTCCTGGACGAGGTCGTCATTGATCATGGCCCGGATCGATTCGTTGGAGAGCTCCTCGATCTTGTTGATCTCGTTACTGGTCCGGAATCCATCGAAGAAGTGCACGAAGGGCACCCGCGACTCGAGCGTAGCTGCCTGGGCGATCACCGCGAAGTCCTGTGCTTCTTGAACCGAGTTGCTCGCCAAGAGGGCGAACCCCGTGGCACGCGCCGCCGTGACGTCGGTGTGATCACCAAAAATGGAGAGCGCCTGCGCGGCAAGACTTCGAGCCGACACATTGAAGACGGTAGAGGTCAGCTCGCCAGCGATCTTGTACATATTGGGGATCATCAACAACAATCCCTGGGATGCGGTGAAGGTTGTAGTCAGCGCGCCTGTCTGCAGCGCCCCGTGGACAGCACCTGCTGCCCCGCCCTCAGCCTGCATCTCAGCCACTAGGGGTACAGACCCCCATATATTGGTCTCCCCCTTGGCCGAAAGCTCATCGGCCAACTCGCCCATAGGGCTAGAGGGAGTAATCGGGTAGATGGCAATGACCTCGTTGATCTTGTGGGCTACGGTAGCGCACGCGGTATTCCCATCTACTGTAATCATCTTGCGTTCCGCCATAAACGAACCTCCTGGGGCTTTACTATTAACTGTGTAACAAGAAAAATCCGCCGAAGCGATTTAGCTCCCGTCCCTTGATTATAGCACGGGCAAGAGGGCCGTCAAAAGGAATCCAGTCTAAC
>JBNGDL010000061.1:0-20615 GCA_049975205.1 Anaerolineae bacterium | reverse complement strand
CCCCCAGCCGCAAGACCGCGAGCGTGCAGGGCCTCGACCTGTCTATCCAGACCCGCGACGCGATAGGGCTCGCTCAGATCTGGGAGCGGAAGCGATGTGCAGACGGCCCAGGAACTCATCGTCTGCTGGGCGCGATGTTGCATCCTTGGATACGCGGGTCGTTGACAGCCAGACGGGCAACCCATGTATTCTGACGCGTGAGAAACCAGGCTGGAATCTGACATGTGTACGCTGAAACAGATTGGGCGAGCCCACCATGGGGCCCACACTCGGAGCCAGGGCAGGAGAGCCCCTACCAGGCAACGCCTGGACCAAACTCACCGCGCCGACTGGCTATCTTCCAACGTATCAGTCGTCGACGGTCTTCACCGACCACATCTCGATTCTTACCATAGAAGTAAAAAATCCCGTCTATAATAATGGATAAGACCAAGAATGAATAAGGAGTAGGCAGAAATGAATAGGGTTGTTTCTGTTCCCCTGCTACCCTTGATATTAGTTGTCACATCTTGTACATCGGTCACACCATCTGATGAACCAATCCGTTGGGCGGCCTGATAGTCTCGCAGAAGGAGGATTAGAGGATGAAAAGGTCCCTAGCATTTCTAGCTTTGACGGCCTCACTGTTAGCTGCTTGCGGCTGCACTCCCACGCCTGTTCGAGATATATCCCCACCCTCTAACCCTACGATTACCCACATTGCACAGCCAATCCAAACAGCTACGCCAACGCCGGTTGGTACTTGGAAGATGGTGATCGAAGGCGTGATCCACGATACTGCAACAAATAGTCCAATCGCGGGGGCTTCCATTCGCTATAAGGTTGTTCACTCGTACTTCCCTGAAATTCAAGAAGGCTGGCCCAACGCAACCGTAAGCGACGAGCAAGGCCAGTTCAGGCTGCCGATGATTGTCCATGACACGGATAACATTCGGATTGTGGTGGAGACCCCGGGATACATGACCTATGAAAAAAAGCTTGACCTGTTTGGAGATCGAAGCTTCGATATCGGGCTGACACCCGAGTGACCATACCCGGATGGCAGGCGCGGGTTATGGATAAAACGCGTTTTCTCAACGCCCCAAGTGGAAAGACAGGGAGTGAGAAGTTTCGACGTAAGAAGGAATCTTACGTCCACGTATGCAGCATGTCTTGTATTGATGAGAAAACTCTCTTGTTCTTTGCTGGTTTACTCACTGCGAAGCGTCCTGGAAGGAATGGATAGCATCCTGGAGCGACCAATGAGAACCTCGACCGGTTTTGATTCTTCAGGAAAGTATTGTTTGCATCAAATCCAGCTTGGGCCTGTACTGCAGGGCTTCCGTCAGGTGCACCTCTACAATCACCTCCGACCTAGCCAGATCGGTGATTGTCCTTGAGAGCTTTGTTCTCACAGGAGTCCTCACCTGTGGGAAACCCTACCCCCAGGGCGCATCATTCTTGTTGGTAAGGCCACTAACGAGAACTTCAGCATTGATACACAGCACTAATTGGATGACGTAAATCAGCACTCAATCATTCTGAATAGTACAGAATCCGAATTGGGCCTCAGCTGAGAAATCTTGAGAAGTCAGATGAATGGTCACGGAATCAGGGGTCGTAGGTGTGTATGTCTCTGGGGGAATCACAGTGATCGTATAGTCACTCGCAGAACACATACCGGGTGACCAAATCATCATCGTACACTGTCCTTCCTCATCGCTAATGCACGGATATTCCGTCAACATGTCAGCAAACTTGCCTTCGATATAGAACTCAACATCTGCCAATGGCCTTTCAGATGAATCCCAAATACCATCGCAATTATCGTCAATCCAAGCAGAGAGATAAAAGTCATTGAAACAATCAGCAAGGATCTCTGAGGAATCATCTTCAGTAGGCTTTGGTGAGAACTCAATATCCATAATTCCACAGCTTGTGACCACCAAAACCATCATAATCAATAGCAGTACTCGCACTACCATTGTTCGTTTCAGCATGTTTGCCTCCATCATCCTTATAAGGAGTGTCTTGTTAGAGTCTTAGCGAAGCGGGTTACTTTGTGTCTTAGCTTTAAGCAATCCATAGAAAGCCGTGAGGATCGACGAGCCACCACCGCGCACCGTCGTGGTGCGTGCGGAAGAAGCCGGTGGCTTCCACCCGGTGTCCCAGCCACCCACCCCACTGGGAGAACCCGCCGGGCCAGCTCTTGCCAGCCGCAGCAGCCCGCTGGGCCTTTAGGCGTGCCAATAGATCCTCGGGAGACCGGGGCTTCTCAGGCCAGTCGTGGAGCGTGCTCTGTCCCAGCTCATCGAGTAGGGGTCCCTTGGGTAACTGGACGTCATCCTCCAATGGCGCGGGCTCCTCGACGGTCACCGAGACCGGCGTGACGCAGAATCGCACGGCATCCGGACCCTTTCGCAGAACCTCGATCCGCATCCGATCTACCTTGTCAAGGTCTACACGATCCCCACCGCACAGCGGCTTCAGCCACGCTCCCTCGCGTGGATACCGCCAGCGGTTTTGATTGACCGACTCCAGAGGCACGCGCATCCGCGCAGAGCAGGCGTTGAGGAATCCGAAAGTCATATGGAAGGCGGGGCCGTCCTCCCCTTCCTGCAGCGTCAGGACGAAGACCGCCAGCTGGTCACCATCAAGCAACCAATCAGCGGCTAGATAGGCAGCATCCCTCAAAGCGCCAGCCGCGAACGTGTAGATGAGCCCTGCACCAACTGCTTCCGCTCTATACCACACCGCGCCCGAGAGAGGCGCCAGCTCTTCGAGCGGTTCAAGGCCTCCGAACTCGTCAACGGGTTTCAGCGTGAAAGGCAAACGCGACGTAACCATCAGACAGAACCTCCCTCGTTAGACGCTCAACCCCGGTCCTCTGTCGACACCCTGAAGCAGAGACTGCGACGCATCCAGTTCGACGACCCGGCGCTCAGCCATCGCACGGTCTGCCGAGAACCCAATCACATGACCGGTCACGGAATCATCCAGGCTGGTAGTAGAGATCGATGGTGCCTCGCCACGGACGACACGCAGGAAGTCCGCGACAAGGCGCAGATCCCCGCCACCGTGCCCGGCGAAAGCGCCGTGCATATCGCCGTCGACCGTGAGATCCACGACCTCCTCTGCGTACTCATGCCCAGGACGCGGATCGATATGTCGGATGACAAACCGGCTGTCCTCAAAGATGCCCTGAATCTCACCACGCGTCCCGACAAGGTGAATCGAACGTGACGGCCTCGCCGCCCCACCGATCATGTTATGCGTCGCGGTCGCGCCATCGGCAAACTCGACCACAAGGGACTGATGATCCACGACGTCAATGTCGCACTTCCAGACGCACCGACCGTATGGGTTATCTCCCTTCAGTGAGGCGACCTTGTCCGCAAGCGTGGGCGCCTCCAGGTGCTCAAGGCTTTGCCAGACATAGAAGCGCCAACGCTCCGGGTGATCGATGTAGTGCTTGCGCGCCGAATACGGGCACGTAGGCTCGATCTCACAGTCAAGCAGGCAACGGGTTCCTGCGCCCTCGGGTGCCTTCTCGGGTCGGAACTGATAGTTTGAGCCAAAACTCGCCACCGAACGAGGCTTGATGCCGCTCTTCATCCATGCGATCAGGTCCAGGTCGTGACAGCACTTGGCCATCAACATCGACGAATGGCTCTCGGCGGTATGCGCCCACTTCCCCCGCACATATGCGACCGCCATGTGATGATATGAAACGTGCTCAACCGTCTGGACGTTGAGGATGTCGCCGATCTCGCTCGCCAGCACGCGCTTGCGGATCGCTGCGTAGAAGGGCGTATAGCGCAACACGTGGCAGACCACCACGGTATTGCCATTGCGCTCGACCACGTCGACGAGCTCCCACATCTCTTGCTCGGAGGTCGCGAAGGGCTTCTCCAAGAGCATATCATATCCAGCTTCAAGAAGTGGCAATGATGTGGGGACGTGCTGGTGATCCATCGTCCCGTTGATCACCACGTCGGCGAACTTCGGCTCTAGCGCTACCTCTTCCGCTGTCCTATAGCACCGCTGGGAAGGGAGATCATAGAGCCGGGCCGTCTGTTCTCGCCGAAGTGGCACCGGATCGGCAACAGCCACGATCTGAAGTTCATCTGGGCAGTGCTGAGCATACGAAGCGTAGAGCAAAGCGCGATGCCCTGCCCCCACGACGATGGCCTTAATGGGTGAGGTCATAGATAATCGCACCTCTCAAAGGGGGTGTTCGGTCAGCAAAGCGGCGCGGCGGGCCTTGCCAGAAAAAGACACCGCGCCTGCTAGGGCCATCACAGGTCGAACAGGCGGGCGATGTTGCCCCCCATCACCAGGGCTTTCTCGGCCTCGGTAGCCTCGTACTTGAGCAACGCATCGTACATCGCCTTGACCACGTGGGGACGGCGGAAGGGAGCGTCCGTGCCGAAGCAGACCCGATCGGCGCCCAGCTTCTGTATGGCATACATAATCGCCCTCGGATCCGTACCGCTGCCGATCAAGTACATATTCGGACACTCCTCGGCGACCTCCACCACAGCCTGATTCATCTCCCAGTTAGTCATGCCCATGTGGACCATCAAGATCTTCAGCTCGGGATAGGTCTTCGCGACCCTACGCGCCCGCAGCGGATGGGTGCGCTCGTAGGCATCGGGGCCGATATGGAAAGCCAAGACCTTGCCGCTCTTGGCGATCTCGGCGATGACGGGCAACGCCAACTCCTCGTCGTCGATGTAGTAATGGTTCTGGGCACCGTTCAGCTTGACGCCATAGAACCCATACTCCTCTGTGCACACTGTGACCATCTTCTTGGCGTGCTCGACGCTCACTGTCGGGTCGGCCCAGCCGAAACCCAGGATCTTATCGGGATATCGTCGCATCGCCTCATAGACATACCGGTTGTGATCCTCAATACCCTCGCCCACGTAGTCTGGCTTGAGCCAGGTCAACGTCTTGTCGATACCAGCCCGCTCCATGCGCTTGAGGTGCTCTTCCACAGCGAAATCGCCCCCAGTGGGAGCGATATGAGTATCCGCATCAATGATCATCATCTGTCATCTCTCCTATGCCTGATCCCTTGTCCGTCAGAACGACTGCGGTGCAACCAAGTCCCCCATACCCTTTTAGGATGGATGGGGCTAAACAGAGCGGAGCGTCGGACTAGAGACCCAGACGCGAGCGCTTGACGCGCACTCTATCCTTCTCAGAAGATGTATCTGCCACCCCTGGCGTACGGACCACGAAGTGAAAGTAGTCTGGCGAGGCGGCCAAGAATGTGTGAGCCTCGCCCGGTTCGATGACGACGACGTCGTTCTGATGAAGCCGAACCGTCTCCTGCTCCACCCTAAGATCGACCGTCCCCTGAGCAACCATGTAGATCTCCGTCACTTCCTCGTGGAAATGCGGATCATTCAGGCTCTCATCCACGAACCCCACTGAGATGCTCACGCTCGTGTCCCAGGGTCCGATGTTCCACCCCGTCTCAGCATCGGGAACCGCGCGCTCGATATGCATCGTATCCTCCAGAGACTCTCTGCTTCATCGCAACCTGGTCGCTACAAAGATGACGAGGTCTAGCCTAGGCGCACACGTACGGTGACGTCCTTCGTCCCCTCCGCGGGGAGCGGCACGACCGCACCCTCCACTGGGGCGCCATCCACCACGAGTTCGACGGCGTTGCCGTCGCCGGTCCGCTCCACCGTGACATGGTACGTCACGCCTCGGAAGACACGCTTGGCGGTGAAGCCGGGCCAGTCAAAGGGGATAACCGGGGCAATCTCCAGTCCACGGTACGTGGGTCGAATGCCGAGGATCCACTGAGTGATGGCGACATAGTTCCACGCAGCTGTCCCGGTGAGCCAGGAGTTCTTAGCCTCTCCATGCTTCGGCGTATCGCGCCCAGCAATGGTCTGGGCGTAGACGTAGGGCTCGCACCGATGGAGCTCGCTGAGCTCCTCTCGCGCCGACGGGTTGATGCGCCTATAGTAATCGTAAGCCCTATCAGCGCGTCCCACCATAGCCTCAGCGATCATAATCCAGGGGTTCGTATGGCAGAAGATGCTGGCGTTCTCTTTGAAGCCCGGTGGATAGGAGCTGATCTCGCCCAGGCGCACGTCGTACTGAGAGTAGGCCGGCTGCTGAAGCACGATGCCATGGGGCGTGGCAAGCCATTCAGCCACAGCGTCCAGGGCCTGTTGCGCGCGCCCATCCGCCAGTCCCAGCCCAGCCATGATGCAGATTCCCTGTGGCTCGATGAAAATCTTGCCCTCATCGCACGACGCCGAACCCACCTTCTGACCAAAGGCATCGTAGGCCCTCAAGAACCAGGCGCCGTCCCAGCCGTGCTCCCACGTCGTCGCCGCCATCTCCTCTGCCGCGTCACGATACCTTTGCGCTTCATCCCCCTGGCCCCGTATCTCGGCGATCTCAGCCAACTCCTTGGCAGCCAGAACGAACTGCCCGGCGATGAAGACCGACTCCGCCACCGTCCCGTCCTTCTTCAGCGGTGCCGTCTGGAAGGACTGTCCCGGCTCGTCGGAGAAGACGTTGAGGTTGAGGCAGTCGTTCCAGTCCGCACGCCCGATCAGGGGCAGACCGTGAGGGCCCAAGTTATCGAGGGCATATTGGTAGCTGCGCTGCAGATGCTCGTAGAGAGGCTGCTCCGTGCCCGGCTTGTTCTCATAGGGAACTGGCTCGTCCAAGATCGACCAGTCCCCGGTCTCCTTGACGTAGGCAGCGACCCCGAGGATCAGCCAGAGGGGATCGTCGTTGAAACCGCTTCCGACCGCATCGTTCCCTCGCTTGGTGAGCGGCTGATACTGATGATAGGCGCCGCCGTCCTCCAGCTGTGTGGCTGCTAGGTCAAGGGTCCTCTCTCGCGCGCGCTCGGGCACCTGGTGTACGAAGCCGAGGAGATCTTGGTTTGAGTCTCGGAACCCCAGCCCTCGTCCGATCCCCGACTCGAAGAAAGACGCCGATCGCGACATGTTGAAGGTCACCATGCACTGGTAGGCGTTCCAGACGTTGACCATGCGGTTTGTATGCTCGTCCGGTGTCTCCACCTGGTAGACGCCCAGGATCTGGTCCCAGTATCTTCGCAGATCCTCAAAGGCGGCGGCCGCCACGTCCTTTTGCAGATGCCGCGCGATGATGGGCTTGACGGTCGCCTTATTGATCCGCTGGGAATCGGGCGGGTCGAACTTGGCATCCCTGGGATTCTCGTGATAGCCCAACACAAAGACGATCTGCTCCGACGCTCCGGGCGCCAGCTCGAGCTTGACGTGATGAGAGCCAATGGGCGCCCATCCCAGCGCCACGGAGTCCGTGGACCTCCCCTGCTCCACGACCACCGGGGCCTCCCAGCCCCGGTACGGTCCAAGGAACTCCTCTCGCTGTGTGTCGAAGCCGGCCAGAGGCGCCGAGCAGGCGAAATAGGCGAAGTGATCCCGGCGCTCGCGATACTCAGTCTTGTGGTAGATCACCTCATCCTCGATCTCCACCTGACCGATGTTGAAGTTGCGCTGGAAGTTCGTCGCATCATCCCAGGCATCCCAGAGGCAGAACTCGATTAGAGAGAAGACCGATAGACGCGCCGTCGTGTCACGATTGTTCGTGACCGTGAACTGCCAGATCTCGAGGTTCTGATCCACGGGGACGAAGTACCGGGTCGCGGTGTCGATGCCGTCCTTCGAGGACTCGATGATCGTGTATCCCATCCCATGGCGACACCGGTAGCCATCCAAGGCGACCCGCGTGGGCTGCCAGGAGGATGACCAGAAGGCGCCGCTCTGGTCGTCGCGCACGTAGATGTAGCGCCCCCCGTAGTCAAACGGGACGTTGTTGTATCGATACCGCGTGATACGCCGGAGCCGTGCATCGCGATAGAAGGAGTAGCCGCCGGCGGTGTTCGAGATCAAGCCGAAGTAGGCCTGCGCCCCCAGATAATTGATCCAGGGCAGCGGCGTGTCCGGTCGCGTGATCACATACTCGCGCTTAGCATCATCAAAGTATCCGAAACGCATAGGTCCTCCCGGTTTTGGATAGAGGGGTGAGCCCCGCGGCGGCAAAGTCCCAATGCTTCGTAAGCGCTGGAGACTTGCAGAGCGCACACCAGGTTCTCACAGTGCAGAGATGCACAGTCAAGCATCACCATTTATAGCATAGGGCGGCGGTTCGCGCTACTAAGGTTTACGTGACTATGCTTCAGAGGAAAGGACACGGCTCTCTCGACCAGGAACCCGGTTCATCCAGGATTGGCAAGCCAATACCCCGTCTTGCACCCTTTCGGAAGCAGACTAGACTAAGAAAGTTCTTCAAGATCCTCCACCTCAGCAAGAGGTCTCTGGGCAAAACAGACTGACCAGAGAGCAGCCATACCCAAAAGGCGACAGTATGAGCAAGCGAATCGTGAACTTCGGCATTATCGGCTGCGGACTCATGGGCAGGGAATTTGCCAGCGCTGCGGCCCGCTGGCTGCATCTTCTGGACCTCGACTTCGAACCCAGGATCGTCGCCGTCTGCTCGCGTACCCAGGCCTCGATGGCATGGTTCGAGCGCAACCTACCCTCCATCCACCTGTCCACCACCGATTATCGGGAGCTTCTCGACGACGACGAGGTGGAGGCCGTCTACTGCGCCGTGCCGCACAACCTCCACGAACAGATCTACGTGGACACGATCGAGGCTGGAAAGCACCTCTTGGGAGAGAAACCCTTCGGCATCGACCTTGAGGCCAATCAGCGTATCCTCAGCACAATCGCGGCTCACCCAGAGCTCCTCGTGCGCTGCTCCTCGGAGTTTCCCTTCTATCCCAGCGCGTACCAGATCACCGAGTGGGTCCGCGAGAACCGCTTTGGCAAGATCATCGAGGTCGAGGCCGGCTTCTGGCACTCCAGCGACCTAAACCCCGACAAACCGATCAACTGGAAGCGTCAGGTGGCCAGCAACGGTGAATACGGCTGCATGGGCGACCTAGGCTTGCACGTCGTCCATATGCCCTTTCGCTTTGGGTGGCATCCGAAAAACGTGCGTGCGCTGCTCTCCAAGATCATCCACACGCGGCCCGATGGCCAAGGCAACACCGTGCCCTGCGAGACCTGGGATAACGCCCTCCTCGCTTGCGATGTCGAGACCGAAACGCAGGCCTTCCCGATGATTCTCTCAACCAAGCGCATTGCGCCGGGTCACGGCAACACCTGGTTCATCCGAATCTTCGGCACAGAACTCTCAACCTTCTTCGCCACCCAGCATCCCAAGCAGCTGGCCTATCTTCCCTACTCACCCGGAGCCTCCCAGGCCTGGCGCCTGCTCGACATGCCTCACGCGTCAGCGTATCCAACCATCACAGGCCCGTTCTTCGAGTTTGGGTTCTCCGACGCGGTCCTGCAAATGTGGGCTGCCTTCTGTGACGAACTGGTCAACGGCCCGGATATGCAGCAGCCCTTCCGCTGCGCGACGCCTGCCGAGACGCTGGAGAGCCATAAGCTCTTCACAGCAGCGCTCGCGTCGCAGCGCACCGGTCAGACGATCACCGTATGAACCATCTTGAACGCTTCAGCGCGGCCATGGACTACGAGCCCGTTGACCGAGTGCCGAATTGAAAATTGGGCGTCTGGGGACAGAAGGGCTCTCCTACGCCTGGTTCGACCAGCCCAACCTAGTGCACGAGATTATGGAGCACCGCGCTCACTTCCTGATTGAGGCTGCACGCCCGGTCCTCAAGAAGACCACGGTCGAGTACATCTGTCTGAATGAGGACATGGCGATGAAGACGGGGCCCCTCCTGAGCCCGCGCACCTATCGGAAGTTCATCTTTCCACGAATGCAGCGCGTCGTGGCATTCTACAAGGCAAGCGGCGTCCGCTACGTAGCTGTCGATACCAACGGGAACCCGGAGCCCCTCATCCCGCTGCTGATGGACGCAGGCGTCGACATCGTCTGGCCTCTGGAGCGCGCAGCCGACCAAGACCCTGTCCGGCTGCGCGCGAAGTACGAGAAGTCGTTGCGGCTGTGGAGTGGGGTCGACAAGAGGGTGCTGGCACAAGGGCCCGACTGGTTGGTCGACCTGGTCGATAAGGTCCCGTGATGGACGAGGCAATCCTGGGCTTTGCAGCCCAGTGCTATGGCGTGGCGCCCGGAGTGGACCCAAATCACCAACTGCTTCAGCTGGTCTCTGCCGGATGCTTTAGCTGGCTCCGTCATTGCCGAACGCAAGGCGGAGGTGTTGGCCCACGTGCACGCACTCCCCACCAACGCGGAGCACTACGGTATGATCCACTTCGACATGCTGGTCGTCTATCCACGGCAGGAGCGACCGGCCTTTGCGGCGCACTTCCTGCGAGAGTTCATCAGAGGCTATGCCATCGAGAGACCACTGGATGCCTTCTGGGTCTCGCAGCTTCCGTACTTCTTGAAGCTGCTGGAGATCAACATCTACGCCCAAGTATCGCCCCATCACGATCCAGCTGACACAACCTCATGGGTGGGTAAGTTCCTCGCGGAGGATCGGCGGCAACGGATCGAGAGTGGAGTTCCCTACGTGGAGACAGACTTCGCCGGCGCCATGGAAAGCCTTGAGGCTTAGATGTAGCGACACGTTTGGGTCTCTGCGTCTGGGGAGCTCCCACGTGCCGCAGGCCGATACATACTGAGGACAAGAGTTGCTCGGTCGTTGGATACGTGTGAGATGTCTGAAGAGACAGTTGAGACGCGGATGGAACGCGAGACGCGACGGCGGGCGCGGGCCGAAGCGCTGGTGGCCCGTTTACGAAAGGTGCTGCCTGCGGTACTGAACCCTCGTCCGGTGGTCGCCGCCTTCAACAAGCGTTCCTGAAAGAGAATCTTGACGACTTCGGAACCTATGTGCAGTACATCATGGCCTTCGTCAGAGATCAGGAGACGCGCAAGCAGAGATGCCATGAAGCTTTTGCACTAGCTAGCCGGGCCCCACCGCTGGGTGTAAGGCCCGGCTCTGTTCCATACTCTCGTTTGCCCCAGACGGGGCAGCAAATCAGATCAGCGCGAAGGCCGCTACTTCCCCATCGCCCTCAGCGCTTCGAGGCTCCGCTTGGAGACCTCGAACCCCAACCCATCCTTACCCCCCTCCTCGACCACGTACCATTCAGGGTCGTGCAAGGTCTCGGCGATCTCGAAGATCGTGGCCCAGTCGGCCTTGCCCTCGCCGATCACAGCATCAGGGCCGCCGCCGTAGTCCTTGAGGTGCAACGACCGCGCTCGGCCCGGGAACTTCCGCAGCATTGCGATGGGGTCACCGTCGCCGTTGGCGCAGTTGCCGATGTCCATCTGCATAATGACGTCCTGGCTGGTGTTGCTGAAGAGGATCTCCCACGCCGTCTCATCGCCGAAGCGGACGAAGTCGAAGGGATGCGCGTGGTAGCCCGTCGCCATTCCATAGGGCTTCAAGGCCTCAGCCGTGGTGTTGAGGATCTCGGCCAGCTCCATGATCGTCTCCACCGCGCTCATCCGCGGCTTGTCCGCGGCGATGATCAGGAAGTTGTTGCCGAGGATCTGGTTGAGCTCGATGGTACGCTTCAGGTTGTCGCCCAGAAGCGCGCTCGTGGTCAGATGCATACCGCAGCAGGTGAGGCCGTTGTCGTCATACATTTGGCGAATCTCCTCCGGCTTCCACCCCATCCAGGCGAGCTCCTCGCCGTTGTAGCCCCAAGGCTCGGCCCCCACGTACCCTATCTCTGCCACCACTTCCAGTGTGGTGGGGAGGTCCTTCTGCACCTCACCCCGGACGGAGAAAAGCTGAAGCCCGATCGGTATCTTGTTTGTAACGTCTGACATAGTCTGTCCTCCTGGTAGAAATCGTTGACATCAGTGCCTTGCTGCCACTATGAGGCCACCGGAGTGATTGCCACTTCCCGTGTCCCCGGGTGACGGCTTCCTACTTTGGCGTCATCAACCCGATATGTCAAGCTGCTGTGTGTTGCAAGATAGGCCACCACTTGGCCTGATACGACAGCAACCACCTACTCCCCAGAACGGAAATCCGCCACGGCCTCGGGCAACAGCTCGAAGCTCGAAAACCGGGCACGGCAGCCGCCTACGAACGGCGCCTGCGCGTGGACCCCCACCATCACGGTCTCTGGCAGCGCCATCCCAAAGGTGCGCACGAAGCGCCACACCTCGCCATCGAGGCTGTAATGCATCCCGAAGACGTCGCCTTTCCGCGTGATCCGCAGATAGCACGTAGGCTCGACAAGCAACTCATTGTTGGCATCGTCCGAATAGGGATTGGTCACCACCGAGACGATCGACACGTCGCCGATGGGGCTGCGCTCCACGCAGAGCTTGGCCCACTGGGTATCGGTGTAGCGAACGGTGAGCGCCGCCGCATCCCCAAAGCCCACCAGATGCGCCCCTACCTTTGTCACAGCCGTGAAATCCTCAGTCACGGCCTTGTAGAGCAGGCCAGCATTGTCCCTAGGTACGCCCTTGTAGGGACGGAAGAAGTCCGTCTCAGCTTCCGGCACAATCGACAGCGCCCCGTCGTCAAACTGCCATGTTGGTGGCTCGTGGAGCCACCTCAGGTCATTCGCCAGCTTCTTGTCTCGACACCCTTCGAATAGGTCCACGCACCGTCCTCCTTGAGACTCACTTGACACCCACTCCGCCATTGTAGACTCAAACAACCGTCAATCCAAGTAAAGTCCCCAATAAGAGCGTCCTAACTTCCCACTAGGACACAGCACCCAAACTTGAGTGCATCCGAGCCACCTAGCGATAAATGAAGATCTGCCTATCCTGGTCACTGCGCAGAGGACTCGCAAGCCCTAACCCAACAACGGCCTCTACCCGCCATCCTCCCCTTTCACGTAGGTATCGAAGAACTCGATGGACCGCTGCATCGCCACCCCAAAGCTGTTGGAGATGTTGTGATTATCGCCTGGATACGTGTACAACTCTGACAGTTGGCCTGCCTCTAATAGGCTGGCGTGTAGAATCTCCGAATACTCCACAGGCACCGAGCCGTCCGCCGTGCCATGGTGGATCTGCACAGGGCCGGAGATCTCATTCAAATAAGTGAAGGGGTCGATTGCGTCCCAGAACGACTGGTTCTCCTCAATCATGTCCAATCGGAAGATCTCGCTGTACCAATCCTCCGCTGTGTCGTTGGGGTCCGGCGTGGGCGTCGGACGATCAGCCCATCGCTCCGCCCAGCGCTGCATGACAATCGGATGGGGCGCCGTCACGCCTGCCCAGATCACGCCGGCCTTGATGGTGTCCGTAACCACCATCGCGCGGAGTACAATCGAACCGCCCAGGGAGTGGCCCCACATACCCACGCGGTCCGGGTCGGCATCCGCACGCCGCATGACCGAGCTCATCGCGTTCAGCACGTCAACCGTGTAGGCTGGGGAGGTGTAGGAGTTGGCGGGCTCGCCCTCAGAACTGCCGTGACCCCGGTAATCCGGGCGCAGGAGCATATAGCCGTTGCGGGAGAAGCCGTCGGTGTAAGCAATGTATCGCTCGGTTGTACGGTATTGAGTGGGAGGGATGTAGCCGTGGTTGAAGACGATGACAGGCCACCCCGTCTCCGGCGGCTCACCCCAAGGCACCGTGAGCAGTGCATAGATCTTGAGCCCCTCAGAGAGATAAGAGACGAGATAGCGGTCGTAGTTACTGCCAGATGGCAGTGTCTCCTCAAGGACGAGTTCACTCCCAGGATAGCTCTCCTGCCGCATCACGTCGATCATCAAGGGATGGGTCGGCGTAGGCGTGGGTGTCTGCGTCGGCGTTAATGTTGGCGTTGCAGTCGGTGTCGGAGTCGGTGTTACCGTGGGCGTGGGGGTCGGAGTTGACATTGAGCTGGGGAGCGACGTTATGGTGGCTGTGGGCACCTCGGTCGCCGTAGGTGTCACGGCTTGGGGGCTTGCGCACGCGGCCAGAAGGAAGAGCACGCCCAGCATCAAGCCGCTTCGTTTCAGGGCCAGCCGACGTCCCGTGGGCTGCAGAAGTCGTTCGTTCATGATACGAGCTAGCCTAGCCAGCCTCCTCTAGCCACGTGAGCTCCATCCGCAACTGCTCCCGCGCCCAAGGAAGGTGCTCCGCATCCTCGAACCGCACCTTGGCCTCGATCACCATCACGAGCCACAGGTAGAGGCGGTAGAGGCTCTGCCGCACGGCCTCCGGCCCGTGGTCAGCAAGTTGCTTGCCATAACCTTCGTAGAAGGCCGGGCCATAGAAGCGGCACGCAACGGCGGTCTCCATATCAGGATCGCCCCAGAGCGCGCGCTCCCAGTCGATGATGCCCTCAACGACGTACGTTCCATTACTCAGCACGACGAAGACATTTCCCGCCCACAAGTCCCAGTGTACCAAGGACGGCTCCGTAATGGCATCCAAGGTAGAGGCATGCTCGCGAATCAGGGCACGCAAATCGTCCCAAGGAAGCGGGATCTCCGCACCCAACGCCTGCCCATCGCACAAGAGCGCCTCAATGATGGCGTCAAATGCGCTGCGCCAGGAGGTCGCACCCCACCCCGGTCCTCCCTCAAAATAGCCGAAGTGCGCGCCCCCTATGTCGCCCAGACGTGCTACGCACCGCCCCACGTCACGCTCGAGAGCGCGCTCGACCTCAGGAGGTAACTCGCCCTGCACCTCGTTCATCGGTCGGCCTGAGAGCTTCTCCAGGAACACATAGTCACGATCGATCAACTCATGGTTGAAATCATGGCCGACCAGGGGAGGGACAGGAAGGTCAGGCACCCGACTGACGGTCTCGATGATCGCTACCTCGCGCCGCATCAGGCCCTTCTCGTATGTCAAGACCCGCTGGTCCGGGTGTGGTGCGATCCGCAGCACCACGTCCGGCCTGAGGTTGGAGAAATGAATGGCGTAGGCGGTGTTGAACCACCCTGCGGTCAGCGGCAGGATCTCCTTGATCTTCACCACGGTTCCGAATTGCGCCCTGACCAGGGCCTTGATAATGTTTGGAGCAAATGTCGCCTTCGTAGCGCTTTTCATGCCACCCATATATACCCACAACTATCCCTACGGCAAGCTCACTCCTGATCCCTATACCTGAATCCGCGCGAGTGAACGACAGAAAACCTCGAATCATCAGTCTGCCCGCGGTTGTGGGCGAAGGATTGGCCCAGATTCGCGGATCGTTGCCCAGTCGGTTGACGATCAGACTCCGTATGCTAGAATTGCGTCTGTTCCTTTAACAATTCATCTGCAGCATCTCCGAGCCTCGCTGCCTAACGGCTCCCGCGCCTGGATCAGGACGCGGACCGCCTATGGAGCGAGGACGGCAAGGTATGGCGGGAAACGGTCATGCCTCCCACCTTTGGAAAGGAGATGCGCCGTCTATTCATTGCGCGGCGTCTCCTTGACAACGAGAGGCCGCTTTTTCGTTGCTCAAGGGTCAGACTCGCGTGTCACGGCGCCTTCTTTTCCAGGCGCCGTTTTCTGTTGTCTCAAGGAGGATGCGTGAGTCGACGACAAACTTACTTCAGCACGCGCGACCTGTTAATGATGGCGACCCTGGCCGCCCTCGGGGGCGTGGTTGGTACGTACGTCAACGCCATTGGCGACGTGGTTCAGTCCGCACTGGGCTTCGCCGGGACGACCCAGTGGGCCGCCGGGCTCCACGTTCTCTGGCTGACCCTGGCGGTGGGCTTGACCCGCAAACTCGGCGCCGGCACGGTCACCGGACTGCTCAAGGGCGGCGTCGAATTGCTGACCGGCAACACCCACGGGCTGCTGGTCGTGCTGGTGGACGTGGCCGCCGGGCTCCTCGTGGACGTTGGCTTCCTCCCCTGGCGCAGGAAGGACTCTCTGATTGCCTACAGCCTGGCGGGCGGGCTCGCCTCGGCCTCGAATGTCTTTGTCTTCCAGCTCTTCGCCTCGGTGCCCACCGACACGCTGGCCTATGGGGCGATACTGCTCGTGGCAGGCGTGGCCTTTCTGTCCGGCGTGCTCTTCGCCGGTGTCTTGGGCCGCGGGCTGCTTAAGGCGCTGCGCCAGGCGGGCGTCGTCAAGGACGCACCACCGATCGCCTCAGGTCGTGTAGCCCGCGGTGTCGTTCTGGTTGTTGCGCTGCTCACTGTAGGCCTGGGCTTCTACCTACACGGCGCCCTCCGAGGGCCTGCTGCGATCCACATTGGTGGGGCGGTGGCGGCCCCCTATGACTTCCCCACGGAGCACGGTGACTTAGCCACAACGACCGCTGAAGGAACGCTACGCGACGTGACGACCGAGTACGATGGCATCCCCGTACGCGACCTGGTGGCGCGTGCGGAGCCTCAAGCTGGTGCGTCGATGCTCTTGATCCACGCCTCCGATGGCTACGTCTTCTTTGTCAGCATGGAAGAGGTTCGCGACAACGACGCGTTATTGCTCTCTCCGCAGGGAGAGGGGGATCAGGTATCGTACAACATTATCGGGGCGACGAATAGCAAAGCATGGGTGCGCGGCGTGACCGACCTCACTGTGGTCGGCACAACCACACTGGAGGTGACCGGCGCGCTCGACGCCCCCGCACCCTATAACCCCAACGACTGGCAGTTCGAGATGGACGCCGCGCGCTTAGACCTTGACGACGGGCCACGCAAGCTGCAGGGCGTGCCCTTGGGCAAGGTGCTAGCATCGATGACGCCACAAGCCGAGGCGGAGACGGTCGTGATCCAGACGGAATCCGAGCCGCTTACGCTCCCCTTGGACGAGGTGCTGAACGACACCGACGTGCGGCTCTTCACCGTCATCGGCGAGGCTGATATCACCTTCGCCCTCGCCCGGACGGAGGGTGAAGTGCTAGCGGCTCAGGTAACGGGCATCGAGGTCAGATGAAAGAAGCAATCGCCACCGATCCGGGAGCGACCACGACGCCGCATATCCGCGCCTCGGACGAGCCAGAGCGCCAGCACAGCATGATCCATATCGAGGGACTGAGCTACCGCTACCAGGGCAGCCAGACGTATGCCCTACGCGACGTGACCCTGGACATCGAACCCGGTGAGTTTGTCGTCGTCACGGGGCCGTCAGGCTGTGGCAAGAGCACGCTGGCACTGGCAATCGGCGGCTACCTCTTCCGTCAGTTCGACGGCGAGGCCTCAGGCGCGATCACTGTCGCCGGAATGGATGTCCGGAACAGCCCCATCTACGACATCGCGGAGGTGGTGGGTCTGGTACAACAGAACCCTGAGGCCCAGTCCTGCACGCTCATCGTAGAGAACGAGGTGGCATTTGGCCTAGAGAACCGATGCCTGCCCCGGGAAGAGATCCGCGACCGGATCACCTGGGCGCTGAGCATCGTCGGCGGAGAGCATCTTCGACGCCGTGCCCTGGCAACCCTCTCCGGCGGGGAGAAGCAGAAGGTCGCCGTCGCTGCGATGATGGCTGCCAAACCTGAGGTGCTCATCTTTGACGAGCCAACCTCCAACCTAGATCCCACCGCCACCGCCGAGATCTTCAACGTCATCGAGCACATTCGGAGGAAGGCGGGCATCACCGTAATCGTTATCGAACACAAGGTCGACTACTTGCGGCGGTTCTCACCTCGCCTGGTCCAATTAGACGAAGGTCGAATCGTCCACGACGGGGCTATTCAGCACGTAGGCAATCAACCGCAAACGCTACAATCTGCCTTCACATTCACACCCCACGCTTTCCCAGTCACCGATGCGCCACTTGTCCGGGTTGACGGCCTTCACGCTGGGTATGAGGGCGATCCAGTTCTCCGCAGCCTCTCTGTAGAGGTGGGAGCCGGTGAGTTCGTATCAATTATGGGCGACAACGGCTCGGGCAAGTCAACGTTCCTGCAGTGCTTGTTGGGGTTGCACCGACCAAGTCTAGGCCAGGTGGAGGTGATGGGTCACGACACGCTACGCACCCCCGTCTCGCAGATTGCTCGGGACGTGGGATTCGTCTTCCAGAACCCGGACCACCAGCTCTTCGCTGAGAGCGTCTGGGATGAAGCGGTCTTCGCTCCTCAGAACTTCGATGTTCTAGACGGGACCGTGCGGGCAGGGGCCGTCGAGAGACGGGTCAACGAACTCCTGGCCCACTGCGGGCTGCAAGACCGCCGTGCAGACCACCCCTACCGGCTGAGCTACGGACAGAAGCGCCGCCTCAACCTGGTCTCCGTGCTGAGCTACGCCCCCCGCCTTCTCTTGGTAGATGAACTGCTCATCGGTCAGGATCCCACCAACGCGGCCTTCCTTCTGGAGCTTCTGCGCGGGCACGTAAAGGGAGGTGGGGCAGTCCTGATGGTCAACCATGCTCCCAGAGTGACACAAAGCTACGCAAATCGGGTTCTCTTCTTCGAGAACGGTCGCATTGCCGTGGACGCCCCCCCAGGCCAAGCTTTCACTCAACTGCAGGCCCGTGGAAAGGACGCCTATGTCGCTTGAGCGAGCAGCGCCCTCTGCGCGACGCCTCAGCTATTATCCCGGCACGTCCTTGCTCCATCGCCTCCATCCCTTGACGAAAGCGGCGTGGCTGCTCGTCGGCACCGTCGCCGTCTTTGCCGTCACCAGTCCGTGGGCCATCACAGGCTTCGTTGTCATGCTGATCGCCGGCTTTGCGGTCGCCGGTGTGGGCCTCTCGCGGGTCCGGGGCCTTGGCATCCTTGCCCTGACCGCCCTATTGTTGGGCCTGTTGCAGCTTCTCTTCGTTCGCAGCGGGGAACAGCTCTGCCAGCTTGGCCCGTTGCGCATCACCACCGACGGCGTGTCAAGAGCGGTCTATATTGCAGGGCGCTTCCTCAGCGTGATCCTCCTCAGCTACCTATTTGTCTTGACCACCGAGCCCAACGACTTAGCTTACGCTCTGATGCGCGCCGGCTTGCCCTATCGCTACGGCTTCGCGCTCATCACGGCTCTCCGCCTCGTTCCGACCTTCGAGCAAGAGGGGAAGACGGTCTACAAGGCCCAACTGGCCCGCGGCGTGCGCTACGACGTGCGAAGCCCAAGCCGTGTTCTGACTTTGGCTCGTCAATTCGTGCTGCCCCTTCTGGTTTCGGCCCTTGGCAAAGTCGATGCACTGGCGGTCTCTATGGAAGGACGCTGCTTCGGCAAGTATCCTACGCGCACCTTTCTTCGCGAGGCGCACGCCACCTGGAGAGACTGGGTAGCTCTGGGGTTGTTAGCCGGGGTCATCACGGCGATTGTGTACTGGCGACTTATCATTGGGGGTTTTTAGATGAAACGATCTTGGTTGGCCGTTGTACTTGTGGCCGCACTGGCTGGGGGTGGCCTGGCTGCGACGACGCTCACGCAGGCCAGAGTGGCAGCCCCAGCGCGCGCGGCCATGCACTACCCGTGGCGCATCCTCGCGGCGGAGGCAGAGACAATGGTGGAGTGCGTAGAGTGCCACGAACCCGTCGATTTCCATGGCTGTGATATGTGTCACGACGACCATGGGTCGGCCGAAATGGCCAATGTGCCCTTCAACAATCTGATCCGGCTTGAGGGCGACGTGCTCGAGCCAGACTATATCGCGGTCAATGAAATCCTGCCTTATCGCGATCAGCCGGGGACCCACATCAGTCTACAGAATCTTCTGGCCGAGCGGGGCGTGACCGAGTTCGAGAGCGTGACCCTTGCCTCTCGCGACGAGGGCTGGGTGACACTCGAGTATGCGGACCTGACGGATGAGGCACTGCTTATGCCTCACGTGGACGGCGTGCGGTTTGCCGCTGAGAATCTTCACGTCTCCACCTGGCTCAAAGGCGTATGGCGTATCATCGTCGTCGGGCCGGATAAACCGCTGACCCTGGACGGCTACCGCACCTCAATCGGTCGGCTGCTGCTGGGACCGACCGCGAGCGTCACCCTTGAGCAGACGGACGTCATGCTCCGGAGCGAGACCGACGGTCAGATGCGCAAGGGCAAGATTGCCTCGCGTGTCGAGGGTGCCGCTCTGAGCAGCATCGTCGCCGATCCCGGTTTTGAGACCCTTCTGGTACACGATGCCGCTGGCGAGCAGCACTCGCTCTCCGCGCTCGAAGCGCGGGACGCTGTGCTTACGCAGATGGGCCAGCAGGTCGTCCTCGTCCTACCCAGCCGCGGTCGCGCACAGTGGATCTCGGACGTTGTTGAGCTGATCTCGGAGGAGTAGGTATGTTGAATGGATCACGGTCGCTTAGGCGATGTGGCGTGTGCGCTCTTCTTGGCCTCCTTGTCGTCTTCGTTGTCCTCTTGGCTGGCTGCGGTCGCGACTGGACCGCCATTGTCGTGGCGCCCGACGCCAGTGAGTTCGTCGTCGATGCCGGGATTATCGAAAGCCTCAATGACTTCGTCGATGAGCAGCGGGGCTTACCTCTGGAGCGTGTGCTTTGGACCGCCGGGCACTACGTGATTGACCAAGTTACCCTGACCGACCCGGAGGGTGTCCGGCACACGTTCGACTGGAACGCAAACGCTGAGGACGCGTGGTGGCAGAAGAACGGGCGCGTGGTCATCGGTGGGGAACGCCTGGCCGTCGCTCGCATGCAAGTCGATCCGCCGGCGCTCCTGAGCCGGTTCGAGGCCGGCATCATTGACCTTGCGCCAACCGCGGCTGCAGCGCTTGGGCTGCCTGCTCCGGCCCAGGCCAGCGGCACCGCCCTGGAAGCACCCAGCGCCGATCACGTGCTGCTGCTGTTCCTCGACGGCTTTGGCTAC
>JBNGDL010000060.1:0-20716 GCA_049975205.1 Anaerolineae bacterium | reverse complement strand
TCTACCGTGACGACGTCCAGGGTCTCATAGGCATTGCCATCGAGGTCCTGGACGACGAAGCCGACGATGTAGACACCGGGAGCGGCATCGAGTTCCTCCCATGTGAAGGTCTCCTCTCCGAAGGTGAGGGTACCGCCCTCCAGTGCGACCTTTTCCGCCACGTTTCCGCGGTCATCGAGATCCCACCAGGTGTCCAGGACGGTGAACGTATCGCCGATGCTGGGCGTGATCTCGCGCGGGGCTCCTGTGCCGTCATCCCCGGTGAAGCCGAAGACTTGTCTCAACTCACCATCGCTGAAGCGGAGCTGTGCGTAGCGTGTTTCGCCGTCGTCGGCGTAGGTATAGATGCCGTCAACCGTGTAGACCGCCTCCTCGAAGGTAGCGCCGTAGACTTCGGGTTTAAAGAGCGCCACGACCGTGTCGACGCCGTCATGGATGGCGAAGACGATGGGCTCCCATTCGAACTCCATCGTGAAGTCGCCGCTACCCCAGTCGGGATAATAGACGCCGTCGATCTCCCGCGTCTCCGCGGCCTCGAGATAGTCGTTATCGGCGATAAAAATCGAGTTGGCGTTCTGGTCGTAGAAGCCGACGAGGAGTAGCACGTGACCGATGTTCTCGCCGCTGATGTCTGTGCTCAGCAGGACCGGCTGACCGGGCGCGGCGACACCGGAAGAGAGGGATACGGCGGAGACCTGTATCTTGCCGGTCCCCGGGCCCTCAATCGTTGCGCCGCGATCTGGCACACTGATCGCGCCCGTCGTCAACTCGAAGGGTTTTCCGGTATAGTGATAGGTTAGGAACTCGTCCCAGAGCGACTCGGAGGCGAACTGCCGGGCGACCGTGGTATAGGACTCCGGCCCGGCGTATCGTGATTGGAACACCTGTGAGTTCGGGAAATAGATTGAGAGCCCGGTCGCGCCTGGTTTCTTGCGCCCGTGTCTCTCTGCGATGACCGCCTCATCGAGAGCCGCCAGCACCGCGCCGGCCGACGTCTCGACCTCCTGGCTGCCGCTCTCCGACTCCAGCAACTGGACAAAATGGCCCAGATCCAGGTACGAGGGGGGCACCTGTTGGCCGAAGATGCTGGTGAAGGACTGAGCATAGGAACGTGCTCTGGCCACATGACTCTGGCTGGCCCCCTGCAACGCATAGGCCAGCTCATTCAGGCGTCCGTTCAGCGCGGGAATCCCGCTCAAGTCGATGGCGGATAAGGTGATCCCGCCTTCCATCTGCTGGGCGACCTGTTCGGCGCTCGGAAGGCCAAAGGCTCCCAACGGTGATCCCCGCGAGAGCAATTCCGCACGCGCCTGATCGTCGACGATGCGCTGGTCTTCCTGGATATAGCTCTCGACGATGAGGCGACCCAGTTCTGCCCCATCCATATTGGGATATGCCTCGAGGGTGCTCAAGAAGCCCGTGTAGGCCCAACCCAGGGCAGGTTCGGTCTCTTGCGAGGCCACGGCGTAGCGGGCGTGGGGCGCCAGCATGGTGAAGACCTCCAGATGTCCCATCAGGCAGGCATCCATGCCGACCAGCTCGAAAGCCTCCAGGCCGGTGCGGTCGCGGATCTCCTGCAAGGCGTCGTCCAGTTCCATCAGGAACAACTGATCGCCCATATCGGCAAGCGCGATGTTATCGCCTCCCCTGCCACCCGGTGAGGGGTCCGACCATCCGCCGGGCCACCCCAAGCCGTGGTCAGAGAGAATCAGGACATGCTTATCGGCGGGGAAGGTATCGATTGCCCAGGTAGCGAAGTCGACCAGGGTGTCACCATCGGCCATGTTGAGCTCGCCGAGGTCTGCGATCTCCTGGGAGGTCACGCGACCGAGATCGTTGTCCAATGTCACATAGAAGCGCTTTGTAGAGGACCAGTCACCGTCCCCCCGGAAGCCTGCCTGATAGCGATCGACCTGAGACACGATGTGTACCTGGTCTCCAGAACCCACGCGCTCAGCTTCGTTTAGGTCTAGGTAGATGTCCTGCTCCAGGACCTTGTCGTCGGCGTCTTGGTAGAGCATCACCAGCCACGTCTGACCGTCGCCTGTCACCGCAGCCGGCGGAGTGAAAGGCCTGGGTGTCCTGGTGGCTGCGGGTGCAGAGGTGGAGACGGCCAGGGTGGGTTGAGAAAGACCACCTGACTGAGTTGCTAGGGCAGGAAGGAGACCACCTCCTCCACCTGACGAGAGAAAGGTCGAGATCAAGATGCAGCCACAGATCACGACCAGGGCCAGGATGCCGATGAGCACCAAGGGCGGGAGCTTGAGCCCCCTGAACAAATTCAGCAACCCCTGGATGGGGATCTGTGGGGCTGCCCCGCCTGTCTGGCTGGTGGTCGGGCGCGTCGTATACTCCTGGCTTGCGGGCCGCTGGGCCTGCGCGCTCGACGGTTCTTGCGTCGTCTCACGGTCCCCCCGACTTGGGGCACTGGCGCGCCGCCTTTCCTCTGAGTCCGATTCGTCGCTTCGCCGCCTGCGTGTAGCACGTATCTTCTTGTCTGGCATCGTTTCCCTCAGCTTTCGTCTGAGCTTTCGTAGCTCTATCGACATTACGTCTTGTGCTCTGATGATAGCACGCTTGGTGCGTTTTGCGACATTTTGCCAGTAGGGAAACGACGGGCTGCCGGTTTGAACTGCACTGGCGGGAGAGTTTGCGGTGTTGTCGCACTTGGTATGCGTCAGATCTGAACCGAGGTTGGCGATTGACATACCACGCCTCTTGGCTATACTGCCGCGGTAAGCGCTTACACACGGAGGTAATCATGCACGGCTATACTGGCAAGATCTTGAGGGTTGACTTGACGAATCGCACGACCGATATCGAAGAGCCTGATGAGTTATTCTACCGTCGTTATCTCGGCGGCTCGGGCCTGATCGCCTACTATTTGCTCAAGGAAGTGCCCGCTGAAGTGGACCCGTTGGGCCCAGACAACCTGCTGATCTTCGCAGGGGGGGCCATCACCGGGGTGCCGATCGCGGGATCGGGTCGAAGTGCGGTCGGGGCCAAGTCGCCTCTCACCGGTGGATATGGTGAGGCGGATGTGGGTGGCTTCTTCGGCGCTGAGCTGCGCCACGCGGGATTTGACGCCGTGGTAATCAAGGGGAAGGCGGATGGCCCCGTCTACCTTTGGATTCACGATGGCGAGGTCGAGATTCGGGAAGCTGATCATCTGTGGGGCAAGACGACGGGCGAAACCCAGGCGGCTGTTCAAGCCGAACTCGGTGAGAAGTCGGCGCGATTTGCTTTGATCGGGCCGGCGGGCGAGAAGATGGTGCGCCTGGCGTGCATCATCAATGATCTGAAGCACGCGGCTGGTCGGACGGGCGTGGGTGCGGTTATGGGTTCGAAGAACCTGAAGTGCGTGGTCGCCAGAGGTCGAACGCGCATCCCGGTCGCAGATCAGAAAGGTGTTCAAGAGCTTGCGCGGTATATGGTCTCCAATTGGAAAGATAAGGCCTGGTCGATGCATGAGCTTGGCACGCCTGGCGGGCTGGTTGGACTGCACAAGCAGGGCAAGCTGCCCACACGTAACTTCCAGGACGGGCAGTTCGAGGGCGCTGAGGAGATCGGTGGCGAGGCTCTGCGCGATGAGTGGTTGATCGACCACGGAGGCTGCTATGCTTGCCCGATTCGCTGCAAGCGCGTCGTTGAGGTCAATGACGAAGACTACACCGTCGATCCGCTCTATGGTGGGCCTGAATATGAGACGATCGGTGCCTTTGGATCCAACTGCGGGGTAGATGACCTGCGAGCGATCTCGAAGGCCAACGAGATCTGCAACGCCTACGGCCTGGACACGATCTCCACCGGGATGGCGGTCTCCTTCGCGATGGAGTGCTTCGAGAATGGCCTCTTGACGACAGAGGATACCGGCGGGCTCGAGCTGTCCTTCGGCAACGGCAAGGCGATGGTCGCGTTGACCCAGCAAATCGCTGAGCGGCAGGGACTGGGGGATCTGTTGGCCGAAGGTACGGACTTCGCGGCTGAGAAGATCGGCGGCGGTGCAGCGAACTATGCGATCAACGCCCACGGGCAGCCCTTCCCGATGCACGAGTGCCGCTCCCGCCACGGTCAGGCGCTCGGCTACGCCGTCTCGCCGACGGGGGCTGACCACATGCATAACATCTGGGACGAGGGTCTGGCTCACAATCCTCTGGGGGAGGGATGGAAGGCGCTGAGCGTCTACACTTCGGTCCCCGCCACCGAGCTGAATGGCACCAAGGTCTACGCCTATGCCCTCACGGCGCAGATGAAGTGGGTGGACAACGCCCTGGGCATGTGTATGTTTGTCCCATGGACCAATGAGGAGAAGGTGGAGATTCTGCGGGCGATCACCGGCTGGAAAACCAACCTCCACGAGGTTCTCAAAGCTGGCGAACGCGCGGTCACGATGATGCGTCTCTTTAACATGCGCTGTGGCTGGACCAGCGCTGATGACACGCTGCCGGCGCGGATGTCCGAGCACCATGTCAGCGACTCGATTACCGAGGAACCGATTACGCCAGAGGAGCTTGAGAAGGCTCTGACCCAGTTCTATGCCGTGATGGGGTGGGACACCGAGACCGGGATGCCCACCGAGATTAAGCTCAAGGAGCTGGAGATTGCCTGGGCGGTAGAGGATTGACGCGGCCAGTGTCTAGCTTCATAGATGTCTGATACCACGGTAGGAACCTCCCCAAGGAGAGAGGTCGCATCGTGCAAACCTGGCGGGGCTCAGCCATCGAGCTCCGCCGACGCATATCCTGTGACGGAGGGGCTTGCTACGGTCGAAGCGAAGCCCCTACTGTCGCCGCAGGAACAGCGACGGAACTTCCGCCTCGGCGTGTTGAACGGTGCGCTCTTCCGGATCGGTGACGTCTTCATTGATACGGAGATGGTGCTCACCTGGTTCCTCGCCCAGCTGGGAGCATCCAATCTGCTGATCGGCCTCGTCTCTCCGCTCCGCTTTGGGGGATCATTCCTTCTCCAGATGCTGGTCTCCGGCTATATCGAGCGCAGACCTTACAAGCTGCCCTTCTACCGCTCGGTCTCGGTCTTCCGCGTCGCGACGTTGCTCGCCTTCGCCGCGCTTGTCGCGTTGATGCCGGTGGATAGTCCCTGGTTGATCGTGGCTTTCGTTGTCGCCCTCGCCCTCTTCAGCGTCGGAGCAGGGGTGGTAAGCATTCCCTTTATGGACATGGTAGGCAAGGTGGTGGCACCCCATCGGCGTGGAGCCTTCTTCGGACAGCGTATGTTCTGGGGCGGACTCCTAGCGCTTGGCGGCAGCTCCGCCGTTGGTTTCCTCCTGGCGGAGCCGGAGGGGCTTCGCTTCCCGCGGAATGTCGCGGTTCTGTTTGCATTGGCTGCTGTCTTCTATGCCTTGACTGCATGGGCCTGGTTCCTCGTGAAAGAACCCCCGAGTCCCGTGCTGGCAGAGCCTACCCGGAGATTTACCGCCGAGGTCCGAACGCAGTTTCGCCGCGGCTTTGCCGTCCTTCGGGAGAACCAGGTCTACCGGCGATATGCCGCCGTCCGTCTGGCGCTGACCGCCGCGGGCTGGGCTGCACCCTTCTACGTCGTCTATGCGCGCCAAGAGCTCGGCATTTCGGCGGGCGTGTTGGGGCTCTACCTGGGCGCTCGCACTGCGGCAGGCATTATCTCCAACCTGGTCTGGGCGCGTATCAGCGACGGGCAGGGAAACCGGCGCCTGATCGTGGTCACGAACCTCCTGGGGCTGGTCACGCCGGTGCTCGTACTGGCGATGGGGCAGCTCAATCGGGTGGCAGGGCCGGAGGTCTCGACCTGGCTGAGCTATGCCTTTGCCGCCGTCTTCTTCACCGCGGGCGCCTACGCGTCCGGATCGGGCATTGGGATCACCAACTACCTTTTGGACATCGCGCCCGATGCGCAGCGCCCCGTGTACCTGGCCTTCACCAACACCCTCTTTGGGCTGGCGCGCTTCACGGGTGTCGCTAGCGGGCTCCTTGTCGATTGGGTGGGGTTCAACGCGCTGCTCCTGCTCTCCGCGGCCTTTGCCGCGTTTGCCCTGCTGCTCTCGTTCACGATGGTTGAGCCGCGCTCCGACCTGGGCACCGGGCTGTCGGGAGGTCACGCGCTATAGACGACACTGGATAGAAGGAGGACAAGATGACGCTCTCTACCGAGGCCGATGTTCGGTCCCTCAAGGAAGCGGGATTCAACTACGTCCGGGTCCCATTCAACTACCGGCTCTTTGCGGGCAGCGACGCCTCGGAGATCCTGAGTGGCCCGGGGTACGCGCTTTTGGATGCGCTAGTCGATTGGTATCGGGAGGTTGGGCTCTAAGTCATCTACTGGGAGCCGGTGACCCCGGCCCTGATCGACCCCTACTTGGCGTTCTCGGAGCGCTAAAACGTGCCGCTCTACATGGGCGAATCGGGTGAGAACATCTATGATTGGATCCGCAATTTCCGGTCGCTCCTGGAGACGCACCGCATCGGCTGGTCCTTCTGGACCTACAAGCGCCTGGACACCGACCGCTGCATTGCCTCCATTTTGCGTCCGGAGGGCTGGAACGCCATCGTCGAATTCGCAGAGCACCCGCGCAGCACGTATCAGGAGATTCGCGAGCAGCGGCTGCCGCTGGACGTGGCGGGGGATGTGTTCGAGGCGTACCTCGACGGGCTGCCCTTTCGGCACTGTCAGGTAAACGTGGGATATCTCGACGCCCTAGGGTTCTAGGATCTCCGGGTACGCGGACCGGCTTACGCCTGCCATGGTAGATATAGGCGCTAGTACTATCCAGGACTCATCTCCTGGTGCCGTGGTGCTTGATTTGCTGCACTCCTGAACCTGTCGTATACTTTCTGCGGAATTACATCATCCTCATTTGTCGGACACTGTGTCGTCTGATTGTCTTGAATCCTGGATCAGTGGCTTCTCCACTTTGCCGCTGAAAGGAGGCTCGATGCGGCTCATCGGTGTTGACCTTGCGACTGTTACTCCTCTTTATATGGCTGGGGCGACCCAGGAACCGGAGCTTCGTCCCCCTTCCTTTCGTGGAGCGTTGCGGTTCTGGTGGCGTGCTCTCTGGGGGAGTACTCACGGTGACGATTGGCCCCGGATGGCGAAGGACGAGGCCTCCATATTCGGAGATACGCAGCGAGCTTCTTGCGTCATACTTCGACTTGATGGGCGCGGCACACAGGAGTCCGAGGAGGTTGATACTGAAGGAAAGGAAGGTCTTCAGTATCTTCTTTGGGCTTTTGGCGTGGAGGGTGAACAGAAAGGGCGAGCGGCCTTCCTGGCTGACCACACGACGTTTCGACTGTCGCTTGCACGCCGTCCAGCTGGCGATCTCCACGGTGACTCCACGGCTCCGCTCCTACAGGCTGCAGCGGCGCTATGGCTGCTCGTCAACTTTGGTGGAGTGGGCACACGCGCCCGCCGCGGATTCGGCAGCCTGCGACCTCTGCATGCGCCTAGAGGATGGCCTGAGATTCTACCACCGCTGACGAACAGTGCTGAAACCCCTGAGCAGCTAGCCACTTACCTTTCTCAAGGAATCAGTGAAGCTCGCAGTGCTCTTGGTTGGGATCTGGTCACGGTTTCTCAAGAACCGGCGTTCAATCTCCTACACCCGACTGCCTGTACCGTTGTGGTTTGGGATCGTACGTGGGATAGCTGGCAGGCAGCGTTGAACGCGATCGGAGGTGAGCTGAAACGCAGTCGTAGCCGAACTTCTCCTGACAACACTGGGGTGCTCGCTGTAATTGAGGGTGAGCCGCCGCCAAAAACGGTGACCCGTGCGGCTTTCGGGCTTCCATTGCCATTCTACTATCCTCACATCAAGCGAGGGGCTACAGTCGTGCCCGATGGTGACAGGGTCAATCGGAGAGCCTCACCGTTGCTGTTCAAGGTCGCGCCGCTGGGCAATGGTCTAGTCACGGTTGTGATGACCTTTTTCCGGGCGCGATTTGTGCCTAGCGCGAAGCTTCAGATCCAACCTAAGGGCGGTACACCGGTTATCGTAGACGAGCCCGGCTATAGTGCTGTTGATGCCTTTGTCAGCAATCTCGCTACATTACCAGTGAAATTGTGAGGTGATCCATGACGATAGATTGGGAGCAAAAGGTCATTGCGCTATTGCACGACCCTCCGGACAAACAATTGGACCGAAAAGGGCACGAGGAGCGGGCGCGCCGTTTGTTGGACCTTGCCTTGGAGAAATCGGTCGACGACAAACACCCTGCCTGGAAGCAAGCTGAATGGGCGGATCGGGTTGCGGCGGCTTCTGATCGGATCGCCTTTCCGTACATCAGTAGGACAAGGAGGGCGGAGCACGTCGTCCAGTCAATCAAGATCACACACATGCTTTCTGGACGGGTCGTCGAGTTGCAGGGTGCGGGCAAAGCTGACCGTCAGGCACAAGAACGGGCCTTGCGAACGCTCCTTGCAGAGGTCGGGAAAAATGGAAGGCTGCGGTACCTGGCTTTATGGCGCTCTATGCTTGATCAAATTGTCCATGAGGACGCTTCAGGTCTCGGTCAGGGTTGGCGGTGGTTGCCTGCGGATTCGCGGCAGCCCGATCACACGCTGGTCGAACATCTCGATACCACTGCAGCGTTTTCGATGGCCCTGCCTGATCCAGCGCTGCTGACGTTTGCTATCGGGCCGGTGCAGAGCTACATTAGCGCCGCGCGACGCACGCAGGATCTCTGGGTGGGGAGCTATTTGTTGGCTTACCTAACTTGGTGCGCCATTCAGGAAATCGCTCAAGCGGCAGGGCCGGATGCGATTCTGTATCCTAGTTTGCGCGGTCATCCACTGGCCGATCTATGGCTCAAGAGCGAAGGACTGGCCCTTGACGAACCTGCGCTGGTGGCCTTGCAGCAGGCAAGCCTGCCCAATACGTTTACCGCCCTCGTGCCTGCAGCTAGGGCTGCGGCCCTAGCTGCCTGGGCTGAAGCAGCCGTTATGAAGGCGCGTGATGAGATTGCTGCTGCTGTCCTGGCCGAGTTTCCTGGTCCGGCACCGAACGGTGTGTGGCTGCAGATCTGGGATCGTCAGATCAAGGACTGGCCCCAGGTCTACTGGAGTATCTATCCTTGGCCAACGCACATTCCTGCAGAAGAGAAAAGCCGGGTGGCAAGGGAGATAGGCGTGGACGTCCATCATCTTAAGCGTTCCGATGAGGCGTATGCATGGCAGGTTCGTCAGATTTATGAGGAAATCGCTCAGCCGGCAAGCGATGATGATTGGTGGCGGGTCTTCAACGAACGTTTTGATCATTACTGGGGCACGACGGAAGCACATCCTCTGCGCTCTGAGATCAACGCGGGTAGTGTCTACGTGCTCCTTCATGACCTAGCTCGACGTGGACTCGACGCACGGAAGATGGCTCGTACTTTCGGGCAGATCTACGAGGATGGCGAGAAGTGCACCGTATGCGGAGAACGTTCGGCGCTGCGGTGGGCGGATGGGGACCGACAGCAGTTACGCAAGGATTGGTCCCTGGTAGCAAAGGCATTGCAGATGGCTAATCGGCATACTGAAGTGCGACCGGAGGGCGCGGAGCGTCTCTGTGCTTTGTGTGCTATCAAGCGGTTCGCTCAGCGCGCGTATCTGGAAGACGCTGTTGGCCTTAAAGGGACCTTTCCCTCGACGCGATATGTGGCCGCTGCAACATTCTGGGAGGCTGTGATTGGCGCAGAAGCGCCCAATCTTTGGGCGGCCCTCGAAAACTTGAACCAGAGGCTGAGAAGGGCTGGCATACCGAAGACATCGGCGGAGCATGCCATTCCGCGACTCAATCGCTTGGTGGCCGATCTGGCGGATCCTTGGCGTAAGGAACAGGTTACGAGGTTGCTTCGTTTTGACCCCGAACTGCTGATGCCAGAGACTTACGCTGATTTTGATGTGTTCCGTTCAGAGTGGAGTGTAGATGCCAATGATCAAGATATGGCGCACCTTCAGGGGGCCGCTAGTGCGGTTCTTGAGGCGGCAAGGAAGGCAGGGATCGCTCCACCTTCTCGTTACTATGCTATTCTGATGCTCGATGGCGACCGGATAGGCGCCTGGTTGAGCGGCGATCGAGGTCCCAGCTTAGCTCAGGTTCTGCACCCAGGCACTCGGAAGCAGTTGGAACAAGATGCGGCTTGGCAGCCTCTCCTGAGTATGACACGCACGGTTAGCCCGGCGCACCACGCAGCGATCAGCAGCGCTCTGTCCACCTACGCTCGGCGGATTGTGCCGATGATCGTGGAGCAGTGGCACGCGGGGCGACTAGTCTATGCAGGCGGCGATGATGTTCTGGCTCTCTTGCCGGTCTCTGAAGCGCTGAACGTTGCCAGAGAGTTGCGATTCTTCTTCAGTGGTGAGGTCAACCTTCTCACGCCGCGTGAGGGGGTGCGCGAAGTGCCAGACACGGATGGCAAGCCCAGCGGCTATATCGAGATGAGCGGTGAGTGGCTAGTTACGATGGGACCTTTGGCGACGGCAAGTGCCGGTTTGGCAATCGCTCACTGCATGGCACCCCTTGGCGATATCCTTGAGGAGGCACGTAGGGCTGAGGCCATCGCCAAGGAGTATGGTGGGCAGGATCGGCGGGATGCGCTTGTCGTTCGCTTCCTCAAGCGCGCTGGAGCCCCGCGTGAGATGGCCACGAAATGGCGATATCCAGCTTTGGCGCAAGACCCTGTCGCGATCGTAGACGAATTATGTGCCCGTTTTGCTGAGATGGATCAAACGCAGTCACACCTGAGTCGTCGGTTGCCCTATGTTCTTCGTGTAGAGGCTGATGCGCTTGGGGCCTTGCCACAAGAGGCCGTTGAGGCTGAGTTGGACAGACTCCTAACGCGTCACGGGGAGTGGTCCGACGCCCGCGAGCGGAGGGCTTTGGTAGAGACGCTCTCGACGTGGTCAGAATGCCTTCGGCCTATCGCCCGCGAAGGAAGCCCACTTACAATCGTAGCAGATTGGCTGATTCTGGCTCGGTTCATTGCGTCAGGTGGAGGTGATGCCGAATGAAGGTTCACTTGTTCCTGCGGCCTGCAGACGTTTGGCTCTTCCGCGATGGTAGATCCTTCGATGCCGGCACGGATGCGCACGCCCACAGCATATTTCCGCCCTTCCCCACTACGGTCCAGGGAGCTTTGCGCAGCCACGATCTAGCGATCCGTGGTGTCTCGTTCACGGATTATGCACGCGGACCGGATGATTGCCTCGAGCACAAGACTCGGGAAGCGGGCCGCGCGCTTGGGTGGCCAGGGGGGGGCTACGGTGGGCTCCAAGTCGTTGGTCCACACATTGCACTGAGAGCTGGGGGCCAGAATGTCAAGCGTTTTTTCGCGCGTCCGGCTGATTTGTACAGAACATGGACCAGGGCCAGAACAAGGCATGAGGTACTGCAGCCGCTGAGAGGAGGTCAGTTCATCACCAACGCCTCTGATGGCTTATTACCACTATGGTGGCACGGTGGACCCCATGCTCTGGCCCCTGAATTTCCCGAGCCGTGGATTATGGAGGATTCACTGCGGAAGTATCTAGAGAATGTCTGCAATGACTTGCAGTTGGAGCACGATGAGCGATTCTTTGTACCGGAATACCGCATTGGCCTGGCGATGGAGCATTCCGCGCGATCTGCTCGTAAAGGATACCTCTACCAGGTGGAGTATCAGCGACTCAAGCATGATACGGGTCTCAGCGTGGTGGTCGAGGGATTAAGCGCCTGGCCTGATGCTGGAACCCTTAGGTTTGGAGGCGATGGCCACGCGGCCCTTTATCACAAGGTGGATCTTCCAACGAGACTGCCCAGCAAGATTACTGGGCCTCGCTTCAAGATCTACTTTGCCAGCCCGGCTTTCTTCAAGGGCGGCTGGCGCCCTGTGGATTGGTCTCTCTATTTTAGCGCTGCAGTCAGGCTTGTCGCAGTCGCATTGCCGCGTCCGAAGCAAGTTGGCGGCTGGGACATTGTCAGGCGTCAACCAAAGGCCATGGAACGCTACGTACCCGCGGGTAGTGTTTTTTTCTTCGAGGCGTCGGAAGCTTGCGAATACAAGAATGTCCCGGTTACTGAGTCTGGGCAAGAGATTGGCTATGGTCAGATAGCGATATCAGCAAAGGAGTGGACCTATGTTTGAGGAGACCGCCATGTTGTTCTTGACCGTGGAGACGCCGCTCCATGCTGGCAGTGGATCGAGTCTTAGCCTCGTTGACCTACCGATCCAGCGCGAGCAAGCAACTGGTTACCCGATGGTGCAGTCGAGTAGTCTCAAGGGTGCATTACGCGGCGAGTTTGCGCGCAGCGTCGGACAAGGCAGTGTCGAAAGAGGTAATGCGGCGCCCCACATTGTCACCGTATTTGGGCCGGACACGAGCCAGGCGTCTAAGCATGCGGGTGCGGTGGCTATTGGAGATGCTAGGCTGCTGCTCTTCCCGGTCCGATCGCTGAAGGGGGTCTTTGCCTGGACAACGACCTATACTGTGTTGGCACGCCTTGTGCGAGACCTTCGGGCCGCGGGTATCCAGCACAGTTGGTCACCGCTCGAGGTTGCCGCAGAGGGCGAAGCATATGTTTCGCCGGAAAACCACCTCACGACAACTGACGGCAAGCTAATGCTTGAGGAGTTTGTGTTCACGGCGATGTCAAAGCCTGAGGTGGCTACGCTGGGGACTTGGCTGACGTCGCGAATCTTCCCAGCTACACCCGAGTATGATCCCTGGCGCAGTTGGATTGCGCGGCGGTTGGTCGTGTTGCACGACGACGCCTTCCGGGATTTCACGCTTTTTGGCACCGAAGTCGTGTCCAGAATCCGGCTTGATCCAGGGACCAAGACGGTTGCGCGTGGGGCTCTGTGGACTGAGGAGCATCTCCCTACAGATAGCGTGCTCTATGCGCCAGTCTACGCCAGTGCTGCCCGTGCGGACGCGCCACCGGATGACGTCAAGACCGCTGCTAACGTTCTTGCGTATGTAGATGCCCACCTGCCGAGCCGGTTCCAGCTTGGCGGTGACGAGACCGTGGGTCGCGGCTTAGTTGCAGCCCACCTGCTGATGCCAGGGGAATCTCAGAATTCAGGAACGACTGAGGATGAGGGAGGCGAATCTGATGTCTAGCGTGCGGAAGACGTTGGAACAACAGCGGGCCAAGCTGGCCTGGGAGCAGATTCAGTCTATCAAGGCCTTACACAAGGATGAATTGGAGAAGAAATACAGCAGCCTTGTCAAGAAACTCCCCATGTACATCCTTACCAATGGTTTGGGGCAGACCTTGGCTTTCGTCTGCTCCAAGGCGAAGGAAGGCAATGAGCATCAACGGCTTTATGACCACCTTGATGCATGGTCTCGCGAATCTTGGTCAGCTGTGGGGCAGTTTGGTGACACGGAAACCAGCGGGGATGCGGAAAGCCGTACTCATCTCCTGGCTTGGCTGATCGAACAGGATAGCGCTCTTTACCGCCGTGTCACCGTTGGTGTCTTAGCTTACATCACGTGGCTCAAACGGTTTGCTGAGGCGAGCCTGAAGTCGGAAGAAGAAGATGAAGCGGTGCAGTCTATGGGAGAGACGGCCTCCAATTCCCAGGATACCCCGTCAGAGGAGAGTGGCGGCGAGGATATGGGTGCCATTCCTAAAGGGGGCGACGATGGCTGATCGTGATCAGCAGATCCGATATCCTTTGGCAAGCGATGCGACCCGTTTTCTCGGCGCTCGTCGTGATAGCGAGTGTGTTAACCTCGGTCTTTGGCTTGATCGCTATGTCGGTTGGGCTGAAGCTGCGGGCGAATCAGTCCCCCAGGTCGCAAGAAGTTCGAAGCAATATGAGTGTCGTCCCGATCTAGCCGCTCAGGACAACGACGAGACCATTAGGGCGTGTCTGGGGCGTCGTCAGGCCATGTTGCAGGGCTACAGAGCGCGAGGTTTCACGGTTACTGAACGATTGGGATCACCAGATTGGCGATTTGTGGCAGGGTTAGGAAGGGCCAGTGTTCTCGAGACTGGGTTCACCACACACAGAATCTACGGCTTTCCTTACTTGCCCGGAACTAGCGTCAAGGGACTGGCTCGGTCGTTCGCTATCCTCCTTGCTGACGATGTGGATGGGGAGACGATTGCTACCCGAGGACGGGATCCAGATTTCATCGCGGTGTTCGGGGATACCGACCGGGCGGGTCAGGTGCTCTTTCTTGACGCCCTACCGGTGGGCCCTTCCACGCTTGAGGTGGACATTATGGATCCGCATGTCTCCGAATACTATGAAGGCAAGGAACCACCTGCTGACTACCTTTCACCAGTCGTGATCAACTTTCTTACAGTCGGGCACGACAGCCAGTTTCACTTCGCTGTGATTGGCCCGGGCGAAAGGCTCGTTTACAAGGCTATGGGATGGCTTGAACACAGTCTGTCGCTGCTGGGTGCTGGCGCTAAGACGACGGCCGGCTACGGCACATTCTCCGTTTCGAAGCCCCCGTCGCGGACAGTGACCTGTCCCAGCCGTTGGCAGGATCTAGAGGTGGGAGATCTTCTTGAGGGCCGCTTTGTCAGCGTCGACAGCCAACGTGTCGTACTTGACCTTGGGGTTGACGCAACTGGCTCTTTGGGCCTATCACGCCTGGATGAGTTCGTCCGTACTGAGGACCACTTCAAGACGATATACTCGTATCTTGACGATCCGACAGCTAAGGCTATTCAGGCTGAGGGCGGGATGGATGAGGATCTTGAGGACGTGTGTCCCTGGATGCGCGTGCGCGTGCGCGAGATCGACGACACACACAGCACGCCCCTAATCAAATTGGATTTCGAGGGCAGGTTGGAGGATAACGAAAGGAAGTGCTCCTAGTATGCGTAAAATAATCACCTTCTTGGGCACACGCCCAATTGCCACGGCCTACGACTTCGAAGGCCGGACCTACACCGGTCATGCCTTCGCCGAGGCGCTGCGCCAGGCTGTTGGCTTTGACCAGATGTTGGTCTTCACCACCAAGGCTGCTGCCGAGACGACATGGCCCGTCATCGAGGCCCTTGGCGACCCCAGGATTGACAAGGTCGATATTCCCGACGGTCGTGATACGGTGGAGCTCTGGGGGCTCTTTGAGGCGCTTACCGGGGAGGTTGATCCGGGCGACATCGTCATCTTCGATATCACTCATGGCCTGCGATCGATCCCGTTCCTGATCTTCCTGGCCGCAGCCTACCTCAAGGAGGCCCGCCACGTCACCATCGAGCGGATCCTCTATGGCGCCTATGAGCTGGGGCGCCCAGCGCCTGTGATCGACCTTTCGGACTTCGTGGGCCTGCTTGACTGGTTGACGGCGACCGATCGTTTCGTGGGCACAGGCGACGGTCGGGACCTGGCGCGTCTACTTGGAGAAGCGGGCCACTTCGAGCATCCCCGACGCCCTCTGACGCCCGCCGAGCGCGAGGCGGAGACTGTTTCCAAGCGTATCTCTTCTGCCGCGGGCGCCATCGAGCGCACGTCCCAGGCGCTGCTCACGAATCTGATCCCCCAAGCCGAGCACGCCAGCGCAGACCTGATCCAGGAACTAATGGTCGCTGCTCAAGACCTGGCCCGCAAGGCCCCGCCCTACCGGCTTCTAGCGGATCAGGTCCGCGCAACCTATGCCCCCTTGAGGGCCGATGCACCCTTCGAAGACGATCTGACCCTCGATCTCTCCGTGCAACGACGCATGGTCGCGTGGTACATGGAGAAAGGTCATATACCGCAGGCGCTCACGCTGATGCGTGAGTGGATGGTCACCGCCGCCGGTTGTCGTCTGGGCCTCACGGGAGCGGACCTTCTCGACCATAAGGGTGCACGTGCTGAGGTTGAGTCGGCGCTGAACTGCAATAGCAGGTTCTGGCAGACAGGTGCACCCAAAGGCGAGACCCTACCGAACTTACCTGCCGTGATGCAAAGCTGGCCCGAGGCCAAGCGCATTGGCGACCTGTGGAATCAGGTCGCCAATCTGCGCAACCTCATCAACCACGCGATGATGCGCCAGACCTGGCAGCAGTGGCCTGTGGCTACCGTGATCAAGCGCTGTAACGACATCTATGCCGCATTTGATGCGCTTGCCGGCCTCCTGGAGGATGCCATCTCATGCTGATCTTGAACTATGCTCACCCTCTGACCCCGGAGCACTGCGCGCAGATCGAGGCCCTGACCGACCAGCGGATCGATGAGGTACGCACCATTCCGGCACACCTCGACGTGGCTCGCCCCTTTGCCGACCAGGCGACGGCGCTCGCCGATGCAGCGGGCCTCTCACCCGACCAATGGCAGACACAGCCTCTGTTGGTCGTGCTGCCCTCGCTCAACTACGCTGCGGCGGCGCTGTTGGCGGAGCTTCACGGGCGGATGGGCTATTTCCCTCCCGTCCTGCGCGTCCGGCCTATCCCCGACGTAGTGCCGCCGCGGTTTGAGGTCGCGGAGATTCTGGATCTGCAGGCCCTGCGTGCCACAGCCCGGGACCGCAGGTTGGGTTGATTCTGTTTGTCCAGGTCGAGAGGTGAACGATGAGGCGTAAAGTTGAGTTCTGGGAGGTGTTTTTGGGTGGCCCGTCGTCGGAGCTGGTGGGCGCCTTCGCCCTGGGCCTGTTGGTGGTCGCGATTCTGGGAAACCTGCTCTACGATCTGCTCATCGGGCAGCCCTTTACCGTGTGGCGTCTAGCCGCGCCCGCAGTTGCGATGCTCGTCGGGACCGGCGCGGCGTATGGCTTCTATCGTCGTGCGGTCCGACCACGTAGCGTTGACGTGATCTTCGACGAGAGCCGACTGGCGCCGCCCCATGCGGGGCTTATCTGGCTGCTGGGTCCAGGCCGCTATGAGCACTTGCTCTTTGCCCTGCAGCATCACGCGAAGGGCGGAGGCGGCGACCACTGCTGGTTGGTGATGCAGGAGGTCCCCCCTGTTCAGGAGGCCTTTGGACGTCTCGCCACCGATGTGGCGGCGCTGGAGACGCCAGTGGAGCTCCACCCCTGCTACATCCAAGAGCTGGAGGCCCAGGCTGCCTATCATGCCGTACGCGAAATTCTCACCCGGGGTCTCCAGGATGTGGGCCTGCGGCCTGGCGACGTGGTCGCCGACATCACCGGCGGGCTCAAGCCGCTCACCGCTGGTATGGTCCTCGCTGCCCTGGCGGTCGATGCCCCGTTGGAGTACGTGGAGACGAAGCGCGACGCCGACGGGAATCCCATCAGAGGCACCGAGCACGTTGTGCTGCTGGATCTGGATTTCGCCGTCTCTCTGGCTCAGCCTGCAACGACCCTACCCAAGGAGGGGGGTAGGACGACGTGAGGCTCGGCATCACGTCGTCTTGACCAAGGGGGATCGGATGACCCACGAAGTGGAGCCGTCGCCCGGCGGGTTGACTATCACGGGTGCTGAGGAGATCGTCGTATGCTGTCTGCCGTCGTGATCCAGCTTATAGCCCTTGACAGCGGTTTCATCCGCGCTGCAACCGGCACCTTCGTACATGGGTTCTGGCTCCATCACTGGCACGCGGTTGCGCCTGAGATAGGCGACGCGCTGCACGGGGATCAGGCGCTGCAGCCCTTCACCGTGTCTCCGCTGATGGGGCTCGCTCTCCCGCACCGGGGCCAGATCTCGGTGACCGAGGGTACGAAGGCGTGGATCCGCGTGACAACGCTGGGAGAGCCGCTGACCACGGCCCTTCACGAGGCCTGGCTGCCGGCGCTGCCTGCGGTTATCACGCTGGGCCGGCGCCAGTGGCAGGTCACAGGTTGGACCGCGGATGCTGACCCGTGGGCGGGCCGCTGTGACCCCTACGCGCTGGCGGAAGCGCATCTGTTGGGACGTCACCCATCGGATGGTTGGCGTCTGCGCTTCACGACCCCGACGACATTCCATGGAGAGGCAGGTCACCTGCCGTTTCCAATGCCTCGGGCCCTTGTGGGATCGTGGCTGCGTCGGTGGGAGGCCTTCGGCCCAATACGCTTGCCGGGTGACGCGCTGCTGGAGGCGGTACAGACAGGACTCGCCATCAGCGCCTACCGGCTTAAGACCGTGCCGATGCGGGATCGGGAGCGGTTGACCATCGGCTGCGTGGGCGAGCTGAGGCTGCGCGCGACGGGTTTAGGGCTCCCGACACGGGCGGCGCTGGATCTACTTGCGGCTTTCGCCTTCTGGTCGGGTAGTGGCTATCATACGACTCAAGGGTTCGGGATGACGCGACCGATGTAGGATTGCCGCCCTTTGTGAGCGGCGCTCGGAGAGGTGCAATGGGCAGCCTGTTGGATCGCGTGTTAGCGATGGACAACTTGCGCGAGGCTTGGAACGAGGTCGCCGAGAATCGGGGAATGGCAGGGGTTGACCGTGTCTCGATCAAGCGCTGGCGCCGCCGTTGGGAGGAACGCCTGGTCAACCTGGCCGCCGATGTGCGCGCCAACCGTTACAAGCCAGCCAAGCTCAGGGTCGTGCGGATCCCCAAGAAGCGCCGCGACCAATATCGAACCCTCCGCGTGCCCACGGTGACGGACCGGGTGCTCCAGCGCGCAGTGCTTCAAGTGCTTTACACGATCTACGAGCCCCGGTTCCTGAACTGCAGCTTTGGCTATCGGCCTGATCGGTCTCTACGCGATGCCGTGCAGTGTATCATCACGCTTCGCGATCGGGGACTGCGCTGGGTTCTGGATGCCGATATCGATGATTTCTTCGATGAGGTCGATCAAGAGCTCTTGATGGCTTGGGTTGGGGAGCAGGTCCACGACGCCGTGGTGCTACGTCTCATCCGGCTTTGGTTAGGGAGAGCGAGACCGCGGCCCAAGGTCCCGAAGGGCCTGGCGATGGGAAGTCCACTGTCGCCTCTGCTGGCCAACGTCGTGCTCCATCCTCTGGACCTAGGCCTAGTAGCGGAGGGCTGGTCTCCTGTGCGCTACGCTGATGACTTCGTCGTGCTGACTCCGGACCGTGCTGCTGCGGAGCTGGCCTACGAACATACGGGCTGGATTCTGGAGGCACTGCATCTACGCTTCGAGCCTGCGAAGACGTCAATCACGTCTTTCGATGAAGGATTTGAGTTCCTGGGAGTCTGGTTCGAGGAGGATGCGTACACGTATCCTTGGGCTCGCAAACAGATCACTGTCAAAGGGGGTCGGGCGGATGCGCTCTTCAGCCAATATGGGCCCGACTACTGAGGTGAAAGATGCCCACGCTCTACGTGACAGAACAGGGTGCCCGTGTTGAGAAAGAGTACCGTCGTCTTCTGGTTACGAAGGAGGACGAGGTGCTCTTCCGCGCTCCGCTCGAGAAAGTTTCCCAGGTTGTGCTTGTCGGATATGTTGGGCTGACGACACCGGCGATGTTGGCGTTACTGCATGCGCAAGTACCCGTACTGCTGGTCAAGCGCACAGGGGCGCTGGTTGGTCGCTTGGTGCCTGAGACACCCAAGAATCTGCCGCTGCGTCAGGCCCAATATGCACGGGATGAGGACGCTAGGTTTGCGCTGGCAATGGCCCGCTCGATCGTGGCCGGCAAGCTACGGAACCAACGAGTGTTGGCCCTGCGCATTCTGCGGCGGCGCCCTGAGGCAGACAGAGCTCCGCTACCCCAGCTCTATGCCGCCGAGGCGCAGGTGCCGGCAGCGGACACGCAGGACCAGCTCTTGGGTGTCGAGGGGGCGGGTGCCCGAGCCTATTTGGCCATCTATCGGCAGGCGTTTGACCCGGGCTGGGGCTTCGACGCGCGGACCCGGCGTCCACCCCGTGATCCGATCAATGCGCTGCTAAGCCTGGGGTACACGCTCTTGGGGCACGCTATGATGACGGCGCTCGAGGCGGTGGGCCTTGATCCGTATCTGGGGTACTTTCATGCGGAGAAATACGGACGGCCTGCGCTAGCGCTTGACCTGGTGGAGGAGTTTCGGGCGCCCTTTGTCGACTCGCTCGTGATGCGTCTCGTGGGATGGGGCATGCTGAAAATGGATGATTTCATGCCATCGGGTGATGGTATCTACTTGGGCGATAAGGGTCTAAGGGTCTTCCTGCGGGCCTTTGGGAACCGGTTGGCGTCACAGGTGCGATTGAAGGGCACACAGCGGAGCCTGAGCTATCGCAAGCATTTCGAGGTGCAGGCCAGGCAGCTCTCACACGTCATCCTCGACGAGAAGGATGAGTACGAACCCTTCTGGGCTCGCTAGTGTGGGAAGGGAGGTGCGGGATGGCGGACGAGCAATTTCTGCTGGTGGTTTATGATATCAGCAGTGACAAGCGGCGGACGAAGTTGCATAACGTGCTGCTTGACTTCGGGACGCCGGTGCAGTATAGTGTGTTTGAGTGCAGTCTGGGACCCAAAGCATTGAAGCAAATGCTGGGCCGAATAAAGGCCACCATTCGGCCCGAGAAAGATCGGGTGCGATTCTATCCGATTTGCGAGCGGTGTGTGGCGAAGATCAGGGTGACGTCGGGGATAGAGGTCCTGGGCGGCGAAAAGAAGACGGTCATCGTCTGAATCGCGACGAGGTGCGGGGGGTGACACTCCTAGGAGCTTGTCGCGGTCGATCTAGCCTGATCCCCCATATCTTGTGGTATTCAGGGGACGAGTCAGTGGGATGTGACCAAGAAACGCGACAAGGTTGCGGTTCTAGGACTGTCAGGAGCTTGTCGCGGCGAGGTCGGAGGGGCAAGTCCTGGCACCGCGAGAGCTGATAGAGGCAAGATATGGGTGTTTGGAGCGCGCGCACGGTCTCCTAGCCCCTAGATGTGGCAGAGGCAATCAACAATCCCGCGTAGTCGGGATGGAAAC
>JBNGDL010000059.1:0-21400 GCA_049975205.1 Anaerolineae bacterium | reverse complement strand
CGGCCGACTCGGGCCACAGATCCCGCACCTCAAAGACGAGAGGGACACGTCGCAGGACACTGAGAACCAGCGCAGGGATGCCGACAAACAGCGGGGGGGAGGTCGCATAGATCACGTCGTAGTTGCCCCGCGCGCAGATCAGCCCGGCGAGCGTGGCGTTCAGGGCAAAGCTAAGGTAGAAGGCCAGCCGCGTGCCCAGCGTCTTGGTCGGCGACGTCTTCACCCACACACGGATCACGTCGATACCATCCAAGGGCTCCCGAGCCCAGAACCGCCCCCGATAGGCCGGGCGGATCACGCCTTCCGGATGGTTAGGGACCTCCGTGAGCATCGTCACAGCGTGACCCGCACGGATCAGGCCAGTCGCCATCTCATAAGCGCGGGTCTGGGTCGCGCCGACCTCGGGGACGAAGTACTGAGAGATGTAGAGGACGCGCATCAGGACTGGACGTAGTCGCGCACGTGCTGAGCGATCGCCTCGCTGGCGTGTCCGTCGCCAAAGACCGGCTCTGGCTCGCCGTGCGGGCGAAAGGTCGCCGCACTCTGGACGATGGCCTCATACTCGGCGCCGACCAGCCGATTCCACCCCGCCTCGACGGTCTCCACCCACTCGGTCTCCTCGCGCAGCGTCAGGCATGGCACACCAAAGAAATAGGCCTCCTTCTGCACGCCACCCGAATCGGTGAGGATCAGCCGGCTGTGTTTTTCCAGCGTCAGCATGTCGAGATAGCCCACCGGTTTGAGAAGCCGCAATCGGCCTCCAGGGGTGAAGCGGAGCGCATCGAGCGCTTTCCGAGTTCTCGGGTGCAACGGCAAGACGACCGGCACATCACGGCTGATCTCCTCCAGCGCGGCCAAAATCGCCCTTAGCCGGTCCGAGCTGTCCGTGTTTCTGGGGCGATGCACCGTCGCCAGTACATAGGCGCCCGGCTCAAGCGACAAGCCATCGAGGATGTCGGCCCTCTCCTGAGCCAACTGTGCATTGTAGAGGACGGCATCATACATCACGTCGCCGGTCAGGTAGACCCCCCGCCGAACCCCTTCTTGTTCCAGGTTATCCACCGCCGTCTGTGTCGGACAGAAGAGCAGGTCGGCGGCATGATCGGTGAGCACGCGGTTATGCTCCTCGGGCATCCGCCGATTGTAGCTGCGAAGCCCGGCCTCGACGTGAGCCACTGGGGTGTGAAGCTTGATCGCCGCGAGGGTTCCGGCAAGGGTTGAGTTGGTATCCCCATAGACCAGCACCATATCCGGCGTCTCCTGGGCCAACACCTCCTCGATCTGAATCAGCATGTGCCCCGTCTGCCATCCGTGCAGACCTGACCCTACCCCAAGGTTGTAGTCGGGCTCCGGGATACTCAGCTCGTCGAAGAACTGCTGGGACATCTCGTGGTCATAGTGCTGCCCGGTGTGGAGGAGGACCTCCGTCGCGACACGCCGCAGCGCCCGACTGACCGGGGCGGCCTTGATAAACTGCGGGCGTGCGCCGACGATGGAGAGGATGATCATTGGAGATCTCCACTTGTCTCCAGAATCACCTGCACAATTCTCTCAGCGGCATGCCCATCCCAAAGCTCGGGCGTGCGTCCTGTCTTGCCTGCGCCAGTCAGGACTTTGTCAACCTCATCAATGATCATAGCAGGGTTGGTGCCCACAAGCGTGTTGGTTCCTTCGGCTACGGTGATCGGACGCTCGGTGTTCTCACGAAGGGTTAGGCAGGGCACACCCAGGATCGTGGTCTCCTCCTGAATGCCACCGGAGTCTGTGAGTACCAGACGTGCGTGCATCATCAGGTCGAGGAACTCGAGGTAGCCCTGCGGCTCCACCACAAGAAGGTCCGGCGCGCTACCTAGACGCTTCTGAAAGCCAAACTCAGCGATGCGCTTGACCGTCCGAGGATGGGCAGGAAAGAGAATGGGGATACACCGCTGAATCCGAGCTAAGGCGTCAAGAATACCAGCAAGGACTCCGGGCTCGTCCACATTGGAGGGGCGGTGGAGGGTCAACAGCGCGTAGTTGTCCTTCTGAAGGCCAAAGCGCGCCGCCGTCTCCAATCCAGCGGCACGAGCACGATGCTTCATCAGCGTGTCGATCATCACGTTGCCCACGAAGTGAATCTTCTCGGCTGGGACTCCTTCGCGGCTCAGATTCTCATTAGCATTTCGGGAAGTAGTGAAGAGTAACGTGGACAGCGCGTCGGTAACAATCCGGTTGATCTCCTCAGGCATGCGCCGATCGAAGCTACGCAAGCCGGCCTCGACATGCGCCACAGGAACCCAGAACTTCGCCGCAGTGATGGCGCAGGCGAGCGTTGAGTTTACGTCACCGACGACCAACACAAGATCTGGGAGGTCGTCCGTCAGCACCTGCTCCATCTGCAGCATCACCTTAGCTGTTTGCTCGGCGTGAGAGCCTGAGCCCACGCCAAGGTAGATATCCGGCCGGGGGATGCCCAGCTCATTAAAGAAGATCTTGGACATCCGGTCGTCGTGGTGCTGACCGGTGTGCAGCAGTCGCTGTTCAATCTGTGGATAGCGCCGCATCTCGTCAACGAGCGGCGCTATTTTCATCAGATTGGGGCGGACGCCGACCACATTCAGGATCTTCACGGGGGCGTCCCAGCTCCTAACTCCTCATAGACACGGTACAGTTGTTCCGCGACTGTATTCCAATTGTAGCGCATCTCCGCAGCTCGACGTCCAGCCTCTCCCATACGCTCGCGTACGGCACGGTCCTGCAATAGCTCGATCGCGACACGGATGGCATCAGGGGATGGCTCTGGCACCAGAATTCCACAGCCGGTCTCCCGGATGATTCTTCCAAGGTCTCCAACATCGTTCGCAATGATAGGACGGCCGGCGGCCATCGCGTTGGAGAGAGTGTTTGGTGCATTGTAGACGGCACCGGGATAGTCGGACAGAAGGCAGTAGTAGATCGCATCGACCGCTCTTGTATAGAGCGGCACCTGCTCAGCAGGCAGCCAGCCGCGATACGACGCATTTTGGGTCTCCCGAACGGCAGCCTCCACCTGGTCTCGCTGGTATCCATCTCCCCAGATGAGGATCCGTACGGTTGGCAGATGACGTCCAGCCTTAATGAGAGGCAGAATCTGCCGGTTCCGGCTAAACCCGCCGATATACGCGGCGGCAAAATCGTCCGCGTTCAGCCCAAGGCGTGAGCGTGCCGCCTCTACTTCATCCGGTGATATAACGTCAAAAGGAGCCAGAGGCTGGTAATTGCCAATGGTCACGACCGGGTCGACCCCTTGATTCCGTAGCTTATCGGCGAACACGCTGCTGGCGGTGATCGTGTAGTCGACCTTACGCAGTAGACGCTGTTCCAACCATGACAGCATACTGACCATTGGATTCGGCAGATAGAGCGACATCAGAGCCGGGTAGTCCTCGTGGGCATCGTAGACCAATGGCACGCCAAGCCTTCGTTTCAGCCACCACCCCGCCGGCAGGGTATCGAGATCATGACAGTGGACGACATCCGCGCCCAGGTCCAGCACCCGCCTGACCGCCTCACGCCAGAATAGCGGTGTCCGTGTCAGCTGTCGAGGGCCCGCCCCGTACCCGGTCGGAATGCTTTGGACACGATCGATCCGGTAACCATCGACCGCCTCATTGGCAGGGAACTCGTCCTCACGGTCCCAGCAGAGAACCGTCACCTCACAGCCGGCCTCGACCAAAGCCTTCGCCTCGTGCGCCACGCGTGGATCTGGCCTAAAGCCATTGGAGAGAAGCATAGCGATGTGCGGCATGTCGGTTCGCTCTCTCAAGTGTGGAGAAGCTCGTGGTATAGCTGCCTGCTCCGATTGACCCTCTCGGATATATCCAGCTGGCGAGCGTATTCTGGGCCATTGGCTTTCAGTCGGTTACGAAGTCCTGGGGAGGTATGCAAACCCAAAAGAGCTCCTGCTGTTGCAATCGGATCTTCTATGGGCACCTTGAGCACGTGAACGCCGTCACGGAGATCCTCCTGGAAAAGAGGAAGATCGCTGATGACCGTTGGGCTTCCGCACGCCAACGCCTCATATACGCTAAATCCATAGCCCTCGGATGCGGGAATGGAGATCGCGACATCCGCCATACGGTATAAACGTGCCATTTCCGTTGGCGAACTCTGTGCTTGTATCCAAAGAACCTTCTCAGTGAGATCAGCAGCTGCGATCTGCTTCTCAATCTTATGCTGATAGCTAGCATCAACATTGTAGCGTATCATCACCAGGCACAGATTGCTAATATGCTTTGCCACCGTCTCCATCGCCTCGATTACGATGTGGTGATTATAGACGGGTGAGATTCCCCGTGGCGACAGAACCACCCAAGCATCTGCGTCGATCTTGAGCTGGCGCCGAGTCACAAGATCGTCCTTAGGTTCCGGTGAAAACACGTCTGTGTTGATGCCCCACGGGATCAGTTCGAGCCGATCTTTGGGAACATCCAGATCTAGCAGTGCATTATACAGTATACCTGATGGGGCCGTTACACAATCTGCGCGTCGCAAAACATAGTCCACAAGATAGCGGCGGAACCTGGACTTATGAGGCTCGATAAGAACGTCAGAGCCCCAGGCGCTGACAACGAAAGGATGATAGCCCGCTAAAGCCCCGAGCCAGCCGGCACCTTGGATCTGATGTGCGTGGAGGATGTCAGGCTGCTGTTCTCTCACGTAGCGCCGTAGCCATATTCCCCAGTGCAGAAACCGGAGTTTCGGCACGTTGCCAAGCGTTGTGAGGTCAACCAGCGCTTCCAGACCTTGCCAATTCGCCGTGTTTGGTCGGTACGAGACAAGGCGGATCTCGTGTCCCCCGCGGGTGAACGGCTCAATCCATCGTTTCGTGTGAATGCTGTTAGCATCAGCGATGTAGCATAGTCTCAAGGAGTCACACTTTCGAAGATCTTTTCCTCGGCTAAATCCTTATGAAGCTAAAGCCCGAGCAAAGTCATAAGGCAAATTAGCCAGAGAGCTGAAGAGCGGCTAACTGACACAGCCATCGAAGCTAGCGGTTGTTACCGGTCTGAGATTTAACACCTAACAGCTGATCGGAACCGCTTGTGAGCTAGCTTGACGACCACTAGAGGATCGAGAAGGCAAGCCGATTTTATCACATCCCAAGCTCGCCCGTCATCTGTCCTCCGGTAGGCTAGACGCATCAGTCGCTTGGCAACATAACCGCGAACTAAACGCTTTTCGGCCAAAGTCAGAGCCCCCTGAGCCACTCCAATCTTGTAGAGTTCGTAAACAACGGATGCCGCTTCACGGACTTGGCTCCCCGAGTTGCAGCTTTGTTCAATGATGTGCATAATGACATCCAGTGATATGTCTTTCTGTAGAAACTCAGAGATGACTCTCTGAGCTATCTCAGCTCGGGCCTTTCGATGCTCGTCCAGATGCCTATGCCTAACACTTGCTTTTTGCTCCCGCAGATAGAGCAGGACATCGGGCAGATTTGCCAAGCGGGTGACTTTGCTTATGCGCCACCACAGATCATAGTCCTGCGCAGTGAGCAGGTCGGCCCGATAACCACCCACCTGTTCTAAAGCGTTTCTTCGCATCATCACCGTAGGATGGGCTATAGGAGAAAACAGGCAAAGGCACCACGTAAGAACTTCATGTGATTTCGGCAGTCGTTTCACACGGCATAGATTACCTTCCTCATCTATGATCTGCACCGCACTCCCCACAACACCGACCTCGGGATTTGAGTCAAGAAAGTCAATTTGCCTCGAGAGCCTTTGTGGCATGCTGACATCATCGGCGTCCATGCGAGCCACATAGGGACTCTGCGACAGAACCAGCCCTCGGTTGAGAGAGCGGGTCAAACCAATGTTCTGAGCATTTCTAAAGTAGTGAATTCGCGGATCGCTAAACGACTTCACTATCTCCGCACTGCTGTCAGTTGAGCAGTCGTCAATGATGACAAATTCGAAACCTATAAATGTCTGTCGCAATATCGACTCAATCGCCTCCCTGAGGAAAGGCTCCGCATCGTAGACTGGCATCAACACACTAACCCGCGACATTCTTTCCGTCCATCAAGCCAATTTCTGCAAACAGAGTTTGGAAGCGACGATGATACGTGTGGCACCGGCGGGCTCGAGTGAGTCCCGCGCGTCGTACTTGCTCAGCTTCCGACGGATGACGAAGATAGTAGCGAACCTTATCCAGCAACTCATACCTGTTTCGGTACACCAACACCTCAACATCCGGTTCAAAGAATCGGGCAAGTTCTTCCATATAGCCAGTGCAGTACAAAGCACCACTCATAGGCGCTTCAAACTCTCGCAGATGTAGATGCTGGGTTACCAAGCCACTAGGATCATGCATAGCATAGACCTCCAGAAATCCCAGGCTTATGTGACTACGACTGTACAATGCGATGAGCTCTTCATCAGAAACAGAATCATGAACATTGTCTGGGAAATGTGCGCGTAGGCCTCGACGGAAGTCATGGTCCGCAGCTATGGCGGAAGCACGCGCTTGAGCTGGTAGTGAGCGAGCCATCAGCGCTCGCCCTAGGAGCATATAGCGCTTGACTATCTCCCGCCAACGGGTACTCGCGAATGTACGCCATCCAGGACCATAAGCATGCACATCTATATCATGCTCCAGCAAGTGGGCGACATAACGTGCCCGGAGAGCATAGTTTGAGCCAACAAAGGAAACATCCACTGTCCTAGGCAGGTCAAGCGGCCTAAAGTATTTAGGATTGGATGCCATCGGCCACCACAATGGATTGGCTCCAACAGACAGGAACTTGGCGCCCACATCGCGTTCCGAGTGAAGACTGTAGTCAAAGTGGGGTGAGATCTCCTCTACAAGGTGGAACTGATGGGCATTGTTACAGGAGAAGTTGCACGTTGGCACGCCGAGTTTCCGAATCTCATCAATGACTCCAGGATCCACCATACCGTCCATCAGGTAGGCAAAGAAGAGGTCAAATGGTCTCTTCAGATGTTGCCGACGGAAGGTATCCAGCAGCTTCTGGCTAAAAGCGGCACGCGCGGATGCATCGCCGCGCCTCATAGCCATCTTCCCTTCCTGCGCGGAGAACATAGTCACATCGTGCCCCATATCCACCAGTGGCTCATGAAGATTACGATACCAAGTTTGGTTCGTTGGCACACTTGCGTTAGCTGTAGAGCGAAGGACTTGAAAGATTCGCATAGGCTCTTTGGCCCGACTTCCTTTTCAAGCACGGCTTGCATTTGTGATAATGAGTTCTCTGCGACATAGCTGTGTCAAATCGTCGATTTGCCTATAGCAGATAAGCTTCTAAGATTATGAACTGTGACTCAACAACAGCTAGGGGATCCCCTGGCCCATCACGACAATACAATGGATGGTTCAGGCAACAAAGGTTGCCGAGAGCCACTTGCGCAGCGTTTTCGCGACAACCTGCGGAACACGACGCAAGGGTACCGAGCGGGCTCTCCTTGCCCAATATCGCAGCCACCCAAACCAGTAGACTCCCTGCACAGCAGATCCCTCAGATTTGGCAACGGGCAAGTCCGTATAGGCATGCAATTTGTCAAGAAACTTGATCCTGCTGGTATCATCCTGAGAGGCTCTTTCCAGGATATAGTCAAGATGTTTGACTTTATCGGGCCTCGTCGCGTACCACTCTATGTACTCGACATAACGGAGGAGCAGGTCATCGATGGCTGAGGGCACATAGATAACGTACCGTTTTCCCTGAGACTCCCTACATACTTGTAATGCATTCTCTATCACGCTATACGCGTAATGCTTCTTCAGCTTGATGTTCTTGTACTCGGGTAACGCTTCGAATAAATCGAATCTCAAGTCGAGCTCTTCATTGAAGTAGAGGTCTAGATGAGTATGTGTCTCACTCTTTTCCCGAACTCTGATCTCACAGCCTCGGTTTATGTAGCGATTCCCAACCTTCAAGATGCACCTAGCTAACTCCTCCTTGTCGTAGCAGAGGATGTCGATGTCGCTCCCGGCATAGTACTGGGGGAAGTCATCATCAAGCTTGAGAATCACGTAGACCAAATCCTCAAATGCGAGGAAAAAGTCCACGAGATCAAGGTTGTTCGAGAATGTGATTCTTGGACCTATCTTCATTCTACCACCGCCACTGGAATGCTCATTATTCCTTGTAGCCTGAGTATTGCAGCACGATGTGCTCCATCCAGGACTAGATATTGGCCAAACGCCGCCTCTCGCACAAGTATGTAGGAAGTCGCGTGGAGCTCATCCAAATACTTGAAGGTCTTCGATAGCCCTCTGAGCTTTTCCACGGAGTAGTCCTGCGTCAAAGGTCCCCCCAAGAACTTGGAAAGGTACTCCCGATAGATCTCTGGCTGGCCCACCAGACACGAGAACTGAGGCGTTTCATCGACTTTGACAACTTCCGTCCAAAACGACGCTCGCGATCCTCTCAAGACAGTACAGCGCAGTTTTGACAAGCGCACCTGTCGGATGGTGAAATCATCGAATCGCGAGAGATAGCGAGGCGGACGAAGTAACCGATTGGGAGTTCGATGCAGGTACTCTATACCATCTCGATGACCCAAACACTTGAGCAGATGATCAACCTGGGCTTCATTGTCCGAAGCATGGATGACGTGCTCCTCCGTGCGTATCCCCAGCCGTCTAGGATTGTACCTATTTCGGATCTTCTCTTTGGCTTCTTTAATGCGCTCACATTCAATATGCCGGAAGGGTCCTTCGCCACGGTATGTTTCGCGCGGGCTTTGATTGCAGACGAGGATGACTGTAACAATCGATTCTGTCTTCAACAGATACCGGGTTTTCGCCCTCAAGTGCTGAAATGGCGCATAGTCGTAAGAATAGATCCGATGAACAAACCTTCGGATACTTCGGGGTCGATAGTCCATGATCCGGATTATCTCCAGGAATTCAGTATTCCTAATAATCTCAAGTATTTCCTCTTTATAGGGGAGGCCATTACCCCATATGAGGAAATAGTCATACCTCGTTCGACGTGGACCGCCCATACCTAGACGATTGCTGCTACATATCGGTGAATTCTCAGAAACGTGCATCATTTGCCACCCTGGACAAGCTCTTACCGAGCAATTCCGAGACCTCCCGAAGATCTCGAACGAAGATGAATACTCAGCGGTTACTAGTATCCGTGGTCAGGCCCGAAAAGCAGTATGCTGAAAAAGCGTCTGCCCTTGGTGGCTCAATGCAAAGGTAACGAGCTTGTCAAGGATCGCCTCATCACGGAGCGGATGCTCATGTATGTACCTATTCTAGACATCGGCTCTTGGACAGGAGCTTTTTGGCACGTAGATCGTATTGCTAAAGTCCTTGTAAACTACCTTATAGCCATTATCATCGAAATACCGCACGATATTATTGCAGTCGTGTCGGAGATTGAGATAGTTGTTGTTCTGATCATGTAATTCGATGATAACCATCTGTGGTCGCCATCTCCGAATGCCGAAATCGCGAAGGACATCCCACTCAGAGCCTTCAACATCGATGACCAAAAGCTCAAATCCTGGCCCTACTTCACTTCCTGAAAGGTAATCCTCCAATGTCACTTGGCAGACTTGTATTTTCTCTCCGGTGAACCACCTCTCTGCCCAGCCAAGGATCTCGAAGTTCCGCTTTGCCTCATCCCTCCTAGTTGAGAGCGGCCCTCCCACGTGAATCTCTACCTGTGCTTCTTCTGAACCAATAGCATATCGGCTCACAGTGATGGATTTGTTTCTTGCATGCCGAGTCTTGCATCTCTCGAAGTATTCTGGTACTGGCTCAATGTAGTGACCGGACCAACCGATATCCGCGAGACCGCTCGTATTGCTTGCGTATTCCCCATCGTATGCACCCACTTCCACGAAGCAGCCATCTGTACGCTGCCCGAAGTATAGCTCATATATAATCCCTAGGTTAGGTATCTGGCATGTAGGAGAAAGCTTGTAGAAGGAGGGTCCGTTATCGTGTGATGACCTGCTCGGGATCAGGTGACGCTTTAGCCTTTGTAGAATCGACATCCTCCGAGGACTCCTTTGGAAATTCACATGACTGCCTTCCAGATACAGCAGGAAATGATACGAGCCTTCTTAGATAAGCCGCTGCATATCGTCCACGATCTTGTGCAGCCACCGGCGCTCAAGCAGAGTCAACACGCTGGCATATGTCACCAAGTAGACGGCTACTTTTGCACTTCCCGTTCGCCAATCCGAGCCCAGGACACCAGGCACCAGTATCGCTCCCCGAGCCAAAATCATCCCTACGATAAGAGCCGCAGTTGGACCGCTCAGGAGCCTTCGAACAGATACATCCACGTATGCGCGTGCACGCCATAGTGACAAGCCAATACCTGACAGCAACATAGCATCTACGACCAAGGCAACGCCTGCGATGCCCCAACGCGGGCCCATCAGATACAGACCGACTGCCATAATCACCAACTGAACTAGTCGGATTTCTGCCAATTGTTCAGGTCTACCGACCGCCACAAACAAATGGCCAATTGTCGTCTTTATCGGATCCAACAATGTAAATACCAGCATAAGACGAAAGGCTTCGAGCATCGGCATCCACTTGGCTCCAAGCACGATGCGAATGAACTCGGGCGCAATAAGAGCGATCAAACCTCCCAAAAGAAAACCACTCCGAACCAACAGAGCATTCACACGAAAGAAAGCCTGTGACAGGCGTGTTCGATCGTTCTTCAGTGCAGCATATGTTCCCCCCGCCACTGCATTCACGGGCACAGCCAGCATTTTCCGGGGATAGGTCGCAAAGCTATATGCTTTTGAATAGAAGCCTAAAGGAACGTCACCAAGATACGCACCAACCCATAGATCATCCACTCGATCCAGTACACGATAAAGTACACTCGCTAGAAAGCTGCGGCTGCCGAAACTTACAAAATAGCGCACGATTCCGGTCGACCACGAAAGTCGTGGTCGCCAAACGGGTTTCCATACATACAAGACCAGGATCGCTATCAAGGCGCTTGATGCACTACTAGCCAGCAATGCCCACAGGGTGGCTCCTTTCCAGGCTAGCCCCAAGACGATGCAGGTCGTAAGCACGGCATCGATGATCTTCATCAATGACAAACGCCGATGCACCACACGTCGAGTAAGAATCCGCTGCGGAGTCTGAGTAAATTGCCCAACTGCTGAGGTAAAGGTCAAGAAAAGGAGTGCAGTCTGCAATGAGCCGTCAGTGAACATCAGAGCACCAGATCCCACCGCTGCAATCAAAACCATAGCACCTATGAGTTTGAGCGTAAAATGAACTTCTGCCGTCTTTGTCTCATCCACGGTTTCGGGGGCACGGTGAATGAAGGCATCAGCCATCCCAAACTCAACGACGATAGTGGCCAGACTCAAGATGGAAGTGGCCATGGCATAAACCCCAAAGACATCGACAGGCAGCCAGCGAGCCAGAAACACAGCTCGCAGAAACAAGACTGCCCAAGAAATCCAGTTAGCGATGCTCTTCCAAGCTACAGCTGTGATACTTCGTTGCGCAAGACTCACGGCGATCTTTGTGCCACAGACGATGGACCACTAACGGACCTCGCCTCTATTAGGTGCTTTGACAAATCAGTCCATCTAGACGCTCTAGGGCTATCTCTCTTGGAGCTCATCTCGACATAGACAATCGGAGCACAGATCTCGTTACACAGCATCCTAGCAAGGCTAGATGCATTCAGCCACATCCCACTTTGACTCCTATTGTGCCAGGCTCATAGTCCGTCGAGACATATCGCCCGTCCACTAAAACCGGATGACGTAACGCCACGGTCAGGGCGTTCCAATCCAGATCTTCATATACGCTATGCTTTACCATCACCACCGCGGCGTCGCAGCTCTGAGCCATCTCCAATAGGTCGCCCTGGTACTCCGAGACATAGGGATCATGGATAACGACCTCGGCGCCACGGGTGCGGAGTGCGTCGACGAGGACGGCGCTAGGGCTGTTGCGGGTGTCATCGGAGTTCTCGAGATACGCATAGCCCATGACCAGCACACGGGCTTCCTCCAGCGGTTTACCCGCCTCGGCGAGGGCATCCTCAAGGAGATCCATCATATGCAGCGGCATACTATCGTTCACGGCGCGGGCCGCATGGATGAGCCGAATGGGCACGCCCAGCTCCTGCGCCTGATAGGCCAACAACCACGGATCCTTGGGGATGCAGTGCCCACCGACGCCCGCCCCGGGCACCAACATGTGCCGTCCCGGTGACTTGTTCACCAACTCACGCACCTTCCACACGTCGCCCCCTACCGCCTCACAAATGAGCGCAACCTCATTGGCAAAGGCGATATTGACGTCGCGATAGGCATTCTCCGTCGTCTTGACCAGCTCCGCCGTCACGCAGTCAGTCGGATCTAGATCAGCCTCAACCACGTGTCGGTAAAGCGACAACATCACCTCGGCGGTCTCGGGCGTATCCCCACCGCAGACGCGACTTACGGAGTGTAAGTTGCTAAGGAGCTTGCCAGGCATCACACGCTCGGGACAGTGACCCAGATAGAAGTCCTCCCCGGCGCGCTTGCCCGAAGCGGCCTCTAGGATCGGCTTCACCAACGATGCCATCGTCCCTGGGGCCAGCGTCGATTCGACAATCACCAGAGTCTGTGACTTCATCACGGGCCCGAGCGATCTGAGCGCACTCTCAAGCGCCCGGTACCTCGGACGATGGTCGGCGTCCACGGGCGTCTCGACACATATGATCACGACATCGCAATCCCTCAACGCCTCATAGTCCGTGGTGGCCCGAAGATATCCGGTTCCCACCACACGGCTCACGAGTTCCGCAAGCCCCGGCTCCTGCCCCTCAATCGGAGAGACGCCGGCAGCGATTTTGCTGACACGATCGCGCTTAAGGTCAACGCCGGTCACGGAGAAGCCCGCATCAGCGAACGAAGCAGCAACCGGCACCCCCACGTATCCCAAGCCGATCACGCCCAGCTCCGCCGAACGGTCGGCGATGAGAGCCTTCAGACGTTCTAAGCTCATGCGGGTGTCTCCACCTGGCGATGGGTCCTGCCAGACTCGACGAGCGCCAACGCCAGTTCCAGCGCTCGGAGGCCATCTTCTCCGCTCACGGGAACGGGCTGGTCGTCGCGCACGGCGTCAGCAAACGCCTCGAGTTCTGCCCGCAGAGGTTCGTAACGGCGGATCGGATACCGCACCATCCGCCCCTCGCTGACCCCTTTCAGCATGCTCAGATGGCCCCACGTAAGGCTGTCAGCGGCGGCATTCTCAAAGAAGAAGAGGTCCTGCGTAAGGTCGTTCGCTCTGAACATCCCCTGCTCGCCGAGGACCGTGACTTCGCGTACCTTCTCGGGTGTCAGCCAGTTAATCTCTAGCATGCCCGTGATACCATTATCGAACCTGAGGAGCCCAGTTACCAGATCTTCGTGCGCTGTGTGGATCTGCTGCTCCGTTTCTGCATAGATGCGAATCGGCTCAGCGCCTGTAATGAAGCGCATAAGATCGAGGTCGTGAGGACTGAGATCCACGACAACGCCAGCATCTCGCACGCGTGCCGGGAATGGTCCAATCCGGCGGCACACAATCTGAAAGATCCTTCCCAGTTCCCCACCATCGAGATGCTCTTTCAGGGACTGAATGACAGGGCTGAAGCGTACGATGTGCCCCACCATCAACTTGCGCTGAAGGCTTTGAGCCTTCCTGATGATGGCGCGACCTTCCTCGACGGTAGCTGCGATGGGCTTCTCAACCAGCACGTGGCTACCCGCCTCCAATGCCGCTACCGTCACCTCGAGGTGGTGCTGAGTGGGCACTGCGACGGTCAGGAGATCGGGATGTTCGCGTTCAAGCAGGTCCCTGTAATCGGTATAGGCCGGCACGCCATACTTGTCTCCAACGGCTTCCGCGGTTTGGAAAACCGCATCAGCGACGCCCACAAGTCGTGTCTGAGAGATTTCGTCGTACACGCGGGCATGGTTGCGGCCCATGGAGCCTACACCAATGACGGCAGCTCTCAATTCGCCGCTCATACTGCCTCCATAAAGGTGTTGACCGCCGTCACAATCGTCTCAAGATCCTGAGCCGTGAGCCCGGGATGCACCGGCAGGGAGAGGACCTCCGCACTCGCACGCTCAGCTTCCGGCAATGACTGAGCATATCCCAGCTCTTGCGTGTAATAGGTCTGCTGATGAATGGGAACAGGGTAATAGATACCAAAGCCAATGCCCTCGGCCTTCAGGTAGTCAGCGAGCGCGTCGCGTCGTCCTCCTGGCACCCGCACCGTGTACTGGTGGAAGACGTGCCGATGGGTGTCCGGCACGGTTGGTGTGACAACGCCCTCGAGATATTCGGTGAGATACCTTGCATTGCTGATACGGGCCTCATTGTAGGTTTCTAGCTTCCGTAGCTGGGCAAGTCCAATAGCAGCGTGGACATCGGTCATCCGGAAATTATAGCCCAGCTCGTCGTGATAGTAGCGCCGGCGCATTCCGTGTTGGCGTATCGTCCTACACGCAGCTGCGACCTCGGCATCGTTCGTGGTGATCATGCCACCTTCAGCGGACGTGATGTTCTTCGTGGGGTAGAGCGAGAACGTCCCAGTGCCGAAGGCCCCAGCACGCTGCCCTTGGCACTCCGCACCGTGCGCCTGGCAAGCATCCTCGATGATGGTCAGGTCGTGCGCATCAGCAACCGCCATAATGGAATCCATATCTGCAACCAAGCCAAAGAGATGGACTGGCAAGATGGCCTTTGTTTTCTCGGTGATGGCTGTCTCCAGCTCATCCGGATTCAGGTTGAAGGTGACAGGGTCGATATCGACGAAGACAGGTCTCGCGCCCGTGAACAGGATGCTGTTGGCCGTAGCAATGAAGGTGAAGGGGGTGGTGATGACCTCGTCTCCTTGTCCTATCCCGTGAGCCAACAACGCCACATGAAGCGCCGTGGTCCCGCTACTCGTGGCCACGGCGTGCGCCACACCGCACATCTCCGCGAAGGCCTCTTCGAAGGCCTGAACCCGCGGACCTTGTGCGAGCATACCTGAATCAAGTACCTCAAGAACAGCTTGCTTTTCTTCGTCACCAATCAGAGGCTTTGCAATCGGGATCATCGAGTAGACCTCCAGAGGGCCACGGGAATTGGGATCACTTTACCACACGCGCCACAACGTGTTTGCACGACGGCACCATCCTCTTCAAATACTGTGAGACGTGCTCCGCAAGCACAGACGAATCCAACCAGGCGTGCGGGATTGCCAACAACAAGGCCATGAGGCGGGACATCTTTCGTGACCACAGCGCCCGCACCGACCATAGCCCATTCGCCGATCGTGACCTTCGGAAGAATCGTGGCGTTTGCGCCGAGCGCAGCACCATATCTTACCAGAGTACGTCCTAGGTCCCAGTCGTCAGCCGACTTCAACGAGCCATCGGGGGTAATCGCCCTCGGAAGGTTGTCATTCGTGAAGCAGACGTGAGGACCGATGAATACCCCATCCTCGATCACGACGCCGTGGTAGAGGGACACGTAGTTCTGGATCTTCACATTGTCGCCGATGCGCACCCCAAAGTCGACGTATACGCCCTTTCCCAAGATGCAGCTGCGCCCAATCCGGGCATCCTCGCGAATCTGGCACTGATGCCATACCTGCGTCCCGTCACCCAGGACCGCAGCAGGAGATACATCGGCTGTTGGATGAATCCTCACCTTATCACTCATCTCAACTCTGCATAATCCCTTCGTAAACCCGCACTGTCTGTTCCGCCGTCCGTGCCCACGAGAACGCTGCGGCGCGGGTGAAGCCCCTCTCTCGCAGTGCCTCCCGCAACTCACCGTCCCCCACAATCCGCCGTAGCGCCGCCCGTAACGCCGCCTCGTCCTCCGGCGCGAACAACAGCGCGGCGTCCCCCACGACCTCTGGCATCGACGAAGCTTTGGCACAGACTACCGGGGTGCCACACGCCATCGCCTCCAGCGGCGGGAGGCCGAAGCCCTCGTAGAGGCTGGGCCAGACAAAGGCGGTCGCCGCGCTGTAGATAGCCGGCAGGTCCGCGTCGGGGACGTAACCAGTGAGGATCACGCCGCTCCGAGCCGGACTGGCCTCCAAGGATTCGAAGAACCCATCCGACAACCAGCCCCGCTTCCCCACGAGCACTAAGGGCGGCACAGTTCCTTCCTGATACAGCGGCGTCCAGGCGCCAAGCAGGCGCTCTAGGTTCTTGCGCGGTTCGATGGTGCCTACGTAGAGCAGGAACCGCTCGGGCAGACCGTACGCATCTCGGACGCGCTCTTGCGCCGCCAAGGGCTGGGGCCGAAACCGCGGCGCAGCCGCCTCGTGAATGACCGTGATCTTCTCCGGCGGCAGCTGATATAGATCGATCAGATCCCGGCGCGTGGCCTCTGAGACCGCGATGATGTGGTCAGCCCGGCGGCAGTAAAGGGGCATGGTCCAACGAAGATACCAGCGATTCAGAGGCTTGTGATGCTCCGGTAAAAGCTGCGGGATCAGGTCGTGGACGGTCAAGACCGTCGGGATGCCTCGAAGCGGCATAAGCAGATGCTCCGTCGCGTGAAAGATCGCCGCTCCAGGCACCAGCCGGTTGAAGGGGATCCGGGCCGCCTGCCCCATCCAGACGAGCATCCGCCAAGGCTTGTATCCCAAGGCGACCGTGTTTGCCGGCAAGCCATCCAGGCCCGCCAAAGGCTCGATGCCGTGCTCGCGATTGTAGAAGAGGGCAAGTCGCTCAGGAATCCGCTGCATCAGGGCGTGGGCCAGGCTCTCGGCATAGCGTCCCAATCCGGCGCGACGATGCACCGCCGCCGAAACGTCCACATAGATGCTCATAGCATGATTATACGTTTTCAACAGGCTCGGACAAGAGAAACGCAAGCCTGCAAGGCGCTGGGCCCAAGCCCCGTCGCACACGAGGACGCGTGAAGGGTTTGCGCCTTGAAGCTACAGGGGCCTTCGGCCGTGAGGGTTGGGGGAGCTCATGAATAACGACGGGGCGAAGACATCCCTTCGCCCCGTCCAATTCCAACGCCGGCGTTCCCGCTGCTACATAAACCTCTCAAATCGATCTTGATCCGCCTTGCAGACTGGGCACTTTAGGGGCGGACGAGGGCGCGCGCATAAGTAGCCACAAACCTTACAGCGCCAGACCGGCATGCCGCTCCACGTGAACCCCACGAGGACCTCCTCGTGCTCCTCTTCCTCGCTCGAGGGGACGTTCACGGTTCCACCGGCAGCACGGACTTCCTCCGGCGGGCGACGCTCGGGGATCGGCTGCAGTTCTTGCTCGCCCTTCAGTACCGCGTCGGACACATAGAGTGCGCAGTAGCACGCGCCCCAGTCAATGAGGTCGGCGTCGCGGTAGTCACATGGGCAGATGATGTCGAGGTCCTTTTCCCGCTCGCCGTCGGCCAGCCTGCACGGACAGGCCCAGTATCCGTACCGCGCCTCATTGACCAGGAGCCCCTCAACGAGGCCCTTCGTGAACTCCTCGTCCGGGTTGAGATTGTACCCTCCCGCCCGCGCTTCGCGGTCGAGACGCCGATAGAGCTTATCGATAGCCTCTTGCGAGATGTCTGTCCCGTCACTCATAGCCCCAGACGCTCCTTGATGGCATCGGGCTTGTACCCGATGATGCAATCGCTGTCATCAAAGATGATAGCGGGAAACGACGTCCTGTCACTGAACTCACGGATATGCGCGCGCGCCGCCTCGCGTTCGTCGCCATCAACCAGGTCAACATACAGGTAGTCAAAGGTCACGCCCTCATCCTCCAACAACTGCCGGGTCTTGCGACACCAAATGCAGGTGGAAAGCGCATAGAGCAGTACCTTATGTGCATTATGTTCCCCTTCAATGTGTCCCTTGGGTTCCGCCATTGCCTGCCTCCTCTTGCTTGGGATCCTATTCTATGCCAAAGTCATCACACTATTACGGCATGGTATCGATACTCAGGTCAGGAACAAGCCGATCTGCCCAACACAACTCAGCCTCTCAACAGCACAATCCCCAGTGCAATGATCGCCAGGCCAACGATCAGGTTCGTGATGCCGAAGAAGAGAACGGCATTGTGCGCCGCAGGACGCGGGATCTCCAGAGCAGCCTGTCCGGGATTGCTTGGGTTATAGAACACGCTGACCGGGGATCCGGCGGGATAGTGAGCCGCGACCGACTCCGCCTTGGCCTTAACGTCGTACGTGGCAGCGGTGTCCGGGAGGAAGTTCAAATTCGCGGATGTATAGCGTTGCTCGCCCACTGTATACCGGTACCTGATCAGCGGTGTGAACGTCCGCTCGCGCCCCTCCGGCGTCTCACGCTCGAAGGGAACAACCTTGGATTCCAAGATTTCCCCCTGGACGGAGGGCCAGTTAGGGGTCCCCTGCTCGCGATGCTTTGTCACCACGATCCAGATCAGAAACGCCAGTCCCAAGAGAGCTACACCGCTTCCTAGGACGATCAGGAACTCCATCGCCACCTCCCTGACTCTGTCATGTCACCATTGTGCCGCTTCACTCTGATTCCTGCGGTTTCTTGCAGTCATCCTCGCGCTTCTCACGAAGCTCCAAGATCTCTTCCACATAGACCACGCGCTGATAGGAGCCAAGCGGCCCGTACTGACCCTTCCGGCTGGCCTCACCGCGAAAGCGGACATAGATTTGCTCATAGGGCCGTGACACGATCTCATTATAGCGGCGTTCCATTTCGTCAGCCGTGTCCTCGAAGGCGGGGTTCTGAACCCACCAGGACGCGCGAGTGCCGCACGGGCGAAAGATACGTCCAGCGCGACCGGCTGTGAAAAAGCCCTCCCAGGTACCGCTCTCTAGAGAACGCCCAATTGCGGCAAACGAAACACCAGCCAGTCCTATGAGCGCAAAGAACCAAGCTATCACAGCCCACTCCTTCTTGGTTAAGGTCCCTCTGTAGCTTGCAATAGCCCTAACTTACTACCGCCCCCCCGAAATGTCAATTGTTGGCGCTCCGACACGCATGACCCTACATGGACATGCAAAAGCGGCGACATAGAGTCTATGCCGCCGCTTCCGGTGTTTTGCTCAGAACAAGCCGGCTAGGAAGATCCAATAGAAGACCAGATAGCCCCCGGCACCGACCAAGAACAGCGCACCGAAGCGGTGCACGTAGGGCGTCAAGCGGTCCAGCCACCGCGAGACAGCCCGCCGAAAGAGCGTAGTCCCTACGGTAACCGCCAAAATGATGCTACCCATGCCCAGCGCATACCCCAGAAACTGGCTGAAGGACGCTATGGCACTACCGCCCCCAAGCGCACTCCCCACGACAACCAAGAAGATGGGCAACGTGCAGCTCAACGAGCCAACTGCGTAGACCACGCCAAACAGAAACATGTTGACCAAGCTTCGCTCCGGCGTGATCCGCACTCGGCTAGCCGCGGCGATGCCAAAGGTCCGATGCCCGGTCAAGAGCCACACCCCCAACCCTATCATGGCGATGCCGATCACCAGGCCGGCATATGGAAAGGCCGTGACCAGCCACTGCCCACCAGCAGCAATCACGCCTCCCACCAGAGCAAAGATCGCGGTGAAGCCGGCCGTCACCATCAGAGCCACCCGGACCGCGCGCAATAGGCGTCGAATCACATCTCTTCGCTCATCCTCAGCGCCGACGCCTACCTGATAGAGCGCGTAGGAGGGAAGCATTAAAACGCCACAGGGATTCACACTCGCAACCATACCGGCGGCGAATGCATAACTGACGGGCAAAAGCTGCGCAAGGCGTCCCATCGCGCCCTCGGCGCCGTCGCGGAAGACTACGATAAGAGCCAGTAAGGCAAACACCAGCAGTGCAGGTAAGACCAGCGTGAGAGCCGCGGTAGGCCCGCGGCCCTTCTCCTGGTTCAGTTCAAGGTTGAGCATCGGTCCTCCCATCTAAGCCTCCCTAAGTATTCCCGACGGGACAACCGCACAACCCCTAAGGCCAATCACCAAAAGCCAAAGCCACCGCCCTACACCCATTTCACCCTCCGCCGCACACTACTTGATCAAGATCTGATTCGGCTTTTAGACAACAAGCATCTTGGAAATCTTACCTAAGCGAGGAGAAGGATGCGCTCAGTGGGGGATGCAGTCCTACATGTATCTCCGTCGACATCCTAGCAGGCAGCACAACACCTGTCCGCCTGAGCCGGCGGTGACACTAGGACAACCTGGAACTCTGTTCCAGCGCGGTGAGCAACGCCTCGAATTCTTCTCGACACGCAGCGCAATGTTGCAGATGCGCGTGCACCAACGGCATGGCGGCCGCGGCATTCTTCCCCGCCAAGGTCATCTCCACGAAGAGATCCAACTTGGCGAAGCACGTGTCGCACCCGATTTCCTCGGGCTGCGTTGTGAGAATGTCCTGTACGAGGTGCTGCAACTGAAAGGGTTCTAGACTCATCATCGCCTTATAACCGTGTTCATGATCTAGACGCGGAGAGTTTGTCAGATCTTACCGCACATGAGAAGAATAGCCTAACAAAACCACAAATCAGGGCGCTCTCGATTCGCACTCCAACCCAGGCACACGTTATTCTGGGGCAAAGACCGCCATAACCTCATCCACACTGACGCCTTGTTGTTCAAGTCGGTGCTTCAGCCTTTGACGCGCATCGTGGAGAAGCTTGTAGAGAGCATTCCGATTCGTGTCCATCCGGCGTGCCACCACCTCGACAGGCATGCCCTGCAGAACCACGGCGACCATAGCCTGGCGTTGTAGATCCGTGAGTTCTTCCTGAATGAGATAGACCAGCAAGGCACGGAGGTTCTGGCGGGTGACCCGGCGCTCCGGGCTGGGCTCGGCGGAGGGGATCCAGACCAGCGGTGTAGTCTCGCCGGCTTCACCGGCAGATTGCTGCGGGATAAGATCCTGCAGTGAGATATTCTCCCATCGCTTCCGACGCAGCTCCGAGAACGCAACGCGGATCGCGATCTTCTGGGCCCAGGTGGTGAATTTGCTTTCCCCGCGGAACGTATCGAGGTTGTCGAGGATTTTGACAATGGCTTCCTGAACAAAGTCCTCGATGTCTGACTCGGAGATGTCATAGCGCTGCTTGATGGCGTATCGCAGCCCCCGAATGAGCCGTTCTCGAAGATCGCCCAAAGCGGCTGGATCTGGAGTCCCATTCAGATGGTTGAGCCATTGCTCATTAGTACGATCTTCCGCTGTCGTCATTTCTCAATTCCAGGCGCTGCCGATGTTCGTATAGAACTGCTTCGGATTATAGAGGCGACACAGCGGTTGTCAAAGCAAGACTGCCCCATCGGGAAGACGCGAGCGCATGTCCCCAAGTGTGTGCCCCGTGAGCAAGTGCACCTTGACAAACAGACCGACCCTGCTAGAATAGTTCGCGTGGACGGCCCCATCGTCTAGAGGCCTAGGACGCCGGCCTCTCAAGCCGGAAACGGGGAT